>JBNMIH010000019.1:0-43921 GCA_050873165.1 Faecousia sp.
AATAGCTCATTTTTTCTAACTTGTCAATCCAATTTTAAAATCAAAGATACCCAAGCAGACTGATGTCAGCTGCTCGGGTATTTATCGCTTATTATTTCCGCACACTCTCCGCCATTGCCAGCAGCTTCGCTACCGGGTAATCCTCACTAGACAGGTAGAACCGCACACCCTTTTTGCCATTTCCCTGATACCATACGACCTTCGCGCTATTGTCCTTCTGGATAAAAGCGCCTGGACAGCTGCAAATCGTTTGATACTGTGGGTCCTTATCCCCACCAATGTACATTTTTGCAGCTTCTTCCATAGATATGGAATCGTCACCATAGTCATAGGTTTCGTACGTAAAGAATATCTGGGCATTGGTTTTCTTGTCGAAATACCAACGGCGGATGTAGGAATACCAGCCGCCGCCGTCTGATAGTGGGCAACCAGTCAATTCATCCTGCTCAACTCCGTCCGGCAGGTCTGTAATCTGGTAGTCACCGAGCTCTTCCAAAGCCAGCAGGGTTTTGCTGTGATTTGTGGGCTCCAGTTCCGGGCCGATGGCAACACTTTTGGCGATGGACAGCAGATCGATATCTACGTCGGAGCTCAAAGTGAATGCGTAGCCTTTGGAAGCATCTGTCCAAATAAGACTATGTGCACCTAAATAGCCTATATTGCCGTTGATATCCACTTGCTGGGGCTGCCCGGTTCCGCTAAAATCACGGCCGTATTTGCCCAGACGGTAATAAAATGTATAATCCAGCATATTCCCTTCGGCGTTTTCGTATCGGATGATCTGCTCTCCATAGGCTATTTCACTGACAAAGTCAATGAAATAGCCCTCCGGTACAGTCTGAGGATAGATTGGTGCCCAACCAAAATAGGTATCCTGGGGCTGCTCCAATTCGATGGAAAAATCCGGCCCCAGATAGTCTCTGGAGATTTCCAGGGGCGCTCCAGGGGCAACGCTTTCCGCCATGGCCAGGATGTCTACCGTTTCGTCCATTGTGGATAAGTAGGCATTGAAGCCCTCCTGTTCGTTCTTCCAGACCAGGATCCGCAGGCCGCCGCTGGTGGTCAGCATTCTCCCCTCCTGCCCCGCCACGGTTTCCTCGGTCCAGACAAAGGAATCATGGGGCGGGTCGGCAATGTCGCCCAGGTCATCTGTGAAGGAGACAATATACTGGATGCTGCCATTTTCTCCGCTGTAGTCAAGGAGCAGTACCGACGGTCCAACCGTTACATCCTTGAGGCTGTACCCTTCCGGGATCTGCTGTGGATACCAAACATCCCAGGGTGTCCCCTCTTTACATAGGAAGGCCAGGGGAAGAGACTTGCCAAAGCCGACGCTCTTGGCAATTTGCGCCAAATCTACAGAAAGATTCTTTGTTTGCAGTCTGGCGTAATAATTTTCTGTTTCGTTGTGCCACCATAGTGCTTGCTCTGCTTCTGAAACCTGCATCACTCCATCCCAACTGGAAATCTGACATTTGGATTCTGTCAGCGGCTCGTCAAGGGGAATTTCAATCAGATCGTGTCCGGTAGATATCCAAAAATTGATTTCCTCTCCAGCTTCATTACAATAGGTAATATTCCTGGAAACGCGGTCAACCGGATATCCGCTGGACATCAGATATCCTGCCGGGAGCTGCTGCGGATAGCAGTCCGTAAAGATGTTGGGCGCAGGCGCTTCTTCAGTCTGGGCCACTGTTGCCGTGGGCACCTCATGCGGTATATACTTCAAATGGACTTTGCTATAAATTACCACAGCACAGCCGACCAGCAGCAGGGTCAAGGCAACGATGGCCGCCACCAAAAGAATTCTTGGCCGTTTGCGTACCGGGACTGCAAACTCCGTCTGCTCCAGCCGGGCCGCCTCCAATCCGCCGATGGCGAGAAACAAAACTTCCGCATTCTTCATAGTGTATACCCCTCCTGAATCAGATGTGCTTTCAGCTTTTTTCGTGTCCGGCTTAGGCTTTGGTTGACGGCATCTCGACGGAGACTATGCCGGGCGGCAATGGCAGCGGCGTCCTCCAAGAAAAAATATCTGCGCAGGAAAATATTGGCGTCCCGTTTGGGAATTGTATCCAGGAAAGACGCGATGGCCCTGGTCAGCTCCTTGGCTTCCAGGGCGGCACCTAAGTCCTCCCCTGCCCCCACGCACTCCTCCAGCTCCTCCAGAGCCAATGGCAGTTCTCCCCCGCCCCGCTTTTGGGCAGTGAGGTTGCGCCAGCGCGAGAAAGCCAGATTCCGGGTGATTTTGGCTAAGAACATGCGTAGTATGGATGGCTTTTTCGGCGGGATGGTCTGCCAGGCCTTCAGGTAAGTATCGCTGACGGTTTCTTCCGCATCCTCCCGGATAGGCAGAATGGAATTTGCTAAGGCAAAGCAGTATGGGCCGTATTTTGCTTCCGTATAGACGAGAGCCTGTTCGTCTCTGGCAAAGAACAGGGAAATGATTTCTTCATCAGTCATATGGAATTACCTCCAATCTTTGGTATCTAAGGCCTCACCCTATAAGACGCAAAAAAGGCCATACCGCTGACAGATTTCGGATTATTTTTATGCCCTTACGTCCTTCCTCCGAAAAATCAGCTGGGACACCGCCAGCAGACCCAAAAACCACAGGGCGCAGCTCAGGAGAAAGAGACCGATTTTTCCGGACAGCAAGTCTTCCTGATTGTTGGCGTTCATACCGATCTGCATGAGGCTATAGGGCCAGAACAGGGATGCCCCTTTGGCGCTGAGGAGGATCCCCGCAATGCCGCCGATGAGTCCCAGGAAGATAGGAACGGCGAAGCTGCGGATGACCATAGCCAGGAGCAACTGGGCGGCCATAATGGGCATGGCACCCAAGGCTCCCCGAAGGAGGTACAGCGCCAGCGCAACAGGCGGCCACCCGGGAAGTGCGGCGAATACCTTGCCGCAAAAGACAAACAGGAGGAACACGAAGCCGTGGGTCAGCACCGTCAGCTTGGCAATGACGGCGAACTTGGCAAGCCACAGGTCTATGGGGTTCACAGGGACAGTCATGATCAGGTTCCAGTTGTGCCCCAGGTGCTCCAACCGCCAGAGCCAGGCGGCATAGGCGGACACCATGGCTGGGAAAAACAGTGTGGCATAGAAGAGCGTGTGCTGGGTCCACAGGCTGTACCAGCCGTCGGTGAGGATTTCCAGGTTTTGCAGATAGTTAAAGGTGCCGTAGGTGGCGGAAATTATGGGCAGCAGAAAGAACAATATCCAGATGGGCGCTGTATGAAGCTTCCGGTTTTCCGCATGAACGCATCGAATCAGCATAAATCACACCTCCTGTTTCTGAACGGTCTGCCAGGTTAGAAAGAAGAAGCCGATTCCCAGCAGAATTGTGAAGGCCAGCAGGCCAAAATTGAATCCTCGGGTCCCGTACAGAACGATATGTGTCGCCTGATCCCAAAAGCTGACCTCGTAGGCGCTAAGTGGGATGAAGTAGCCCCAGGGTACAAAATAGCTGACAATGGGCGGCATAAAAGCAGAAAACAGCCCCAGCAGGGCTCCGATAATCCCGGTGCACAGGGCCGGCATCGGATTTCGAAAGCGGACCATAAGGAAAAACTCAAGAAAGTAGAGCATAGCTGATACCACAAGGCTGCACAGGGACAGATAAAGAAATTGACCCCAGGAAAACGGCTCCGTGTATCCGTGAAGGATCCCCAGCAACGGAGCCAGGCCCATTTCCAGCGCTGTGGTCAGCAGTACCTCCAAAAGTCCGAAAAGAGCCTTCCCGGCAAACAAACTGCGGCGGCTTTGCAGGGTATAGAGCAGCTTATTCATATTTCCCTTGATTTCCATATCCCACAGGCGGCTGGCCAGTACCGCCATCATCACCGGCATAAGGATGGCTTGGATGACGGGAATACTGTAAAACAGGGCGCTGTACCCATTGGCTAGCTCCTCTTTCTCGCTGGGGGACAGACCGCCGACCCACAGCACCAGGATGAGGGGCACAAGCAGGCACAGCAGAAAATCATGCCGTCGGTGGGCCTTGCGCAGCTCCGTTCCAAAGGAGAGCAGCATCACGCCACCCCCTTGCTGCTGGTGAGGCTGAGGAAAATCTCCTCCAGGTTCTTGGTCTCGGCAGTGACGCCTACCACCCCCACCCTGTTCTGTACCAGAGCGCAGACAATATCCGCCAGAGTTTTGTCCGGGACGGGAGGCAGGTTCAATACATCTGATCGCCGGGGGCCTGCCTTGAAGGCGATGCCCAGGGCCGTCAGAACGATCTGTGCCTTTTCCCGATCCAGCACCCGCAGGGCGATACCGCCCCGGCTATGGGCATGGAGACGGTCCAGGGAGCCCTCAAAGAGGAGCTGCCCTGCGTTCAGAATGCCCACCTGGGTCACCATCTGCTCCATCTCTCCCAGCAGGTGGCTGGAGATCAGGACCGTGGCCCCGGTGGCCTCCGGCATAGAGGCAATCAGGCTGCGCATCTCCTGCATGCCCGCCGGGTCCAGTCCGTTGGTTGGCTCGTCCAGGATCAGCAGCCTGGGGCTGCCCAGCAGGGCCATAGCGATGCCTAGCCGCTGCTTCATGCCCAGGGAGTACTGCCCCACTTTCCGGTTGGCATCAGCGGTCAGGTGGACGATGTCCAGAACGCGGTCGATATCCTTGTAGGCTACCCCCTTCAGGTCTGCCACGATTGCCAGGTTTTCCCGGGCGGTCAAGTGCAGATAGCCGGAGGGAGATTCAATGAGGCTGCCGGTCTGCCGCAGCAGAGCGATGCGGGTCCCTTCGCTCATAGCCTGCCCCAGCAGTTCCACCTGCCCGCTGGTCTGGTGGACCAGCCCCAGAAGCATCTTCATACTGGTGGACTTCCCCGCCCCGTTGGGGCCAAGGAAACCGTAGACGCTTCCCTGTGGAACGGTGAGATTCAGGTCGTGCACCACTGTGTGGCGGCCGTAGCGCTTGGTAAGGTTATGGGTTTTGATTACAGATTCCATAGCTGTTGCTCCTTGCTTCAATTATCCTTTCGGATGGAGTTATGCTATCACATCCGCCTTAAGGCACGGGAAAGGTTAGATTAAATTCTCCTTAATTTTCGGTACCTTTTCTGGAAAAAGCAAAGGTGCTGTGCTACAGTATAGAAAAAGCGGGAGGGAACGCTATGGAAAGTATATTCGATGCGGATATTCTGATCGTAGATGACAACGACGATCTGCTTCATCTGCTGCGGGAGCAGCTGACCTCCGCCGGGTACAAGAACCTGCGCACGGCGAAAAACTGTGCCTTGGCCAAGGAGGCTTTCCTGTTCAGGCGGCCGGAAATGATGATACTGGACATCAACCTGCCGGATGGGGACGGTTTTACCCTTTTTCGGTCCCTGCGGGCCCAGGCGGATGTTCCGGCTCTGTTTCTCTCGGCCAGGGATGCGGATGCGGACCGGCTCTTCGGCCTGGGGCTGGGGGCGGATGACTACCTGACGAAACCCTTTCTCATGCAGGAGCTTCTGTTGCGGATGCAGCACATTCTACGCAGGACCTACCGGGATGCACTGGCCCGCGATCGTCCTGGCATCCTTCGAATCGGGAGCCGGACGGTGAACCTGAACGACGCAGCGGTCATATTGGCTGAGGGAGGCAGCCTTTCGCTGACGGCGACGGAACTTGGGCTGCTGCGGAAGCTGGCGGAAAACCAGGGCCATGTCGTGACCTACGATGCCCTCTGCGCCAGCGTTTGGGGTGAAGACTACTATGGGTACGAGAACAGCCTCAGCGTTCATATCCGGCACCTGCGGGAGAAACTGGAGCCGGAACCCAGTCATCCACAATTTCTTCTGACCCAGCGGGGCATAGGCTACAGACTTAGGAAGGAGGCAGCAGAATGAAGACCTTTGCGCGGCTGATCCGCCGCTACGTTCTGGCGGCGGCGGGGATCATTGCGCTGCTGATCACCTTCACCATCGGCCTGATCGTCTGGATCGGCTGGCGGGAGGGCAACCGGAATCTGCAGCGAGAATTTACTTCCGGGGTCATTGCGGACACCATGGTTCCCTCCGACACTGGCGGCCTGGAATTCAGCCCGGAGCACACACCGGAGGAGTGGATGAACGGCTATGCCTGGGCTATGGTGCTGGATGAGAACGGCTGTGTGATCTGGCAGTATCGCCTGCCGGAAAACCTGAATCATCGATACACTGCCAGTGACATCGCCCGGTTCAGCCGTTGGTATCTGGAGGACTACCCGGTATTCTGCTGGACAGAGGACTATGGCTTGTTTGTCATTGGCTTAGACAGCGGCAGCCTTTGGCGATACAATCTGTATGCCTCCCCCGGGATGCTGCTGGATTTCAGCAAAAGCCTCATTCCTATGCTCTGCATCATGCTTCTGGTTGGCTTAGCCGTCTGCTTCCTGTTGAGCTGGAAGGGGGCCCGGCAACTGAAGACTGTGGCAATGGGGCTGGAGGCCCTGGCGCAAGGTCAGCCTGTTTCCCTCCCCTGCCGTGGTTTTACAGGTGAACTGGCACAGAAGCTAAATCAGACCAGCCAGCAGCTGCAAAAGCGGAACGCCATCATTGCCCGGCGGGACGAGACACGGACCCAGTGGATCGCAGGCGTCAGCCATGATGTCCGGACGCCCCTGGCGCTGATATTGGGCTGGGCAGAACAGCTAAAGAGAGACGAGGCCCTCCCTGCCGGCGCCCAGCGAAAAGCTGGGGACATCTGCGTTCAGGTCCAGCGGCTCCGTTCCCTGATTGAGGACCTGAACCTTACCAGCAAGCTGCAATACGGCGCTCAGACTCTCCGGAAGGAGCCGATGCCCCTGGGCCCGATGCTACGGGAATTCGCCGCCCGGTTTTGTGACGGCCCATTTGGGGAAGCGTGTGACATAAGCCTGGAACAGACAGGTGAAGCGGAACGGGCAGTTCTTTCCGGAGACAAGGCGCTGCTGGAGCGGGCCCTGGAAAACCTGCTGAACAACAGCGTCCGACATAATCCCGGTTTTGTCCGGATCGGAATAGCGGCGGAGATAACGGGCAATGTCCTTCACCTTACCGTAACGGACGACGGCGTAGGCTATCCGGAGGCGGTTCTGGCTGCTCTGGCGGGAAATGTGGGAAACGCCCCTCATATTCTTGGGCTCCATGTGGTGGAGCAGATCGTAGAAGCCCATGGGGGGCGTGTGGAGTTTGGAAACAACAAACCGGCAGGTGCACGGACCTTACTTTGGCTGCCCTTGAAAGCGGAATAATACAATCTATTCTTTGTGTCCGAAAATACAAGTGTTCACGAAATTTCTCTTTACATTACCATCGGTTTTCGTTAAAATAGGAGGAAGTTAGGGAAACCCTGGCGGCCTCCCCTTTCCTTGCGGAGGCTCCCCAAAATCAGGAGGTTTTATCATGGCTGTAAAAAGAATCGGCGTATTAACCAGCGGCGGCGATGCCCCCGGTATGAATCCCTGTGTCCGGGCGGTTGTCCGGACGGCGCTATATCACGGTTTGGAATGCTATGGCATTCGCAGAGGCTGGAACGGACTCATTACCGGTGACATTGTGAAGCTGGACGAAAAGAGCGTGGCCCACACCATCAACCGCGGCGGTACCATCCTCTACACCGCTAGAAGCAAGGAATTCATGACCGAGGAAGGCCAGCGCAAGGCCGTCTCCACCTGCAAATGCCTGGGGCTGGACAGCATCATTGCTATCGGCGGCGACGGCACCTTCCGGGGTGCTCTGGCCCTGAGCAAGTACGGCATCAATGTCATTGGCATCCCGGGAACCATCGACAACGACATTAGCTGTACGAACTACTGCATCGGTTTCGATACTGCCGCCAATACGGCCATTGAGTGCATCGATAAACTCCGTGATACCATGCAGTCCCATGAGCGCTGCTCTGTGGTGGAGGTCATGGGCCGCAATGCCGGCTATCTGGCCATGTATGTAGGCCTGGCCTGCGGCGCTACCGCCGTACTGGTCCCTGAGGAGCCCATTGACTTTGAGCGGGATGTCATTGAGAAGATCCGGCAGGCCCGCCTCAACGGCTTCACGCACTACATGATTGTGGTGGCGGAGGGCGCCGGCAGAGCCATCGACATTGCCGCCCAGATCAAGGACGCTATCGATCTGGACCCCCGGGTCACCGTTCTGGGCCATATCCAACGCGGCGGCTCCCCCTCTGGCCGTGACCGGGTCAATGCCACCAAGATGGGCTACCTGGCTGTAGAACTGCTGCTCCAGGGCAAAACCAACCGAATCGTCTGTACCCACGAGGGCAGCTTCTCCGATGTGGACATTGACGAGGGCTTGGCTATGCATAAGAGCATCCAGCAGATGGAAGTGGATGTACTGGCGGCTATGACCGGCATCTGATACATAGAAACGCAAAAGAGCTTACGGATCATCCGGGTCCGTAAGCTCTTTTTTATGCCTTTGGATGGCACTTCTGATACACATTTTTGATCTTCTGGTTGATCATATGGGCGTAAAGCTGGGTAGAGGAAATGTCGCTGTGGCCCATAAGTTCCTGCAAAGAGCCCAGGTCCGCGCCATTTTCCAGCAGATGCACCGCAAAACTGTGGCGCAGGGTGTGGGGGGTGATCTCCTTTTCAATACCAGCCTTGGCCTGATAGTACTTGAGAATTTTCCAAAAGCCCTGACGGCTCATTCGTGTGCCGCCGATGTTGACAAAGAGGGCCTTTTCAGAAATGTCGGAAATCATAGTGGAGCGCACATCGGACAGGTAGACACCCAAGGCTTTTTGAGCGGCTGGATACAAAGGAATGACCCGGGCCTTCTTCTCGCTGTGGCACTTGACAATCCCCATCTCAAGATTCACGTCCTCCACATTCAGGCTGATGAGCTCTGTCACCCGCATGCCGGTGGCGTACATCACCTCTAGCATGGCCTTGTCCCGGTAACCCTTGGGGTCGATACAGCTGGGCTGGGCCAGCAGAAGTTCCACCTCTTTGCCGGTAAGGATCTGCGGCAGCTTTTTCTCCCCCCGCGGGACTCGGATGTCCGAAGCCACCGGGGAAGATTCTAAAACGCCGCTGGAAACCGCAAAGGCATAGAAATTCTTCAGACTGGCCAGAGAACGAGAAGCCGTGGCTCCGGACTTGCCCTGGGCCTGCAGGTGGCTCAAATAGTCGCGGATATTCACTTGTGTGGCATTGACAATATTGGAAATACCACCCATTTGCATCCATTCGGAGAACTGCCGAATATCACGCATATACGACGAGATGGTATTTTCCGATGCCTGCTTTACCTTTACGAGATAGTTCTCGTAAGACTGAATAATGTCCAGCATGTACCGAAATACCCTATCCTTATTAGAATATGGAGGCTCCTGATATCAGAAACCCACCTTTTATCAGCAATGCCCAAGGGGCATGACCAAACAATAACTGACATAGCAGACCAGCACAGCGGCGGACAAGCTGAGCAGCAATCCCTTTCAAATGACAAAACACCCCAACACCCAGGATGGGGAAACGCAGGAACCATCGACGGTCGAGTGTGACAGCCCCGGTATAATGTCCTCTCGCAGGACGAAAGCGGGAAATAGGTAGATACACCTACGGCGTTTTGACACAGACATATTATACTCCGTTTTTTGCAAAAATTCAAGTATTATTAGCCAAAATAAGTTTTTTTGTAGATTCTGACAATTTTTATGTTAATGGCGTTATGTTAATTACTCTGATAAAAGAACAAATGTTTTTACATATTTGTTCTTTTGACTGGAAATCGTGGCAATAGGGCACGAAATTTTATTATTTTGTTCTTTTGAATTTTTTCCTGCATTTCTTGCGCATAGGTAACTTTTAATTACCTATGCGCGGTTTTTGTGCATTTTAACGAAAATGCTTGGAAAATTTTTGATGTTTTCCAAGCCCCCTCCCCCGCCCCGGGAGCAGAAAAGCGGTGCCGCTCCCCCCGATTATCAGCATTGCCGTAGGGAAAATTCCTTCAAACTGTCCTCCAAAAAACAGAGCCGTAATTGCCGTCAGACTGACGAGATAGCTGCTTGCCGTCAAAAGAAATACCAAGGGCCTTTGGTGCTGCACCCTCCCATAGGCCAGTCTGCTCCCCAGGGCAGCGGCCAAAAACAGGACGATCATAACGCCATAGCCCAGGCACTCCTGCCGTACTACTTCTCTGCTGATGAAAAACGCCAGCAGCGCCCCCAGCAGCAGTGTCAGCGACAGTGCTGCTGCAACGCCGGCGGCGATGCCGCCACCCAGGCTGGATGCACGCCCGGTGACTTTTTGGTGGATATCCATATTCCCCTCTCCCCTTTCCTTCTGCTCTAGTCTATTATCCAGACAGAAAAAAAGAACCCCGGACAGCGCACTGGCTGTCCGGGGAAATGGACGTATTCGGATCACATCTCTACATCTACATTGGGGGTGGATTTCTTAGGCTGCTGCTGTTCCTGGGCCTCGGTGACGGTACGGAACTTCATCCGGGTATCCCGGACTTCGCTGAGGGCCTTGGCAATGGTCTCCTCGGTCTCCTTCAGAGCATCGTCCATGTAGTCGTTGCCCGCTTTACGGAGCTGGTTGATGCGGTTCTGGGTCTGGGCAATCATTTCCTCGCTGCGCTTTTTGGCCTCTTCGTAAACGGCCTCTTTGGTAGTCAGCTGCTGGGCCTGCTCCTGGGCCTGACGCAGGATGCCCTCGGCTTCCCGTCTGGCCTGGTTGATGAGCTCATTCCGGGATTCCACGATGGTACGGGATTGCTTCAGCTCGCCGGGCATCTGGGCGATGATCTCATCCAGCATATCCAGCACCCGATCCCGCTCCAGGATGCATTTATCGGCAGCCAGAGGCATGGTACGGGCATCCTGAACCATATCGTAAAGAGAGCCGATGATATCTTCAATATTGCTGCTCATAGTGATCCTCCTAAGTTCACTCGATTTACTTCTTCCGCTCTTCCAGCCGGCGGCGGAAATCTGGAATAATGGCTTCCGGGATAAAGTCCCGCAGGTCTGCGTCGTAGCTCCCAAGCTCTTTGACGATGCTGGAGCTTAGGAACATATACTGGCTGCTGGCGGTCAAAAACATGGTATCCAGTTCCGGATAGATTTTCCGGTTGATAAGGGCCATCTGGAATTCATTTTCAAAATCCGAGCCGGCCCGAAGCCCTTTTACCACCACACAAGAGCCCCTGCGGCGGGCATACTCCGCCAGAAGCTCACTAGATCCGTCGACCTCTACATTGGGCAGATCCTGGGTCACCCGGCGGATCAGGGCTACCCGCTCCTCCAGGGAGAACATGGGGTGTTTTCCGGCGTTGACCATGACGCAGACGATCAGCCGGTCGAAGATATTTGCAGCCCGACGGATAATATCCAGGTGGCCGCTGGTGACCGGGTCGAAAGAACCCGGATAAATCGCTGTTTTCATATTTGATCCTGCGCTTCCTCTTTGCGATAGATGGTCAGAAGCGTTTTTCCGTATTTATAGTCTTTGGAGCGGCTGTAGCCAGGGAAAACCTGACTTAATTCCTTACCCAAGGGCCGTTCCGTAACTATTATACCACCCGAACGCAAAATGTCAATTTCTGTTATTCGATTCAGGGCATTTTCCAAAAAAACTTCCGCATAAGGCGGGTCCAGGAAGATGATATCGAACTGCTCCCGGCACCTGGACAGGTACTCCAGATAGTCGCAGCGGACGACAGAAGCATCCCCTTCCAGCCGGGTCTTTTTCAGGTTCTCCCAGATGAGCCCGCAGGCCTCTTCCCTGGCGTCTACAAACACTGCTCTCTTCGCTCCCTGGCTTAGCGCCTCAATGCCCAGCTGGCCGGTTCCGCCAAAGAGGTCCAGTACGATGGCACCCGCCACATCAAAACGAATGATGCTGAACAGTGCTTCCTTGACCCGGTCCGCCGTGGGGCGTGTCAGCATTCCCTGGGGTGTTTTCAATTGGATACCCCGGGCTTTTCCTGTAATTACTCGCATAGGCGTTTCTCCCAATTCTTTCCTGAATGATAAATTTTATTCTTCTTTTTCCCGGAAGTGCCGGTAAACCGCTCCGGCGGCATCCTTTGGCAGCATCCGCTCCAGCTCCGGCAGAGTGGCCCGGGCGATGGCGGTGAGGGAGCCGTATTTTTTCAGAAGCTCCTGCTTTCGCTTTGGGCCCACGCCAGGGATACCGTCCAGCTCTGAGTAGCGCAGGCGCTTGCTGCGCAGCTGGCGGTGGTAGGTAATGGCGAAACGGTGGGTCTCCTCCTGTATGTTTCCGATGAGGGAAAAGATGGACTGGTTGTTATCGATCCGAATCTCCTGGCCCTCTGGTGTCACCAAGGCCCTGGTCCGATGCCGGTCGTCTTTCACCATGCCAAACACCGGGAAAGACAGCCCCAGGTCCTTCAGGACCCCCACAGCCACATTGGCATGATTCACGCCGCCGTCAATAAGCAGCAGATCCGGGGCGGTATCGAACCCCTTGTCCCCTGCCTTGTAGTGGGTCAGCCGCCGGGTAAGGACCTGGTGCATGGAGGCGTAGTCATCCTGGCCGGGTAAGTCCTGGATCTTGAAGCGCTTATATTCGCTCTTCTTGGGCTTGCCGTCCTGGAATACCACCATACTGGCTACAATATCCGTGCCGGAGATGTTGGAGATGTCGTAGGATTCCATCCGGAATGGTGTGGGAATGTTCAGCATTTTCCCCAGGGTCACCAGAGTAGCGTTGATCCGCTCGTCCTTTTGGGTCAGCCGCTGGGCTTCCTCAAAGGCATTTTTGTTGGCCAGTTCCACCAGGCGCATATTGTCTCCCTTTTGGGGAATTCGAATTTTGCTCCGGCGGCCGTACTGCTGCTCCATGAGCTGGGAGAAAAGTTCGCTGTCCTCCAACTCGAAGGGCAGCAGGACGATCTTGGGGGCCAGACCCCGGGAGAGGTAATACTGCTTCATCAGGCTGGATACGGCCTCCTGCTTGTCCTCCGGCTTTGGGAAGACCTCGTAGTCCTTATCCAACAGATTGCCTCCGCTGAAATGGAGCACAGCGAAGCAGGCCTTGGCCTCCGTCTCGCTGTAGCCCACCACGTCCGTATCCGCCAGGCTTCCGGCGGTGACCAGCTGCTTTTGCCCCAGGGCCTCTACAGCATTGAGCCGGTCCCGCAGGGCGGCGGCCACCTCGAAATCCAGGTTTTCCGCTGCCGCAAGCATCTCTGTACGGATCCCCTCCGCCACTGACTTGTAGTTTCCCTTCAGCAGCTGCCGGACCTGCTCCATGCGGAGGCGGTAATCAATGGCGCTGCGGTTTTCTTGGCACCAGCCCTCACATTGGTTCATATGGTAGTTGAGGCAGGGCCGATCCTTCCCTACGTCCCGGGGGAATTGTTTGGAGCATCTGGGCAGCTTCATCGTCAGCAGGATCGCCTCCATGAGCCCATGGGTCACGCCCCTGGTGCCGTATGGACCGAAATACTCCGCTCCGTCGTCGGCAATCTTGCTGACGATGGTCATGGTGGGATAAATATCCTTCATGTTCATCCGTAGATAAGGGTAGCCCTTGTCATCCTTCAAAAGGATGTTGTATTTTGGCATATAGCGCTTGATGAGGGAGCATTCCAGCACCAGGGCCTCAAATTCGCTGGCGGCAACGATGGTATCGAAATGGTCGATTTTGCTGACCATCATTTTGGTTTTGGGTGTGTGGGAGGCAGTGTCCTGAAAATACTGACTGACCCGGTTTTTCAGCTTCTTGGCCTTTCCAACGTAGATGACCTTGTCCGTTTTGTCCCGCATGATGTACACTCCCGGGGCATAGGGCAGAGACAGGGCTTTTTCCTTTAATTGGTCGAATGTCATAGGGCTCCTTTAAAGAAGAGCCGCCTCTTTTTTGAAAAAGAGGCGGCAGATGTGTAGGCAATTAATAAACGTCCCGCTGGAGCAGAGCTTCCAGTGCGGCCACCGCAGTCTCTTCATCGGAACCGACGGCGCTGAGGGTCACCGTAGAACCGGAGACAATGCCCAAAGACATGATGCCCAGCAGGCTCTTTGCGTTCATCTTCCGATTGCCGGATTCCAGCCAAATGCTGCTCTCGTACTCGTTGGCCTTCTGCACGAAATATGTAGCCTGCTTGTTGTGCAGACCGGACTCACAGCGGACAACAACTTCCTTGCTATACATAACATACACTCCTTTTCATCACACAGCGCATATGTGACGGGTCTTTTTACATAATAGCTGTTTTTCCTGAAAAAGTCAACCAAATCCTTTCAGCGGTTTCTGGCAATTTTCGCCAAATGTCAAAAGAATCAGGCAAATTCCGCAATGGTAACCCCATCTTCTCCCTCGCCGTACTGGCCAAGTCGGAATTTTTTCACGAATTTGTTCTTTTTCAGGTCTTGCTGCACGGCAGCCCGAAGAACACCGGTGCCCTTGCCGTGAATAATACGGACAGAACTGAGCTTTGCCCGCATTGCCTCGTCCAAGTACCGGTCCAGTACGCAGATGGCTTCCACCGCGTCCATGCCCCGCAGATCGATTTCTGTGGGCATAGCGGTCATCTTCATTTCCCGGCCGGAGTGGGCGGGACGGCCGCCCTTGGCGGCGTAGGGGTTTTCGTTTTCCAGTAAGTAAATTTCATCCGCTTTGGCGGTAAGCTTCAGGATGCCCGCTTGGAGCTGATAGGTACCGTCTTTGTTAATGGCAAGGACACTGGCCTTGGTGCCGAGTTTGAGCAGCTCCACCGTATCCCCCACCAGGATGCCACGGCTGGCCTTTGGCCGCTCTTTCTTGGGGGCTTGGGCCCGGATCTTGTCCTCGGTTTCGTTCAGAGTCCGGCGAAGCTCCGCCTGACGCTGGTTGATGCCGGTGGTGTCGGCGCTGTCCTGGAGCTGCTTGCGCAGGGCTTTGAGCTCCTCAGAGGCCACATTGGCCGCGGCCCGGGCCTCCTCGATGATGGCCTGGGCCTCCCGGCGGGCGGACTCCATAGCCTTATCCTTCTCCTTCTGGAGCTGGAGGTTGTATTCCTCACTCTGCTGCTTGATCTTCGCCGTCTCCTGCTTCAGGCGCTCTGCCTCCATCCGGGCAGCCTCCATCTGCTGGCGCTGCTGCTCCAGCTGGGTCAGGACGTCTTCAAAGTCTTTATCGCTCTTGCCTACCAGGTCGCTGGCCTCTTTCAGAATATCCTCGGACAGGCCCAGCTTCCGGCAGATAGCAAAGGCGTTGGATTTGCCGGGGATGCCGATGAGGAGCCGGTAGGTAGGCTGCAGGGTCTCCACGTCAAACTCGCAGGAGGCGTTAATGACGCCCTTGGTCCGCATGGCGTAGAGCTTCAGCTCGGCATAGTGGGTGGTTGCCACTACCCGGGAGCCCATTTTCCGGCTGAATTCGATGAGAGCGATAGCCAGGGCGGCACCCTCCGCCGGGTCCGTACCAGCTCCCAGTTCGTCATAGAGCACCAGGGTCCTGCCGTCGCATTGGGCAACCACATCCACGATGGTACGCATGTGGCCGGAGAAGGTGGAAAGGCTCTGGGCAATGGACTGCTCGTCGCCGATGTCTGCCAGGATGGCGTCGAAGGTAGAAAGGGTGCTGCCGTCCCCTGCCGGGACATGGAGGCCGCACTCCGCCATCAGCGTCAGCAGACCGATGGTTTTCAGGGTGACGGTCTTGCCGCCTGTGTTGGGTCCCGTAATGATCATGGTATCAAAGTCGGAGCCAAGGCGCAGGGAGATGGGTACCACCTTTTTGGGATCGATCAGGGGGTGCCGGGCATTGCGGAGCTCTACCCTGCCCTGGTCGTTCATCAGGGGCTCCCAGGCGTTCATCCGGTAGGCAAGCTTTGCCTTGGCAAAAATCACATCCAGCTGGGTGAGCATGTCCACATTCAGGCGGATGGGCTCGGCATAGGCGGCGGCTTCGGCGGAGAGCTCCGCCAGGATCCGCTCGATTTCCTTCTTTTCCTTCAGCTCCAGCTCCCGCAGGGCATTGTTGGCGTTGACAGCGGACATGGGCTCCACAAAGTAGGTAGATCCGGTAGCGGAGACGTCGTGGACCAGTCCGGGTACATCATTTTTGCACTCGGACTTCACAGGCACCACATAGCGGCCTTGACGGATGGTAATGATGGGCTCCCGAAGGAATTTGCTGTAGGCCGGAGAGGAAATCACCTTTTGCAGACTATCCCGGATCTTCCCCGCCTGGATACGCTTGTGCCGACGAATGTCGGACAGTTCCGGAGAAGCATTGTCGGCGATTTCCTCCTCGGAGAGAATGGCGCCGAAAATCTTGTCCTCCAGGTACTTATTGGGTGTCAGCGCATCAAAAAGAGGGTCCAGGACTGTTGCCGGGTCATCCTCGGAGACATAGCCCTTGACATTCCGGGTGCAGCGCAGAATACCGGCGATGCGCAGCAGCTCTACAGGCTGGAGGCTGCCGCCCCGGTCTGCCCGCTCCAGGCTGGCAGACACATCCGTCACGTCGGCAAAGGTGGGATTCCCCTTTTTCTCGCAGAGCTTGGAGGCAGCGGTGGTTTGGCCCAGCAACTCCCGGACCGTGTCCAGGTCCGAGTCCGGCTTCAGCTGCAGGCAGGCTGCCTTGCCTCCCTCGCTTCCGGCGCACTGGGAGAGCATGGTCAGCACCTGTCCCAGCTCCAGTTTATTTAAAGATTTTTCGTATAACTCAGTCATTTGGGTTCTCCTTTATACGTAAAGAGAATGATAAAAGTCCAATGTTGGAAACCCATGCTCCAGCTGGGTGGCCAGATATCCCTCCGTCAATCCGGAAAGGCAGCTCTGTCCATCCTCTCCCAAGCGGAAGGCAAAGAGCCGTTTGGGGCTGCAAAGGCAGATATAGCGCATGGCCTCTAAGGCATCTGGGGTCACGGGGACCCGGATGCCCTGGGAGGAGGGGTCCCGGCAGGCCCGGCACTCCAGGCGGCCCTCGTTCAGGTCGAACCGGTCTGGAGTCTGGCTGCCGCAGACGTGGCAGCCGAAAAGCTCCGGCGTATAGCCCGCCAGACAGGCGGCCCGGAGCTCGAAGACGGATTTGACCAAAGCCTCCGGTTTATGGAGCTCCGACAGGGCGTAGAGGCAATTGAGCAGTAACGCCTGGAGTTCTGGATTGGGAAGATCCTCCTGGGAGATGAGTTCTGCCACCTGGGCAAAATAGCTGCCCAGACTCAACTGGGTCAGTTCCCGGCGCAGGCCCTTGAATATCTCCAGGGCGTGGGCCTCGTTGATGGTGTATTTCCCGTTATATTCAAATAATGTAAATTCTCCGTAGGTCAATAGCTGACAGGGGGCGGCCAGGGGGCTGTTTTTCCGCCGCAGTCCCCTGGCTTTGATGGTCAGCTTGCCGTAATGCTCGGTCAGAACCGTCAAAAGGGCGTCATGGTCATTGTAGTCCGACACCCGCAGGACGATGGCCCGAACCGTCAGAAACATAGCTTTTCTCCATTCTCAGTTGGCTGCAATAGGCCGTGTAGGCCTCCGGTGCGCCGGTTTCCAAAAACAGCGCCCAATACTCGCTGGCATTCATGGTCATCCCTCCCCCAAAAGTGTTTGCGGAAAGGGGAAAAACATACCTCAGTCTTTGTAGCCGAAGTTCTTTACCAGAAAATCACTGTCCCGCCAGTTTTCCTTCACCTTGACCCAGGTGGTGAGATAGACCTGGGTTCCCATGAACTTTTCGCAGTCCTGCCTGGCCAGGGTGGAGATTTTTTTCAGCATCTGACCCTGTTTGCCGATGATGATGCCTTTGTGGCTGGCTTTTTCACAGTAGATGGTGGCATCCAGGTCAATGATACCGTTGTCCCGCTCGGAGAACTTGGTGATTTCCACGGCGGTGCCGTGGGGAATTTCCTTGTCCAGGCACCACAGGAGTTTTTCTCGGATGATCTCCGCCATGACCTGCCGCTCAGGCTGGTCAGTGGTAATGTCCTCCGGGAAGAGGAAGGGGCCCTCCTGGGCGTATTTGCCGCAGATTTTCAGGAGCTCTTCCACTCCGTCGCCGGTTTTGGCGCTGATGGGCACGATCTCATCAAAATGATAGCTTTCGGAATACTTGGCGATGACGGCCAAAAGGGTATCTTTTTCCACTGTATCGATTTTGTTGATAACCAGGATGGCAGGGCTGTGGCTGGCCTGAATTTTTTCAATCAGGGCCTCCTCCTGGCTGCCCACGGAGGCGATGGGCTCCACCACCAAAAGGGTCAGATCCACGTCGGCAATGGACTCCCGGACAGTGTTGACCATATAGTCGCCCAGCTTGGTCCGGGCCCGGTGGTAGCCCGGGGTATCCACGAAGACAAACTGGGTGTCTCCCTTGGTGACGATGCCGCAGATACGGTTCCGAGTAGTCTGGGGCTTATTGGAGACAATGGCAATTTTCTCCCCTACCAGATAGTTGGTCAGGGTGGACTTGCCCACATTGGGCCGTCCGCAAATAGTGATCATAGCGGATCTCGTTTTCATAGCTCTCTCCTTATTTCCGGCTCATGCCCGGGATTTCCCCGGCAATGGCCTCTTCTCTGGCCCGCATCTGGCGCTTCTGGGGGCCTTCGTCCATGTGATCGTAACCCAGCAGATGGAGCATAGAATGGATGGTCAGATACCCCACCTCCCGACGGGTGGTGTGGCCGAATTCCTGGGCTTGAGCCACTGCCCGCTCTAGAGAGATGCACATATCTCCCAGAGGCACCAGACCAGTGTCCGGGTCCTGGTATTCGCTCCAGTCCTCGGGAAGCTCCCCGGGGGACAGCTCAAACATTGGAAAGCTCAGCACATCCGTGGGCTTGTCAATGTTCCGGGAGGTCTTATTGATGTTTTGGATACCCTTGTCGTCGGTGACCAGGACATTGATCTCGCACTTGACAGGCACGTGCTCCTGCTTTAAAACGGCGTTGATGCAGGTGCGGATATTGGCAGCGATGGGAAGTTTGCTCAGGCCGCCCTGTTCAAAAACCAGATTGATCTTATTTCTCATTTTTCTCTCTTCCTTTGATATTTTCCATGGAAAGTCCCGGCAGGGCCGGAAACGGTTTGCTTCTTCTCCGCCTTTTCATAGGCGTTGATGATCTTCTGCACCAGCGCGTGGCGGACTACGTCGGCGGAGGTCAGGCGGCAGATGGCGATATCCTCCACCCCATCCAGGATGCGGACAGCATCTTTCAGGCCGGACACCTTGTCCTCCGGAAGATCGATCTGGGTCACATCGCCGGTTATGACGATTTTGGAGCCGAAGCCCAGGCGGGTGAGGAACATCTTCATCTGCTCCCGTGTGGTGTTCTGGGCTTCGTCCAAAATAATGAAGCTGTCGTCCAGAGTCCGGCCCCGCATATAAGCCAGAGGGGCCACCTCGATGGAGCCGCGCTCCTGGTACTTCTGGAAGGTTTCCGCCCCCAGCATGTCGTAGAGGGCGTCGTAGAGGGGCCGTAGGTAGGGGTCCACCTTGTTTTGCAGATCCCCGGGCAGAAAGCCCAGCCGCTCCCCCGCCTCTACCGCAGGCCGGGTGAGGATGATCCGATTCACTGTCCGCTCCCGGAAAGCGGAGACGGCGGCAGCCACAGCCAGGTAGGTTTTGCCGGTACCGGCGGGACCCACACCGATGGTGACGGTGTTCTTGGCAATGGCCTTCATATAGGTCTGCTGGCCTACGGTCTTGGCCTTAATGGGTTTTCCTTTGGCAGTGATGCATACCACGTCCTGGGCCATCTTGGCGATTTGGGCCTCGTTCCCCTCGCTGACCAGGGTGATGAGGTAGCGGACCCGCTGCTCATCGATGGTCTCTCCCCGGGCAGCCAGGGACAGCAGCCCTTCCAGAGTCCGGACAGCTTTGTCCACCATCTCCTCGTCACCGGTGACCTTCAGGTCCGTGCCCCGGTTGACAATGCGCACGCCCAAGGCCTCTTCGATCCGGCGCACGTTTTCATCGAAGGAGCCGAACACGGCAATCAGGTCCTCTACCCGTTCGGCATTTACGATTCGTTCTGTTTCCTTACTCATTGGTATCTCCTATCTGCTCCCAAACCCGGTGGCTGATGACCTCCCGGCAGGAATACGCTCCTGAGAGGCTGTACCGCCCGGCGGTATGGGAAAGAGTTTCCTGTTTTTCCTGGATCACCCCTGCCAGCATGACGGCCTTCAGGGAGCCTTCCGCAAAAGTGCAGAGCAGATCTCCAGCCTCCGCTTCTGGAACTTCCTCTTCCCGAAGGGGTGATACACAGAATTGGTCCGCCGCCAGAGCTGCAGGCAGGCGAAAGCCTCCCGGCAGAGTCAACGGATACTCTTGATACATTCTATCACATTCGGTACCCCAAATTCCACTACCTATCCATAATTTTATCCGTTTTTTTCCGAGGACCAGGCTCCAGCGGGTGACTCTTTTCGTTGCTGCATCCCGGATAAGGCGATTTTCTGGGGTTACGGCTGAAAAAGGCCTGCTTGTCAGGGCGGTGACCTCCCCCTGGGCAGTGGTGGCCTTCTGGGTAATGCCGCAGTCCATAAGGCCGGAAATCAGGATTTCTCCCTGGGTGACCGTCTGGCCAGGGGTGCAGAGGGCCGTGCCGCGAGTCACCGTGACATCCTGGACAACTCCGTCTCGAACAGCCACCAGGTGACTGAGGCCCGTTCCTTCTGGTTCCATAGGGACAGACAGCGCTTTTTCTGCCACCCGTATCTCTGCCACGCAGCCATAAGTATTGACCCCTGCCCATTTGAGCTCCGGAATGGCAGAAAGAAGGCCGTTTTTTATTTTTTCACTGCGCACCTCCCGCCGTGACACGCCGAACCGGAGACCACAGCCCTCAGCTGCCGCCAGAATCTCCCCGGCAGGTATCCGGGTGTTGCCGGTGACCCGAAAGAAAAGTACCCGGGTAGGGATCAATAGAGCCAATAACAGAAGAAGAGACAATCCAGTCAATAGCAGCTTCCGGTTGGATAACCTCCGGAAGGTATAGTAGAGTCCCAGCTGCCGCCGAACTGTCAGCTTTTCGCCCCGCTTTGCTGCGAGACGACTCAGCACTTTCAGGTCCCGGCGGTGGAGCCGGAAGGATAGGGTCAGCTCCTCCTGAGGCAGGACTTGGCAGATGGATATCCCCTCTTTGGCAATGGCCGCGAGAGCACCGGCAGGATCTGCCGTCACCAGTTCCACTTGTATTTCACCGTCTAAGGAGCGCCAGAAGTTCATGGCTGCCCCCTCCGGACCAGGGTGACCCCCTCTACCCTGCCGGTGATCACTAGCTGACGCTGGGTCATTCTAGCCAGTTCCAAACCCTCCCCGCAGACCAGAACCCGGCCAAAGCTGACGGTGGCCCCGATCCGGCAGCGGCTGTACTCTGTGACCCCTTGGTGGTTTTCGATCAGCACTCGGCTGTCCCCCGCCAGCTCTACAAGACTCTGGCCAGGCAGAATTTCCCCAGGCAGCTCCAGATCCTCGGTGAGCCGGGAAAGAAGGTCCTGTTTCATGGTCACCTACCCCCTTCTGGTCTCATACTTATGAATCCATGGAGCGGAACTTGCATACATTCCTTCGAGGTGAAGACCATGAAGCGAAAAGTGAGGGCCTTCGGGTGTGCAGCCGCTATGGGGCTGGTGCTGCTGGATGGGCAGACCGCCCAGGCAGGGGTGCGGGAGGGGCTGCGGCTCTGCGCCGGGGCGGTAATTCCGGCACTGCTGCCCTTTTTTGTGCTATCAAATCTTCTGACTAGGGAGCTTTGGGGACAGTCCGGCAGATTCCTTTGGATTTTGGGCAGGCTGTTCCGCATCCCGGAGGGAGCGGAGTGTTTGCTGATCCCCGCCTTCTTAGGGGGCTATCCGGCAGGTGCCAGTGCCATAGGACAGGCCTATACTTCCGGAGGACTAGCGAAGGGCCAGGCCCAGAGGCTGCTGGGATACTGCTCCAATGTAGGGCCTGCTTTCCTGTTTGGAATTGTAGCCGGTGCCTTTGGAGACCCCATAGCCGGATGGCGGCTGTGGGGTCTCCAGATATTGGGGGCATTGACCGCCGCCTGGCTGCTTCCGGGAGAATCCGGAACGGCGGTACCCGCTGTGGGAAAAAGCCAAGAAAACCTGCTAACACGTACAGCACTGACTATGGGAAAAATTTGCGTAACGGTGATTCTGTTCCGTGTGCTTCTTTGCTATATTGCTGCGTATCTTCCCATAGAGGGAACACTGAGCGTCTTCCTTTGCGGCCTGCTGGAGCTGACCAACGGTTGCTGCAGTTTGAAGGAGGTTCCACAAGCCATTCGGGCGAGCATGGCAGGCGGCCTCATGGCTCTGGGCGGGGTCTGTGTGTTTTTTCAAACCAGGAGCGTGGCGGAGGGACTGAGCCTAAAATATTATTTTGCCGGAAAGGGTATCCAAGCCCTGGTCTGTATCCTTGGCGGGTGCCTGAAATTTTGAAAAACAGGTAGATTTTTACCGGGAAACAGTGTATAATAGCGCAAATACCAAGTTCAGGAGGAAGCTATGCTTTTCCGAAAGAAAATTGACCGGGCCTGCGCCTATTGCGAGCGGGGGGTCGCCCTGTGCGATGGACAAGTTCTTTGCGTAAAAAAAGGTGTCAAAGCCCCAGAGGACAGCTGCCGGTCCTTCCGGTATGATCCCTTTAAGCGGGTACCGGTGAAGGCCAAGGCCATGGATTTTTCCCGCTACGACGAAGAAGATTATTCCCTGTAAAGGAAGTGCTTTTATGCAATACGACAAAACCATCCGGTTGGCCGATGGACGTTGCTTACGCATCCGCAGCGCTGAGGAGGCAGACGCCAAGGCGGTCTGCGACCTGTTTACCAGGACCCACGGCCAGACGGACTACCTTCTGGCCTACCCAGAGGAAAACAGCTTTACGGTAGAGCAGGAAGGTGCCTTTTTGCAAAGGATGCTGGAAAGTGATCGGGAGGTTATGTTATTGTCCGAGGTGAACGGAGTTTTATGCGGTTGTGCCAGCATCTGCGCTGTGGGAGCAAAATACAAGATCCGCCACCGGGCGGAGTTCGGCATCAGTGTAGACAAGCCCTTTTGGGGTCTTGGTACCGGAAAGGCCCTGATGCAATCTGCCATTGCCTGTGCCAAGAAGGCCGGATACCGCCAGCTGGAGTTGGACGTGGTGGCGGGCAATGACCGAGCGATACGGATGTACGAGCACGCCGGATTCCAAGAATTCGGTAGGAACCCCCTGGGCTTCCAATCCAAGGCCTCCGGGGACCAAGCGCTGATCTATATGAGACTAGAACTATAAAAGCGCATAACAGTCCGTGCTATCTGGCACGGACTGAAAAATTTATGGGATCGGCAACACCTAATGGTCATATTCCCCCAGAGTATCTTTTCGGAATATAATCCAGCCGTACCGGTGGACAGCTTTTCCTGCAGCAAAATATATGGCATAGACGGCAACACCAGATAGAAAGGAAATTATTGTCCACTTGGCCAATTCTGCATAAAAAACAATTGGTACGTCAAAAAACAGTGTTTGCCAATTTGTTAGGTCCCATAGAGCATGAAATAACGCATTTTCATGAACAATATAGATAACCAATGTGGACTGTCCTAGAAAATTGATGACCTTGGAGTTTGGTACTCGGATGCGGCGAAACAACTCGAACCACACAGTGGCCGCAACAAGGATAATCAGATCAGAATTTCCAAATTTGCGAATCGGATGAATAAAGTCGGTATGGTTCCAAATCATTTTTTGTAAGGCAGTATTTGACATGTTATAAACAGACACAAAAATCATCAAATAAATTGAGATACCCAATAGGATCACTACTGAAGATCGAATACGGGAGAAAGGATTATATTTACGAATATACCCTCCTCCGGCAAACAAGAGTAAACCAGTAAAAAGCGTTAAGAGCCCCTTGTTGAACCCTTTAATGATTCCGCGCGTCCAGCTTAACTGAGTCAAAGCGAACATAATCAGCAAAATAGTTGCATACTCATTTTTGCTTGCTTTTTGAAGAAAGTTGTTTAAAAAAAACTTGGCGAACAGAATGACTAGAAGGTAATAGCCAACAAACCACATATCCGTATTGAAGAATGTATCCGTAATTACCGGAATATATGTATCTGTAATCAGGTAATTGCATATCATGGACAAAACACACAACACAGCCGTAGCGAACCCAAACTGTAGCAGCAGCTTCTTTGTAATCTTCCCCAAATCAATGGATTGGGGCTCCCGCTGCACCATAAAATAACCGGAAATCAAGATAAAAATACCATTTCCTGTTGCCCCCAGTGAATTAAAAACAGACAGAAGCGCAATTCTTGGAGAAAAGGCAGGTACTCCAATATACGGATAGAACTCATTCTGCTCCGAAACCTGCGGGATAACATTATGCAGGTAGATGTGGAATGTGATAATCATAAGCATTCCTGCAATACGCAGAAGCTCTATGTTGGATGCACGCTGTTTTATGTGTTGCATATGTTCTCTCCTACTAATTCCATTGGTCCTGAAGAAAACTTGGAACAGATTCTAATCAGAAATCATTTCCCAGAATTCCTCTTCCGTCAGCACCGGAATGCCCAGTTCCCGGGCCTTGCGCTCCTTGGAGCCGGCGTTTTCCCCCGCCACAACGAAGCTGGTCTTCTTGGACACGGAGCCAGAGGCCTTGCCGCCTAATAGCTCAATTTTTTCCGTGGCCTCCTCTCGGGTGAAGCGGCTCAGGGTGCCGGTGAGGACGATGGTTTTTCCGGCCAGGCGGGTATCGGTAACGACTCGCTTGCTTTCAAAGTTCAGTCCTGCCGCCCGGAGCCTGCGGATCAGGTGCTGGGACTGGTCCTGGCGGAACCACTCGTAAATACTCTGAGCGGTGATTTCCCCAATGTCCGGTACGGCAGTAAGCTCCTCCAGAGACGCCTCCATCAGAGCATCCATAGAACCGAAAGCGGCAGCCAGGCTCTTACCGGTCTTGGCTCCCACCTGGCGGATACCCAGGGCATAAATCAGCCGGGATACATCCTGCTGCTTGCTGGCCTCGATAGCGGCAAGCAGTTTTTTTGCCGCGGTGGTACCAGACTTCCAGAGTCCAGAAATCTCTTCCAGAGTCAGATAGTAGATATCTGCCGGGGATTTGATGAGTTTCTGAGAAATCAGGCTCTCCACAATAGCAGAGCCCAGGCCGTCGATGTCCATGGCGTCCCGGCTGACAAAATGGGCAATGTTCCGGCTTAACTGAGCGGGGCATTCGGCACCGGTGCAGCGCAGAAAAGCGCCATCCTCATCCCGGACCACCTCTGCCCCACAGACCGGGCACTTATCCGGCAGGAAATAGGGCTTGGCGTTTTCTGGACGCTTGCTCAGGTCCACCTCCAGAATTTCCGGGATGATCTCCCCTGCCTTGCGGATACGAACTGTATCGCCGATACGGACATCCAGGCGGGAAATAAAATCCTGGTTGTGGAGGGTAGCGTTGGTGACGGTGGTGCCCGCCAGCCGAACAGGAGCCACAACGGCCTTGGGGGTCAGCACACCGGTACGTCCCACCTGGACAACAATATCCTCTACCACGGTGGGTTTTACCTCTGGGGGATACTTATAGGCTACGGCCCACCGAGGGAACTTGGCAGTGGCACCCAGGGCTTCCCGTTCTGTCAGATCGTCCAGCTTGATGACGCCGCCGTCGATATCGCAGGGAAGCTTTTCCCGCTCTTCGTTGATGCGGATGATCTCTTTTTTGATCGCTTCGGTATCCGACAGCTTTTTATAGGGGATGACCTTAAACCGGAGGCTTTTCAAATATTCCAGGGTCTCGCAGTGGCTGGTGAAGGTGACACCCTCTGCCAGCTGCACGTTGAATACCAGAATATCCAGCTTCCGCTTGGCGGTGATTTTGGGGTCCTTCTGCCGCAGAGAGCCTGCCGCCGCGTTTCTGGGATTGGCAAAGGTCTTCTCTCCATTTTCTTCCAACGCAGCATTCAGGACGTGGAAGGTCTTCTTGGGCATATACACCTCTCCCCGGACGATGAGTCTGGAAGGGGCATTCTCCAGAGTCATGGGGATGGAACGGATGGTTTTCAGGTTTTCCGTTACATCCTCCCCCACAACACCATCTCCCCGGGTAGCGCCACGGACAAAACGGCCATTTTCGTATTCCAGGGCCACGGAGAGACCGTCGATTTTCGGCTCTACGGAGTAGGCGGCATCCGGCAAGGCCTCGTTGGTACGAGTAAGAAACTCTTCCAGCTCCTCCATGCTGAATACATCCTGCAAGCTCATGAGCGGCACTGCATGGGTCACCTCTCCAAAGGTATTCACTGCTTGCCCCCCTACACGCTTGGTAGGAGAATCCGGCAGCGCGTACTCGGGGTGCTCCTTTTCCAGGCTCTCCAACTCCCGCAGGAGCCGGTCGTACTCAAAGTCCGGCAGGGTGGGATCATCCAGCACATAGTACCGGTAGCCCGCATCGTTAAGAAGCGCTGTCAGCTCCTGTATTCTCTTCTGTGGTTCCATAATTGCCTCCTGTGTGGAAAAACGTGTCCGGCACGTCTCCGACGATGATGGTTTCCGCCACGGCTACCTGACTGGAAACCGTAAACTGCTCGATTTTGCCCAGCACCAGAGTACTGGCATCCACCCCCACCTCCATGGTCAGACAGTGAAGGGTCTGGTTGATCCCCGCCTGACGGAAGGAGCTGGAAAATGTGGCGTCTGAATTGCGGATGGATAAAATATGCACCGGGATACGGAAGCCCTTTCCGGAAAAAAGCTCCGGAAAAATCAGGCTCCCGATGGGAATGCCCAATTGGGAGGTATCCAGTTCCAGGATACGCTGGTTGACCAGCTCCAGAATTTTGGCTTTCAGCCGGTTCACCTCCAGAATATTGGTTTTCATGGCGGTGATTTTCCCGTTCAGATCCTTTTCAAAGTAGACGATCCGATCGTAGGCAATGGCGTCCTGTTCCAGGAGCTCTGCCAGAGCGTCGTTGGTCAGGTCCGATGTGGCGTTTTTCACCTGAGTCTGAGCCAGCTCCCGGAGGGTATCCCGAAAAACGCTCCGAAAGATCAGAAGACCCACCAAAGCCAGAACGGCGGCGACTGCCAGACGCAGCAACAGCCCTTTCCAAAAACGCCTCATGCCTATCCCCCCTATGGGAAAGGCTATGGGGATTTCTCCGCTATATTACAGCTTTTTCATATGGGTGCTGGCAGTTTTTGCCATGAGCTTTTTGGTGCCGATGTCGTCGAAGGCCACCTCCAGCAGAGCATCTCCCCCCATTTTGACCACGGACAGCACCAGGCCCTTGCCAAAAGCGGCGTGCATGACGGTGTCGCCCTTGTTATAGTCCGGCAGCGGAGCCGAAGGCGCGCTGGCAGCCCGGACGGAGCTGGCGAGATAGCCGCTGGTGTGGGTAATTCGCTTCTCGTAGGGCTCCCGACGGCGTTCCTCACTGGCGTGATAGCCGCCGCGCTTTACAATGCAGTTATCGGGAATTTCTTTAAGAAAGCGGGAAGGCAGGCTGGAGCTGGTCCGGCCGTAGATCATTCGCTGCCGGGCGTGGCTGATGGTCAGAGTCTGCTTGGCCCGGGTGATAGCCACGTAGCAGAGCCTCCGTTCTTCCTCCATTTCCTCCTGATCCCCAATGGCACGCATGCCGGGGAACAGTCCGTCTTCAAAGCCTACCAGGAACACATGGGGAAACTCCAAGCCCTTGGCGGAGTGGACCGTCATCATCACGACGGCGTCATCTCCGGGGCTGTACTGCTCCAGATCCGTATACAGAGCGATTTCTTCCAGGAAACCCGCCAATGTGGGGGTATCGGTGTTTGCCATGTAGGCATGGATACTGGATTTTAATTCCCGGACGTTTTCAAGCCTGGTTTTATTCTCCTCCGTGGGCTTGGAGGAGAGCATATCGGCATAACCTGTGCGGATCAGCAGTTCGTCGTAGAATTCCGGCAGACTCATGCCGTCAGTCAGCAGTCGGGCCAGGCCCTCAATGAGGGTGCTGAATTGCAGCAGCTTGGAGGCAGTTTTCTCTAATGGGGCATAGCTGTAAGGGTCGGAAATAACGCTGTATAGGCTTTTCCCTTCCACATCTGCCAAACGCTGGACGGTTTCGATGGACTTGGCGCCCAGGCCCCTGGGGGGATTGTTGATGATCCGGCCCAGACGCAGGTCGTCAGATCGATTGTTGATGACACAAAGGTAGGATAGCATATCCTTTACCTCTGCCCGGTCAAAAAACCGAGTGCCGCCGATGACTTTATAAGGAATGCCGTTGCGCTTCAGCGCATATTCCATGGCGTTGGACTGGGCGTTGGTCCGGTAAAGAATGGCATAATCTCTAAAATCCTTTCCGTGAGACCCCGCCAGGATCTGACCGGCCACGAAGTTTCCTTCTGCAGATTCGTCATTGGCTTCGTAGACCAAGATAGGGCTGCCCCCCTGCTTGGCGGTCCAGAGCTTCTTGCCCTTTCGGCCCACGTTGTGGGAAATCACGGCATTGGCAGCGTCCAGAATGGCCTGGGTGGACCGGTAGTTCTGTTCCAGGCGGATGACCCGGGCCCCGGGATACTGCTCCTCGAAGGACAGAATATTCTCAATGGTGGCACCCCGGAAGCGGTAAATACTCTGGTCATCGTCACCCACCACACAGATGTTGCCCCATTTACCTGCCAGCAGCGCTGTCAGAAGGTACTGAACATGGTTGGTGTCCTGATACTCGTCAACCAGCACATACTGGAACTTATGCTGATAGTATTCCCGAACATCCGACTCCTGCTGGAGAAGCTTCACAGTAACGTAGAGAATATCATCAAAGTCCAGGGCATTGTTGTCCTTCAGCCGCTGCTGATAGGTTTTGTAAGCCTTGGCGATTTGAGGCAGCCGCAGGTCAGAGGCACTGCGACTCTCCTCCAACATTTGCTCCGGGGAAATCAGCTGATCTTTCTGGCGGCCGATGATGGACAGCACCAGTCTGGGGGGGAAGGTCTTATCGTCCAGACCCATGTCCTTTAGGACTTCCTTCATGAGCCGCTCGGAGTCTGCAGTATCGTAGATGGTAAAGCTGGAGGTATAGCCCATCCGGTCGATGTTCCGGCGGAGGATCCGGCAGCAGGCAGCGTGAAAGGTCATAGCCCACACATCTCCGGCAGACTCCCCCAGCATGGTTTCCAGCCGGTCCTTTAGTTCCCCGGCAGCCTTGTTGGTAAAGGTAATGGCGATCACGTTCCATGGCTTGGCCGGCTCCAGGGCGCAGAGGGCATCCGCCCGGTCGGTCTGGTCCTCTGTAGGCTCCTGGGGCAGATTTTCCAGGAAGACCACGTCCTCTTCTTTGACAAAGCCGGGGATTTCGGTTCCTTCGCTGCCACGGCCATAGCGCAGGATATTGGCGATGCGGTTGATGAGCACTGTGGTTTTGCCGGAACCAGCTCCGGCCAGCAGAAGCAGCGGCCCCTCGGTGGTGAGCACCGCCTGCCGCTGCATATCGTTGAGCATGGAAAAGCGGCTCTCTATGTATTTCTTCCGAGCCGCGAGAAATCTGGTATCCAAGGTATCGTTCATAAAAGCACCTGTCATTTCTATCAATATGTGCTCCTATTTTACAATAAACCAAAAGAAAATGCAAGGGGAACAACAGCTACTATCCATCCAGTTTCTCTTTGAGTATCCCAAGGGCCTTCCGCTCAATGCGGGATACCTGGACCTGGCTGATACCAAGGATGGCAGCTGCTTTTTGTTGAGTCAGGCCGTGGAAGTACCGTAGGCCAATGACCTGCCTTTCCCGGTCCGGCAGGCAGGAAACTGCTTGTTTCAAAGCAATTTTTTCTACCATCCGGTCCTCTTCCTCCGTGTCCGTCAAGACGCTTTCCAAAGAGAAGCCGTCCTCTCCAGTTTCCCGGTTTATGGACTCTGTGGCGGCAGTGGCAGTCTCCGCCAGTGCGATTTCTTCTACTGTCATCCCAGTCTCCCGGGACAGCTCCTGGAGGCTGGGCTCTCGGCCTAGTGCGCCTGTCAGGCGGCTCCGGGCAGCTTTCACGGCGGCAGACTGCTCTTTTAATCCCCGGGAAACTTTCACAGCCCCGTCGTCCCGGAGAAACCGGCGGATCTCCCCGGCAATTTTGGGAACGGCGTAGGTGGAAAAACGGGTGCCGAAGGACGGATCATAGCCCTCTACCGCCTTCAAAAAGCCCAGGCAGCCCAACTGATATAGGTCCTCCAGTTCCGTGCCCCGGCCCTGAAACCGCCGTGCCACCGCCCAGATGAGCCCAGCGTTCTCTTCTACCAGTATCTCCACTGCTTCCCGGTCCCCTGCTTGGATTTTTGAGATAAGCTCTTCCGGGTCTCTCATTGGCGGCGCTGCAGCCTCCGGCGCATATGTACGGTGGTCCCCTTTCCTTCCGCGGAGGCAATGTCCAGAGTGGTCATAAAGCTCTCCATAATGGTAAAGCCCATGCCGCTGCGTTCAGCTCCGCCAGTGGTAAAGCTGGGCCGCCGGGCCTTTTCCACATCCGGGATGCCCACCCCTTTGTCCTTGATGACAATATCCAGCACATTGTCTTTGAGAATTCGGCAGCGCATGGTAATGATGCCGATTCTCTGCGGATAGGCGTGGACAATGCAGTTGGTGACGGCTTCCGAAACCGCCGTACGGATATCCCCCAACTCTTCCAAAGTGGGGTCCATCTGGGCAGCAAAGCAGGCTACAGCGCTGCGGGCGAAGGCTTCGTTGCAGGATTTGCTGGGAAATTCCAAAATCATGTAATTATCAAATTTCATGATACCGCCTCCCTTATTTCCACCAGCTTGTCCAGCCCGGAAGCCCGGAATACCCGCATGGGCTGGGGAGACAGTCCGGTCAACAGGAGTCTTCCTTCGATTTGGGTCATATTCCGCAGTGCGTTGATAACCACGGCAATGCCGGAAGAATCCACAAAGGTCACATCCCGAAAATCCAACACACAGACTTCCGGCATATAGGTCTCGATTTTCGCCGTAATCACCTGGATGTAGGCTTTGGCGCAGTGGTGGTCAATTTCCCCGGTCAGGGCAATGGTCAGCTTATCCCCCTCCTGGAAACTGGTAAAATGCATGAGTCATTCCTCCTTTTTGTTTGACTGCTTTCAGTATAGCTTTTCGACTTTACGGTTTGTGTCGGAATGGGCTCCAAAACAAAAAAATCCTCCTGAAAGAGAAACCTTTCAGGAGGCAGTCTATGTAGTTTTGGGAAATTTACGTGGCAATGGGGTGGCTCGTGATCTTGCCCTCTTCCTCGGCCCAGGCAAGCAGCGTATTGACGCCCTCTCTCGTAACGGCAGAATCCTCTTCCAAGGTGTCCAAACGCTCGTCAATGGAATCCAGCCGGGAATCGATGTTTTGCAAGTGGAGCTCCATAGAGTTCATGCGATTTTCCATGGAATCCATCCGGTTTTCCATGGATTCCATCCGGTTTTCCATGGAACCCATTCGGTTTTCCATGGATTCCATTCGGTTTTCCATAGAATCCATCCGGTGCTCCATGGAATCCAGGCGCTTGTCAATTCCATCAAATCTTGCGTTAAATTGAGTCGTTAGTGCTTGCAGCAGTTCTTCATTTGTCACGTTGTTTCCCTCCCCCATTTTCCTTTTCCTATTCTATCATGGATTTTCTTCTTTGCCAAGGGGTATTTTGAGAAATCCCGACGGATTTCTCCGCCGGGATCATAGAAATCACAGATTCTTTTTCAGCGCCGCTTCGCTTTCTTCCAAGCTGGCGATCAGATCCGCCGCCTTTTTGGCCTTTTCCCGCTCGGCGTTTACCACGGCTTCAGGGGCCCGGGCGGTGAACTTTTCGTTAGAGAGCTTGCCCTGGATGGAGGCCAGGTTCTTTCTGGCTTTGTCCAGCTCCTTGGCAATACGCTCCAGCTCCTTGGCGATGTCCACCAGCTGGCCCATGGGGATATAGAGCTTGGCGTCGGCGGTGGCACAGGTGACCATGCCGTCCAAATCAGCGGGCTCTTTTTCCAACAGCTCCACCCGATCGGCATAGGCCAGCCTCTGGATGAAGCCCTCACCCTCGGTGAAGACCTGGGGCTTGGAGGTCAGGACATACAAGGTAGCCTTCTTGGAGGGAGGTACGTTCATCTCTGCCCGGCGGTTCCGAATGGCCCGGATGGCATTCATAACGGACTCCATGTGGGCCTCCTCTTCCTTGAAGCTCAGAGCCTCAGAAGCCGCGGGCCACTGGGCCACGATCAGGGCCTTGCCCTCGTGTGGCAGACTCTGCCAGATCTCTTCGGTGATATAGGGCATGAAGGGGTGCAGCAGCCGCAGAGTCTGATCCAGCACATACACCAGTACCTGCAGAGCGGTCTGTTTCCGGCCAGCCTCCTCGCTGTAGAGCCGGGCCTTGGTCAGCTCGATATACCAGTCACAGTAGGTGTCCCAGATGAAGTCGTAGATCTTCTGAACGGCAATACCCAGCTCGTAGTGCTCCATGTTCTCGGTGACTTCGGAAATGAGGGTATTGAGCTTGGACAGGACCCACTTGTCGGCAATCTCCAGATCCTTCGGCAGACCAGGGACAAAGTCCTCCCCCAAGTTCATCATGACGTACCGGGAGGCGTTCCAGAGCTTGTTGGCGAAGTTCCGCATGGCCTCGCACCGCTCCACATAGAAACGCATATCGTTGCCGGGAGAGTTGCTGGTGACCATGTTCATCCGCAGAGCATCGCAGCCGTATTTGTCGATCATCTCCAGAGGATCGATACCGTTACCCAGGGATTTACTCATTTTCCGGCCCTTGTCATCCCGAACCAGACCGTGGATCAGCACGGTGTGGAAGGGCGTCTTACCGGTGTGCTCGCAGCCGGAGAAGATCATCCGGGCAACCCAGAAGAAGATGATGTCATAGCCGGTAACCAACACATCCGTGGGATAGAAGTAGTCCAGGTCTGGCGTTTTCTCTGGCCAGCCCAGGGTCTCGAAGGGCCACAGGGCAGAAGAGAACCAGGTATCCAGCACATCGGGGTCCCGCTCAATGTTTGTACTGCCGCACTTTTCGCACTTGCAGGCATCCTCCCGGGAGACAGTAATGTGGCCGCAGTCGGCGCAGGTCCAGGCAGGGATCTGGTGGCCCCACCACAGCTGACGGGAAATGCACCAATCCCGGACATTTTCCATCCAGTTCAGGTAGGTCTTGGTGAACCGGTCGGGGACGAACTTGGTTTCCCCGTCCTTCACCACCCGGATGGCCTCCTCAGCCAGGGGCTTCATCTTTACGAACCACTGGGCGGAGATGATGGGCTCCACATCGTTATGGCAGCGGTAGCAGGTGCCCACATTGTGTGAGTAGTCCTCCACCTTCACGAGATAGCCCTGCGCCTCCAGGTCGGCCACAATGGCCTTCCGGGCCTCGTACCGATCCATGCCTTCATACTTACCGCCCAAGGAATTGACCTTGCCCTCATCGTCCAGCACCCGGATGACCTCCAGATTGTGCCGCAGACCAACCTCAAAGTCGTTGGGGTCGTGGGCAGGGGTCATCTTGACGCAGCCGGTGCCGAACTCCATCTCAGCGTAGTCGTCGGCCACCACGGGAATAGGCTTATTGAGCAGGGGCAGGATCACGTTCTTGCCCACGATGGACTTGTAGCGGTCGTCCGCAGGGTTGACGCAGACGCCGGAGTCGCCCAGCATTGTCTCAGGCCGGGTGGTAGCCACCACAACCTCTCCGGAGCCGTCCTCCAGAGGATAGCGGATGTGCCACAGATGGCCAGGCTTGTCCACATACTCGACCTCAGCGTCGCTCAGAGCGGTGACACAGTGGGGGCACCAATTGATGATCCGACTGCCCTTGTAAATAAGGCCCTTTTCGTACAGGGAGACAAAAACCTCCCGGACAGCCTTGGAGCAGCCCTCGTCCATGGTAAACCGGGCCCGGTCCCAGTCGCAGCTGGCGCCAAGCTTCTTCTGCTGCTCCACGATCCGGTTGCCGAACCGGTTCTTCCAGTCCCACACCCGCTCCAGGAATTTCTCCCGGCCCAGGTCGTACCGGGTCAGGCCCTCCTTGCGCAGCTCCTCTTCCACCTTGATCTGGGTGGCGATGCCGGCATGGTCCACGCCGGGGATCCAAAGGGCGTTGTAACCCTGCATCCGCTTGAAACGGATGATGCTGTCCTGCAATGTCGCGTCCATGGCATGGCCCATGTGGAGCTGGCCGGTGACATTGGGAGGCGGCATGACGATGGTGAAGGGCTTCTTGGTATCATCCCGCTCGGCATGGAAATAGCCGCCCTCCTCCCACATTTTGTAAATTTCGGACTCCACGGCCTTGGGGTCGTAGACCTTGTTCAGTTCTTTTGCCATATATGATCTCCTTTCCATGAAAAACGCCCTGGGTATATTTACCCAGGGCGAAAAGCTTTCCGCGGTACCACCTGAATTCCCGAAAAACGGGCACTCGAACGCTGTAACGGGCTGACCCGTACTGCCCTACTCCTTTCAGGCAGTCCGCTCCCGGGCGACCATCCGCTTACCCCGTGCGCGTTCTCACCAACCACACGCTCTCTTTGACGGAATCTCGGCGGAACCTCCCGTTCCATGCGTTTGTATATATGGGGTATTTTAACCGGGTTTGGCGGGTTTGTCAAGGGGTTTTTGCTTCACTCTTGACGAATCGGTTTCAAACGGGTATAATGGACTTACCTTTTCTACTTGGAGTGTAACGCAATGGCTAAGCTATCCCTGGTGGTCCCCTGCTACAACGAGGGGGAGAATGTGATTCCCTTTCATGAGGCGGCCGTCGCGGCTCTCTCTGGCTTCCCGCTGGAGATTGTTTATATCGACGACGGCAGCCGGGACGCTACCTTACACAATCTGAAGAAAATCTATGCCCGGAAGGACTGCGAAGTCAAGGTGGTCTCCTTCTCCCGGAATTTTGGCAAAGAGTCCGGGATCTATGCGGGACTAGAACACGCCACGGGAGACTATATTTGCATTATCGACGCGGACCTACAGCAACGGCCGGAAATCGTCAAAGATATGGTCACCATTCTGGAAGAAAAGCCGGATGTGGATGTGGTGGCCGCTTACCAGGACCGCCGGGGAGAGGGCAAGGTTCTTTCCTTCTTCAAAAAGAGCTTTTACAAGATCATCAATAAGCTCTCCAAAGTGTCCTTACAGCCCGACGCCAGCGACTTCCGGACCTTCCGCCGCAGCGTCCGAGACAGCATCCTTTCCATGGGCGAGTACCACCGGTTCTCCAAGGGGATTTTTGCCTGGGTGGGCTACAACACCGCTTTTATCCCCTATACTGCCTGCCCTCGGGCTAATGGCACCACAAAATGGAGCTTCTGGAAGCTCTTCTCCTACGCCATGGAAGGCATCATCGGCTTTTCTACAGCGCCCCTGCGCCTGGCCACCCTCTGCGGCACGGTGACGGGTATCGCCGCAATCCTCTACCTCATCTGCGTCATCATTGAAAAGCTGACAAAGGGCATCGCTGTTCCGGGTTACGCAACTATTATTGTGCTATTGCTGCTATTTTCTAGCATTCAGCTGTTTTGCATCGGCATTATCGGGGAATATGTGGGACGAGACTTTGAGCAGAACAAAAACCGCCCCATCTATATCGCCAAGGAAATCTTAGGAGAGGAATAACCCTCTCCTTTTTTCATACCCTAATGAAAAAGGGGGATGGGTATGAAAAAGTGGAAGGTATATCTCTTCTGGATCGCCCTGTGTGAGGGAGTGGGATCCCTGGCCGGTTTTTTGAGCCGGGAAGGTATTGAAGCCTATCAGGCGGGACCAAAGCCCAGCATTTCCCCGCCAGGAGCAGTCTTTGGCATTGTCTGGGCAGTTCTCTACCTTCTCATGGGCGTTTCCGCCGCCCGGGTGACCCTGACCCACCCAAGTTGGGCCAGAAACCGGGGATTGAATCTGATGGTTACCCAGTTGGCCTTCAACTTCTGCTGGCCTCTGCTGTTTTTTAACCTGAGAACCTATGCCTTTGCCCTCATCTGGCTGCTGATTTTGCTGTGGCTGGTGGTGTGGATGGCCCTGACCTTCTCTCGGGTGGATAAGCCCGCCGCTAAGTTCCAGCTTCCCTATATCGGCTGGCTGTGCTTTGCGCTGGTGCTGAATGATCTGGTAATGCGAGGGGCATAGACAGGCAGGGCGCTTTTCGCGCCCTGCTCTTGTTTATTCCAGCGGAATATAGTAATAAGGTTTTTTTACCCGATCCCCCTGGTCATTCAGTTCGTACCCAGAAAAGAAGGACACGCCTACAATTTCATCCGGATCCAAAACGGTTGCCCAGGAGGTGTACACCTCTGTAGACAAACGGGTATCAGGATCCCAGGAGCCTCCTCCGCCGCCGCCCCAGGCCATCACGTCGGTTCCATCCTTCAATCGGAAACTTGCCGGCGTTGGGTCCCAGCCATTTTTCTCTGTGAAGTCGTAAATATCTTTGTACTGCTCCCCGGGCCGGTAAGTCATTTTCATGCTGTACTGGCCGATTTCCGCTTCTACCAGCGTCAGGTCCCAGTCTCCGATTTTGGCGTTAGGTGTCCATTTCCGGGGTGCCTGGGTACTGCCCTCCAATGTCCAACGCAGTTCCCAGGCACCGGGATGGGTCATAATGTCCTCGTCCTCAAACTTTTCTCCCTGGATGCCAAAGCCTGTAAAGGTGAATACCATTTCTTTTCCGAACACGTCGATACCGGTCCAATAAAAGTCCACGCTGAATTCGATGCTTCCGTCGGCAAGCTGATAGTCCGGGATCCAGCCCTTTTCCGGGCTGTCCACGATAGGTTTGCCATTCTTTGCGTATACCGGATTGCCAGCGTCGTCGCTTACAATACCGTCAAAAAACTGTGCGCCGCCGCCGATATGCAGCTGTGTCCAATCCTTCCCGTCAATCAGGTAGTCATACCACGCCCAGGGTGCCTGACCCTCTTCCAGCTCTAACCCCTGGATGCGGAAAATGGCTTTTCCGCCGTTTTCATCCATAACTGTCTGGATAAGCGTTACTGTAATGCCATTATCTGTCGCGGAAATTGCCTTTTGTCCTCCAGCCGTTTCCTCAGTAGGAACCACAACCAATCCACTTTGCTCTGCCTGCTTCTCAAGCTGCTCCGAGGGCTGGGCACCGCCATAATTTCCGTACTGCATAGTTGCGGACCAACGGGTATAGACGGTTGCCGCTGTCAGAGTAGCAAGAAGCACCAGCACCGCCGCCAATAGCAGCAGAAACTTCTTCTTCCCAAAGCCCTTCGGCTTGCTCTTCGGAAACGCGCCGAACTCCGCCTCTTCAATGAACTCCGCATCCAGATTTTGGATGCCCTTCAGCAAATCCTTCCCTGTCATACCCGAATCCCCTCCTTTTTTAGGTATGCCGCCAGTTTGCTTCTCGTCCGGGACAGCCGCATCATAACAGCGTTCTGGCTGATTTCATAGCGGAGCGCGATTTCACTAATGCTGTCGCCGTACCAGTACCGCCGGACGAAGATCATCCGGGTATCCTTTGGCTGCCTGCGCAGGAAGTTTCCGATTAAGGTGCTGATTTCCGCATCTGTCATATCCGCATCCTGCCAGGCGCCTGGGATGCATTCTTCCATCTCCTGGGTCAGGGCGACGACCTCCGCTTTTCGCTTCGCCGCATTGTTCCAGTCCAGCCGGTCAAAGGCAAACCAGCGGCATATCTTTGCCAGGTACGCAAAAAAGTGCAGGGGCTTTGTGGGGGGAATGGTGTTCCAGGCCTTGAGGTAGGTGTCGTTGACGCACTCCTGGGCATCCTCCCGGTTGCGAAGAATGTTCTCCGAGAGCCGCGTTAGACTTGCCCCATACCGGTCAGCCGTCTGGGCGATGGCATCCTCGTTTCGGGTGAAGAACAGCTGTATGATTTCGTTGTCATTCATGGTTTGCACCTCCTGTTTTTGTCCTTCACCCCTATAGAAGGATTTGAAGCCGGAAACCTAACGCATTTCAGCAGAATTCATGCAGAATATGATTTTCACATTTGAAAATCCATTTGCAGTAAAAATAGTCGTTGATTTTTACGAATTATTTGTCTATACTATAGAGGAAAGGGGGGCAACACTATGCCAAACATCAAACCAGTATCTGACCTGCGGAACTACGGCGAAGTCTTGCGGGACGTTGCCGTTGGGCAACCCGTGTTTCTGACCAAGAACGGTCACGGGCGCTATGCCGTCCTGGATATGGAAGAATACCATCAGTATGAGGTGCTGCTGGCAAAAGAGCAGCTACTGGCCGAATTGGAAAGGGGCCGCCGCAGTGGAGAGAATAGCGGCTGGCTGGATGCAGATGCCGTATTCCAGGAGCTTGGAGAAAAATACGATGGATAGAATTCTTTTCTCCCCGCAGGCCAAAAGCGATCTTGCAGAAATTGGTGACTACATCGCATTTCGGCTTCGGAATAAGCCTGCCGCCAAAGGTGTGATAACACGGATACGGGAGCAAATTTTCTCTTTGGTGCAATTCCCAGAAAGCGGCACACCTATTCAATTCTCCGGCTTAAATTTTGTATATCGCTATCTGGTTTGCGGTAATTATATGATCTTTTATCACTTGACCGAGAATGCTGTGTATATCGACCGTATTCTTTATGGCAGGAGAGACTATCTTTCTATTCTTTTTGGGAATGAATTTGTGTTAGACGATTAAACAATAACCCAACAAATCGCCCCGGACCACATTGTGAAGTCCGGGGCGGTAATTTTACTTTTTCTCTTCTTCCCAGGTCCGTTCGCTGATGATGTAGCGGGGCCGGTGCTTGGTTTCCATGTAGATTTTCCCTACATACTCTCCGATGACACCCAGACACACCAGCTGGACGCCGCCCATAAAACAGATAACGCACATGGTAGAAGCCCAGCCGCTGACAGTGGCACCGGCCAGCTGGGCGATGAGGGCCCAAAGGACGCCGATGAAACTGAGGATGGACACCAGAACACCAAAGCCGGTAATCATCCGGATGGGTTTGACGGAGAGGCTGGTGATGCCGTCAAAAGCCAAGGCCAGCATCTTTTTCAGAGGATAATGGCTCTCCCCTGCGATACGCTCCGCCCGCTCGTAGTAGACAGAGGTGCTCTTAAAGCCCACCAGGGGGATCATGCCCCGGAGGAAGATGTTCACCTCTTTGAAGTTGGCGAACTCCTGCAAAACCCGGCTGCTGACCAGACGGTAGTCCGCGTGGTTGAAGACCACTTCGGCCCCCATCCAGTTCATCAGCTTGTAGAAGCCCTCGGCGGTAAAGCGCTTGAAGAAGGTATCCGTGTCCCGCTTGCTGCGGACCCCGTAGACCACCTCGCAGCCGTCTAAGTAGGCATCCACCATGGCGTCCATGGCGTTGATGTCGTCCTGGCCGTCGCAGTCAATGGAAATAGTGATGTCGCACTTGTCCTTGGCTTCCATGAGCCCCGCCAGAACGGCATTCTGGTGGCCCCGGTTCCGGCTCTGGCAGATGCCGATGTAGTGGGGATCTGCCTTGGACAGATCTTTGATGATGTTCCAGGTATTGTCCTTGGAGCCGTCGTTGACGAAGAGGACCCGGCTGTCCTGGGAGATCTTCCCGGCGGCGGACAGATCCTGGATCTTCTTCAGGAACATAGGCGCCGTGATGGGCAGCACCTTTTCTTCGTTATAACAGGGAATGACGATGTAAAGTACAGGCTGCATGATGGTTCTCCTCTCAAACCGCGTCCGGGGAAATGTAGACCCGGGCGCAGGAATATTGGGTTTCGGTATAGGAATGCTCTTGCATGTAGTCCCAGAGCCAGCCACCCAGGGTATTTTCGTTGGGGGCGGCCATATCCGGGTCCGGATTTCTGCCGATTTCCGGGTCCAGGACTACAACAATGGTGGGAATGGCCTTCGGATGGCTTTCGTAGTAGTCTTCCAGCCGGGGACTCGACAGCTCCGTCCGCCAGGCGGTGGGAGCACCGCAGGGGAAGTCACAGGCGAGATATCCCCAGGGTAGCAGCTTGGTAAAGAAGACTGAGTTTCCTCTCCCGTACTTCCCTTCCAGGTCTTCCAGCATAGAAAGAACCTGGTCATACTGTTCTTTGCTTTCCTTTGTGGTGCGGATCCCGGCGGCAGGACCCGATTCCATCGTTTCCGTCAGGGTACCCAGAGGCCCATCTCGGAAAACGGTGGTGACTCGGCTGCAAAAGGTTATGCTCACCATAAGGCAGGACAGAACCAGGCAAACCGCCCTTCTCCCCTCCTGCGCTCTGCTCAAGGGCAAAACCAGGCCCATAGAATAAACACACAGACCCACCGTAAAGCCAATAGCTTCTGTGTTAGAGCTCATGGCCATAGCCACAGCCATAGCGGCTCCCACCCGGCGCAGAAGCAGGTCAAGCTTTTGGGAGTCATCCCACCGGAACAGGACTAGAGCGTAGATGCAGAAGCTGTAGGCGGCAAAACCCGTCTCCCCCTTCCGGCAGCGCCAGAAGGAATAGAAGGCACCCAGGCACACCAGGATAAGCGCCGGAACCTCTGCCCAGGCCTTCCCCGGCAGCAACTTCCGGACGGCCCAAAGAAGGGCAGCACAGAAAACCGCCAAAAGGATATCCCGCAGGTAGATAAGCCGCACATTTTCTACAGCAGCGACAAAATTTGCCGCAGGGCCGGAGCTGTGCTCCGGGTCTGACAGGATGGTCTTCAGACTGCTGGCCACCGCTCCTAGGTCCTTCGGCAGGAACAGCAGTAGAAAATAAGCGGCGGAAAGAACGATGCCCAGAGCAATCCAAAGGGTCTGGGTCCGGTGCTCCTTTTTCCAAAAGCCCCAAATCAAGGTGGGCACCACAAAAACAGTGAAATAGGGCACGCACAGCACCGCAAAGCCCAGACACACGCCAGAAAGAACACTCAGGAGCCGCTTTCCCCTGCCGCGGACCGCCAAGCACAGGGCCGTCAGCATCAGCAGCAGAAAGAGATTATAGTAGCTGAGCCCCCAGATATTTCCCCGGGAATAGGCCAGCACCGAGGCGGCGCAGAGAAAGCCGGGAAGGACTCTCTCCTCTTTCGAGAATGTGAACAGCACCAATTCACTGACACCAAAAGCCAGAAGCAGGTAAAGGAGCCTTGCAAAGAGATAGATCCCCTCGGTGCCTCTGATGGCCCGGTAGAGGGTCAGCACCGGGTAAAAGATCACGCTGTAGAACTGTACCGGGTGCCACTCGTCCAGGATAAGCCTCTGTCCGTTCCACAGCCGCTGGGCGAAGGTCAGGTAGAAGCTCTCATCCGACCAGCAGAAGCCATACAGGGCCCGGACTGCTAAGATTGCCGCCAACAGGGCCAGGGCACCGGCACCGATTTTCCGCTCAATGTCGTTTCTTTTCAAGTTCTGCCCTCCGATGCCTGTGTTTTTGTTCATTATACACCAGATGCCGGGATTATTCAACCGGGGCAGGAAAATAAAACAGGCTGTGGGAATATTAAACAAACCCATCAATTTGACAGTTGACAGAATGCTGTCTATATTCTACAATTGACGCATAAAGAAAAGGCTCGGACTATGCAAAATTGCCCTGGCTTTTGAGAGGAGCTATTCACTATGTATCGAATTCTGGAGCTGAATCCCCAACTGAAGGACTTCGCCGGAGACATTGATCTGCGGATGCGACTGTACCAGGACACACAAAACAGGATCCTTTCAAAGGGGCAGAGTCTCAGCGATTTTGCCAGCGGTGCCGAATACTTCGGCTTCCACCATGTAGACGGCGGCTGGTACTACCGGGAATGGGCCCCCAGCGCTTATCAGTTGTACTTAAGCGGCGAATTCAACAATTGGGATCCCACCTCCCATCCTCTGACCCCCATTGGCAACGGCAACTGGGAGCTGTTTCTTCCCGGTGACGATGCTCTGTGGGAGGGCTGCAAGGTCAAGACCGTGGTAGATGCCTTTATGCAGCGCACCTGGCACATTCCCCTCTATGCCCGCCGGGTAGTTCAGGAAAAAGGCAGCGTGGAGTGGGTCTGCGAGGTCACCGACGACCGGAAGGTCTTCCATTGGACGGACCGCAATTTCCGCCGGGAGGATTCTCTCTTTATCTACGAGGCCCACGTGGGTATGGCTCAAGAGGAAGGGAAAGTCGGAACCTACCGGGAGTTTGCGGACTTGGTGTTGCCCAGGATCAAACGGGCGGGCTATAATACCGTCCAGCTCATGGCCATTATGGAGCACCCCTACTACGGCAGTTTTGGCTACCAGGTAGCCAACTTTTACGCCGCCTCCAGTTGGTTTGGAAAGCCAGAGGACCTGAAATACCTAGTAAATAAGGCCCACGAAATGGGGCTGTGCGTCCTGCTGGATGTGGTCCACTCTCATGCTGTGAAGAACACCACCGAAGGTATCAATATGTTTGACGGCACCACCTGGCAGTTCTTCCACGACGGTGCCAAGGGCGACCACCCGGCCTGGGATACCAAGTGCTTCGACTACGGCAAGACCGGCGTCATTCACTTCTTGCTGAGCAATCTGAAATTCTGGATGACCGAGTATCACTTTGACGGCTTCCGTTTCGACGGTGTCACCTCCATGCTCTACCACGACCACGGCCTGGGCACAGATTTCAACACCAACGACAAATATTTCTCCTACAACACCCACACAGAGGCCATCACTTATCTGCAGCTGGCCAACCAGATGATCCGCCAGGTAAATCCCATGGCCGTGACCATTGCCGAGGATATGTCCGGCATGCCCGGCATGTGTCTGCCCATTGCCGACGGCGGCATCGGCTTCGACTACCGGCTGGGCATGGGTCTGCCCGATATGTGGGTACGTACTGTACGGGATATCAGGGACGAAGACTGGGATATCTTCGGTATGTGGTGCAATATGTGCATGCGCCGCCCCGGTGAAAATACCGTTGCCTATGTAGAGAGCCACGACCAGGCGCTGGTGGGCGACAAGACCCTGATTTTCCGCCTGGCGGATGCTGCTATGTACACCGACATGGACAAAGCTACCCACAATCCCGTCATCGACCGAGCAATTGCTCTGCACAAGATGGCCCGTCTCTTCACCCTGGGCGGCGGCGGCGAAGCCTACCTGAACTTCATGGGCAATGAATTCGGCCACCCCGAATGGATCGACTTCCCCCGGGAGGGCAACGGCTGGAGCTTCCACTACTGCCGCCGCCAGTGGAGTCTGCGGGATAACGGATACCTGAAGTATCAGTGGCTGGGCGAATTCGACCAGGATATGATCGATCTGGCCAAGAGCGTGAACCTCTTCCAGATGCGCTTCGGCGACCTGCGCCTCAACGACAGCGCCAAGAAGATCCTGGTCTTCTACCGCCAGGGCTTGATGTTTGCTTTCAACTTCAACCCCACCCAGTCTTTCACAAATGTAAAGGTGAGCCTGCCCCACATCGCCGACTACACCATCGCCCTGAACACCGACGATCCAAAGTACGGCGGCAACGGCCTCATTGGCTCTGCCCCCTATCCTGCCATTGTGGACAAGAAGGGCAACTCCCACATTTCCCTCTATCTCCCCGCCCGTACCGCTGTGGTACTGAAGGAGGGCAAGATCCGGGTACTGTCCCCGGTACAGAACAATAAGAAGGGCAGAAGAAAATAAGCAGCAAAACAACCGCCGTTTCCCGGACAGATGGGAAACGGCGGTTGTTCTCTTTCTTGCCTCTCCCTATGGGAGAGGGCCCTCTCAGTCACGGCTACGCCGTGCCAGCTCCCCCAAGGGGGGAGCTAAGGGGGCATGCTTAATAGAACAGCAAATCAGAATACGTCGGATAGGGCCAATAGGCCTTGGCAGTGTTCTTTTCCAGGATATCCGCCTGGGCCCGGAGTTCAGCCATCAGGGGCACAATGACGCTGTGGCAGTGGTCAGCGGCGGCTTCTTCATCGGCCGGGATATGGGCCAGGGCATCCTTCAGGCGCTCCACCGTGTCGTAGGCAGCATCACAGGCGGCAGAAAGCTTCTGGATCAGGGCCATTTCGCCCCGGCAGGAGACGCCCAGGGACTTCTTGGAGGCCACGCCGCCGCAGAGGGCATCGGTATAGCCC
>JBNMIH010000020.1:0-40259 GCA_050873165.1 Faecousia sp.
CGGACCAGACGGTGGACGCCGTTCTCCCCCTTCAGGAAGCCGTAGGCGTTTTCCCCCTCGATCATGATATCGGCGGACTTGAGCCCCGCCTCGTCCCCTTCCAGGTAGTCCAGGATCTTGTAGGTGAATCCATGGCGCTCGGCCCAGCGGGTATACATCCGGTAGAGCATCTGGCACCAGTCCTGGGCCTCGGTGCCGCCGGCACCGGCGTGGAAGCTCATGAGGGCGTTGTTCTTGTCGTAGTGGCCGGTGAGCAAAGTCTCCAGGCGGCAGGTCTCCATCTGCTCCTCCAGGACCTCGAAGCTCTGCTTCAGCTCGTCGAGCATGGAGTCGTCGTCTTCCTCGGCGGCCATTTCGCAGATGGTCATCATATCCTCCCAGGAGGAGACCATCTTTTCGTAGCGCTCGATCTTGGCCTCGGTCTGCTTGACCTTGATGGCCACCTTCTGGCTCTTCTCCGGGTCGTCCCAGAAACCGGGAGCCTCCTGCATGGCATGGAGCCGCTCCAGCTCATTGCGCATGCCAGCCATATTCAGCGATTCCGCCAGGCCGTCCAAAGCGGGGCGGCAGTCGTTGAGCTTCTGCTTATAGGTATCAAATTCAATATTCATAAAGTCACTCCTGCGTCACATCTGTTTCAAACTCATAGCTTTTTGCATTATACAGAAAAAGAGAAGTTTTGTAAAGGGGAAAATGAAAAGTTTCTCAGAAAAGGGCCCTAAACCCGACGTTTGACGCTGGGGTAGAGGCTGCTGTCCGTGTGGGGGATAAAGTTGGCCGCCACCATGTTCTGGGGGAAGGTCTCCATCTCCGAAAAATGGAGATAGGTGCCGTTCTTTCGGAACCAGTTGAGCCGCTCCAGACAGGCCGTATCCAGCAGGAGCTTTTTTGCCCCCTGTAGGGAGGTATTGCCCAGTGGCACCAGTTTTTTCCGGTCTACATCTGGGTACAGCCCTACGGTGATGGCAGACTCCAGGTCGATGTGGGTGCCGAAGCCTCCGGCGAGGTAGAATCTGCCCACATCGGAAAGGCTCAGGCCGCAGTAGTCCAGCAATGTTGCCACCATGGTAAAGCCCGCCGCCTTGCAGCGGACGAACTCCTGGATATCCCGCTGGGTGAAATACAGCTTCTCCTCCCCCTTTTGGCCGTAGACCACGGCGGGGAGGCTCTCCTGAAGGTTTTCGTCCCAGACCCAGGTAACGTATTGGGAGCTTTCCATATTCACAGTGCCGTCGCCGTTGACGATCCCATAGCGGTAGCACTCCGCCACCAGGTCGAAGATGCCCGTGCCGCAGATGCCCTTGGGGGCTCCCCCGCCGATGACATCCAGCTGGAAGCTGCCGTCCTCCCCCATGCGCAGGTGCCGGATGGCCCCCGGCTCCGCCCGCATGCCGTAGCGGCTGCCGAAGCCCTCCAGGGCAGGACCGGCAGCCCCGGCGCCCATCAGGAGGTAATCCCTGCAGCCCAGGCACAATTCGCCATTGGTGCCGATGTCCAGAAAGACCGAGGGCTTGTCCGTGGTGTCCAGGTCCGTCAGCAGCAGGCCTGCCGTAATGTCGCCGCCCAGGTAGTTGGCCACCGCCGGGAAGCAGAACACATTGCAGTTCAGGTCCAGGCCCGCCTGCCGGGCGGCGAGAATGCCCGGATCAAAAAAGACCGGAGCGTAGGGGTTCTGAAATACCAGCCAGGGGTCGCAGCCCAGGAAAAGGTGGATCATGGTGGTGTTGCCGCCGATGATGAGGGCGGACACCCCTTCCCTGCCCACATCGGCGCAGAGCTCGTCGATGCGCTTTTCGATGTCTGCCAGGACCAGGGACCGGAGTTTTTCCAGGTTCCCCCGGTCCTCCTTCACGGCCAGGATCCGGTCCAGGATGTTCAGGCCAAAGGATACCTGGCTGTTGACGCAGCCGGCATTGCCCAGGACCTTGCCGGAGACCATATCCACCAGCTCCATTTCCAGGGTGGTGCTGCCGATGTCCAGAGCCAGGCCGTAGAGCTCCCCGGTCGTGTCCCCGGGCTCTACCCGGATGATCTCCTTTCCCACGGGGCCGGGAGAAAGTGTGACGGTCAGGTCATATCCCGCATCCTGCACCAGGGGATACAGCGTCCGAAGGGCCTCCAGACGGATGGTCACATCTTTTTCCCCCAGGGTATCCAGTATCCGCTCCCGGTCTGCCCGGAAGTCGTCCTTGGTGGGCTTGGGAAGGATCAGATGCCGTTTTTCTGTAAAAGTCATGGCCGCTCCTCATACCGGCTCAGCAGCTTCTTTCTGCGCAGGAAGAAATACGCGACTTCGATGAAGCAGCAGCTCATCCAGCCCACAGGGTAGCCGAAGCCCACAACCATGGCGGTATTGGAAATGAAATGGGTCATGATATACAGGTAGGTCTGCCGAATAGCCACAAAGGAGAGCAGCATAATGATCATGGGGCCATTGGAGTCCCCCATGCCCCGCAATCCTCCGGCCAGCACGTGGTTGACGCAGTTGAAGAGCATAAAGGCCAGGATCACCCGGGTAAACCGGACGCCATAGTCCACCACCACCGGGTCGCTGCTGAAGAGCTCCACCGCCTGAGGGGCGAAAATATCCACCAGGGCGATGATGACACCGGTGAAGCCCAGGGTCAGGGCAATGGTTGTAAAAATGCCCTTCTCCACCCGCTTCAGCTTCCCTGCGCCAATGTTCTGGCTGACGAAGGTGGTGGAAGCCAGGGCCATGCTCTGCATGGGCAGCATAACGAACTGATCCAGCTTATTGTAGCAGCTCCAGCCAGCCATACAGCCGGAACCGAAGAAATTGATATAGGCCTGGACAAAAATATTGGAAAGCGAGGTGATGACGGACTGGATGCCGGCGGGCAGGCCCACAGAGACGATCTGGCCCAGGATACCCATGTCGATTTTCAGGTCCCTCCAGGTCAGCCGGTAAATGTCGTGGGACCTGGTCAGCAGCAGCAGTACAAGGCCTGCGGAAATGAACTGGGAGATAATGGTGGCGTAGGCCACACCGGCGATACCGGCGTGGAAGACCAATACAAACACCAGGTCCAGCACGATATTGAGAACGCTGGTGAGGATCAGGAAGTACAGCGGCCTCGTGGTATCCCCCACAGCCCGGAGAAGGCCGCTGCCCATGTTGTAGATCAGGAAGCCGGAGCACCCCGCGTTATAGATCCGTAAGTAAACCGCCGCCTGGGGGAACACATCCTCCGGGGTGGACATGAATTTCAGCATGGGGTCCACTGCCAGAATGCCGCCCACAGTGAAGAACAGGCTCAGCACAAAGGTAGCCGCCATGGTGGTCTCCACGGACTTGTGGAGCTGCTCCATGTCCCGGGCACCAAAGTACCGGCCGATGACCACGCTGGCGCCGGTGGCGAAGCCGTTGAAGAAGAACACCAGCATATTGACGATGATGGTGGTGGCCCCCACCGCCGCCAGGGCCTCGGTGCCTACAAAGTTGCCCACCACCACAGAGTCCACCGTGTTGTAGAGCATCTGGAAAATGTTGCCCAGCATCAGGGGCAGCGAAAAAAGAATGACCTGCCTGACAATGGAGCCGCTGGTCATATCCCGGGTCGTTGATTTGTTTTTCTGTACCGCTTCCATAATTCCTCCCGCTGTGTTTCCAAAAAAATAAAAAGGACAAAGGACAACAGATAACAGAGAAACAAGTCTCCATTCCCTATTATCCTTTGTCCGAAATTTCTGGCGGAGAGTCAGGGATTTGAACCCTGGCGACGCTATTCACGCCCTACGAGATTTCGAGTCACGCCTCTTCGACCACTTGAGTAACTCTCCACATAGATACATGGAGATTATACCAGGATTTTACGTAAAAATCAAGTACCTGTAAAACTTATCCGTTTTTCCGGAAAAAGGCCACTGCCACGGCCCCGGGCCCTACATGGGTGCCGATGATGCTGCACAGCAGCGTCTTGGGAATGGCGTCGATCTCCTCCGCCCAGAGGCCCCGGCTGTCCTCTACATATTTGTCCAGAAGCGCGGAGTTGAGGCCCGTATAGCCCAGCAGCACCGGCAGGGAAAAATCCACCCCGCCGGACTGATCGATCTTCTCCACCAGCAGATTGTTGCCGTTCCGGGAGCCCCGGGCTTTGCCGATGAGGGCCACTGCCCCATCCTGGACCGTCACCACGGGCTTGATGTTCAGAACGCCTCCGGCGAAGGCCACGGTCTTGGAGATGCGGCCGCCCTTTTTCAGATACTCCAGGGTATCCAGCAGGGCGATAACGGTTACATCCCCCTTCTTCTGCTCCAGCTTCTCGGCGATCTCCCGGGCGCTGAGCCCCGCGTCGGCGCAGTCCACTGCATACTGGGCCAGGACGCCGGTACCGATGGCCACAGACAGGCTGTCCACCACGTAGATATTGTCGTAGCTCTCCGCGGCAATGCAGGCGCTCTGGTAGGTGCCGGAGAGCTTGGAGGACAGGCAGATCACCACGGCGCTGTCCCCGTTGGCCGCCACCTCCCGGAAGACCCGGTCGAAGGTATCCGGGGTAGCCTGGCTGGTGGTGGGGAGCTCGTCAGACTCCACCAGGCGGCGGTAGAATTCCTCCTTGTGGATGGTCACGCCGTCGTAGAACTCCTCCTCCCCAAAGCGCAGGGTCAGGGGCACCACCTGGAGGCGGTTCAGATAGGTCTCCGCCACATCCGTAGAGGAATCTACAATAATACGAACATTCATTTCGTTTTTCTCCTTTGTGTTTGGGTTTGGCACAGTTTTTCTAAATTTTCACAGATGGATTCCAAAGAATGATACATAGAAAGCCGCTCCTCTTCTGTAAGACCTTCGCTGGCGGCCTCTACAATTCCCTCGATGCGGCGGGCCACTTCCGCACCGGCGGACTGCCCCTTCTCGGTAAGCACCAAGGGAGAGCGGTACTTTTTGGGCCCCGTGATCCGGCAGCTGAGGTAACCGGCATTCTCCAGATACTCCAGGGACCGGGAAATGGCCGCCTTGTCCTCCTCGCACCGGTCGCAGAGCTCCGCAGCCGTCTGGGGGCCGAAGCGGTAGAGGTAATAGAGGCAGGACACATGGGGCCCCTTCAGGTCCAGCAGCTCCATCTGCTCGGCTTTCAGCCGCTTGATGCTCCGGCTGATGCGGCCAATGAGCACGGTAAAGGTCTCAAAGCGTTGTTCCATTTGGCTGTCTCCTTATGTTGTAAAATCAACAAGTGCAGTATACAGGATAATTGTTGATTTGTCAACAAGAAAAATCCCACCGCAGAGCGGTGGGACAGCGCGATCCTTTTAGACAGGTACCTTCCGTTTCCCAAGGAAGCGAAACAGAACAAACACCACAGCCAGCCCCAGCAGGATGGCGGCGCCGGGATGGATGGTCTTTTCAGCCGTCTGGGCCGCGGGCTCCGCCTCCTCCGGCTCGGCCAGGGCCTCCACTTCCGGCTCCGGGTCCCGGATGGTGAGCAGCAGGTCCGTCACATGGACCCAGGTCCCGTCCTCCTGCTTCACATCCACGCTGGCGGGGACGGTAGAGAGGCCTAAGGAGCCGTCGAAGCCTCCGGGAACGGTGACCAGGATATCCGCCTCTCCGGCGGTTTGGGGGATCAGCACATCCTGGGGGGTGTAGCCTTCCAGGGCACAGTCCTCGTCCATGCCCTGGGCGATCATCTTTTGCTCCATCAGCTTTTGGGACAGCCGGACCCGGCGGTAGTTCGTAAAACCGTAATCCAGAAGCGCCAGGGTATCGGTATACTTATCCTCCAGCATAGGGGACTTCATGGTCACCGCGATCAGGGTGGTATCTCCCCGCTTCACCGCCGTGACCAGGGTCCCCAGGGCGCTGCTGGTCCAGCCGGTTTTGCTCATAAGAAGGCCGGGGCAGTCAAAGGTGCCGTCGATGAATTGATTCTTGGACACCAGGGGCCGGGCCGCTGACAGATTGGTGGCAGGCATTTCGTAGCTCTTCGCCCCGAAATAGGTCAGAAAGTCCTCCTGCTTCAGTGCCTCCGCCGTAATGAGGGCCATGTCCCGGGCGGTGGTATAGTGGTCCTGGTCCGGCATGCCGTTGGGGTTTACGAAGTGGGAGTTGCGGGCCCCCAGCTTCTCCGCCTCCTCATTCATGAGTTCGGCGAAGTCCTCCACAGAGCCGGAGACCGTCTCCGCAATGGCCACTGCCGCATCGTTGGCGGAGACCAGGGCCAGCGCGTAGAGGGCATCCTTCATGGTAAATTCCTCTCCGGCTTCCAAGGCGATATGGGAGGAGGTCCGGGGCACCTGAGCCACGCCCTCCTGGGTCATGGTGACCTTGTCCGTCTCTTTGGCGTACTTCAGCGCCAGCAGCCCCGTCAGGACCTTGGTGATGCTGGCGGGATACATCTGACTGTCCATATTCTTCCCGTAGAGGATCTGCCCCGTCTGCGCGTCCATCAGCACCGCCGCCTCGGAAGCCAGCTCCACTTCCTGGGCGGACCCGGGCAGCGGGAGCAGGCAGACAAACGCCGCCACAGACAGAAACACACACAACACTCGACGGAACTTAGACACTACGGTACCCTCTTTTTTCTAAAATACCTACATATTCTAGCGGATTTTTGTTCTCTTGTCAAATAGTTGTCATAACTTACCAAAGGTGATATACTATAGGAAATCACTTTTCCTTCCGGAGGTGCCCCGCCATGATCACCGTCGCCATTATCTCCCCCTATCGGTTCCTGGAAACCATCAACAAGGTCATTACGGACCACGATTTTGACTGCTCCTTCCGCTCCTACACCTACGACAGCCTTTCGGACATCGATGACATTTACTCCAGCTGCCTGGAGGAATGCGACATCATCCTCTTCTCCGGGGAACTGGGCTACCATTATATGCACCGGCACTACCCCAACTGCCCCATTCCCTGTGCCTTTACGGTGTACGGCACGGCGGATGTGCTGAGCATTCTGCTGACCTTCCACCTGCGCCACCCGGATGTGCCCCTGAGCCGGCTGTATCTGGACTTTGTGACCCCCCAGAATCACTACCTGAACCTCCCCGAGTACCTGCCGGAGGACCAGCTGCCCTTCTTCTTTGAGGAGGAGGTCTACGACTACGCCAACATCACCCAGCGGGGGAATGCGCTGTGGCAGGCGGGAAAAATTGACTACGTGCTGAGCCGAAGCATCAATAACCTCCAGCAGTGGGACAAGCTGGGCATCCCCTACGAGCCCATCAACCCCACGGAAAAGATGATCGTGGGCAGCATTGAGGAGGCCCTGAACCGGGAACGGCTGAAAACCCTCCAGGACAGCATTGTGGTCACTTTCATTGTCCACCTGCCTGGGGACAGCAGCGTCTCCGAGGAGGAGCGGGAGTACCGCGCCGCCACGCTGTACAAATTCCTGGTGGACTTCCGGAAGGAGCGGAACCTGTCCTTCAGCATCGACCACAGCTTCGACCGGTTCGTAGCCCGGGCCACCCTGCCCAACGAGGCCTACCGCCAGGTCAATTTTCAGAAGATCATGGCCATCCTGCGCAAAAGCCTGGCCTTCCCCTTCTCCGTAGGCATCGGCGTCCACCCCAGCGAGCAGACCAGCCAGTACCATGCCGAGCGGGCCCTGCTGGAGAGCACCCGCTACGGCCTGAACGAGGGATTCCTGGTCAGCGGAGACCCGGAGGTGCTGACCGGCCCCCTGAGTCACGGCCAGAGCCTGCGCTACAGCTATCAGGACGGCAGCTCCATGCAGTTCGCCCGCCGTCTGGGGGTGGACAACACCAACCTGCTCCGTCTGGCGGCCCTCTACCGGAACGACCCGGATACCGTCCTCACCGCCGCGGACCTGGGCCCCATCCTGGGCATCACCCAGCGGAGCACCCGACGCATCCTGCAGCGGCTGTTTGAGCTGGGCCTTATCCGGGTATTGCCGGAATCCGGGTCCGCAGGAAGAGGGCGGCCGGTGCATAGATACGTCTTTGTGAAAGAGGCCATGGATCATAGTCTGGCCGGGAGTTTATAGAAAAGGGGCCGCCATGGGGCGGCCCTTCGTCTGCATATCAAAAAAATCCCCCGTCCAATAGGACGAGGGAATCTGGAGCGGGTGACGAGGCTCGAACTCGCTACCTCCACCTTGGCAAGGTGGCGCTCTACCGGATGAGCTACACCCGCGGAACTTGGCTTATTATAGCAGATTTTTGGGATTTGTCAAGAGGTTTTTTACCCTCTCCTGGGAGAGGGTGGCAGGGCAAAGCCCTGACGGGTGTGGGGCGGTACAGGAAACCGGGCTTGTACCGCCCCTCTTCCAACGCTGCGGCGGTCCCCCTTCCCCCAAGGGAAGGGTAGGTCCTTAGTCCGGATACGCCGAGTAATCCCACACGTAGCCGGTCATTTCCTCTTTGGTCTTTTCCTGGAAGCCGCCCTCTTCTTTGCAGCGGGTCAGGTCCACATGGTAGTAGGTCCCGTCGTCGCAAATGAGGTTCCAGGTCCAGGGCTCCGCGTCCCGGGTGCCGGTGACGATCCGGCAGTCCAGTCCGGCAGCCCGGCACATGGCGGCGTAGACCGTGGCAAAGGCCCGGCTGTCCCCTACCCCGTGGCGCAGCAGGCTGTAGGCCGGGGTGATGGAGGTCTCCAGGGTGTAGCGGAACCGGTCCATGAGGAAGGAATAGAGCTGGCCGAACTTCTGGCTGTCAGCCCCGTCGCCGCTGACGTAGAGGCTGGAGGAGTCGAAGACGGCCCCCACCTGGGTGCGCATCTGGCGCAGGGCGTCGTTGCTGTTTTCATAGGTGAAGGTCAGCTCCACCACCCGATTGGAGCCCGCCCCGTAGGTATCCATGGCCGTCTGGGGGCACTCCATAATGGACTGGGGGTAGGTCTGGCTCAGATTCTGGACCAGCTGCTGGATGTCCAGGGTCTCGTAGTTTGCAACCAGCAGAACCTTTCTGGCATCCAGATTCTCCAGTGCCTTCAGGACAGCCCCCTCGATCTCCTCCGGAGAGCCCAGCTTGACGATGCCCCGGATATCCGACCGGCTGTGGCGATAGGTAAACTCCACGGCCACCGCCGGGGTGCCGTTCTTTTTGCCGATCTCATAGGTCATGCCCTCTAAGGCATAGGAGCCCACAGGGTCAAAGCTGCACACATGCCGCCGGGCAATGGCCAGCCCGTCGGACAGGTCCCCCTCGGGGTAATCCGGGACCAGGATCACGCCGCTTTCCGTGCCGGAGGCGGCCATCTGGACCAGGATATTCCGCAGGTCCGTGTAGTTCTCCGCCTGGGCCGTCTCTGCCTGGTTTTTGCTGGGCTGCATGGCGTGGGGGGTCACCCGGACATACTGGCCGTCGAAGGCGTCGCAGCCTGTGAGCAAAGCGGCGCAGAGAAGCAGTGTAACAAGCCGCACCCGTTTCATGGGCAGGCCCTCCTTTCACAGAGAATCGGGAGAATAGTGGGCAAAGCCGTCGCCCAGCACCTGGTGGGCCTCCTGGACGATGACAAAGGCGTTTTCGTCGATGTCCATGACCAGCTCCTTCAGTTCCGCCAGCTGGCCCTTGCGGACCACCGCCAGCACCACCTCCATGTCCTGGTGGGTGTAGGACCCGGCCCCGTGGAGGTAGGTAGCCCCCCGGTCCAGGCGGTCAGAAATGGCCTTGGCGATCTTTTCATGCTCTTTGGAGATGATCAGAGCCACCCGGGAGTAATCGAAGCGGTACACCACCGCGTCGATGACCTGGCCGCTGACAAAGACCACCACGCCGCTGTAAAGGGCCTTGCTGATGTCGTGGAACACCAGGCCCGTCAGCAGCACCACGGTGGCGTCAAAGATCATGGAAATGCTGCCGATGGGCAGATTCCGGTACTTTTTCTTGGCCAGCCGCACCAGAATGTCAGACCCGCCGGTGGAGGCTCCCGCCATAAACACCAGCCCCAGCCCTGCCCCGCAGAGCACGCCGCCGTAGAGCCCCCCGATCAGGGGCTCCGGAGTGGCAAAGGGGATCAGGGCAAACACATCCATGAGCACAGAGCTCAGCACCATGCCGATGAGGGACCCGGCAAAGAACCGCTTGCCGATCTTCATGCCGCCGATCAAGAACAGCGGAATGTTCATCAGCAGCGTCAGGGTGCCGATGCTGCCGAAGCCTAAAAGCTCCCGCAGGATCATGGCAAGGCCGGAGATGCCGCCGGTATTGATGTCGTTGGGAATGAGAAACAGGGCAAACCCCAGGGCGAAGAGGGCGCTGCCGATGGCAGTGGCCCCAGCCCAGCAGATTTCCTTCCAGATTTTTTTCTTCATGGGTCCCCTCCCCTTACACGTCGAAGGCCGCCTGCTTCTCCTGGCTGTCCTCCGGCCTGAGCAAAGCCCCGGCGGCGGGGATGGACTTCATCCGGTAGCGGCTCACGTTCTCGATGCCGCTTTCCTCCAGCAGAAGGGCGTTCTGCAGCAGGGCCTTTTTCTTCAGGCTCATGACCGCCACACCGATGGTATTCCGGGTGGTCTTGGGCAGCAGGTCCGCCGTGGAGAAGATCATGACCCGGCCGTCCGTTGCGTACATGGCCACCTGGGCGTCGCTCTCCAGGGCCATGATCTTCACCACCCGGCTCTTGTCGGAGAAGGCCCCCGTCAGCTTTTTCCGGTTGGTTTTGGTCTCGTAGGCGCTCAGGGGCACCTTGGCCACCTTGCCGTTTTCAAAGAAGAAGAGCACGAAGCCCTTGCCGTCCCCGGGGAAGATGACCTGCAGCAGGTTCTCCCCCTGGTCGAAGCCCAGCTTGCTGGGCAGGTAATCGCCCAGAAGGGATGCCTTGCCGTCGTCAAAGTCACTTAGCCGCGTCTTATAGCACTGGAACTGGTCCGTAAACACCAGCAGCTCCGCCCGGTTGGTAGCCTCCCGGGAGTAGGCCAGGCTGTCGCCCTCCTTGAATTTCTGCTCGCCGCTCATCCGCAGGGACTGGGCGGTGATTTTCTTGAGGTAGCCTTCCTTGGAGACGAAGACCGTCACCGGGTAGTCCGGCACCTGGTCCTCCTCGCTTTCGGGCTCGGTGTCCTCCACGTTGTAGAGAATTTCCGTCTTCCGGGGCTGGCCGAACTTGTCGGAGACCTGCTGGAGCTCCTTGATGATGACGTTTTTCAGCTTCCGGGAGCTGTTCAGGGTGTCTTCCAGCTCGGCAATTTCCTGCTCCAGCTGGGAAGTGGCCTTGGTCTGCTTCAGGATATATTCCTTATTGATGTTCCGCAGCTTGATCTCCGCCACGAAGCCTGCCTGAATTTCGTCGATGCCGAAGCCGATCATCAGGTTGGGCACCACTTCGCTTTCCAGCTCCGTCTCCCGGATGATGGCAATGGCCCGGTCGATATCCAGCAAAATCTTTTCCAGGCCTTTCAGCAAATGCAGCCGCTCCTGCTTCTTCTGGATCTGGAAATAGATGCGGCGCTTGACGCAGTCCGTCCGCCAGGCGGTCCACTCTGCCAGGATCTCCCCCACGCCCATGACCCGGGGCATACCGGCAATGAGGATATTGAAGTTGCAGGCAAAGCTGTCCTGCAGGGGGGTCATGCGGAAGAGCTTCTGCATGAGCTTTTCCGGGTCCACGCCCCGCTTCAGGTCGATGGTCAGCTTCAGGCCGCCCAGGTCCGTCTCGTCCCGCATGTCGGAGATTTCCCGGATCTTTCCGGCCTTGATGAGCTCTGCCACCTTGTCCATAATGACCTCGGTAGCGGTGGAATAGGGAATTTCCGTGATCTCGATCAGATTTCCTTCCTTCACGTAGCGCCACTTGGACCGGAGGCGGAAGCTTCCCCGGCCCGTGGAGTAGATTTCCCTCGTGGCCGCCTCGTCAAACAGCAATTCGCCGCCGGTGGAGAAGTCCGGTCCCGGCAGGGTCTCCAGGATGTCGTGGTCCGGGTTTTTCATCAGGGCAATGGTGGTGTCGCAGACCTCTTTCAGGTTAAAGGAGCAGATGTTGCTGGCCATGCCCACGGCAATGCCCTGGTTGGCGGACACCAGCACATTGGGGAAGGTGGTTGGGAGCAGGCTGGGCTCCTTCATGGTGGCGTCGTAATTGTCCACCATGTCCACGGTGTCGGAGTCGATGTCCCGGAAGAGCTCCCCACAGATGGGGTCCAGCTTGGCCTCGGTGTATCGGGAGGCAGCGTAGGCCATGTCCCGGGAGTAGACCTTGCCGAAATTGCCCTTGGAATCCACAAAGGGGTGCAGCAGGGTCTCGTTGCCCTTGGCCAGACGGACCATAGTCTCGTAAATAGCCGCGTCACCGTGGGGGTTCAGGCGCATGGTCTGGCCCACGATATTGGCGGACTTGGTCCGGGAGCCTGTCAGCAGCCCCATTTTATACATGGTGTACAGGAGCTTCCGGTGGGAGGGCTTGAAGCCGTCGATCTCCGGAATGGCCCGGGAAACGATGACGGACATGGCATAGGGCATGTAGTTGACTTCCAGGGTCTCCGACACCGCCTGCTCCGTGGTGGAGCCCACCAGGCCCACCACACCGTCCAAATTTACTTTCTTTTCTTCCTTGTCTTGTTGTTTCTTCTTCGCCATTTTGGACTCCTATCAGGAAATATCCGCAAGCTCCAGATACTTGGAGCCGTTTTCCGCAATAAAATTCTTCCGCTCGGCAAGACCGTCTCCCAGCAATACATTGAAGTAGTGGGCAGTCCGCTCTGCGTCCTCGGGCATGACCTTGATGAGCCGCCGGGTCTCCGGGTTCATGGTGGTCATCCACATCATGGCCGGGTCGTTTTCGCCCAGACCTTTGGACCGCTGGATGGTGACCTTCTTCCCCTCCAGGTCCTTGAGGATCTTGACCTTCTCCTGCTCGTTGTAGGCAAACCAGGTCTTGTCCTTACAGGTGATCTCAAACAGGGGGGATTCGGCGATATACACATAGCCGTCCCTTATCAGCGTGGGGCAGAGCCGGTAGAGCATGGTGAGGATCAGGGTCCTGATCTGGAAGCCGTCCACATCCGCATCGGTGCAGATGACCACCTTGTTCCAGCGCAGCTGGGAGATATCGAAGCTAGATAGCTCTTTCGCCCGCTTGCCCTGGACCTCTACCCCGCAGCCCAGGACCTTAATGAGGTCCGTGATGATGGGAGAGCCAAAAATCTTGGCGTAGTCCGCCTTCAGGCAGTTGAGGATCTTGCCCCGGACGGGCATGATGCCCTGGAACTCTGCGTCCCGGCCCATTTTCACGGAGCCCAGAGCGGAGTCGCCCTCCACGATGTAGAGCTCCCGAACCAAGGGGTCCTTGCTGCGGCAGTCCACAAACTTCTGGACCCGGTTGGAGATATCAACAGAGCCGGAGAGCTTCTTTTTGACGTTACTCTTGGTCTTTTCCGCGGACTCCCGGGCCCGCTTGTTGACCAATATCTGATCCGCCGCCCGGTCGGCCTCCTGCTTGTTCTCAATAAACCAGACCTGGAGCTGCTCTTTGAAGAAGGCGGTCATGGCCTCCTGGGTGAACTTGGAGTTCACGGACTTTTTGGTCTGGTTTTCGAAGCAGCCGATGGTAGAGAAGCAGTTGGTGACCATGACCAGGCTGTCCTGAATGTCCTGGAAGATGATCTTGCTCTCGCTCTTGGTGTATTTGTTGCTGTCCCGGAGGTACTTGTCGAAGGCCGCGGTGAAGCCGCTGCGCAGGGCTTTGTCCGGGCTGCCGCCGTACTCCAGCCAGGAGGAGTTGTGGTAAAATTCAATGTGGGACACCTGCTTGCTGAAGCAGAAGGAGGCGGTGATCTTCAGCTTCATTTCCGGCTGGTTCTCCGCGTCCCGGCCCCGGCGCTCGGTCTCCCAGTAGACGGGCATGGTGAAGGCATTGTCCCCCACCAGCTCCTCCACGTACTGGCGGATGCCGTCGGGATAGCAGAATTCCTCGGTCTCGAATTTGCCCCCCACCTGGTTGCGGAACCGGAAGGTGATGCCCTTGTTCACCACGGCCTGACGGCGCAGCACATCCCGGTAGTACTCCACGGGGATGTTGATGTCCGTAAAGACCTCCTTGTCCGGCTTCCAGTGGAAGGTGGAGCCGGTCTTCTTCCGGTCCGTGGGCTCTTTTTTGAGGCCGCCTACGTTCCGGCCCTTCTCAAAGTGGAGGTCATACCGGAAGCCGTCCCGGCGGATGGTGGCATCGAAATATTCGGAGGCGTACTGGGTGGCGCAGGAGCCCAGGCCGTTGAGGCCTAGGGAATACTCGTAGTTTTCCCCGTTTTCCCCGTATTTGCCGCCGGCGTACATCTCGCAGAACACCAGCTCCCAGTTGTAGCGCTTCTCCTTCTCGTTGTAGTCCACAGGGCAGCCCCGGCCGAAGTCCTCCACCTCCACGCTCAGGTCCTGGTAGCGGGTGACGGTGATGGTGTCGCCATAGCCCTCCCGGGCCTCGTCAATGGCGTTGGAAAGGATCTCAAACACCGCGTGCTTGCACCCTTCCAGGTCGTCAGACCCAAAAATAACCGCCGGACGCTTCCGCACCCGGTCCTCCCCCTTCAGCATGGAAATGCTGGAGTTGCCGTATTGTTCCTGTTGTTTTTTTGCCATAATTGATTACCTGCCATAATTAGCCTATTTTATTTTGGTTATTATATCCGGTTTTTGCAGGAAAGTCAACCTTTCCCTCTTCCCCTCGCGTAGGGGCGGATGCCCACATCCGCCCGGAAGGTCCGTCGCCTGAGCGGTTCGACCCAAACGCTCTGTCCCGGAAGGTCCCGGGGCGATGTGGGCATCGCCCCCTACGCGGAAGGTGGGCTTTTCCCCGAAATCCCCTCTTGTTTTTTTTCATCATACCGGTTATAATAAAGCGTAAAGAAAAAACAGGAGGTCATTACAATGGCTGTTCAAATTGAAAAAGATACCATCATCGGCGATATTCTGGACGTAGCTCCTCAGGCTGCTCCCCTGTTCTTCGCCATCGGCATGCACTGCCTGGGCTGCCCCTCTTCCCGGGGCGAGACCGTGGAAGAAGCCTGCATGGTCCATGGCGTGGACTGCGAGCCCTTCCTGGCCCAGCTGAACCACTTCCTGGAGGCTTACGAGGCCGAGAACGGCTAAGAATCAATTCCCCGCCCTCTCCTGCTTGGAGAGGGCTTTTCCGTATAAGGAGGGCGATCCTATGAAACTCCCTATCTCCGCCCGGCTTTTGGCCTGCTGTGACTACATCGCCCCCGGGGACCGGGTGGCGGATATCGGCTGCGACCACGGGTATCTGGGCATTTATTTGCTGCAAAACGGCATATCTCCCGCCACCATCGAGGCGGACATCCGGCCGGGGCCTCTGTCTGCCGCGGTGAAAAACGGGGAAAAATACGGTGTGAAGGACAAAATGACCTTCTGCCTCTCCGACGGTGCCCAAAGTATCCCCCGGGACTTTGACACCCTGGTCTGCGCCGGCATGGGGGCGGATGTGATGGTCTCCATTCTCGCCGCCGCCCCATGGCTCCAGCATGGCGCTTACCGGCTGGTGCTCCAGTGCCAGTCCAAGACCCCGGTGCTGCGGAAATATCTTTCTGACACCGGCTGGCGTATCCGGCGGGAGCAGGTACTGAAGGACGGGCGGTTCCTCTACACCGTCATGGACTGCGTCTGGGAGCCGGGGCAGATTTTGACTCCCGGTCAGTGCTATGTCTCCCCCGCCTTGCGTTCCAGCGGCTGCCCATTGCTGCCGGACTACATCGCCTGGGTCCGGGACCATCTGGCCCTCAGCGTCCGGGGCCAGGGAGAGAATGCAGACCCCTTTGAAAAGGAAGCACTAAAGGAGCTGGAAAAACGATGACCACCGTTTCTGATATTCTGACTTACCTCGAGACTCTGGCCCCTCTGGGCCTTGCCATGGACTGGGACAATCCCGGCCTCCAGCTGGGGGACCAGTCCGCCCCCGTCACCAAAATTCTGGTGGCCCTGGACCCCTTTGAGGACGCAGCCCGGGAGGCTGTGGACTTTGGGGCCCAGCTGATCGTCACCCATCATCCCCTGTTCTTCACCCCCATCAAAAGCCTCACCGAGGACACGGCGGTGGGCCGCACCGCCAGAACGCTGATCCGGAACAACATCAGCCTGTGGAGCGGCCACACCAATCTGGACATCGCCCCCGGAGGGGTCAACGACGTCTTAGCGGAACGGTTGGGCCTCTCCGACATCACCGCCCTGCCCCCCGAGAACCTGCTCCGGGTGGGCACCGTGGCAGAAATGCCCCTGGCCGCCTTCCTGGAGACGGTCAAGACCTCTTTGGGCTGCCCGGTGCTGCGCTATGTGGATGCCGGGGTCCCCTGCCGCCGCATCGCCGTAGGCGGCGGGGCCTGCGGGTCCGAGCTGGCCCTGGCCAAAGAAGCGCTCTGCGACACCTTCGTGACCTCGGACCTCAAATACAACCAGTTCTGGGACGCGAAGGGCCTTGGGATGAATCTCATCGACTCCGGCCACTTCTACACGGAAAACCCGGTGTGCGCCATGCTGGCGGCGAAATTGCAGGCGGAATTTCCCGGCATCACCGTCAAAATTTCCGAAACCCACCGGGATTGCATGAAATTCTTCTGATTACCCGTTGATTTTTCCGGCGTGAAGTGCTAGAATAGATTGAACATTTTTTGAAACCACTCCAAGAAAGGGAAGATTTACATATGTCCGGACATTCCAAATGGCATAACATCCAGAAAACCAAGGGCGCACAGGACGCCAAGCGTGCCGCTTCCTTCACCAAGATCGCGAAGGAAATGATCGTGGCCGTGAAAGAGGGCGGCGGCTCTGCCGATCCCGCCTACAACTCCCGGCTGGCTACCGTCATCACCAAGGCCAAGGCTGCCAACATGCCCAACGACAACATCAAGCGGGTCCTGGAGAAGGCCAGCTCCGCCGGTTCCGGCGACAACTACGAGTCCATCACCTACGAAGGCTACGGCCCCGGCGGTGTGGCCGTCATCGTAGAGACCATGACCGACAACCGGAACCGGACCGCCGGTTCCGTCCGCCACCACTTCGATAAGTACGGCGGAAACCTGGGCGCCAACGGCTGCGTCAGCTGGAGCTTCGATAAGAAGGGCGTGCTGGTCATCGACAACGAGGACGGCGACTACGAGGAAGACCAGGTCATGATGGATGCCATGGACTGCGGTGCTGACGACTTCGAAGCCGACGGCGATGTCTTCACCGTCTACACCACCCCCGACGACTTCAACGCCGTTGCCGACGCCATGAGCGCCAAGGGCTACAAGTACGTCTCCGCCCAGATCGAAATGGTCCCCCAGAACTATGTCAAGCTCTCCCCTGAGGATGCCGACAAGATGGAAAAAATGCTGGACCTCTTCGACGACGACGACGACGTCCAGAACACCTGGCACAACTGGGATCAGGAGTAAGTTCATATCTATCCCGCCGCGGAAGGTAACCCCTTCCGCGGTTTTTCGTTTCCACCCCCTGCCCTCTCCTGCTTGGAGAGGGTGGCCCCGCAGGGCCGGGTGTGGAGGGGACCCCTGAAACTGCAGGAAAAGCACCGATGAAAGGAAAAACGTCCCATCCGCGTAGGGGACGATGCCCACATCGTCCCGGAATGTCCGTCGCCTGAGCGGTTCGGACCAAACGCTCTATCCCATCAGGTCTCGGGCGGATGTGGGCATCCGCCCCTACGCGAGCGGCAAGATTTTGCCATTCAACCGGGCTCTGTCGAATGTTCCAGGTTTCCCCTCCACACCCGTCCCGGGCTTCGCCCGGTCCACCCTCGGAAGGCACAGAGGGCGAGGGGCTTCGCCCCTATACAAACGGGTCCCCGGGCATGGCTCCGGGTAAAAGCTTAAAATCCCGGCATTCAAAGGCCGAAAACCGGCTTTTCCCGCCGTCGAAATGCAGGCGCAGGGTGCCGCCGGCCTCGCCGCCGCGGCGCTTCACCAGGCGCAGGGTCACGTCGGATTTGAGCCTCCGGCGCTCCTGGGTGTCCCGGGTGGATAGGATGTCCTCCGGGGTCATTTTGGATGCCTTGTCCAGGCAGGCGGTATAGACCAGCTGGAGCATGGTATCGGCGGAATACTCGATGGCGCTGGTGTCCCGTCCGGAGTCCAGGGAGGCGAAGCCCGTACGGTTGGCCTCCCGGTTGTTGGCAATGATGGCAAAGACCGTGGTGTCGTATTCGATGGCGTAGTTTTTCAGCCGCTTCACCGCCCGCTTGATGGTCTCCGCCTGGTCCTCCCGGCCCGTTCCCTCCAATATCTGCAAATAGTCCACCACGACGATGGGGGCCTGCCCTTCCTGGGCCCGGGTGTACTCCGCCTCGGAGATCATAGAGCCCAGCAGATCATCCAGAGAGGCGCTTTCCTCCAGGTTGTAGGTCATCCTGGGAGCCACCTGCTGGATATAGCTGCGGCTGGCCTCTTCGATGGCCGCCGTCTCCTCCTCGGTCCAGCCCACCCCGTCCAGGACCCGGGACACGGGGACCTCCCGCCCGTTTTCCGCCGTCCACCGGCTGAGGGACCGGGCGTAGAGCTGGCTGCGGCTCATTTCCAAGTTGAAATACAGCACATTTCGGCCGGAAGCGGCGATATTTTCGAACACCTGCTGAGCGAAAGCCGTTTTGCCGATGGCGGGAGCGCCCCCCAGCAGCACCAGCTCCTGGGGCCGGAGCCCTCCGTCCAGAAGCCGGTCCAGCTCCGGAAAGCCCGTGGGCACACTCTGAAAGCCTCCCGCCTGAACACCGTCGATGAAGGCCCGGAAGTGGTCCACGCCCCGCTCCCGCCTGGCTTCCATTTGGGCCTTTTTCCGCAGCACTTCCCCCAGGGCTTCCAGCCCCTGGGCCATGTCCACGGTTCTGTCCGTCAGCTTCAGGGCCAGCGTCGCCGTCTCCATCCGCAGCCTGGCCAGACGAATTTCCTTGGCATAGCGCAGAGGGTCCCTGCAGATGGGGCAGTATTCCATGAGCGTTATCAGGTAATCCCGGCTCAGCTGTTCCGGAGCCTGGAGCCGGATGGCCACCGGGTCGATGTCCTTTTTCTCCCGATAGAGCTTGGCCGCGGCGGCATACAGCACCCGGGTCCGCTCCCCCTGGAAATCCTCCTCCCTCAGCCCCGTCCCTGCCAGCTGGGCCATGCAAGTCCCATCCAGCAGGATCAGACCGCAGAGGGCCTCTTCCGCGTCTATAGACGCAAATGTCTCCATTCTTTTTCCTCCTTATCCGATCCGCCACACCGGGTTTTGGGCTGGTATGGCCGTCAGCAGGTCCGGATCGATGTAGTACCCCCCGCCCTTGGCCTTCCGGGGAGCCGGGGACCTCTGGGTCTCCCGTTTCGGCATCTTTGCGGCTGGCTTTTCCGGTTTCCGGGCCTTCTCCGGTTCCTGTTTAGACGCCTCCGGCTCTTTCTCCGGCTCTTTTGGGGAGGCTTCCGGTCCCTTCTCCGGCTCGGCAGCAGGAGAAGGTGCTTCCTCCAGAAGATGGGCGTAGGGGCTTTCGTGATACCGGTCCTTCCGGATCTGGTTATTCACCGCCCAGTCCACGAGATAAGTGATCAGGTCTTCCCCAAAGACCCGGACGAGCCCCGCCTTTTCCAGCAGCCGCAGGTCCTTTTCTTCCTTCCGGCACATCCGCAGGACGAGGGCTCCTTCCGCGAAGCCGTCGTCATCAGCGTTCATCCCCAGCTGCATATACAAGGCCTGGGCGCTGTCCAGCAGGTCCACAAACCTGCCGGTGCACACCACGGTCTTTGCAAACATTCTCCGTCCTGCCATGTTCAGCCCTCCGTAATACAAACTTTTGTTCTACACGTATTATACACGATAAGTTCATTTTTGTCAACTCTCCTGAGTAAAAAAAGAATCTCCCCGGGAACCGCCCCCAAAAGGCGGCTTCCCGGAAAGATTCGCTTCTCTTGATTCTACCGCTTAGGCTAGGCTTTCCTAGCCTAGCCTAAGCTAGACTAACCTAACCTGGGATAACCACTTCGGTTTCCCACCTCGGTTTCAATCTCAAGAAACGATGGATGAAACGGCAAAAAAGCAGACTGGAAACGGAATATTCTGAGCGCAAAAATAGGGCTGCTGCAAAAACGAATTTTGCAACAGCCCCGAGGGGCTTACGGCGTCACCACATTCTCCATCAGCAGCTCCACTGCCGCCTGGAGCTGGGTGTCATTCTCCTGGTCCAGTGTGCCGTAGTACAGGGCAGCATAGTCCTCGTCACTGAGGTCCACTTCCACATCCGGAGTCAATCCCACTCCCTCCAGGTTTTCGCCTTTGGAGGTAAAGTAGCGGCCTACGGACAGGTCTACGGCGGAGCCGTCCTCCAGCTGGAAGAGGTTCTGATAGTAGCCCTTGCCGACCGTGTTTGTGCCCACGGTGGCGGCCGCGCCATACTCGTGGAGGACGGCGGCAAAGAGCTCGGCGGCGGAATAAGAGTCCTCGTTGATAAGCACGGCCATTGGCACATCCAGATGGCTTTCGTCGGAGGTGAACACCTCTTCCTTACCGTCCTTATCCACATTGCTTAGGAGCGTCCCCTCCGGCAAAAGGTAGTCCAAAACCTTGATGAGCTCGTCCTCGTAGCCGCCGCCGTTGAAGCGGACATCGAAAATCAACTGGTCCGCCCCCTGGTCCATCAGATCCTTGATGGCGGCAATCGTCTCGTCAGCACTGCGGGCAACAAAGTTCTTGATTTTTACATAGCCGATGGTGCCATTAATGAGATTGCTCTCCGTGACCTCCGTATCCACCTGGTTCCGGGTAATATAGAGGGTCACCGCCTCCCCCTGGCGCATGACGGTAATAGAGACCTGGGTCCCGGCCTCCCCCTTGATGCGGTCCGTCAGGTCGGACATGGTGAACTCTTCCACGCTCTCCCCATCCACCTGGACGATCACATCCTCCGCCTCCATGCCCGCCTGTTCAGCGGGGCCGCCCTTCACCACGGACTGGACCACAAAACCGCCGGACTCAGGATTCGAAATGCTGGCCCCGATACCTACATAGCTGTTGTTCATGGATTCCTCCAGGGCATCATACTCGCTGGCGGGCACGTAGTAGCTCCACCGGTCCCCGATGGCATTCACCATGGCATCGGCGGCGGCATCCTCAATGGCGGTCTGGTCTACTTCCCCGGGGAAGCGCTCCAGAATCAGATTTTCCAGGGTAATGAGCTTGGAGGAAGGGATCTGGTTAGACACCACCCCCACAGTCAGGGCGCAGCTCAGGGCGGCCACGGCGATGTAGGACAGGGCAACCAGGATTTTCTTTTTCATAGCTTTCTCCTTTTACGTCGAATCGTTCAATGGGGCCGTTTTCGAACAGGAAAACGGCCCCAAATGGTTACAGGGATACGTAGGCGCAGGGATTGACGTAGGCGCCGTTATAAGCAATGCCGAAATGCAGGTGGTTGCCGGTGGCGATGCCGGTTTTGCCCACGTAGCCAATGAGCTGTCCAGCAGACACGGCTGTGCCGGCGGTAACCACATAATTGGTCATGTGCATGTAGATGGACGAGAATCCGTCTCCATGGTTGATGGTGATGTAGTATCCAGCGGAATTGGAGTAGGTAGAGGCAGTAACCACGCCGGCCCGGCTGGCATAGATGGGGGTACCGGCGGGAGCCGCCAGGTCCACGCCCTGGTGATAGGTGGAGGCACCGCTGGTAGGAGACTGCCGCATGCCGAAGGGGCTGGACATATAGGTATAGCTGCAGGGCCGCAGCCAGTTGCCGCCGGAGGAAGGGATGCTGGCGCCGTTGTTGTTGCTGCCGTTGACGCCGGTACCGCTGGAGGCGGTGGTGGCGGGGGGCACGGTGGTATAGGTAGCCATGTAGGCCAACCACTCCTGGTGCTTGGCGGTGTTGTACTCCTTTTCCTTCTGGGCGATCTGCTTGAGAAGGTCGTCATCCTCCTCTTCCAATTGCTTTTTCAGGTCGCTGATTTCTTCGCCCTTGGCCACCAGCTCTTTGATAACCTCGTCGGCCTCTTCCCGCTTGCTGTCCAGCTCGGCCTGGGTGGCATCCAGCTCCTTCCGGGTGTCCTCCAGGTCCGCCTTTTCCGTGGCAAGCTCGCTTTGGGCGGTCTCTACCGCCTTGGTAGCCTCGTCCAGCTCCTGGAGGCGTCGGTTATCAGAGGCGGCAATTTCCTCCACCATGTTCAGCCGGTCCAGCAGGTCCGAGAAGCTGTTGGCCTTGAAGAGGACCTCCCAATAGGAAAGGGTACCCTCCTCCTCCATGGTGCGGATACGGACCTTATACTCCTCATTCAGGGTGTCATAATGCTCTTGGGCATTGTCCAGCTCATCCTGCTTGTCAGCGATCAGCACGCCGTAAGCAGTGATCTGCTCATTGATGTTGTCGACCTGAGCATGGAGGTTGCCGATTTCCTGGTCGATCAGATTTTTCTTGGTGACGATGTCGGAAATATCGTCTTTGTTGGATTCATACTGTGCCTTCAGGTCCTTGATCTGGGACTGAAGTTCCGTCTTCTGGTCCTTCAGGCTGTTGATCTGCTTCCGGATCTCGCTGGACGAAGCGGCGTAGGCCCTGGTGGGGATCAGACTGAGGATCAGGGTCAGCAGCATGATGCCAGCCATGATGCCGGCCAGTATGGACACCAGTTTCTTACGATTTTTCATATTGCCTCCTTGTGAACGCGCGGAAAACGCAATGTGTATAGCGGCGGGGCTGCCCTCCGGGGGATTCCGGAAAGCAGCCCCGCGGTTTTTTGGAATCAGACATCCATGAACTTTCGGATGGAGGTCCAGCTGCCCACAATGCCTACAAACAGGCCGGCAGCACCGAAGACGATCAGCATGGGAACCAGAAGCGTCTCAAAGGGAACAAAGGTAAAGAGCTTCAAGGAATCCACATTGGAGATCCTGTCCACCAAAGCGTCGTACCCTACCCATTCCAGTCCGAAAGCCAGAACGGCGCCCATCATGCCCAAGGTGAAGCCCTCCACAATGAAGGGCAGCCGGATAAAGCCGTTGGTAGCGCCCACCATCTTCATGATGGAGATTTCGTCCCGACGATCATACATGGCCAGCTTGACGGTATTGGAGATGATCAGCAGGGAGATGACCAGCAGCACCGCAATCAAAGCCACAGAAGCAATGTGCAGCACCTGCTGGATGGTGGTAAAGCCCTGGGCCAGCTCATAGGCAGCGTTGGTTTTCGCCACGCCAGGGATTTGCTGAAGCTGGGCATCGGTCTGGTCCATCAGACTATTGTCCTCCAGGGTCACCTCGTAGCGGTGGCGCAGGTCGCTGGCCTGGACGCCGTTGAAAGCGGAATCGCCGTTGTGGTCCTTGACAAAGCTCTCCAGAGCTTCCTCCCGGGAGATGAACTTGGCCTGGAGCACGTTGCTCAGAGCGTTGATCTTGGTGCCGATGCTCCTGGCCTCAGCGTCGGACAGGTCAGAATCGATATACACCAGAATTTCGCTGGTCTGGTTCAGGTCCTGAACCATCACATCCAGATTGTAAGCCAGTATGGAGAAGCTGCCCACGATAATCAGGCAGGCCACCGTGACACAGACGGCGGCGAAGGACATAAAGCCGTGGAGGAAAATGCCCCGGATGCCCTCTTTCAGAAGGTAGCCGATATTATTGAATTTCATCGCTGTAGTACCCCTCTCTGCCGTCGCTGACCACATAGCCGTCATCAATGGCGATGACCCGCTTGGCAAACAGCTCCACAAGGTTCTTTTCGTGGGTAACCACCAGGACGGTGGTGCCCAGGTTGTTGATTTCCTGGAGCAGGGACATGATCTCGAAGGATCGGGCCGGGTCCAGGTTACCGGTGGGCTCGTCGGCAATGATGGTGGACGGATTGTTCACCAGGGCCCGGGCAATAGCCAGACGCTGCTGCTCACCGCCGGACATCTCCCCAGGATGGCGGCCCGCCTTGTTTTCTAGGCCTACCAGCTCCAGCACATAGGGTACCCGCTCCCGGATCTCTGCCTCCCGGGCACCGATGACCCGCATGGCGAAGGCCACGTTGTCATAAACCGTCATGTTGTTGATCAGCCGGAAGTCCTGGAACACGACGCCGACGGTACGGCGCAGGTAAGGAATTTCCCGCTTGCGGATCCGTTCCAGGTAATAGGTATTGACATGGACGGAACCAGAGGTGGGCCGCAGCTCCCCGGTGATCAGCTTAATAATCGTGGACTTGCCAGAGCCGGAGGGGCCCACCAAAAAACAGAACTCTCCATCGTCGATCCGCATGGAAACGCCGTTGAGGGCCCGGTTGCCCTGCTCGTAGCACTTCACCACATCTACAAATTCAATCATTTGCATCTATCTCCAGTCGATATTCCGCAGGAGGGCCTCTTTTGCGGCGCCCCTGCACGCAATGTAGGGGAATTGTACCACAAATCGGCCAAAAAGTCAATGGTATACCTGTAATCCTGGTATTATTTCATATTTTTTAACAAAATATTCTAAAATATATCACGGTTTTGCACCGCATAAACGGAGATAGCCGCCTGTCTGGGGCTTGGTGCCAGACAGGCGGCTATGCAATGAAGTTGACATAATGTTTGCCGAACGTCAATAGATTGCGTCACCTTGCTTCTCTGGAGGACAGGTACTTGCGGACCATGAGGGCCACCTTGAATACGATGGCGTGGTCAAACTGCCGCAGGTCCAGCCCGGTGAGCTTCTTGATCTTCTCCAGGCGGTACACCAGGGTGTTGCGGTGGACGAAGAGCTTCCGGGAGGTCTCGGAAACGTTCAGATTGTTCTCGAAGAACTTGTTGATGGTGAAGAGAGTCTCCTGGTCCAGGCAGTCAATGGAGGACTTCTTGAAAATTTCACTCAGGAAGATCTCACAAAGGGTGGTAGGCAGCTGATAGATCAGCCGGCCAATGCCCAGGTTCTCGTAGCGCATGATGCTCTTCTCGGTGTCGAAGACCTTGCCCACCTCAATGGCGGTCTGGGCCTCCTTATAAGAGTCCGCCAGCTCCCGCAGGTGCTCGGCCACGGTGCCGATGCCGATGGATGTCTTGACCCGGAGCTCGTTTTTCAGGGTGTTTTCGATGTTCACCGCAATCTTCTCCAGCTCTTCGCTGGGGGTGTTGACGGTGATCTGCTTGACCACGGCGATGTCGGACTCATTGACGCTCAGGACGAAATCCTGCATCTTGTCCGGGAACATACCGGCCAGAATGTCCACAGTGGCTACGTCGCTGCGGCCCACCTGACGGATGAGAAACACGGCTCTGGGGGCGTCGGTGGCAAAATGGAGCTCCTTGGCCCGGATGTAGATATCGCCGGGGAGGATATTATCCATGATGATGTTCTTTACAAAGGTGCCCCGGTCATGCTTCTCCTCATAGAAAATCTTGGCATCGTTCAGGGAGATATAGGCCATGGAGCAAAAGGTCCGGGCCATCTCGTCGTCACCGGAGCAGAAAACGGCGTATTCAAAGAGGTTGGAGCTGCCAATGATAGCCTTGAAGCACTTCTGGGCAAAGGTCACCACACCCTCGGACCCACCAATGCGCAGGGCGGCATCAGGCCAGCGCTCGCCAAGCAGAGAAACGTCCGTGCAGGACACAACGCAACCTTCCGTGTCGATGACTCCGAATGTTCTGTCAGAAATATCCTTTAATTGAACGATCACACTTTGAAACACGCTGTTGGACATATTGCGGCTCCTCCTTAGAATGTTGCATAAATACGCATTCCACAAAATTGCACTGTTATTATACACAAGTTTTGCGCAGTTTGCAAGTGCCTTTTGACATTTTATTGCAAATTACGGGTCCGTTTTTATCTATTCTTCCCAGTGGTTACAGTTTGCAGCGGGTAATTTACCGTTTTCTACAGGCAATTTGCCGAGAAAGCAAAATTTCAGAGGGTTTCCGCCTCCAATTTGGTAATTTCTTCCTCCGTCAAAAAGCGGCACCCTCCCCGCTCCAGATTCCCGAGGGTCAGGCTTCCCTCCCGGACGCGCTCCAGATAGGTCACCGTCATGCCCCGGGAGGCCATCATCCGGCGGACCTGGTGGTATTTTCCCTCCCGGACGGTGATCCGGCTCTCCCCTGCCCCCAGAGGCTCTAAAAGAGCGGGCAGGCAGCGGGACCCGTCCCGGAGGGTCAGGCCATGGGCAAAGGCGGCGGCATCCTCTTCCGTGGCGGTGCCCTCGTGGCGGGCATAGTAGATTTTCGGTACTTCCTTCTTGGGGGAGATCAGTCGGTGGAGGAGGTCCCCATCGTTGGTGAAGAGCAGCAGCCCTTCCGTAGCCTTGTCCAGGCGGCCAACGGGCTTCAGTTCCAAATGGGCCATGTCCTTGGGCAGCAGGTCCATGACCGTGGGGTCTCGGTCCTCGGTGGCGGTGACATAGCCCTGGGGCTTGTTCATCATGACGACAGCCCGCTGCCGTCCGCCCAGGGGTTGACCATCCAGGGCGACCTGAGTCGCCTCCGGGTCCAGTTTCCGGCTGCCGTCAGCTTCCAGTCGGCCATCCACCGTCACCCGGCCCGCTTTGAGAATGGCCTTGACCTGGGACCGGGTCCCTGCCCCGCTGTCACACAGAAATTTGTCCAAACGAATCATGGTTTCCTCCGTTCTATCCCCCGGGCGTTCCGAATAAGGTGAAATCGGAAAATGCTTTTTAGGAGGGAATGTATCATGGTTGTAATGACCGCAAAGGTCAATTTCAAACGAGTGCTTCTGATACTGGCCCTTGCGGCCGCGGGACTGCTGGCGCTCATCCTGCTGCTGGGGGGCAGTAAGGAGGCCATCGCTCCCAGCAGTGAAAAGGTGACGGACAACGACAGCCGGGTAAGCTTCTTGAAGAGCTTCGGCTGGGAGGTCATTGCCTCCCCCAAGGAGTCCGGCCAGGTGCTGATCCCCAAGGAAACGAACACCGTCTTTGACCGATACAACGCCCTGCAGAAATGCCAAGGGTACGACCTGAGCAAGTTCGCCGGGAAGAAAGTCATGCGCTATGTCTACACCGTGAAGAACTACCCCGGAGCCACGGAGCCGGTGTACGCAACGCTGCTGATCTACAAAAACAAGGTCATCGGCGGCGATATCACGGATACCGCCCCCGGCGGAAAGGTGAAGACCTTCGAAATGCCCAAGACGGCGGAGACGAGGCCCATTCCCACAGAGACCACTGCCCCACCCCTGCCCGGGCAGGACCAGTAAGAGAATTTTTTGTCAGTATAGCACAAAAAAAGGCACTTGACAAGTTTCATCCGGCGTGCTATGCTTAGGCCAACTGAATAGCTGATCTTCAGGGCGGGGCGAAATTCCCCACCGGCGGTAAAGTCCGCGAACGCGAAAGCGCCGAATCGGTGTGATTCCGATACCGACAGTATAGTCTGGATGGAAGAAGATACGCATAGTCTGCGTTTTTTCACGCCCTGAGTGTAAGTGTACGCTCAGGGTTATTTTTTACCTATGAGGTGACCAAATATGGAAAAACTTTTGGAACAAATTCAGCAAAACGCTGCCTTCGTGCTGATCACGGCGCTGATCATCGTGGCTGTGGCCCTGCTCGCCCGGCTGGTGGAAAAGAAGCTGCCCCACCTGCGCGCTGTGACCCCTGCCCGGCGGGTAAGCATCATCGGCATCTGCTCCGCCATCGCCGTGGTGCTGCACATTCTGGACTTTCCCCTGCTGTTCCTGGCCCCGGAATTCTACAAGCTGGACTTCTCGGAAGTACCGGTGCTGCTGGGCGGCTTCTTTTTGGGGCCCAGTGCCGCTGTTGCCATCGAGGGCATCAAAATTCTCCTGAAGCTCCTGTTCAAGGGCACCTCCACCGCCTTTGTGGGAGACTTCGCCAATTTCTTTGTGGGCTGCTGCTTCGTCCTGCCCGCCACCATCTGGTACCATACCCACAAAAACAAACGCGGAGCCCTGGTGGGCCTGACCATCGGCACCCTGGTAATGACCATTATCGGCACTGCCTTCAACGCCGTGTATCTTCTCCCCAAGTTTGCCCAGCTCTATGGCATTCCCATGGAGGTACTCATCAGCATGGGCACCGCGGTCCATTCCGGGGTTTCCGGGGTCTTCTCCTTTGTGGCCCTGTGTGTGGCACCCCTGAACCTGGTGAAGGGCGCAGCGGTTTCCCTCCTGACCATGCTGCTGTACAAGCGGGTGGCAGGGCCCCTGTTCCGGATTCACGAATAAGGGTATTCCACGTCCGATTTTGTCCGGACGTGGAATTTTTTTACCCTTTCCCCTTTATTTCATCAAAAGGATACTGTATAATATTCCCATCTTTTTCCGGGAGGCGGAAGTATGCGTATCGTCATCAAGGTGGGGACCTCCACCCTGACCCACCCCAGCGGCCATCTAAATATCCGGCGAGTGGCCCAGCTGTGTCAGGTCATCAGTGATATCAAAAATGCGGGGCACCAGGTGATCCTGGTCTCCTCCGGCGCTATCGGCATGGGCGTTGGGAAGCTGGGGCTCCTGAGCCGCCCTAAGGACATTCCAGGCAAGCAGGCGGCGGCAGCCGTGGGCCAGTGCGAACTCATGTACATCTACGACAAACTCTTTGGGGAATACCACCACACCGTTGCCCAGCTGCTGATCACAAAGGAAGACGTGGCCGACGAGAAGCGGCACCGGAACTTTGAAAACACCCTGCAGCGGCTGCTGGAAATGGGAGCCCTGCCCGTTATCAACGAAAATGACACCGTGGCCACAGAGGAAATCGTCATCGGCGACAATGACACCCTGGCTGCCATTGTCGCCCAGAGTGTCCGGGCTGACCTATTGGTGCTGCTGTCAGATATTGACGGACTCTACACCGCCGACCCCCACAAGGACAAAAACGCAAAAATCATCTCCCTGGTGCAGGAAATGAATGATGCCATTCTGGCTCTCGGCGGCGGCAGCGCCTCCAGCCAGGGCACCGGAGGCATGGGCACCAAGCTTCAGGCGGCGAAGATCTGCATGGACTGCGGCTGCGAAATGGTCATCGCCAACGGGGCGGACCCAGACAATCTATACGGCATCTTGGATGGAAAAAACATCGGCACACGGTTCAGGAGGGAACAGCTATGAGGGAACTGTTGGAAAAAGCCCGGGATACGAAGCGGATCGTCTCCCGTCTGTCAGAAGCGGAAAAGAACCGGGGACTCTCCGCCATGGCCCAGAGCCTGGAGAGCCGTATCCCGGAGATCCTGGCGGCAAATGCCCAGGACATGGTAGAGGCAGCAGGCCGCATTTCCCCGGTCATGCTGGACCGGCTGAAACTGACAGAGGACCGGATCCGGGCTATGGCCAAGGGCATCCGGGAGGTGGTGGACCTGCCGGACCCGGTGGGCCGCATCCTGGAGGAACACGTCCGCCCGGATGGGCTGAAGATCCAGAAGGTTTCCGTACCCATGGGCGTCATTGCCATCATTTACGAGAGCCGCCCCAATGTGACCAGCGACGCAGCAGCCCTGGCATTGAAAAGCGGTAACGTCTGCGTCCTGCGCAGCGGCCGGGATGCCATCCGCAGCGCCGGGGCCATTGTGGAGGCCATGCAGGCAGGACTGAAGCAGGCCGGTCTTCCGGAAAGCGCCGTGCTGCTGGTGAAGGATACCTCCCACGAAGGGGCAAAGGCCCTGATGACCGCCAACGGCTACGTTGACCTGCTGATCCCCCGAGGGGGCGCGGGGCTGATTAACACCTGTCTGCGCACCGCCACGGTGCCCTGCATCGCCACCGGCACCGGCATCTGCCACGTGTATGTCGAGCAGACCGCCGACCAGGACATGGCCCTGAACATCGTGGAAAACGCCAAAACCAGCCGTCCCAGCGTCTGCAATGCCGAAGAGGTACTGCTGGTGGACGAGCAAATCGCCAAGGAATTTCTGCCCAAGCTGCGCTCCCGTCTAACGGAGAACACATCCCACCCGGTAGAGCTCCGGCTGTGCCCCAAAGCGGCGGCCATTATCCCCGGCACCCCGGCGGGAGAAAAGGACTTCGATACGGAATTTTTGGACTATATTCTGGCCGTCAAGGTGGTCACCGGCATTGACGAGGCCATTTCCCACATTGCCGCCCACTCCACCGGCCACAGCGAGGCCATTGTCACGCGGGACGAGGAAAAGGCGAAGCTCTTCACGGAGTGTGTGGACAGCGCCGCCGTATACGTGAATGCTTCCACCCGGTTTACCGACGGCGGGGAATTCGGTCTGGGCTGCGAAATGGGCATCTCTACCCAGAAGCTCCACGCCCGGGGACCCATGGGCCTGCGGGAACTCACCACCTACCATTACTGCATCTATGGAAACGGACAGACACGTTAAGGAGGCTGCTATGAAAATCGGATTTTTAGGCTGCGGCAGCATGGGCGGCGCCATCGCCCGGGCTGTCAGCCAGGTGACAAAGGATGTCGTACTCACGGACCGGAGCGGCAGGGGCAAAGCTCTGGCAGATGAACTAGGCATTGCATATGGAAGCGCCGAGGAAATCGCACGGAATTGTGACTGGGTCTTCCTGGCTGTAAAGCCCCAGATGATGGAAGGGGCTCTCTCCCCTATCCGGACTGCTTTGCAGGAGAAAAAGCCACTGCTCGTCACCATGGCGGCGGGACTCAGCATGGAGAAAATCGAACAGATGGCAGGCGGCCTTCTTCCCGTGATCCGCATTATGCCCAATACCCCCGCTATGATCGGGGCCGGGATGACCCAGTATTGCTGCAATGGTCTTGTGACCGAAGAGGATGAAAAAACCTTCCTGTCCTTGATGGCCCACACCGGCCATATGGACAAGCTGGAAGAACACCTGATCGACGCCGCCAGCGCTCTGTCCGGCTGTGGTCCTGCCTATATGTACCTCTTCCTGGAGGGGCTGGCCGACGGCGCCGTGGCCTGTGGGGTCCCCAGAGCCAAGGCCTACGAATATGCCGCCGCTACCATGGAGGGAGCTGCCAAGCTGGTGCTGGCCACCGGGCAGCACCCCGGGCAGCTGAAAGACGCGGTCTGCTCCCCCGGGGGCAGCACCATCCAGGGCGTCCGGGTGCTGGAGGAACGGGGCCTCCGGGCTGCCGCCATGGACTGCGTCATTGCGGCCTTTGAAAAAAGCAGGAAATTGGGAGGATAACAAGATGGAATACAGGACTTTGGGCAAAACCGGCCTGCAGGTCTCCCGCCTGGGCTGCGGCGGTATCCCCATTCAGCGTATTGACCCGGAGGGCACCAGGAAGCTCATGCACCGGCTCCTTGCCGAGGGAGTCAACTTTATAGACACCGCCCGGGGCTACACCGTCAGCGAAGAGTACCTGGGCTATGGCCTGGAGGGCATCCGGGAGCACTTCGTCCTTGCCACCAAGAGCCACGGCCTGACCCGAGAGGAAATGGAGCGGGACGTACAGACCAGCCTAAAAAATCTACGCACCGACTACATCGACCTCTACCAGTTCCATAACCCCACTCCCGAGGATCTGGCAATCATCCAAGCTCCTGGCGGAGCACTGGAATATTTGCAGGAAGCAAAGAAAAAAGGTATCGTCCGCCACATCGGCCTGACCCTCCACTCCGCGGATATGTTCCGGGAAGCCCTGGAATATCCATGGGTAGAGGCACTTATGTTCCCCTATAATATTGTAGAGTCCCAGGGTACAGAGCTGATCAAGGCTTGTGGGAAAAAGAATATCGGGTTCCTGTGCATGAAGCCCCTGGCCGGCGGCGCCATTGAGGATGCCACACTTGCTATCCGCTACATCGCCCAGAATCCGGATGTGACCGTGGTCCTTCCCGGCATGGCATCGGAAGAAGAAGCAGCCCAGAACCTGGCCGCCATCCAGGGCACCAGCCATCTGACCGCTGAGGAGCAGAAGAAGCTCCAGACCATCCGGGATACCCTGGGCACCCAGTTCTGCCGCCGCTGCGGCTACTGCGCACCCTGCACCGTTGGCATCCCCATTCCCAATGTGTTCACCTTTGAGGGCTACCTCTCCCGCTACGGCCTGAAGGACTGGGCCATCGGCCGGTATGAGGCCATGGCAGCAAAGCCCGGTGACTGCGTAGAGTGCGGACTGTGTGAGACAAGGTGCCCCTATCACCTGCCCATCCGGCAGATGCTGAAAAAGGCCGGGAGGGCCTTTGAGGAAGCAGAATAAAAGCCCTCTCCTGCTTGGAGAGGGTGGCACGGCGCAGCCGTGACGGGTGTGGAGGGGACCCCCACAGAATAAAACCAGGCTAGGCTGAATGGAACGATCCAATTTTCCCATTCAACCCAGCCTGTTCTTTGTTGTTAGGGGTCCACTCCACATCCGGCCTGCGGGCCACCTTCTCCAGCGGGAGAAGGCAGGGGATTTACTTGATCACCCGGACTCTCAGCACGCCGTCGATACCCTTCAGCCCCTCCACCACCTTCTGAGAGGGGTGATGGTCCAGGTCCAGCATGGTATAGGCATACTCGCCCCGGCTCTTGTTCATCAGGCCGGCGATGTTGATGTTCTCCCCGGCCATGGCGGTGGTAAAGCGGCCCAGGGAGTTGGGGATATTTTTATGCAGGATGGTGATCCGGCCCTGGGCGGAACAGATGCCCATATCACAGTTGGGGAAGTTGACGGAATTGACGATGTTGCCGTTTTCCAGATAGTTCATCAGCTGGTTCACGGCCATCTTGGCGCAGTTATCTTCGGACTCCTCCGTAGAGGCACCCAGGTGGGGAATGGCGATGCAGCCAGGCATATTGGCGGTTTTCTCGTTGGGGAAATCCGTGATATAGCGTTTGACCTTGCCGGAGGCCAGGGCGGCGGCCATGGCGTCATCGTCCACCAACAGGTCCCGGGCAAAGTTCAGGATGATGACTCCGTCCTTCATCTTGGCGATGGTCTCGGCATTGATCATCTTCTTGGTGTCCTCCAGCAGCGGGGTATGCAGAGAGATGATGTCGCAGGTGGCAAATACCTCGTCCCGGCTGTTGACCTTGTGGATCTGGCTGTCCAGATGCCAAGCTGCATCGATGGAGATGAAGGGATCGCAGCCGTAAACCTGCATCCCCAGTTTTCGGGCGGCGTTGGCGAAGGGGCCGCCTACGGCACCCAGGCCCACAACCCCCAGAGACTTACCCAGGATCTCATGACCGGCAAACTGGGACTTGCCCTTTTCTACCTTCTTGGCCACATCCGGCTCCCCGGCGATGGACTGCACCCAATTGATGCCGCCCACAATGTCCCGGCAGCCCAGGAGCAGGCCGCAGAGGGTCAGCTCCATAACGCTTCTGGCGTTGGCTCCGGGGGTATTGAAGACCACAATACCTTTCTCCGCGCAGCGGTCCAGGGGGATGTTGTTCACGCCGGCACCAGCCCGGGCAATGGCAAGCAGGTTATCAGAAAACTGCATATCATGGAGGGCCGCGCTGCGGACCACCAGAGCGTCCGCCTCCTCAACGGTTTCGGACTGCTGATAACCTTTCGTCCAAAGGGCTGTGCCCTTGGGGGAAATCTTGTTCAAATAGTTGACCTGAAACATTCTATTCTACCCTCTCTTACAGCTTCTCTTCAAATGCTTCCATAAAGCCCACCAGCTTCTTCACGCCTTCGATAGGCATGGCATTGTAGATGCTGGCCCGCATACCGCCAACGCTGCGGTGTCCCTTCAGGTTTACGAAGCCAGCCTGGGCGGCCTCGGCCACAAATTTGGCATCCAGTTCCGCATCGCCAGTGACAAAGGTGGCATTCATGATGGAGCGGTCCTTCTTGACCACCTGGTTATGGAACACCTTGCTGGAGTCCAGATAGTCATAGAGGATGCCTGCTTTCTCAATGTTGCGGCGCTGCATCTCCTCCAGGCCGCCCATCTGGAGCAGCCACTTAAAGACCTTGCCGCAGATATAGATGCCGTAGGTGGGGGGCGTATTGTACATGGAGCCCGCGTCGGCGTGGGTCTTGTAGCGCAGCATAGTGGGGGTGCCGGGGAGCACATCCTCCCGGATCAGGTCCTCCCGGATGATGGCAATGACCACACCGGCAGGGCCCACATTCTTCTGGGCGCCGCCGTAGAGCATGCCGTAGTCTGTCACCTTCACAGGCTCCGACAGGAAGCAGCTGGATACATCGGAGACCAAAGGCTTGCCCTTGGTATTGGGCAGCTGGTAGAACTTGGTGCCGTAGATGGTGTTGTTCTCACAGATGTACACATAGTCGCTGTTCTCGGCGATGGGCAGGTCAGAGCAGTCGGGAATATAGGTAAAGTTCTTGTCGGCGGAGGAGGCCACGGCGTTGGCCTGGCCGAAGAGCTGGGCTTCCTTCCAGGCCTTCTTGGCAAACTGGCCGGTGACGATATAATCCGCCACTCGGTTACGCATTAGATTCATAGGCACCATTGCAAACTGCTGGCTGGCGCCGCCCTGCATAAAGAGGACCTTATAGTTGTCGGGAATGCCCATGAGCGTACGCAAATCCGCTTCCGCCTCGTCAATGATCTGCTGGTAGGGCTTGGACCGGTGGCTCATCTCCATGACGGACATGCCGGTGCCCCGGTAGTCCAGCATTTCAGCGGCGGCTTCTTGTAAAACCGGCTCCGGCAGGACTGCGGGGCCGGCGGAAAAATTATAGACACGATGCATATTCGTTACTCCTCTCATTTCTGGATCAGACGGTCGATGAGCTTATAGCCGTCGGGCTCGAAGTCTCCCGTGGCGGCAGCCTCTGCCTCGCTGTATTGGACTTTCTTTTTCTCCGGACGGGTGCTGTCATACAGCAGGTACGGCACAGGAGACCCCGTATGGGTCCTCACCCGGATGGGGGTAGGATGGTCCGGCAGGATCAGCATCCGATAGTCCTCCCCGGACTCGTCCATGGCCTTTTTCACCGGGGCAATGAGCCGCTGGTCCAGATACTCGATGGACTGGACCTTTTCGTGGACCAGGCCCTGGTGGCCCATTTCGTCCGGGGCCTCCACATGGATATAAACAAAGTCACAGCCGTCCTCCAGCAGGGCCTTGACGGCAGCCTGGGCCTTCCCTTCATAGTTGGTATCCAGCGACCCAGTGGCGCCGGGCACCTGGTAGACCTTCATCCCGGCCCCCACGGCAATGCCTTTCAAGAGGTCCACGGCGGAAATCATAGCACCCTTCAGTCCGGTCTTCTCCTCGAAGTTCTGCAGACTGGGCTTGGTGCCCGCCCCCCAGAACCAAAGGGAATTGGCCTTGTGCTTGCCGACCTCGGCCCGAGCCAGGTTCAGGGGATGGCCGTTCAGAATGGGGAAGCTCTCCTCCATCATCTCCCGCAGCATGGGCTCTTTGGGGAGCCAGGGACCGATTTTGGTACCCAGATGGTCGTGGGGCGGCTCCAGGGAGACCACCTTTCCCTTCTTCCACACCATAATATGCCGGTAGCTGGTGCCGGTATAGAACTGGACCATCTCCGAATTGAAGGCAGAACGGATGGAATCCATCAGCACGTCCGCGTCCTTGGTGGCGATCTCACCGGAACTGTGATCCAGGATGGTCTTCTCGTCGTAGGGCTCCTCCTCGGTGAGGGTAACAATATTGGTGCGGAAGATCACATCGTCTGGCTCCATATGGACCCCAACGCTGAGGGCTTCCAGGGGAGATCGACCGGAGTAAGATCGTTTGGGATCGTAGCCCAGCACCGAGAGGTTGGCTACGTCAGACCCGGGGGCCATGCCGCTGGGCACATTCTGCACCAGCCCCATGTGACCCATAGAGGCCAAGGAATCCATACAGGGGGTGTGGGCATACTCCAGCGGGGTCTTCCCCCCCAGAGCTTCCAGAGGCTCGTCGGCCATTCCATCGCCTAAGACAACAATATACTTCATGGTTTTCTCTCCCTTCGACTGGGATAACATATGACCCAGTGGTTGATTTTCCTATCATACCACTGGGTTGGTGAAAAAGCAATATGAAATTTTGTCGGAATGCACTTGCATTTTGAAGTTGAATATGTGCAGATTGCGAGATGTGGGGTAGCAAAAACTCCTGTCTCCTGTTTCTCAGGAGCAGCCCTCTGGCAATTCCGGTGGGCTGCGCGTCAAAGGGCTGCGTGAAGCTGTCATCGTCCCGCACATAGCGGAGTCCCTGCTCCTGCGCAAACCAAAGAATATCCAGCACAAAGAGTTCCTTCGCCGTCAAATATAGTGCAAGCAAGACAGTTTGTCAAGTTCGTGAAATAAGGTTATATATTTCGCACTTTGCACTTGACATAGCAATAGGAATGTGATATATTTATCACATAGTGAAGTGCGAAATATCACACTTTAAAATAAGGAGGATCCATATGAAAAAAGTGTCATTGTGCGAGCTGGTTGCTGACAAGATCGTATTTGCGATTCTGATTGCTGTTTATTATTGGATGTGGGCAAGAAACGATTGGAAAGATTTCTATACAACAATTCAGACCATTGTCTGCATTTTCAGCTTTTACTATTTCGTATCCCGCGCCCTTCGACTCAGAAAATACAAAAAAGAAGCGCCCGATGAAATGGCGGAAGCGAATTTGAAAAGATGCGACTCCATCTGCCTGAAAATCAGCGTCGGGGCGCTTGTTTTGCTCAGCTTCATCTGTGCGGTGGGCCGATTTGCGCTCACAACGGAAGTAATCGGATACTGCATGGTGGGCATTTTGATTTTGATTGCCATCACGCGCACCGTGATTTTTTATCTCATGGATCAGAAAGGACTCTGAGCATGGCGCTTTTAACCAAAATAAAAGAGTACCGGGAAATGCGGAATATGAAGCAGTCGGACCTCGCCGAATTGGTGGGTGTTCGGCGGGAAACAATCGTCAATCTCGAACGGGGCAAATACAATCCATCTCTGAAATTAGCCATGGATATCGCAAAAGTGTTTCATGTAACCGTAGAAGAACTGTTTGCCTATGTTGAGGATTAGAATCCTTTTCTGATATTCAAAGATAGAAAGTTAGAAAAATCCCGGATTTCTTATCGAAATCCGGGAAAAAATTTTTTGTGTTCATAACGGATTTGGTTTTAGCTGTGGAAACGCACTGATCCTAGACTGCCTTACCCAAGAATCCCCAGACCGTTGGCCCAATTCAGGATCGTCTCCCGGGAGTCGCTGCCGCTGAACCGGTGTCCATCCAGCCAGGTGCCGCTGCCGGCCAGCTTTTCCAGATTGGACGCGCTGGAACCGATTCCGCTGCTGCCGGAGGTACAGAAGGGCACAACGGTCTTGCTGGAAAAATCATAGCTTTCCACAAAGGTACTCATAATTCTGGGTGCGTCGCCCCACCAGATGGGGTAGCCCAGGAAAATAATATCGTACTGCTCCATATTTTCTACACTTCCGGAGATGGCCGGACGGACAGCGGGGTCATTCATTTCCAGGGTGGTGCGGCTGTTGTTATCGCTGTAATTCAGGTCGTCGCTGGTATAGGGCTCTACGGGAACGATCTCATACAGATCGGCATTAAGCCCCTGCGCCAGCTTTTCCGCTACGCCCTGGGTGGTGTGGGTAGCGGAGAAATAGGCAACCAGAACTTTGGGGCTTTCTGCGGATGCTTCCTCCTGTGCTGTTTCTGCAGCTTCAGTAGACGGAGCGGTGGTGTTTGCCTGAGTGGTGGCAGGCACTTCCTGCTTTCCGCCGCAGGCAGAAAGGCAGAAAATCATAGAAATGGCAAGGAAAAACGGAATAAATTTTTTCATGTATGTTACCTCCAATTATTTCTTTTCATCCAGCAGCATGACCCCATCGGCAGGATTGTGGTCAATGGCACCCACAATCCGATGGGGCATATAGGGCTCCTCCAGATAGGCTATGTCCTCCTGGGTAAGCGTTACGGCCAACGCGGCGTTGGCATCGTCCAGATATTTGGCCTTGGTGGCTCCCACAATGGGGGCCGCTACGCCCTTGGCCCAGTGCCAGGCCAGGGCAATTTCCTGCATTTTGACACCGTATTTTTCGGCAAGCTCGTGAACACGGGCAACGATGGCCATGTCCTGCTCCTCTGTCCGGTCATACTTGCCCATGGCTACCCGGTCCGTTTTGCTTCTCAGCGTATCCGTGTTCCAGGTGGGCCGGGTCAGGTGTCCGGCAGCCAGGGGGCTGTATGGCATCAGGCTCACGCCCATCTGCTTACAAATAGGGATCAGCTCCCGCTCGTCCTCCCGGTACAGCAGGTTATAGTGGTTCTCCATGGCCTGGAACTGGGCCCAGCTATGGTCCCGGGCGCACAGCTGCATGTTGTAAAACTGGTAGCCATACATGGCAGACGCCCCCAAGGCCCGCACCTTTCCGGCCTTTATCAGGTCATTCAGAGCCTCCATGGTCTCCTCGATGGGCGTTTCATAGTCAAAGCGGTGGATGATGTACAGGTCCAGATAGTCCGTCCCCAGCCGCTTCAGACTGCCGTCGATCTCCCGTTGAATGGCTGCCCTGGACAGTCTGCCGGGGTTAAAGTAGACCTTGGATGCAATGACTACCTTGTCCCGAGCAGTGTTCTTTTTCAGCGCCCGGCCCAGGTATTCCTCACTGGTGCCGGCGGAATAGCCGTTGGCGGTATCGAAGAAGTTGATCCCCAGGTCCAGGGCGTGCTTCACGACGCCCTCTGTGGCCGTCTCGTCCAGCGTCCAGTCGTGCATGGTTCCGGCCTTGCCAAAGCTCATGCAGCCCACGCAAACCTTGGAAATCATAATATCGGTGCTGCCTAGTTTTGTGTATTCCATAAGGTTACCTCCTAAAAAAACGTAGGTGTCCTTCTGAGACACCTACATTGTAACAATCTTTTTTATAAATGTCTAATGCTTGCTGAATATAGCAAGAAATGCTTACAAAGCATTTCTGACCGAATCCCGGAAAGCAGATGCGGCGGCACCCATGGTTTGATTCTTCTTCCACACCAGCACAGACCCCGTCTCCAGGGTGGGGACCAACGGGATAAAACAAAGGTCCTCGTAAAATGTGGATGCAAAGTCAAAGCAGAGAGCCACGCCAAAGCCGCATTTCACCATGGCGGCGGCGTTGACGATCAGATTATAGGTGGCAGCAACCTGAAGCGACTCGTAGTGATCCCCAAACCAGCCTGCCAGTTCATTTTTGACCTGCTCCCGCCGAACCATCAGCAGAGGCACCCCAAGAAGGTCTCCGGGACCAATCGATTGCAATTTCGCCAGGGGCGAATCCTTTCGAACCAGTACCCCCCAGCGTTCCTTGTAGGGCATCCGGATGAATTCATATCGACTGATGTCCACCGGCTCTGTCAGAAGGCCCAGGTCAAAGATGCCTCGTTCGATATGCTCCTTGATGTCATCTGCCGAGGCACTGTGAATATGGAACCGGACCAGAGGGTTCTTTTGCTGAAACGCCTTCATCCGTTTGGCAAGGAACCGCATACTCTGGGTTTCCCCGCAGCCGATGACAATTTCCCCGGAGAGCGCCGCTTCCCTATGCGAAAACTCCGCAACGGTTTTTTCCGACAGGGACACCAGCTCCTGTGCCCTGCGCCGCAGGAGCATTCCCTCCTCTGTCAGCACAATGCTGTGCTTGCTTCGCCGGAACAGCTTGACCCCCAATTCCTCCTCCAGCTGCATCAGCTGCCGGGAAAGAGTCGGCTGGGTGATGTGCAGAAGTGCCGCTGCCTTTGTGATATTTTCCTCTCTGGCAGCAACCAGGAAATAGTTCAGTACCCGCAGTTCCATATAGGTGTCCTCCGTGACGGTTTGCGCCTATGATACCCCTTCGTATGTGATGAACCGTCCATGTCATTCATTCCAACGATGAATGCACTTTCCGACTGCTAATACTATGCAGTAAGCCCCCGCTGAAACGCAGCATCACAGGTCCGGGAACAAAAGCTTCATGTAGTCCCTGCGGCCATATACAATACGGTCGACATACAGGGTGTCGTCAGATTTTAATCGATAGAAAGCCATATAGCTCCTATAGACGGTAAAGCGGTAGCCGCTCTCCGGTACATCCTCAAATATCAGTTTGGGGCCTGACTTTGGAAATTCCGCAACCGAATCAATACTGTCCATGATTCCATTGACGATTCGCTGCGCTGCATCCGCATTTCCAAGGTCATGATCGATATAGTCCCAAATCTCGTCGAGGTCCTGGATTGCCCGGGCTGAATACTCAACTTTACCTGGCATTGGCACGCTCCGCAAAGTGGCGCCTGACATCTTCGGCGGAAACCCACCCCTCTTCCTCGCCGGAGCGGCGTCCCTCCGTCAGTTCACACATCAGCTGTAGTTGGGCCTTCATTCGCTCGTACTTGGCTGCCTTCTCACTCTGTTCTTCCTGTTCTTCCATATTCATGACCGTGTAGCAGCCCCGGCCGTTTTTTGTCAGATACAGCGGCTTCCCCACCTGTACTGTTTCCAGCAGGGAGGCATAATTTCTCAGGTCTGAAATTGGCTTGATGTTTGGCATTCCAAAACCACCTTTCCATAGAAGCTGCTTTTATTATA
>JBNMIH010000021.1:0-39944 GCA_050873165.1 Faecousia sp.
ATTGAAAAAAAGCCCTCTCCTGCTTGGAGAGGGTGGCACGGCGCAGCCGTGACGGGTGTGGAGGGGACCCCTGTAGGTTCAAACCGGGCCCGGTTTTCACTTTTAGGGGTCCCCTCCACATCCGGCCCTGCGGGGCCACCTTCTCCAGGCAGGAGAAGGCATGGGGTTGCGCTCCTTTGGCGTTTACCCCCGATTCTGGTATTCGCTGGGGCTTAGCCCTGTCAGCTTTTTAAAGGTCCCTGAGAAGTAGGTGATATCCCGGTATCCGCACCGGTCTGCTACCTCGTAGACCTTCAGCTTTCCCTGTTTCAACAATGTCATCGCCTTCTGCATCCGGCATCTCGTGAGGAAGCTTCCCACGGTGATGCCGGTTTCTTTTTTGAAGAGGTGGCTCAGGTGGCCCTCGCTGAGGCCCAGCTCTGCGGCGGTCTGGGCAATGGACAGGCCAGAGTCCCCGCAGTTGGCGGATATGTATTCCATGGCCGCCTGGACGTAGCGGCTTTTGGTGCCGGGGCGGACGTCCTGGAGCTTCACCTCCGGCTCTTGCTTCGGAGGATTCAGCTTCTTTTGGAGCCGGAGGACGGCATTTTCCAGGTCCCCGTCGTGGAAGGGCTTCAGAAGAAAGTCTACGGCCCCCAGGCGCAGGGCCTGCTGGGCGTAGGCGAAGCTGTCATAGGCCGTCAGGATGATGACGCAGGCCTCGCAGCCCTGGTTTCGGAGTGCCTCGATCATTTCCAGGCCGTCCATTTTCGGCATTTTCAGGTCGGTGATGATGAGATTCGGCTGACACTGGGCGGCCTTTTCCAGGCCCTCCTGACCGTTGGCGGCTTCGCCTACCACCACGCAGTTCAGGCTGGCCCAGTCCACTGCCAGGACAATGCCCTTGCGGATCAGCTCCTCGTCTTCGACGACCAATACTTTCAGCATAGGGTTATACTCCTTTCCGGATGGGGAGCCTGGCGATGACACAGGCCCCGGCGCATTCTGTTCGGTTTTCCAGGCGCAGGCCGAAGCTTTCGCCGTAGTGCTTGCGCAGGATGGTGTCTACATTCAGTAATCCCAGGTGCCCTGTAGGCTCTGCCGGGGGCTTGTAGGGGCCTAAGAGCTCCGGGGGGAGACCGGAGCCGTTGTCGGCCACCCGAATTTCCAGGATGCCGTCGTCCGAACAGGCGGCGGTGACCATGAGCTCTCCATTCTGGCTGCCGGAGAGGCCGTGGAGGATGGCGTTCTCCGCCAGGGGCTGGAGGAGCATCTTCGGCACCAGGCAGTCCAGCAGGTCTTCCGGCACCTGAGCTTCATAGGTAAAGCTGTCGCTGAGGCGGATGCGCTGGATCTCCACATATCGCTCCAGGATCTCCATTTCCCGGCGCAGGGGTACGAATTCCTTGGGAGAAATACAGAACCGGAGAATATCCGCAAGATTTGTGGACATCAATGCCACCTGGGGCACCTGGTTGATCTTGCTGATCCACTTCATGGTGTCCAGGGTGTTGCAGAGAAAGTGGGGATTCAGCTGGGCCTGGAGCATCCGGATCTGGGCCTCGTTCAGGGCCTTCTGGTTTTCCAGCAGCTCCTGCTGATTTCGCTCCAGGCTCGTGACCATGTGGTTGAACTGGGTGGCCAGCTCCGTTAATTCGTCCTGCCGGTCTTCCGGGATAGGCACCTGGACCTGCAGATTATTCTTTTCCACCTGTCGGATGGCCCGGTGGAGCTTCCCAATGGGCTCGAAGACCTGGTGGCTCAGCCGGAGTCCCAGGGTGACACTGAGGATCACGCAGCTCAGGGCGCACAGGGCGCTGACGGTGTAGAGGAGCCGCAGTGTCCCTGGGGTGAAGAGCTGGGGCTGCTGCAAAATGAGATACAGTCCCGTAGCCTCGTTCTGCCGGACGGTGTAGCGGAATTGGTCCGAGGCCCCAGTCAATGCCCTCCCGCTGAGGAGCTGCGCCCGCAGGGTCTCCGCCAGGGTCAGCACCTGGGTGGACTGGGTGCAGTAGACGCTGCGCCAGTGGTTGTCCAGCAGCAGCAGCTCATTCTGGGCGCCCGCCAGGGAGCCTAACAGCTCCCCAAGCTGGCTCTCCCAGAAGTCCATGACAAGATACCCCGCCGGGGCCCCGTAGGCATCCGAAAGCAGGGCGGCGCACCGGATGGCCGGGGCGTCCTGGGAGGAGGGGTCCTCCGAGGCGCAGGAGACCACCTGCCCCGGGGCCTGGGCAGCGGCGTAGAGGGCGCCCCAAGTGGTGGACAGCCGTCTGGTGCTGGGGGCGGACCGGGTGGAATAGCGCCAGGTCCCGCTGATGTCATACAGAGAGAAGACGGCATAGCTCCGCAGGGAGTCCGTAGCCTCAAACAGGGCATTGTTGACCTTGGCGTCATCGGCCTCCTCCCCCAGAAGCGCGTCCATGACCCAGGGGCTGCGCCGGAGGGTGGTCACCGTGTCCTGGAGGGCTTGGGATACCCGGTCCAGAGCCCCTTCGGCGGCGGTGAGCTGCTGCTGGGCGGCCTGGGTCTGGGTGGCGTTCATCCGCAGGCGGAACACCTGCAAAAGAAGGGCAGAGCACAGCAGGGTGGGCACCAGGGAGGTCAGCAGGAAGGCGGCGTTCAGGCGCTGCCGGAAGGAACGGAATTTCATGGCGTTTCCTCCGATCCTAAGTAAAATTCCCAGCTCATCAGCAGAGAATCCCGCTGGCTGCTGGCCCAGGGAATATCATAGGCAATTTGCTTCAGCTTGGAAAGACTGGGCAGGGTGGTCCCGGCATCTAAGTCTTCCCGGACAGGGCGGCGGCAGAACCGCTCTCCCAAAAGCTGCTGCACATCCCGGCTGACAGTGAAGTCGATGAAGGCTTTGGCACCCTCCGGGTGGGGGCCTCCAGCCACCAGGGCGCAGCCGTCCGGTACGCAGCTGGTGCCCTCGCTGGGGTAGACCATCACCAGCTGGTCCCCGGCGGCGATCCGGCGGCTGGCGGTCTCCTCCAATGTCACCCCCACCCAGGCTTCGCCCTGGGCCACGGCGGAGAGCACATCTCCGGAGGAGGACAGCTGCTTTCCCGCCAAATTCTCGGCAAAGGTGCGAAGAATGGTGTCTTTCTCCCCGGGCAGGGCCTGGAGCATGGTGGCCAGGGCCGTATAGCTGGAGCCGGAGACGGCAGGGTCCGCAAAGGCGATCTTCCCCCGAAGACTGGGCTTCAGGAGACTTTCCCAGCCCGTGACCAATTCCGGCGTCACCAGCTTGGGATTATAGATGAGCACCAGGGGCAGGGAAGAGAAGGGGGTCCACAGCTGGGCCTCGGTTTGGTACTGGGGGAGAATATCCTGGGCCGCGGCGCTTTCGTAGGGGGCGAAGAGGGAACCCGCCGCCTCCAGACTCTCCACACCGCCGCCGAACATGACATCACACTGGGGGGCGTTTTTCTCCTGGCTCAGCTTTTCCAGCAGCTCGTTGGTGCCGCCCTCCACCACCTGGACCCAGATACCGGTGCGCTCCTCAAATTCCTGTACAATGGGCCACCAGACCTCCTTTTTGTGGGAGGTGTAGATGGTGAGCCTGTCTTTTTCCGCCGGGGCATAATCCGGCTGGGGGGCGGTGGAACAGCCCGATAACAGTATCAGAATGGTAAATATATATAAAAAGTTGCGTAAATATCTTTTCAAAGCCGTCACCCTCTGCGTTTTGCCTAATTATACCACATGTCATTTATGGATTTAAAGCCATATATCACAAAGATGTCAGATAATCACAAAAAGTAGCAGGTTTGCCCCCTGGTGCTTTGTGCAAAGGGACGGTAATATATAACTACCAAGGCGGTACGACACCGCCGCAGCAATTCTAATAGGAGGAAACATTCATGAAAAAGATCGTTGCAATGCTGCTGGCCCTTTCCATGGTGCTGGCAATGGCTGCCTGCGGAGGCTCTTCTGCTCCCGCTGCTACCGAGGCTCCCAAGACCGACGCTCCCGCGTCCAATGAGACTGCAACGGAAGCGCCCGCCGCTACCGAAGCGCCTGAGAACCTGACCGCTACTCAGCAGATCATCAAGGAAGCCGAGGGTATGACCCTGGAAGAGCTGGCCAAGAAGGCCATCGAAGAGTCCAATGGCAAGATGTTCTACGGCGTGGGCAACTCCAGCCGCGGCAAGAGCGCCCTGCCCAAGTTCATCGAGTATCTGCAGACCATCGACCCCAGCTACAACATGGAGTTCGAGTGGCAGCAGCCCAAGAACAACAAGATCTTCGATCAGCTGACTGCTGACTCCCTGAAGGGTACCGGCACCTTTGCCATGACCCTGATCCAGGACGGCAACCAGATCGAGAGCAAGATGGTTCAGCCCGGCGTGCTGGACACCTTCATCCCTAAGGATTGGGCCGACGCCAACGGCACCACCGCTGACGAGTACAAGGGCTTCCTGCCTCTGCAGACCCTGAACAAGGTCTTCGAGTACAACTGCACCGGCACCAAGACCTACGACAACTGCTGGGACTTCGTGGCCGAGGGCGAGCATGGCCTGTTTATGGACATCGACTCCGAGATCGTCGGCAAGAACTTCCTGTACATGCTGACCCGTGACGACTACGCCGCCTGGCTGAAGGACGCCTACAACGCCCTGTCCGCCGACGAGCAGGCCTACTTCCAGCCCACCATCAAGGCCATGGAGAGTGAAGCTGCCGACCTGGGCCTGGGCCCCGACGGCGCTTACGCTCTGGCCTGGATCAAGCTGTGGGTAGAGAGCTACAACGCCCAGACCGATGACGGCCCCATCTGCAACACCCTGGTAGATGCTTCCGCCAAGGATCAGTTCGGTCTGCTGGTTTACTCCAAGCTCCGCTCTGTCGAAGAGTCCAGCTCCGTTTCCGTCAACAACGTCAAGGTCGCCGCTTATGAGGACGGCTACCAGGGCATCGGCGGCTACGGCTACTGCCACTACCTGTTCGTCACCGACAACTCTCCTCTGCCCTGGACTGCCTGCGCCTTCATTGCCTACATGACCTGCACCGCCGACGGCTTCTCCGCCTGGGGCAAGGACATGGGCGGCTACTCCTCCAACCCCAAGGTTGCCGAGGAGACCGAGGCTACCTTCCATCACTCCACCGGCGGCATGGCTGAGGACGGCACCACTGTTGAGTTCGCCGCTAAGAACGACCGCGGCTACGACTGGTGGACCACCACCGGCAAGCTGGTCCTGGAGGACCCTGAGTACTGCGCCGATGTGGCCTTCACCGTGGGCAGCTGGATCGAAATGCTGACCAAGTACAGCGCCGGCTAAATTTCCGTTTCCATTGCGCCCTTGGATCCCTGGTCCAAGGGCGCTTTTCAGAAAAACCTTCCCTTGGGGGAAGGTGGCACGGCGAAGCCGTGACGGAAGAGGGGCCGCACGCAGGACCGACTCGGTACCGCCCCTCATCCGCCGCCTGCGGGCGGCACCTTCCCCCAGGGGAAGGTCCAGGAATTTTCTAAATTAAGGAGGAAGCTATGTCTCATCCAACGACCCTCCGAGCAAGCAAAGGGACCATCCTTTTAAACAAGGTCAAGACCTTCTTTTCCAAGCCCTACAATGTGATCCTTCTGCTGCTGGGCATTGTCCTCACCTTTACCACTGTGGCTCCCATCGTGGCCATTGTGGAGGACACCTTTAAAATTCACGCCGGTACCATCGACGCCCACCTGACGGGCATGACCTCCGGCTTCACCACCGTCAACTATACGGACCTGTTCACCAGCCGTATGGCCAAAACCAACCTGTGGACTCCTCTGTGGAACACAGTGCTGCTGGCCGTGGGCACCTGCGTTGTGTCCATCCTCTACGGCGGCCTGTTCGCCTTTCTCATTACAAGAACAGATCTGGCCTGGAGAAAGTACCTCTCTTCTATTTTTATCTTCCCCTACATCATGCCCCAGTGGACCCTGGCTGTGGTGTGGCAGAACCTGTTTAACTCCAACGCCGTGACGGGCACCTCCAACGGGCTTTTAGCCGCCCTGTTCGGCATCAATATGCCTATGTGGTGGTGCAAGGGGCTTTTCCCCAGCCTGATGGTTCTGGGTCTGCACTACGCCCCCTTCGCCTATATCCTCATTGGCGGTATCTTCCGGAATATGGATGCCAACCTGGAGGAGGCGGCCACCATTCTGGATACCCCCAAGTGGAAGACCATGTTCCGCATCACCCTGCCGATGGTCAAGCCCGCCATCCTCTCCACCATTCTGCTGGTCTTCGGCTCCGCCATGGGCTCCTACCCGGTGCCCCATTATCTGGGCCTGAGCACTCTGTCCACCAAGTATGTGTCCATGAACTCCAAGTACACCGGCGAGGCCAGTATCCTGGCCATCATTATGATGGTCTTCGGTGTGGCCATTATGCTGCTGAACCAGATTTCCCTCAGCAGCCGGAAGAACTACACCACCGTCACCGGCAAGTCCGGCCAGATTTCCAAGATCAGCCTGGGCAAGTCCGGCAAGTACATCATCGCTATCATCCTGGTCATCCTGACCTTCTTCACCAGCATTTTCCCCATTATCTCCTTCGCCTTTGAGACCTTCCTGCCCAACCCCGGGGACTACTCCTTCCTGTACACCGGCGATCCCTCCAACCTGACTACCAAGTGGTGGGTCACCTCGGAAAACGTTACCGAAAACGGCATGTACGGCCAGAAAGGCATCCTCTACAACGAGACCATCTGGCGGGCCTTCAAGGGCACCATCCTGGTCTCCGTAGCCTGCTCGCTGCTTGCCGGTACCATCGGCACCCTGATCGGCTACGCCGTCTCCAAGAACCGGCGGAGCAAGTGGGCAAATTATGTAAACTCTGTGGCCTTCCTGCCCTACCTGATGCCCTCCATCGCCGTGGGCGTGGCCTTCTTCATCCTGTTCTCTACGGAGAAGCTGAACCTCTTCAATACCTATACTCTGCTGATCATCGTGGGCACCGTGAAGTACATCCCCTTCGCCAGCCGAAGCTCCTTGAACTCCATGCTGCAGCTGTCCGGGGAAATTGAGGAAGCCGCCATTATTCAGGACATCCCCTGGATCAAGCGGATGACCCGGATCATCATCCCCATCCAGAAGTCCTCCATCATCTCCGGCTACCTGCTGCCCTTTATGACCTGCCTGAGAGAGCTGTCCCTATTCATGCTGCTGTGTGTTCAGGGCTTCATCCTGTCCACCACATTGGACTACTTCGACGAGATGGGCCTGTACGCCTTCTCCAGCGGCATCAACCTGATTTTGATCATCACCATCCTGGTTTGCAACACCCTGGTGAACAAGGTCACCGGCGCGAGCCTGGACAAAGGAATTGGAGGTTAAACTATGCCTGAAATCAAACTGGAACATATTACCAAGCGCTGGGGCAAGTTCTACGCCGTAGAAGACCTGAACCTGACCATTGCGGATAACGCCTTTGTGACGCTGCTGGGCCCCTCCGGCTGCGGCAAGACCACCACCCTTCGGATGATCGCCGGCCTGGAGACCCCCACCAGCGGCCGGATCACCATCGGCGACAAGGTGGTATTCGACAGTGACATGGGCATCAATGTCCCGGCCAACAAGCGGAAAGTGGGCTTCCTCTTCCAGAACTATGCCCTGTGGCCCAACATGACGGTGTACCAGAACATTTCCTTCGGCCTGTCCAATATCAAGGAGTCCATGGCAAAGTACGACTTCGATGCCAAGAACGCCGCCCGGCTGGCCCAGATTTTGAAGAACCCTTCCGATGTCACCTCTGTCCTGGACGAGTGCCGGGACAAGGACGGAAAGCTGGAGGAGAAGAAGGCCATCCTGAAGCTCATTGATGCCTTTACCATCTCCCAGTACACCGCCAAGACCCTCTTTGGCTACCACCTGGAGAATGCCCCGGACTGTGCCGCGAAGATCGCCGAGCTGGAAGCCAAGGTGGAGTCTGCCAAGAAGGACGCCCAGAGCAAGGGCCTGACCCTGGACAAAGAATTCAGGCTCTGCAAGGATGACGAGCCTGTGACGGAAGTCCGGAAGCTCACCAAGGAGGAAATTGACCTTTCCGTCCGCCGGGTCAGCCGCATCGTGAAGATCGGCATGTTCATGGACCGGTACCCCGCGGAGCTCTCCGGCGGCCAGCAGCAGCGTGTGGCCATCGCCCGGACCCTGGCTCCCGAGCCCAGCGTGCTCTTCATGGATGAGCCCCTTTCGAACCTGGACGCCAAGCTCCGGCTGGAAATGCGGTACGAACTCCAGCGGCTCCACGTGGAGACCGGCTCCACCTTCGTCTACGTCACCCATGACCAGATGGAGGCCATGACCCTGGCCACCCAGATCTGCCTCATCAACAATGGTGTTCTGCAGCAGTACCAGGCACCCCTGGAAGTGTACCACCACCCCGCCAACCTGTTCGTGGCCGACTTTGTGGGCACCCCCTCCATCAACTTTGTGGAGGCCAAGGGCGCACAGCTGGCTGACGGCAGCCTGGCATTGACGGTTCTTGGAGACAAGAGGGCTATCTTCCGCCCCGCCAAGGCTTTGAATCTGGCCAGCTGGTTTGCCGACCGGGACCGGGAGGCCGCCGCCAAGGCTGCGGACCTGAAGGAAAAGTCCGCCCAGAAGGGCTATGTGGAAAAGGGCAACAAGGACGAGGTCCTCCGTTACCACATCGCCAAGGTCACGGAGGAGGACGACTCCCTCCAGGATATCCCGGAGCTCACCAACGAGGACTTCGTCCTGGGCATCCGCCCCGAGTTCCTGGACATCCGTGCCCAGGGCAAGCTCCAGGGTGAAATTTACGGCGCTATGCCTACCGGCATGGAATCCACCATCAAGGTCCGGGTAGGGGAGTTCCTCCTCACCGGCGTGATCTTCGGCAGCAGCCTCTTCACCATCGGCTCTCAGGTGCCGCTGACCGTAGACGGGAACCAGATCATGCTCTTCGACCGGAAGTCCGGCAAGTGCATCGTGTCGGGTTCACTGGAGTTCTGAATCCGGATAGGACAAGGGGCTGCCTCACAAAGAGGCAGCCCGGAAAAAGGAAAAAAGTCTGAACCGCTCCCTGCTTGTTTGACAGGGAGCGGTTCGCGTTTTGGGTTATTCTTGGGGCTTACTGGGTTTCCTGGGGCCCCGGTAGTTGTTTCGGCGGCGGGGGGGACGGCTGGGGGCTGCCTCGGGAGCAGTCTCTTCTCTGGGCCGATCCTGGCGGCGCTGGCGGGGGGGCCGGTTCTCTCTGGGCTCCCGCTTTTCGGTGGCCCGCTCCGTCGGCTTCTCCCCCTGGTCTTCTCTGGGGGGCCGGGGGCGGCGGGGCCGGTCCGGACGGCGCTGACGGGGAGGCCTGGGCCCGCGCTCCTGCTGCTGGGGTCCTTCGGCGCTCTGCTCCTCTGCCTGAGGGGCTTCGGCGCTCTTCGGAGCCTCATCCACCACGGACTCGGTAGAGTAGCGGAAGCGGATGGGCTCCAGGACCATGGCGTCCTCCTGGGGTGTCTCCTTCTTCTTCCGGGGGGTGCCGCTGCCGGAGATGGGGGCCAGGTCTGCGGGGATGGGGGCGTCGGTTTTCTTGGCCTTGCCGCTGCGGAGAATGGCGATCTCCTCGTTTTCGTAGGTGTTGATGGTATCCGGATTACTTTCCATCCGGACTTTTACCCGCTGGCGGAGGATATCCGCCTCAATGACGGTGCCCCGGCCGTCGGGGGTATCCACGAAGGATTCGATTTTAGGGCTGGTGCGGATCAGGGCTTCATAGGTGTCCTGCTCGTACTTCAGGCAGCACATGAGCCGGCCGCAGGTTCCGGAAATTTTGGTGGGGTTCAGGCTCAGGTTCTGGGACTTGGCCATTTTGATGGATACGGGCTGGAAATCGTCCAGGAAGCTGGCACAGCAGAAGGGCCGGCCGCAGATGCCCAGGCCTCCTACCATCTTGGCCTTGTCCCGGACGCCGATCTGCCGCAGCTCAATGCGGGTGTGGAAGATGCTGGCCAGGTCTTTGACCAGCTCCCGGAAATCCACCCGCTCGTCGGCGGTGAAGTAGAAGAGGATCTTGCTGCCGTCAAAGGCGCACTCGGCGCTGACCAGCTGCATATCCAGGTTGTGGGCCTGGATTTTCTGCATGCAGGCCTGCTCTGCCCGCTTCTCCTTGGCACGGTTGTCCGCGACGATCTTTTCGTCCTGGGGCGTGGTTTTCCGCAGGACCTTGCGCAGAGGGGCCACCACTTCTTTTTCCGTAATGGCGTGGATGCCGGAGGCACAGATGCCGAATTCCGCCCCCCGGGCGGTATCTATGATCACATGGTCCCCCTGGACGAGGGCCAGGTTCCCCGGGTCAAAGAAATAGACCTTCTGCCCTGGGCGGAACTGCACGTCCACCACCCGGACCTGGGGATTGGTTTGTTCTTCCATGATGTTCTCCTTATCAGCGAAGCTCCCAGGCGAGGTATCCGCACACTGCCGCCGGGGAGACGTTGCTCAGGGTATATTCCCTGGCTTTTTTCAATGTTTCGTACATACCGTACAGCTCCCGGCTCTCCCGGCCGGAGGCCAGGGCCCGGGCCATGGGGGACACGGCCTGGATGCCGGAGGCGGTGACCAGGGCGCTTTCGATGAGGCTCATCCAGTCTTTTAGAATGTCCGCCAGAGCGTCCCGCTTCCATTTCTCCATGGGCACCAGCACCTGGGTCAGAAGCAGGGCATCCTTTTTGCAGATGGCGTTCACGAAGCTCCGGGTTTCCTGAGGCACCTGGGCCCCTTCGGCGAGGAGCTGTTTTGCCTGCCCCAGAAAGCCGCCGCTGCGGACAATGGCACCCTGGATGCTCAGGGGCTCTGCCTCCGGGAATTCTTCCTCCAGCTTGGCCTTTAAAACATCCTCCGGGAGGGCCTGCATCCGCAGTTCCGTGCACCGGGACCGGACCGTTGGAAGCAGAGCGTCCGGGTTGGTGGTGAGCAGGAGAAACACCCCGTACTTTGGGGGCTCCTCCAGGACCTTTAATAGGGCGTTCTGCCCCGGGATGCCCATGTCCTGGGCCCGGGGGAAGAGGTAAATTTTGTGTTCCGATTCGTTGGGCTGGATATACATATCCGCCCGGGCCTGCCGGATCAGATCCACGGGGACGGTCTTCTTCTCCGGGTCGTCCACGGTGATGAAGTCCGGGTGGGTGCCGTCCAGCACCTTCCGGCAGGGTGTGCAGTGCAGACAGGGCTTCCGGTCCCCGGTGCACAGGATGGCCGCCGCTAAAAGCCTTGCCAGGGTGTGCTTCCCGGACCCTTCCGGCCCGGAAATCAGGTAGAAGTGGGAGATGTGCCCTTTTTGCAGGGACGCCTCCAGATTTTTTTGAATATGCTCGTTGCCAAGCAGCCCCGGAAACATGGTTTTAGCCCCACAGAGCGGAGAGCATGGGGATGATCTGCTTCTTCCGGCTCATGACCCGGGGAAGGAACACGGTGCTGTCCTTGGGGGCCACACCGAAGGCCTGCTGGATGGTGTCGTCGTCGCCCACATAGATGAGCTGGGTGCCTTCCAGCAGCACGTCCGTCAGCATGAGAATCACCATGGTCAGGTTTTCCTTCTTGGCCTTTTTGCGCATCAGGTCCAGGAATTCTTCCTTCCGCTCCAGCATGCTGGGGCTGTCCACGCAGGTGATCTGGCTGACGGCGAAGTCGTGGCCCGCAATATGGAACTCCTTATAGTCGGTGTACAGGAGCTCTTCCGCACTCTTGCCGCCAATGGAGCCGGAGAAGATGGCCTTGCCCAGCTCGTCCAGGGAGATGTCCGCCATTCTGGCCAGCCGCTCTGCCATTTTGTGGTCCCGCTCCGTGCAGGTGGGGGACTTGAACATGACGGTGTCGGAGAGAATGGCGGCAGCCATCATACCGGCCATGCCCTTGGAGGGCATGAGGCCCCGGTCCTGGTACATGCTGGCAATGATGGTATTGGTAGAGCCCACAGGCTCGTTGCGGACGTAAATGGGATTGGTGGTCTGGATATCCGCCAGCCGGTGGTGGTCGATGATCTCCAGGATCTCCGCCTCCTCCAGGCCGGGCACGGACTGAGCGGCTTCGTTGTGGTCCACCAGCACCACCCGCTTCCGGCGGGGCCGCAGCAGATGATACCGGCTGAGAAGACCCGCGATCTTCTCGTCGCCGTCCAGAATGGGGTAGCTGGACTCTCTGTGCTTCAGCACGGTTTCCTTTACATCGTCTACCCGGTCCTCCAGGTGGAAGCAGACCAGGTTGTCCTTCCGGCAGATACGGCCGATGGGGGTGGACTGGAAGATCATCCGGGTGGCCCGGTAGGCGGCGTAGGGGGTGGAGATGATGCAGGTGGTGGTAGGCAGGCTCCGCAGCTCCTCGTCCAGCTCCGCCTGGCACAGGACCAGAGCGGTGACGTTCATCTCCAGGGCCCGGCGGATCATATCCGGCTGGTGGCCGCAGAAGACGATGGAGTCTTTCCGGCTCCACAGCAGGCTTTCCCGGCTCTGGGGCAGGGCGATGGTGACCTTGCCGGAGATGGTATCCACCTGGTCCCCGGCGTCGTTGAGGACCTTGCCCTCCAGCACGGAGAGCACGTTAAAGAGGGGCACATCCGCCAGCTCTGCGCCGGCGATCAGGTCCATGTTGTAGGTGGCGATGTAATCCTTGGAGAGCATGCCGTACAGGGTGCCGTCCTCGTTGGCAACAGGCAGTGCGGAAATATTGGTCTGGGCCTGGAAGACCTTCCAGGCCTGGGCCACAGTGACGTTGGCATCCAGCACCGGGGGGGTGTCGTAGTCCAGGTCCTGGACCTGGGTGTACATGCTGTTGATGCGCTTGGGGGCCTCAAAGCCGAACCGATCCAGCACCAGCTGGGTCTCGTCGGATACCCGGCCCAGGCAGGCGGGCTTATACTCCCGGTCTCCCAGAGCGTTGCGCAGAGCGGCATAGGCCATGGCGGCCACAATAGAATCCGTGTCCGGGTTCCGATGCCCGGTTACGTAGATAGGGTCCATGATTATCTCCTTTCGGTTGATTCGTATTATAAAAAAATGGTAGAAGCGCTCAAATCAGGCAGCCCCATGCCCTCTCCTGCTTGGAGAGGGTGCCGCCGCAGCGGCGGGTGTGGAGGGGACACCTGACGATTTAGACTGGGGCCGGTTCATCGGGAAGGCTGCCTCCGGCGGGGGCTGTATTTATTGGGGCCTGTCCTTAACTTTCAGGGGTCCCCTCCACACCCGTCCCGGCTTCGCCGGTCCACCCTCTCCAAGCAGGAGAGGGCCTGAGCTCAGGGTGAACTCCCCCGCCAGGTCCGTTTCGAAGAGCCTGGCGATCCCCTGGGCGTCCAGCCCCTGGCCTAAACCCCACATGAGCTTGGTGTAGGCGGCCTCAGAGGTCATGTCCTTTCCCTGGATGACCCCCAGCTCCAGGAGCTTGTTGCCGACCTGGTAGACCCCCAGGTCGGCGCTGTCGTAGAGGCACTGGGTGGTGACAACTACAGAGACCCCGTCCTCCACTGCCCGGCGGATGCCCCGCAGGCCCTTGTGGAGCACGTTGACGCCGCCGAGACCAAAGGCCTCGATGACGATGCCCTTGTAGCCCATGGCTGCCAGCATATCGAAAACGGCAGGATTTAAGCCCGGGGTCAGCTTCAGAAGAAAGACTTCCCGGCAGAGGGAATCCTTCAGTTCTGCGGCTCCATTGGGTTTCCTGACCACCTCGGGGTCTGCTTTCAGCCCCTGGGTGCTCACCGTGGCGGCGTACCGGGCGTTGACGCTTTCGAAGGCGGAGAAACCCGAGGCCCTTACCTTCACTGCCCGGCAGCCCAGCATGACCTTCCGGTCAAAGGCCAAAAATACGCCGGGGGTCTGTGATGCCGCCATGGCAAAGGCGGTGCGCAGGTTGGCCGGGCCGTCGGACAGCAGGTCCGTCAGGGGCAGCTGGGAGCCTGTGAAGACCACAGGCACAGAGATATTTGGAAGCATGAAGGTCACTGCGGAGGCGGTATAGGCCATGGTATCCGTGCCGTGGGAGATGACGATCCCGTCGAAGCGATCCTTATTTTCAAAGACGCTCCGGGCAATGAGCTGCCACTCCTCCGGGGTAATGTTGGAGGAATCCAGGCAGATGATGTCTTTCACCGTAATGTTGTAAAAGCTCCGCAGCCGCTCCAGCTCCCGCTCCAGAATTTTCCCCTTCTGGGGCTCCAGCCCCTCGCTCCCCGCCGTGCAGGCAATGGTGCCCCCGGCGGTCAGCAGCAGGATATTCTTTTTTGTCATGACCTTTTTGACGCTCCTGTAACCAATAGTATGCTAGTTAACATTATATCCCCAAAACGGGAAAAACGCAATAAAAAAATGCGGAATGCCAAAAGCCTTTCTCATATTTTACAAAAACAGGATTGCAATTCTCTCCTCGTTGTACTAGAATAAGCGTATCTCCAAGCGAATTAAGGAGGAAAGAAAACATGAACGTACTGGTTACCGGCGGCGCCGGGTATATTGGCTCCCACACCTGTGTGGAGCTGCTGGAAAACGGCTATGGCGTGGTGGTCATCGACAATCTGGTGAACGCCAATCCTGTGAGCCTGAAGCGGGTGGAGCAGATCACTGGCAAGACCGTCAAGTTCTACGAGGGCGATGTCCGGGACGAAGCCCTGCTGCGCAAGATCTTTGCCGAGAACGACATCTCCTGCGTCATCCACTTCGCCGGGCTGAAGGCCGTGGGCGAGAGCGTAGAAAAGCCCTGGGAATACTACGACAACAACCTGAATACCACGCTGGTGCTGACCAAGGTCATGAAAGAGGCGGGCATGAAGAACATCATCTTCTCCTCCTCCGCTACGGTCTACACCTCGGACAACGAAATGCCCCTGAAGGAGACCAGCCGCACCGGCGGCTGCACCAACCCCTACGGCTGGACCAAATACATGACCGAGCAGATCCTCTCCGGCATCTCCCACGCGGATCCCGATTGGTCTGTGGTGCTGCTGCGGTACTTCAACCCCATCGGCGCCCACAAGTCCGGCCTTATGGGTGAGAACCCCAGAGGCATCCCCAACAATCTGATGCCCTACATCACCCAGGTGGCCATTGGCCGCCGGAAGATGCTGAGCATCTTCGGCAACGACTATCCCACCCCCGACGGCACCTGCGTCCGGGACTACATCCATGTCATGGACCTGGCCAAGGGCCACGTGGCAGCCGTGAAGTACGCTACCGAGAACAAGGGCACCGAGGTCTTCAACCTGGGCACCGGCATCGGCTACAGCGTGCTGGACACCGTGAACACCTTTATGGAGGTCAACCACGTGGATGTGCCCTACCAGATCGTAGGCCGCCGGGCCGGCGACATCGCCACCTGTTATGCGGACCCCGCCAAGAGCAAAGAGGTCCTGGGCTGGACCGCTCAGGAGACCCTGGCCGACATGTGCCGGGATTCCTGGAACTGGCAGCAAAAGAACCCGGAAGGCTACGGAGAATAGATCCCGTCCATTGCCCTCTCCCTCGGGAGAGGGTTTTTCTACTTGTAAAATCCCTGAAAACCCGCTATAATGAGGAAAACTTTTCTTTTCGGAGGGATCGGGATGTTGTTGACATCAATTGGCGTGGCCGCTCTGGTCATCGCCCTGTGCTTTGTATTCTTTGGCGGCGTGGGGATCCTGGCTGCTGTGGGTATCTTTTTGGGAAGCTATGTAGTTTTGGGACTGCTGGCCTTTTTGTTCCTGTGGGCGGCGACATCGAGGGTTGACCAGGAGGCGCCCCAGGAGCACGACAGCAAATTCTACCGCTGGATCGTGAGAGTCTATATTCCAGCCATCTGGAGCCTGCTCGGCATGAAGGTGGAGATCCAGGGGGCAGAACAGCTTCCCAAGGACGGCCGGTTCCTGCTGGTGTGCAACCATCTGGGGATCCTGGACCCGGTGGTGCTGCTGGGGGCCTTCCCCAAGGCCCAGCTGGCCTTTGTCTCCAAAAAGGAGAACAGCACCATGTTCATCATCGGCAACCTGATGCACAAGATCATGTGCCAGAACATCGACCGGGAGAACGACCGGGAGGCTCTGAAAACCATCCTCAAGTGCATCCAGCTGCTGAAAAATGACGAGGTCTCCGTCTGTGTCTTCCCCGAGGGCTACACCAGCCACGACGGCAAGCTCCACCACTTCCGCTCCGGCGTGTTCAAGATCGCCACCAAGGCCCAGGTGCCCATTGTGGTCTGCAGCATTCAGAATACCGAGAAGGTTTTCCACAACCGGAAGGGCCTGAAGACGACAAAGATCCCTCTCCGGGTGGCGGGGGTCATTCCGCCCGAGACCTACCAGGGCCGCACCGCCGTGGATATCAGCCAGGAGGCCTACGACAAAATGCTTTCTGTCCTGCCGGAGAGCTTCCGGCTGGAGGAATAAAAAAATTCCCCGAAAGGGGAATTTTTTTATTCAACAACCGCTACAGTTTCTGTCCCCAACTCTTTCAGCACCGGCACCAGCGCCTCGCCGATCCGCTCCCCGCACATGACCAGGGGCACGGCTGGTGGGCAGCCCACGGAGGCTGCGGCCAGGATTTTTCCGGAGGCCTGCTCCACGGGGAGGGTGACTTTCCGGGAGAAGGCGGCGGCCCGGGGGGATAGGACCGGCTCCGGGCGGCACAGGGGGACGATTTTTTCCCGGCTCTCCCGCCGGGGGATGGCCTCCAGGGCGGTGGTGAGGGATTGGAAGTCCTCCCGGCTGTTTTCCGGGGTGAACATGAAGACAATGTGGCTTTCATCCTGAAATTCACAATAAATGTTCTGCTTTTCCAGGATACTGCCGATTTCCTCCCCGGAATAGCCCCACAGGTCTGTGCGGATGGTCAGCTTCAGCAGCTCGTCCCCTGCCAGGGTGAAGCCCCGGGCCAGAAGGCCGCCTTTCAGGGCGGCGATGCTGGGAGCCAGGGCCAGCAGGCGCTGGGGGAGGTCCTCCAGGCAGGTGTTTGCGTTGTCCAGGGATTGGAGAATGAGATAAGAGGGGCTGGTGGAGCCGAAAAGGGCCATGGCATCCTTGACCTGCTGCCGCATTTCCTCGTTCCGGAAATGGAGGTAGGCTCCGCCGGTGAGCACCGGCAGGGTCTTGTGGGCGGAGTCGCAGCACATGGCGGCCCCGAAGTCCATGGGGTGGCGGCTCTGGGGCAGGAACTTCAGGTAGGCCCCGTGGGCGTTGTCTACCAGCAGCGGCACGCCGTAACACTGGCACACCGCCCCGATGGCCCCCAGGTCCAGTTGGTTTCCCAGGTAGTCGGGGCTCGTCAAATACACGGCGAAGGGCTTCTCCGGCTCCTCCAGAATGGCCGTTTCCACCTGCTCTGCCGTCACAGGGCAGCTCAGGTAATCTTTTCCGGCCCAGAGCCATTTGATGGGGAAATCCAGCAAAATGGCGGTGTTCAGGAAGCTTTTGTGGGCGTTCCGTCCGGCAAGGCACCTTCCCCGGCAGCCGCTTTCCGTATAGGCCAGGTACAGCATGGCCCTTATGCATAGGCTGGAGCCTTCGCAGGAGTACACCGTAGGGCAGCCGAAGAGGGAAGAAGCGTTTTTTTCGCTCTCCAGGATGATGCCGGAGGCATGGAACAGGTCGTCGGCGCCGGAGATTTCCGTAATATCCCGGTCCTCGAACCCCAAAAAAGAAGCGCCCTTGTGCCCCGGCATGTGGAACCGTGCCGGGGCCTTCTGGGCGTATTCATTTACATAATCACAGATCGGGGTATTCATTTCCCGAGCTTTTCCGCCACCTGGACCATGATGGCGCACTCCATCCGCTTGCGGAAGAGCTTGCAGCCGTATTCATACACACCCTTTACGGAGCCGGTGGCATGGTAGGCGTTGGCGGCGCAGCCGCCGGAGCAGTAGAGCCGGGCCCAGCAGTCGTGGCAGTCCGGCCGGGCATAGACATTGCAGGAGGCAAACTCGCTCTGAATGGCGGTGTTGGTGACCCCGTCCCAGATGTTGCCCAGCTTGAACTTCTCCTCACCCACGAACTGGTGGCAGGGGTACAGGTCCCCCCAGGGGGTGACGGCCATGTATTCCGTTCCGCTGCCGCAGCCGGAGATCCGCTTGTAGATGCAGGGGCCGCCGGTGAGGTCGATCATGTAGTGGTAGAAGGTGAAGGGCCGGCCCTCCTCGTACCGCTCCAGCTGGAGCTTGGCCAGGTCCTCATACTGCTGCAGGACGATGGGCAGATCCTCCTCCGTCAGCGCGGAGGGGTCCCCTTTGGCGGTGACCACGGGCTCCATGGAGAGCTCTGTGAAGCCCAGGTCCAGCATGGCCTTGATGTCATTTAAGAAGTCCGGGTTGTGGTGGGTGAAGGTGCCCCGCATGTAGTAGTCCTTGTTGCCTCTCTGGCGTACCAGCTCCTGGAACTTGGGGACGATGCGGTCATAGCTGCCGTGGCCCGCATAGTCCACCCGGAACCGGTCGTGGACCTCTTTCCGGCCGTCCAGGCTCAGGACCACGTTGCTCATTTCCTTGTTGCAGAAGTCGATCACATCCTGGTCGATGAGCATGCCGTTGGTGGTCAAAGTAAAGCGGAAGTTCTTCCCCGCCTCCTTCTCGATGCTCCGGGCGTAGGCTACCAGCTGCTTGACCACATCGAAGTTCATCAGGGGCTCTCCGCCGAAGAAGTCCACCTCCAGATTCTTCCGGGTGCCGGAGTGGGCGATCAGGAAATCCAGGGCCTGCTTGCCCACGTCAAAAGACATGAGGGCCCGGTCCCCGTGGTACTTGCCCTGGGAGGCGAAGCAGTAGGAGCAGTTCAGGTTGCAGGTGTGGGCGATGTGCAGACACAGGGCCTTGACGACGCCGGAGGTCCGGGCCTTCAGTTCTCCCGCCATGGGGGCGAAGGTGTCCGGAGTGAAGAGCTTCCCGGCATCCTTCAAAGAAGTGATGTCGTCGTAGCACTCTTCCAGTTCACTTTTGTCGATCTCCGGGTACTTGGCGGCCACCTCGGCCACCGCTGCCTCCCGGGTGTGGTCTTCGTAGAGACCAATGAGGTCATAGGCCGCCTCGTCCACCACATGCACCGACCCGGAGCACACATCCAGGACAATGTTGTAGCCGTTCAGTTGATATCTGTGGATCATGTTGTTCTCCCTAATACACACATGAAAAAAGCCGCCCAAGAAGGCGGCTTTTTTCAAAAAATAAGCTTACTTATTCTTGTTCTCGCACTTCTGGTTGGCGATGCCGCTGCTGGTCTTGCAGGCAGACTGGCAGGAGGTCTGGCACTCGCCGCAGCCGCCGTTCTTGGCGCTCTGGCACAGATTGCGGGTCTCGATGGTCTGGATATGCTTCATGGGAAAATTCCTCCTAGTTCGTTTATTTTATTTATAGAGTGTACCATGTTTTATGGGGTTTGTCAATTAGTTTTTGGCCTTCTTCGTGACCATTACAGAGCTTTCTCCCGAAAACCTTTCAAAAAATTTTTACGAAAATTTCTCGGTGATCCGAAGAAATCTTGCTCTGATTTTGTAAAACTGTTGCTTTCTGCTTTCAATGCCAGCAGTTCCAAAGTGCAGACCAGGTCAGCAACCTGAAACAGCTTATAATCAACAGGCGAAACTTTTCGAAATTCGATGTTTGTATAAAGTGTGCTGAATACCGAAGTGAGGATTTTTGTCAATTCGATTTGCCCATTGTCATAATAAATTATGACACGATCAAATACACCCCATAGTTGTTCCTTAGACCGTACCTCGTCCGCAATTGCCTTTGATACTTTCGCAGTCATGGTAACGACATCGGGGCATTCGCTTTTCTTGACGGCAACACAGATGTAACGAAAATCCAGCTTGCGTGAAAAGTGATAAAGAACATTAAACAGATGTTTTCGTTCTTCCACAAGATCGTTCGCGTAAACGGACTCTCTTCGGATCAACGGCCCTGTGTGGATGGCGTGATGCTCATAGCCAAGATTGCGCATCCGTTCGTCCATTTTGGAGATGTCGTTGGAGATGTCTATGTCCTGGTTGTGGAGAACCATTGCGATGAGATAATACGGGGCATGATTGTCGTATGGCCCAAAATCTCCGGATTCATCAATAAAAACGCTTAAGATTCTCTCGGACACGAAATCATCCCCTGTTTCTTTCTGTGTACAAAAAAGGCGGGGAATCTCCCCGCCGCTCGGTGGACCAGGGTCTTGCGACCAGCCCAAGCTCATGGTACCGGTACCACAAACTATTGTATGTACATGTTAACATGGAAATTCTGATTTGTCAAATAAAAAAGAGGGACGGCCACAGAGCCGCACCGAATGTGTGAGATGATTTCCTGGCAAACAGGAAAAGAATTACAACATATTACAAAAAAGTGACAACAATATTCGACAAAAATTGTTGAAGTCATACATAAATTGTGGTATGATAGGCCCATCTCTGGAAATAGGCCCCCAAAAGAGGGACGAGAAATGCGTAAGGAGGAAACAGAATGAAAAAAAGACTACTGGCCCTGCTCCTGGTTCTGGCCATGGTGCTGTCCATGATGCCCATGGGCGTACTGGCTGACGACTGGGATGGCAGCGGGGAAGACAGCGGCGAAGACGACGGCTATGAGGAGAGCTACGTCGGCGGCTCCGCCTGCAGGACCGATGGAGGCTACGACGGCATCGAGGTCGAAGTCCATGGCTATGTGGCGAAAGAAGACCGGCGGGGCATCGAAGAGGCCATCGTGGTTGCCGCGGCCTTTGAATATGGACAGATGATCGATTCTGCCTATACGACGGCCTATGTTGAGGAAAACGCAGGCGGCTTCCAGACCGCGGTGCACCTCGATCATACGCCTGTGGACACCGAGATCCGCCTCTTCCTTCTGCGGCCGGACCTGCAGCCCATCGTAAACAGCCGGGAGGAGGTCCACTGGGTGCATCGGGACAGCGGCAGCGAAGGTGATATCGAGTGGAACTTCTATGATGGCCGCCTGACCCTCAATGGTACCTTTTTTGATCCGCTTTCCGGCGGTGAACATGGCTGGGACGAGTACAAGAGGGAAACCGATGTACTGAGCACCAGCTTTATCGGCTCCATCGATGATGGCTTTTTTCAGGACTACACCGCTCTGCAGCGGGCAGAGCTGGGTTCCGGCCTGATGGAAATTGGCGCCAACGCCTTCCGGGGGCTCCCGAATCTGAGTTATATTGAACTGCCGAGCACGCTGTGGACCATCGGCGAAAACGCCTTTGCGGACATCAATCCTGAGGCCCAGGTGGTAGTTCCGGAGGATTTCCCCTGGGATACCATCGACATCGGCGCTGGCAACGAGATCATTGAAAAGCTGAGACCCGCCGAGGATACCGCCGCCGCGGATGCGGCCGAGGCTGTCCCCGAGACCACGGAAGAGACCGTGCCGGAGACCACCGAGGAAACCGTCCCCGAAACCACGGAAGAGACGATCCCCGAGACCACCGAGGAGACCCAGCCCGAAACCGAAGAGACCGAACTGACTGCGGAAGAAGCTGCGGATGAGGGCTACTATATCGCCCCCAAGGGCGTTGTCCTTCAGGAAACCGGCGCCCTGGAGGAAATGGCGGCCTATACCGGCACCGATAAGGCGGGTAAGGGCTACCGTACCGCCTCCTTCACGGGCCTTTTGTCCCAGCAGTTCTACACCTTCATTGTCAGCCGGGAACCCGGCAGCCTGAAGAGCGCTGACCTGCAGTACATCGACTTCGTGCTCTCCGGCGCCGAGGGCAAGGTCAGCCAGAGCTACGAGCCCAGAACAAGCGACAAGTCCATCGTCCAGCTCTACGGCCCGGAAGAGCCGACCCTGGAGGCGGATCGGGATTATCTGGTTCTCTCCCCCGGAGAGAGCATTGACCTGCACTTCCACTCCAACGACTCCAGAATTGTGGTTGAGTATTCCTCCCCAAGCTGGGTGCTCAACCGCCTGTACACGGATGAGCTAGGGGAGAATCACTGGCGTGTCACTGCCGAACCGTCGTCGGATAAGCCGACGGAGGTCTGCACCTACTATGTTGATTTTTATGCCTATGGCGCTGGTCAGGAGGTCAGCACCCGGGTCCGGGTCGATGTGGTTCCCAGCGCGACGACTGCCGTAGGGGCCACCCTGGCCGAAACCAAGCTGACCCGGAACATCTACGACAGCGAGCCTACCAAGATCCCCATTTTCCTGGATCTGCATGTTCCCGGAGAGAACATCGATGAGACCGCTATGCTGAATGCCGGGGAGGATACTGACGAAGGCGAAGAGGATGTGGAGCTGTCTGAGGCCAGAATGATCCAGTCCGCGGCCTTCACCGACGAGACCCTGAATCAGTTCTTCTCCGTCTCTGTCCAGGACGACCATACCCTGCTGCTGAACACCGCCGAGGGCCTGGACCTGACCGATGCCGCCGTGGTCAAGGCCATCAAGAGCAGCTATAAGACGGGCTTCCGGCTGACCATTGCCGATGAATACACTTGGGATACGGACACTGTCCTCACGACAGACAATGAACTCACATTGACGGTGCAGAAGAAACTGCCTACCGTCAAGGCGGCCACGGTCACCCTGAACCCCTACACCAAGAGCCTCGCCCAGGTGCAGTTCACCGGCGGTACGGTGCTTGGCATTGCCGGGGAGCCCGATGAGGAAGGGAATGTGAAGGTCACCTCCGGCATCCTGGATGTCCGGACGATGGAAGAGGGCATCGGTGTCCAGCTGAACGCCGCCCCCAAGAAGAACACCAGTGCCAACGTTACCGTCCAGGCCTTGGTGGACGGATGCAATATTCCCGTTAAGGTCACCATTCCTGTGAAGGTGGATGCCAAGGCCCCCGCTCTGAAGCTGGAGCAGACCAGCTGGGAAATTGAGGCCACCGGCGAGCAGACAGTGGAGATCCCCATCCTGTGCACCACCAAGGGCGTGTCCCTGGACAGTCTGACGATCAACTGCGAGGGTATCTATGCCGCCGACGGGAAGACTTCTCTGGACGACTATTATTGGGCCTGGGTCAAAACCCGCACCGGGATCCTGGAGCTGACTGCCGATGGCGGCAGCGAGGAAGCCCCCATCACCCGTCCCCTCGGAAAGCAGACCCTGATCCTCCGCTGCGCCATCGAACCCGACCGCGATGACTGCACAGATGCCGATATCCAAGCGACTGTGGATCTGAAACTGACGGTCACCAACGGGGAGCCGGTGGTGAAGCTGGGGAAGTCCCAGATCACCTTCAACGCGGAGGACTACCAGAACCGCTATGCCCACATTCCGCTGTCCGTTTCGCTGCTGGGCGAGGACCTGCCTCTGACGGATGATGACTTATGGTACTACATCATTGAGAGCAAGAAGTTTGGGTATGTGGACTCTTTCTTTGCTGTGGACTTTTACAGCTATGGCGAATATGGCGAAATGACCCTCCAGCTGGACCTGGAAGCATTCGCAAACTATGTCACCGAAAACGGCCTGGATTATGATACGGCGTACCATGATCTGGTGAGCGATACCTTTACCATGTATGTGGATGCGGTCGGAGACGAATCCCGGCTGGACCAGTGGGCCAAGCTAACCATCCGCATGACCGCGGACGCTCCCCAGATCACCAGCCTGAAGGCTTCCGGCGCCATTGACCGGAACAACGACGATAGTTATGTCACCCTCACCTCTGTTTTTAAGAACGCCTGGGGCACCACCGGCCCGGACTGGTACAATTCGGATGGGGCTGCCCAGATCCGCATCACCAACAGCAAAAAGGCAGACTGCACGGCCCTTTTTGATTGGGATTATGACAACAGCACGGGAACCATCCGTTTGTATGCCGATCGGAATGATGTCCGTCCTGATGCCGGGAAATACACCCTCACCCTGAGCATTCCCAGTTGGAAAATGGTCAAGGACAGCCAGACCGGAGAGTGGAACAAGGATCTGACTGTCCGCAGCGAAAAGTCGGTCACCTTCAATGTCACTGCTACCAAACCCGCCGCCAAGGTTTCCGGCAAGGTGGACAGCCTGCTTGGCAACGATGTCATAGTCACTTCCAACTATTATCGGCTGGCTTACGGACTCCCCGCAATACCCAATGTCACGCTCTCTACCACCGGCAAGAACCCCGTTCCTGTGTCTGAGGACCTGTATTCCGTCAGCTTTGATTCTGACGATTTGAGAGAAGTGACTATCCGTGCCAGCATCGATGGTGAGGATCTCCTTCCCGCCGGAAAGTACACCCTGACGCTGGACTACGGCGACGGTACCGTGATTTCCGCCCCCATCACTGTCACCCAGACCGCCCTTACCCTGAAGGTTGGCAAATCCAGCTTCTCCGTCCATCCCTACATGGGCACTGCCTTTACCTACGCCGATACCAATCTGAACACATTGGGAGACGCCAAGGTGGAATACTTCCAGGCCAACGGCAAGACCAGCTGGGATAACCAGGACCTGATCGATGTGCAGCTGGATCTTTCCAGAATGCAGCTCCTTGTGTCCGCCACCGGAAAGGCCCCTGCCAAGGACACCACTGTCAAGGTCAAGCTGACCCCGGACAGCCGGGTCCCCAGCCGCTTTACCTGGCTCACGGTGAAGGTCCTGGGCGGCAAGAACCTGACCAGGAAATTCACCATGAAGGCGAAAAATGCCCTGGATCCCTCCTACTCCAATCCCTCGACCTGGTTCAGCTATTCCCTGTCCGGCATCGACAACATGTATGATGTGCGGGAGAACGGCTTCTATTTCCTCATGGGCGAGGCTGTTCTGATGGTCTCCACGGACAAGGGAAAGACCTATCAGGAGGTTGATGAGCGGGTGGTGGATCAGCGCTTCGCCTATCTCGATGAAGCCTTCGTCAGCGTTCACGATGCCTGGGACGAAGATGGATCGGTCCATATTTCCGCGCTGGATCCCAGCTTGAAATACCGGCTGGAGGTCACCTACGGGGATGACGAGCATGTGGCCGCCATTGGCACAGGGGACATCAAGGTTGCCTACGGCAGCAACAAGTTCACTGTGGAAAAGGCCCCCACTCTCTACAAAAAGGACCCCAATGCGTCCATGGACATTCACCTGAACGCCAAAAACATTGCCCAGGAGATCGAAAATGTGACCATCAAGGGCAACACCGATTTCGATATCCACCGCATGAACGGCTATGGAAGCGACCGTGACTGGACCCTGGAATACTGGGGTGGAGAAGAGGACTTCGCGAAACTGAAAACCACCACCCTCACCCTCCAGATCTTCCTGAAGGGCAACACCACCAATAAACCCAACGCCACGACCACCGTTAAGGTCACCGTGAAATAAGCCCCTGAAGCAGCGCCGCCCCGGACCGGGGCGGCGTTTTTGTCCCCCCGGTTCCCGTGGGGGAAAACGGGGGGACGAAGGAAGAAAGAAACCTATTTGACGCTGAGCTTCAGCGGAGCGGTGAAGTTGGGCTTTGTGCCGTTTGTACCCCTGAGGAAAATCTCCAGGGTCAGGGTGGTGGTTTTCAGGGTATCCGGGTCGTTTCCAACGTAGCGGAGGGTCCAGTTTTCGCCGGAGCCGTCCACCTCAAAGGCCGGATTGCCCTTGACGCGGATGTGGTCGATGACCTGACCGGCGTCCTTGGCCTTCAGCCGGAAGTCCAGGTCCGCCCAGGGGTCTTTTTTATAGAGGGTAGGCGCGTTTTCCACGGTGAACTTGTTGGGGCCGTAGGCGCATTTGACCGCCGCCGTGATGCTGGCCACCAGGGTGTCGTTTCCGATGCACCAGTCGATCCGGACCCGGTATTTGCAGCCGGGGTCCAGCTCATTTCCGATGTTGTAGAGGGCGAGGGAGAACTGCCCGCCCCGCATATAACACGAGGACGGCAGGTCCACCTTCTTCCAGGTCTTGCCCTTATCCTGGGACCGCTCCAGGCCAAACATGAATCCATCATTGATGTCCTTTATGTTGTCGCAGCCCTTGGGGCTTCCGGTGAGGACAAGGAAATTCCATTCCTTGGCAGGGTCCAGGGTGCCGCTGACCTTGGGCGTGATCTTCTGAGGGGTATTCACTGCCTTGCTGCCCAGGACCTTCACGGTGAGCCAGAGGAACTTGTTCTCCGCCCGGGCGTCCGGGTAGATCTTCACCTTGACGGTGGTGTCCTTCTCCGGGACATTGCCGGTGGGAACCACTTCCAGCTTGCCGTTCTCCAGGTCCAGGCCCGCGGCGATCAGGTCCTGGTCCTGCCAGAGGGTCTTGCCGTCGGCCTTGTAGTAGTCCAGCCGGACTTCCGGCCATTCCCAGTTGAAATCTTTGGACGGCACACGGCTTGGGGTGGCCGTCAGCTCCAGACTGCTGCCCTGGGGGTGCAGGGTCAACGAGGATTTGGAGAGTTTGACGGTGGTGGGGGTCTGGACGGCGGTGATGGTGGTCGTAGCCGTAACGGGCTTGCTGTTCCAGTAGCCGAAGGTCAGGACGGCTTTGTACTTTCCGGCGGGGATGATGCCGTCATCGGGGTACAGGATCGCGGAATTGCTGCCGCGCCAGAGCTGCCAGCCCCAGAGATCGTAATCCAGTTCTTTTCCCTTGCTGTCGTACAGGGCCAGCTCCGGACCCTCTTCCATGGTGTCCCAGAGGTACTCGAAGCCATTGCCCATGTTTTTGAAGGAGAAGGTCAGCATCACGCAGGCCTTGTCGGTGGGTTCAAAGCTGTCCAGCTTGCCCTGGGCCTTCATAGTCACGCTTGGGGCGGCAGAGGAGAACTTCAGGGTCAGCTTGGCGGGGGACTTGCCGCCGGGAACCCCCAGAGTCAGGGTGTAGGTGTCCTTGGGGTCGACGCGTGCCAGGTCCGGGATGATATCGATATAACCCGAGTCCTCAATGTACCAGAGATTGACTGTGAAGAGGTCCGTGCAGTCCTGCTTGGCTTTGTTGAGGATCGTATATTCCAGACCCTCGGATGTATAGCCTAAGGACAGGTCCGAGGTGAAGGTTACCCGTGCCTTGTCGCTGACGGGAGTGTCACCCTCAGCGGTATACGTAACGGTATTGAAGGTGACGGTGGAGGTGCTGAGCTTCAGCTTGGGCTCCTTGACGGTGAGCTTCAGCTTCAGGTTCAGCTCTTTCCCGCCTATTTCGAATACTCCGCCTGTGGTAAAGCCGAGAGCGAGGGTGACGTTCTTGGTCCCGATGGGCCGGGTCTGCCCGGTGGTCCGGATGCTCAGCTCCGTCAGGTTGTCATTGACTTCCGTTTCGTAGCCCTCCAAAGACGTTTCTCCGGCGCTGTCCCGAAGCTCTGCATAGGTCAGATCCATCTGGGACAGGTCCAGGCCCTTGGTGCCGCAGCTCAGGGGCACCGTCACCAGGTTGTACCCGGTGGGGTTAAATGTCACGCTGCTCTTGCCCAGCTTGAAGGCCGGGGCCTTGCACACGATCTTCACAGGAATGGTGACGCTGATTGGCACATTGCAGCCTTCCACCATAACGGAGGCCTTCACATTGCCGGAAAGGTCCTTGCGCACGGGACTGGTCAGATACACATCGGTTCCTGTGTATTCCTGGGATGCCGTCCCTCCCTGCCCCAGTTCTACGGGCAGACTTCCCACGTCCGCCTCCAGGAAGCGTGTCACCGTTCCGCCGGTGAACTGAATTTCTTCACTGGGCAGCAGATACCACCCGTTCAGCGTCGCCGCCTGGGCCTTCAGCACGGGCTTTTTCCGCTGGATGGTGAGCTTCAAGGCTTCCGTCGTCAGCTCCTGGTCTCCAACCCGGACGGTAAAGGCCACATTGTAGCTGTTTTTCAGGCTGCCCAGCCAGTCGGCCTTTTCCAGGAGGTTGTGGTCGCTGGAGGAGAGCAGCAGGGTGTGGTCGTCCTGGACCCGGATATCGAAGAAGGTTTTTACCATACCGTCCGTGTCGTCGGAGAATCGGACGCTTTCGATGAGCCCCGGCTCGTCCTTCGTCTCCTCGGCGTTCAGAGCCTGGACATCCGTCGCAGGCTGCTCCGGGGTCTCCAGCTCCAGGAAGATGGGAATTTCTGTATCGTCTGCGTCATACAGGTTCCGGGTCACGGCGGTGTTTACCAGGGATACCCCCTTGGCCGTGGTGGTATCCGGCACCAGGTCCACTCGGAGCTTCATGGTGACCTGCTGACCCATGGCCTCCGCTATAAAGTTTACATAACGAATTTCCGGGTTCTGGAGATTCAGGTCCTCCCTAGCAGTGAGGGTCCAGTCGCTGTCGGTCCCTTCCCACTGGGTCAGGGTCAGCTCCTCGGGAGAGTTTTCACACCAGATGCGGATATGGGCCTTCTGCCAGGCGGTGGAGAGGAAGCAGAAATCGACGCTCTCACCGGGCCGAAGGGTAAAGTAGTCTCGATTGGGCCAGACTTCCAGGGGATCGTAGCCGTAGAGCTGGACGATGGCCTTTTCGTTGTCCTTGGGGATGTAGCGGCAGGTCAGCTTGCCGGTTTCGTCGGCCATGCCCATGCCGATGTACCTCAGGTCCTCGCTGTCCAGGCTCCCGGGGGAGCGGCTGACGATGAGGGTGTAGTAGAGGTAGGGGACCAGCCCCGTGAAGGAGGCGGTATAGACGCCGCTTTTCGCCGTGGCCTTGCCGGTAAAGGCTGCCATGTTCTCAAGAACCGGCTCTTCCAGGAGCTGCGCGCCATCGGGGGCGATGTAGTAGCCTTCCAGGGCCGCCTCTTCCTCGGTTTCCTCCCCGGCGGTGGGCGCTGCGGTCTCAGTGGGCTCGGTTTCTTCTGTGGGTTCTGTAGCTTCCGTGGCCTCCGAAGCGTCCAGTGCCTCATTCCCCTCCGTGATGGGAAGAACAGCCAGGAGACCCTCGTTTCCGGTGCCGATTTCAACAGCGGACCAGTCAAAATCTCGGGCATACCAAATGATTTCTATCTTGGTATTGGCAAAGGCGTCGTCCTCAATTGCCTTTAAGGTGCTGGGAACGTGTAATTCCTGGAGGGTGCCGATATCCGCGAAGGCACCGGTGGGGATGACCTCCAGGCCCTCGCATAGGGTAAGCTGCTCCAGAGACTCACAGCCCGCGAAGGCGTATTCCCCAAGGTCTGTGGGGAAGAGCTTCACCGTCTTCAGGCTGGAGCAGTTTTCAAAGGCGTGGGCCCCGATGGGGAAGGTTTCCGAAACGGTGCTCCGAACCTCAACCTCTTCCAGGTTGGGGAAGTCCGCGAAGGCCCCGTCGGAAATGTTGACTACGTTGTCCAGGACCAGCTCCTTTACCTCGTCGGCAAAGTAACTCCAGCTGTAGCCCGAGGGGGTGATCTGGTTGGGCTCCATCAGGGCTCTCCCATCGCCGGTGACGGTCAGGGTCCCATACTGGGGCTCAAATTCCCATTTCAGGTCTCCCTGTTCTCCACTCCGGGCGATTTCGGTCCACTCGGCATAGCGGCTGTCCAGGTACACATTGTCCCTGTCCAGGAGGAATACACACACTCCGCAGTATTCCGGGACGTCGCCCTCGAATAAGATTACCTGCTCGCCGTCCGTGTCATAAAGCCGCTGTTCTGCGTATCCGGAATTCAGCAGCTTCCCGTCGTCGTCATAGGCTGCCGCCACAAAGCGGTAGGTGCCTCCGGAGACAAAGCTCATTGCGCTGATCTGGTACTTGGTACGGACGTACACGCCGCTGGTCTTTCCTTTCACGACCTCGGCGCCGTCAAGCCGCGCGCCCTCTCCGGCGTAACTCTGCACCGCCGGTTCCCCGGTGCCTGCCTCCCCCTGGTCCGCCTCCTCGGCAAACCCCACCGAGGGAACCAAGGACAGCACCATGGCCAGCGCCAGCAGCAGACTCAATACTCTTCGTTTCATGTTGCGATCCTCCTTTATTTGGTTTCCATTCCAATTCTTCTTTGACTGCCATTCCTATTATATCGGGTGTTATCCATCCTGTAAATCCTCCTCCGGCCTCATACCTGATCCCGATTTTATGGGACCCTTGCTTTTCCACTGTTTTCCAATTATAATGACAGAAACGAGAGAAGAGGGGAGGCAGACCATGCGCCGGATGTTGATTTTGCTGTTGACGGTTTTGCTGCTTGCCGGCTGCGGAGGCAGGAAGACGGAGCTGGAGACCACGGTAGATGTGGGGGAGACGGTGGAGGAGATCTACACCTTTGCGGAGGGAGAGACAAAATGAGAAGGATACTGGCCCTTGTCCTGGCCCTGAGTCTGTGCCTGCCCCTGCTGCCGGCCTTTGCGGAGGAAGTGTCGGAGGAGACCCTGGAGACCGTGTCGGAGGAAACCCTGGAGCCGGAGGCGCCCACGGAGCAGGAGGAAACGGCAGAAGTGCCTGCGGAAACCGAAGAGCCGACGGAAGCACCGACGGAAGTTTCTAGGGAGGCACCTACAGAAACGGAGGCATCCACAGAGGAGACAGAACCCACCGAGGCAACAGAGGCCGCGGAGGAACCGGTGGCCTCTGCTGAGCCGGAAGAGCCGGAGGAAATGGGAGAGCTGCCCCTTCCGGAGGAAGTTGTCTTCATCAATCCGCTCTACGAGGATGTGCTCACCGAGGCGGATATTCCCGCGGCGCCCATGGTGGCGTCCTATGCCGCGCCGGAATATACCCACTACGACACCACGGAGGAGGCCTCCGAGGCCATGCGCCGGAGCCTCCTGGACCGGGAGCCCACCTTTGAGGCGGAGTTTCTGCTGGAGGGGATTCCGGTGACGGCGGACTTTATGCGCAGCGTTTACGCCGGGGCGGTGGTCCATACAGGGGTCCCCACCGAGGGCGACTATATGCGCTATGAATTCGGCGGCTTCCGGGGCCGGCTGGTCAACTGGGAAGAGCAGGCCGACGGCCGGGTTTTGTGCCAATATACCTTCACCTTTCTGTACTACACCACCGCGGAGCAGGAGGAAGAGCTGGACGGGGCGGTATCCCGGGTCCTTGCGGAGCTGAAACTGGACGGAAAAGACAACAAGGAGAAGATCGATGCCATTTACGGCTACCTCTGCCGGAATGTGACCTACGACCATAAGAATCTCAACGACGCCGCCTACACCTTAAAATATACAGCCTACGCCGCCCTGATGGACGGCACCGCTGTCTGCCAGGGCTATGCCGCGGCCTTTTACCGGCTGTGCCTGGAGGAGGGGGTGGATACCCGGATCATTTCCAGCAAGGCCATGAGACACGCCTGGAACATTGTCCAGCTGGGCCGGTTCTATTACTGCCTGGACGCCACCTGGGATGCCAATCACGATCCCTATTTGTATTATCTCAAGGGCAGCGAATACTGGCTGAAGAACCATGTGACAGGCGGCGTCAGCACCCTGGGGGACCAGTTCCAGGATGGGGATTTCTCGACGAGCTACCCCCTGTCCAAAAAGGATGCGGACTATGTTCTGACCGAGGATGGCACCCTGATCCTGGGGGAGGGCTGGGCCGGCCGAATCGATAATTTTGGGGCTTCCTGGCTGGATGGGGTCCTGGTGACGGACGCCCCCTGGCGGGAGGCGGCGGAGCAGGTCCGCCGGATCCAGTTCCAGGACGGGACCACCTACATCGGCTCCCACGCCTTCCGGGGGCTCCAGAACCTGGAGGAGCTGATCCTGCCGGACACGGTGGAAACCGTGGCGGATAGTGCCTTCCGGGACTGCGCCGGGTTAAAGACGCTGGTGATCCCGGAGAAGCTGGATATGGCGGAGGATGCCTTCCTGGGCTGTGACAGCATCGAAGACCTGACCATCCATGCGGCCCAGGATGCCCGGTTCCTGACGGGGTGCCTGGAGAACCTGAAAAGCCTTTCCCTCATCGGGGAGGACTATATGTATAGCTATACCGCATCCCGGCCGGCTCCCTGGTCCGGTACGGGGGTAAAAGAGGTTTATATCGAGTACGGCGTGGGGAAAATCGGCAACTACGGTTTTGCGGACTGCGCCTCCATGGAGAGCCTCACCCTGCCGAAGCGGCTGCGCTATATCGGCAGCTATGGGTTTGCCAACTGCGAAGGGCTGAAAACGCTGATCTTCACCGGAAGCGCCAAGCCCACTGTGTATTCCGGAGCCTTTTCCGGAGACGAGCTCGCCTGCGTCTACCCCTGCAACTGGGTTTCGACTCCCGGCGGGGAGTACGGTGGGACCGTCACCTGGAAGGCAGACCATGCCCCGGCGTTTGTAGAGCGGCAGGAGCCTACGGAGGAGGCCGACGGCGCTCTGGCCCATTGGGTATGCGGCATCTGCGGCAGGTACTTCCTGGAGGAGACCTGTGACACGGAGCTTTCCGAGGAGGACGTGATCCTCTACCGGGAAACCTACCGGCTCTTCTATATGGATATGGAGTCCGGGGAGAATCCCAATCCGGACAGCTACGCCACTGCCCGGGGGTTGACCCTGCAGGACCCCAGCCGGACCGGCTATCTCTTCGGGGGCTGGTATCTGGACGAAGGCTGCCGGGAGCGCATTACGGCCATTCCTACGGGGGCCCAGGGGGACATGACCCTGTACCCCAAGTGGACCGCCATCAGCTACACGCTGTCCTTTAACGCCAACGGCGGCTCCGGTTCCGCATCCAAGCGGAGCCTGCGCTATGACGGGGATACGGTCCTGCCCGACACTGCTTTCAAGCGCACGGGCTATACCCTGGCAGGGTGGAATACCGCCAAGGACGGCGACGGGGAACAATACCTGTCCGGAGAGACGGTCCGGAACCTGACGGAGACCGACAAGACCGCCGTCACCCTCTACGCCCAGTGGAGCCCCAACGCCTATCTGCTGCTTTTAGACCCTAATGATGGGGTCACGGAGGCAGTCTCCCAGGAGCTGATCTACAACGAGGCCTGGGTGCTGCCCACGGAGGCCGGAGAACGGCTGGGTTACCACATCTCCGGCTGGAATACCCGTGCCGACGGCAAGGGAAGAACCTACACCCCCGGCAAGGCAGTGAAAAACCTGACGACCCAGGCGGCGGGACAGGTGGTCCTCTACGGTAAGTGGACGGTGAACACCTACAAGGTCCTGTTCCATGGCAACGGCTCCACCGCCAAGGACCGGGCTCAGACCATGACCTACGGCAGGACCGCGGTCCTGCCGGCCAACGCCTTCCAACGGACGGGCTATGTCTTCCAGGGCTGGAGCGACAGCCCGGAAGGAGAGATCCTCTACAGCAATAAAGAAAAAGTCCTTGATCTGACGGCAGAGCAGGGAGGCACCGTGGACCTCTACGCCGTCTGGCGGCCCGTCACCTACCGCCTGGCCTTCAAGGCCAACGGCGGCCAGGGGACGATGGAGACTTTGGAGTGCACCTATGACCAGGAGACGGCCCTGCCGGAGCCGGCCTTTGCCCGTCCCGGCTTTACCTTCCTGGGCTGGAGCACGGCCGCCTCTGGAAAGGTCCGGTATGAGGCCGGAACCGCTGTAAAGAACCTCACCGCAACCCAGGGAAGGACTGTGACCCTCTATGCTTTGTGGCGGGCCCACAGCTATGAAATTCACTTCCATGGCGGTGAGGAGACAAGCGGCACTATGAAGCCCATGCTGCGGCTTTCCTGCGGCAAAGCCTATACTTTGACGGCAAACGGCTTTAAAAAGCCGGGCTATGCCTTTGCCGGCTGGGTGGACGATGACGGCAACGTCTACAAAAACAAGGAAAAAAGGACCAATTTCGCCCTGGAGGATGGGACGGTGCTGGACCTCTATGCCCAGTGGACGCCGATCCAGTATAAAATCACCTACCAGAGGCTCATTGCCGGGGACGAAAATCCCAATCCGGCAGTCTTTACGGTGGAGGACGATGTGGCCTTGGCAGATCCCAGCCGCCCCGGCTGTGAATTCCTGGGCTGGTATCTGGATTCCTCTTATAAAAAGCCCATCGAGGACATCCCTGCCGGGTCCCGGAGGGCGAACCTGACCCTTTACGCCAAGTGGGCCGCCGGGGGAAAGGGCTATGGCTATACCATCGCCTTCGACGGCAACGGTGCTGCCTCCGGTAAGGTAAATCCCCTCACCAAGCGCTATAATGGGGTGGTCTACACCCTGCCCGGCAACGGCTTCAAGTACCCCGGCCACACCTTCCTGGGCTGGTCCCTGGACCCGGAGGCTGCGGTGCCCACCTGGAAGAACAGGGCGAAGGTCAGCAACCTGGCGAGTGCCGAGGGGGAGACTGTCGTTCTCTATGCCGTTTGGAAATAAAAACCCGAAAGAAACCCTTTACTTTTGGGAACACTTATGATAGAATATCCCCGCTGGTTATGGCCAGCATAACTTTTGTACCCTCGGCTCAGTTGCGGGAGAAAACCCAAGGCGGTATTTCACCAAACCCCATACTTAGCCTACGGGAAATTTATGAAAAGGTGGAAAACACAATGATCCAGAAGGAAAAGAAGACCCAGGTCATCCTGGAGAATGCTACCCACGAGGGCGACACCGGTTCTCCCGAAGTCCAGATCGCCATCCTGACTGCCCGCATCAACGAGCTGACCGATCACCTGCGTGTGCACAAGCACGACAACCACTCCCGTCGTGGCCTGCTGATGATGGTTGGTAAGCGCCGCAAGATGCTGGACTATCTGGCAAACAAGGATATCAACCGTTACCGTGCTCTGATCGCCAAGCTGGGTATCCGTAAGTAATATCTCCGGGGCGACGGCTACCGTCGCCCCCGTTTCGCATCCACATTTCAACGCCCGGGAGTCCCTTTAGCGTTTGAAAGTGATGTTTTTGATTAGGAAAGCGTCAGTTTCAAGTGCTAAACCTCCCGGAAAAAATAAAAAATCTTAGGAGGTAAATCCATGATCACACACAAGCAGTTCCCCAATCACAAGGTCTACGAGATGGAGATCGGCGGCCGCCCCTTCACCGTGGAAACCGGTAAGGTCGCAGAGCTGGCCAACGCCGAGTGCATCTGCCGCTACGGCGACACCGTGGTCCTGACCACCTGCACGTCCAACCCCATTCCCAAGGCCGGTATTGACTACTTCCCCCTGACCATCGAGTTTGAGGAACGGATGTACTCCGTAGGCCGGATCCCCGGCTCCTTCAACCGCCGGGAAGGAAAGCCTTCCGAGCGGGGCATCCTGAACAGCCGGATCATCGACCGGCCCATGCGTCCCCTCTTCGACGAGGAGCTCCGCAACGACACCGTGGTCACCTGCACCGTCCTGGCCAACGACTACGACAACCCCGTTGAGATCGTGGCCTCTCTGGGCGCTTCCATCGCCATCGCCTCTTCCGATGTGCCCTGGAACGGACCTGTTGCCACCACCAACGTGTGCCACCTGAACGGCCAGTATATCATCAATCCCTCCACTGAGCAGCGCAACGCCTCCGACTGCTTCGTGTGCATCTCCTCCACTTTCGAGAAGGTGGTCATGATCGAGACCGAGGCCAACGAGGCTCCCGAGGCTGTGGTGCTGGAGTCTATCCGCATTGCCCACGAGACCAACATGGAGATCGTGAAGTTCATCAACGGCATCGTGGCCGAGATCGGCAAGCCCAAGTTCACCTTCGAAAAGGCCGCCGTGAATCACGAGCTGCTGGACGACCTGATGAACTACGGCCTGGACCAGATCGAGTATGCGCTGGACACCGACGACAAGAACGTCCGGGAAGAGCGGCTGACTGCCGCCCGGCTGGACTTTGCCGAGAAGTTCGCTGACAAGTACGAGGACTTCGACACCCATATCGAGGTCTGCCTGTACAAGATGCAGAAGAAGGTCGTCAAGAAGTGGCTGCTCCAGGGCAAGCGTGTAGACGGCCGCGGCATGGACGAGATCCGTCCTCTGGCCGCCGAAGTCGGCGTCCTGCCCAGAGTCCACGGCAGCGGCCTGTTCACCCGTGGTCAGACTCAGGTCCTCTCCGTCTGCACCCTGAACACCCTGTCCGCCGCCCAGAAGCTGGACACCATCTACCAGGAGGATACCAAGCGGTATATCCACCACTATAACTTCCCCGCCTACTCCACCGGCGAGGCCCGTGCCGCCCGGTCCACCAGCCGTCGTGAGATCGGTCACGGCGCTCTGGCCGAGAAGGCCCTGCTGCCTGTGATCCCCAGCGTGGAGGAGTTCCCCTATGCCATCCGTGTGGTGTCTGAGGTCCTTAGTTCCAACGGCTCCACCTCTCAGGGCTCCATCTGCGGCTCTACTTTGGCTCTGATGGATGCCGGCGTGCCCATCAAGCGGCCTGTGGCCGGTATTTCCTGCGGCCTGATCTCCGACCAGGAGACCGGCGAGTGGAGAACCTTCACCGATATCCAGGGCGTGGAAGACTTCCACGGCGAGATGGACTTCAAGGTGGCCGGTACCACCGAGGGCATCACCGCCATCCAGATGGACCTGAAGAATAAGGGTCTGACCATGGAGATCATTGAGGACGCTCTGGAGCGCTGCCGCAAGGCCCGTCTGGAGATCCTGAATGAGATCATGCTGCCCTGCATCCCCGCCCCTCGTGCCGAGGTTTCCGAGTACGCCCCCAAGATGCTGAGCCTGAAGATCCCCGTGGACAAGATCCGCGAGGTCATCGGTTCCGGCGGAAAGACCATCCAGAAGATCTGCGCCGACACCGGCGCCAAGGTGGACATTGATGACGACGGCTCCGTCTTCATCTCCGCCGTGGACGCTGCCGCCGCCTACGCCGCCAAGAAGATGGTGGACGACATCTGCTTCGTTCCCGAGGTGGGCAAGCTGTACTATGGCAAGGTTGTCCGCATCCTGCCCATCGGCGCTTTCGTAGAGATCGCCCCGGGCCACGACGGCATGGTCCACATCTCCAAGCTGGAGAACCACCGCGTGGAAAAGGTCGAGGACGTGCTGAACCTGGGCGACATGACCTGGGTCAAGTTCATGGGCTTCGACGAGAAGGGCCGCGCCAACTTCAGCCGCAAGGATGCCCTGAAGGAAATGGAAGGCAAGTAACATTCTAAAGCCATGACCGGCCCCCGCTCTTTTGCGGGGGCCGGTTTTTGGATACGGAGAACAAAGAGAAAAATGAGTGATTTCTAAAATTTGTGGTTGAATTCTTGCCTCCAACGTGATATGATAAGTTTGTATCGATATGGGCGTAGTCCGCCCTGTCGTGCACAATGTATCAAAGGAGCATGTTTATGCCGAATCCTCATACAATTGCTGTTGCCGGTAAGGGCGGTGTGGGCAAAACCACCACCTGCGGCATGATTATTGAATATCTGTGCAAGCAGAAAAAGGGTCCCGTCCTGGTCGTGGACGCGGACGCCAACTCAAACCTCAACGAGGTGCTGGGCGTAGAGGCAGATGTCACCCTGGGTCAGATCCGGGAAGAGATGGCCCACGCCGAGATGACCGGCTCGATCCCTGCCGGAATGACCAAGGCGGATTACGCCGAGATGCAGTTCAGCAACGCCCTCATCGAAGAAGACGACTTCGATATGCTGGTCATGGGCCGCACCCAGGGCAAGGGCTGCTATTGTTATGTCAACGGTGTCCTGAAAACTCAGGTGGATAAATACGCCAAGAACTATGCCTACATGGTCATGGACAACGAGGCCGGCCTGGAGCATGTGGCCAGAGGCACCCTGCCCCATGTGGACACCATGCTGCTCATCTCCGACTGCTCCCGCCGGGGCATCCAGGCGGTGGCCCGCATTGCCGAGATGATCGACGAAATGGGCCTGAATCCCGGCCAGATGGGCCTGATCGTCAACCGAGCTCCCGGCGGAAAGCTGGAAGCCGGTGTCAAAGAAGAGATCGACAAGCACGGCCTGAAGCTCTTGGGGGTCCTACCCCAGGACGACGGCGTCTACCGCTGCGACTGCAACGGCGAGCCCTCCGCGCTGCTGCCGGAGTCCTCTCCCATGAAGCAGGCTCTTTATGGGATCATGAAAGAGCTGAAAATTTAATTTTGGATAAACGAGACAAGGCAATTGTCTCTTCTATCAATATACATTCAAACAAGGGGGATATTCTAATGTCTTTCGAACCTAAGAAGCAGCCCTACAGCGGCAAGATCAATGCCGTGACCCTGGGCACCGGTGATAAGGCAATTGTCATCGGCGGCCAGAACGTGCTGCCTTTCTACACCTTCGATGCGCCCATCGAGAACGCGCCGAAGATCGGTATCGAAATCTCCGACCTGGCAAGCGAATGGACTGCGCCTGCTCTGAAGGAGTTCTATGCCGGCTGCACTACCATGGCCGACTACGCCAAGAAGGCCGAGACCATGGAGGGCGCTGATTTCCTGTGCCTGCACTTTGAGTCTGCCGATCCCAACGGCGCCAACCGCTCCGTTGCCGACTGCGTGGCTGACGCCAAGGCCGTGGCCGATGCCGTCTCCATGCCCATCGTCATCATGGGCTGCAAGAACATCGAGAAGGACGGCGAGCTGTTCAGCAAGATCGCCGAGGCTCTCCAGGGCAAGAACATTCTGGTGCTCTCCGCCCGCAGCGAGGACTACAAGACCGTCGGTGCTTCCGTCGCCCTGGCTTACGGCCAGAAGGTGGGCGCTGAAACCGCTGACGACATCAACCTGGCCAAGCAGCTGAATATCATGCTGAAGGGCCTGACCGTTTCTCCCGCCTCCATCGTGATGAACGTGGGCACCGCCGCCGTGGGCTACGGCTATGAGTACGTGGCCTCCACCCTGGACCGTGTCCGCCTGGCCGCTCTGGCGCAGTCCGATGCCGACCTGCAGATGCCCATCATCGCGCCCGTGTCTCCCGACACCTGGGGCGTGAAGGAATCCACCGCTTCCGAAGAAGATGAACCCGCCTGGGGCAATCAGGAAGAGCGCGGCGTTGGCATGGAAGTTGCCACTGCTGCTGCCGACCTGACCGGCGGCGCTGACGCTGTCATTCTGCGTCATCCCGCCTCTGTTGCTACCATTAAGAAGTTCATCACCGAGCTGATGTAAGCGGAAGGAGGATACATACCATGGCTTTGAAAGGTCTAGACATTTTTAAGCTGTCTCCTAAGAAGAACTGTAAGGAGTGCGGCAGCCCCACCTGTATGGCATTCTGCATGAAGGTGGCCCAGGGCGCTATCGCCATCGACAAGTGCCCCTACTTCTCTGACGACGCGAAGGCAATGCTCAACGAGCAGACCGCACCCCCCATGAAGACCATTACCTTCGGTAAGGATCACAAGCTGGGCGGCGAAACCGTTCTGTTCCGTCACGAGAAGACTCTGGTCAACAAGAACCTGTACTCCGTCCCCGTTTCCACCGCTATGAGCGATGCCGAAGTGGACGCCAAGCTGGCCGCTCTGACCAAGATCGACTACGAGCGTATCGGCGAGCGGATGTACGTGGAGACCATTTTCGTCCGCAATGAGGGCACCGATGCCGCCGCTTACGCAGCTCTGGCTAAGAAGGCTGCCGCTGCCGGCCGGGATCTGATCCTGGAGTGCTGGGATGTGGACTGCGCCAAGGCCGCTCTGGCGGAAGTGAAGGACACCAAGCCCATCCTGGACGGCGCGACCCCCGCCAACTGGGAAGCTATGAACGCCGTCGCCAAGGAAGCCGGTGTGGTTCTGGGCGTTTGGGCCGAGACCCTCTCTGACCTGTACGACACCGTGAAGAAGCTGGAGGCCGCCGGCAACAAGAACCTGGTTCTGGATGTCACCGGCAAGACCGCCAAGGAGACCCTGGCCAACGCTGTCTTCGTCCGCCGCACCGCTCTGAAGGACGGCGACCGGAGCTTCGGCTATCCCTCCATCGTGAACCTGAGCAAGCTCTGCGGCGGTGATATGCACCTGGAGACCGCTTACGCTGCCATGTTCACCGAGAAGTATGCTTCCATCATTGTGCTGGACAACATGGCTTACGCTCAGGCTCTGCCTCTGTACGGCCTGCGTCAGAACATCTTCACCGATCCTCAGAAGCCCATGAAGGTGGAGTCCAAGATCTACCCCCTGAACGGCGCCGACGAGAACAGCCCCTGCGCTCTGACCGTTGACTTCGCTCTGACCTACTTCCTGGTTTCCGGCGAGCTGGAGCGCTCCAACGAGCCTGTGAACCTGATCCTCACCGCCGCTTCCGGCATGTCCGTTCTGACTGCCTGGGCTGCCGGTAAGTTCTCCTCCACCTCCGTGAAGAAAACCTTCGGCGATCTGGACATCGAGAACAAGATCAAGAACCGTACCCTGATCATCCCCGGCAAGGTCGCCGTTATGAAGGGCGAGATC
>JBNMIH010000022.1:0-38406 GCA_050873165.1 Faecousia sp.
AAATGATATAGCCTAAGTTTTCAGGCCGTTCCGGGCACCCGGAACGGCCTGAAAAAGTTTTACACGTTGCTCAGATCGTCATCCTTCATGCACAGGTGGACGGCGCCCACCTTGAAGGTCTGGGGCAGAGCCAGGATGCGGGGGTTGGGGCCCACGTATTTCTTCATGGCGTCGGCGAGAGCTTCTTCGAAGGTAGCCCGGGTCTTCAAGCCCATGCCCCGGGCGATGCCGGGCTCCTGGGCACCCACGATGTAGATGGCGGAGGTGTTCATCTCGGCGATGTGGCCGCAGCTCATCATGGAGAAGCCGTGGAAGGGGTGGAAGGCGTTGGCGAAACGGTACTTGCGGATGTATTCCTGATTGGTGGCGAAGTACTCGCCGTAGCGGTTCATATCCGCCAGGGTGTTCATGTGGTCATGCTGGAACATTTCGTAGAGCTCCCGCAGGTAGGGCCAGCGCTCGTCGTGGAAATAGCCGTTGCAGATGGAGGAGCAGATGATGACGCAGTTGTCCTTCATGACCCGCTTGTGGCGGATGACCTGGGCGGAGAGGGCCTGCATCATCTGGATGGGGTTGGTGCCCATGCCGTCGCCATAGTGGAAGTTCTGGGGCATACCGAAAACCATGACGTCGTACTTTTCCTCGGCGAAGGGCACATAGGTCCGCTTGTTGGCAATCTTCCAGCTCTCGGGCATCATGACGGCGGCGTAGCCGGAGTAGATGGCGATCTGCCGGGAGTAGGTGTCCAGCACCGCGTCGCAGCAGAAGAAGGGATGGCCCATCTTCTCTTCCATGTGCATGCCGATCTCGTCGAACTTCGTCCGCATGAGGCTGTGGCCGGAAACAGGGGTGAAGTCCTCCCGGTGCATGACCTTGGGCACGTGGTGGGAGGCGATGCTCCGCCAATGGGTGATGCCCGTGGCGCAGTGCTTATAGCCGCCGGAGTAGCCGCCGTAGGGGTTGCCCTGGACATGGCCGATGAGAATGGGGATGTCGCAGTCGAAGACATACTTGTTCATCAGCACCGGGTCGCCCCGCTTGGTTACGCCCAGGTCCACCATGTGCTCCTGGTCCTCGGAGTCGTGGCTGGTGATCTGATTGGTCCAATAGAACTCATTGAAGAGCTTTTCGCCCAGGATCTGGCGCATCTCGCTCTCGGTGGAACGGGGGTGCAGACCGTTGGAGAACAGCAGCAGAATGTCCTCCTTCTTCACGCCGCCGGCGTAGAGCTCCTCCAGGCAGGCGGTAATGGAGACCTTCCGGTGGGCAGTGGGCTGGCATCCGCCCTTGACGATGTCGGGGATGACGATGACGGCAGTCTTGCCTGGGGCAGCCAGATCCCGCAGGGCAGGCATGCCCATGGGGTGGCGCAGGGAGTCCAGGGTGGCGGCGTAGAGGGTGTCCCAGTCCTGGGGCAGGCACTCAGGGTCCGGCACGGTCTTGCCGGGGATGAAGACCTCGGTACTGTCCGGCAGTTCCGCGGACATGAGGCCCTGGCCGTATTCAAAATCCAGTTTCATAGCTGTTTCTCCTTATTTTTCAAGATAAGTGCGGATGATTTCCAGGTATTCTTCGGGGTAGAAGCCGATCTCTCCCTGGAACCGGGTCAGGGCAATGAGGCCGCCGTCGATTTCCGGGATGGAGGCCAGCATCTCGGCGTTGTCTACCTTCAGGCCGCCGCCGTAGACCACGTCGCAGCCTCCGGTGACTTCCTTGACAAACCGGGCGATCTTCTGGATGTAGTCCCGGCCCGCCGGGGTCTTGCCGGGGCCGATGGACCAGATAGGCTCGTAGCCGATGACCACCTTGGTCTTATCCACGCCCTCCAGGCCCACTTCCAGCTGCTCCCGCAGGACTTCATCCCACCGGTCCAGCTCCGTATCCTTCTCGCCGATGCAGTAGAGGACAGTCATGCCGTTTTCCACAGCCAGCTTGATCTCCTGGTTCAGGATCCGGTTCACGGCCTTGGTATCCACCACCCCGGCCTCTGCCAGAATGCCCATTTTATCGTTCCGCTCCTCGCAGTGGCCGATGATGGTGGCACTGACACCCATGGCAAGCATGGCGGAGACGGGCCGGTTGGTGGTGAACGCACCGAAGTTGCCGCCTACGGCGGTATTCATCCGGTAGACGCTCTGGCAGCCGATCTGCACAGGGCTATTTTCACTGCGGGCCGCCACGGCGCTTAAGAGATGGGCCTCCGGCAGATACTGGACGAATTCTACCTCTTGGGGGTCGTACTTCTTCAGGGCCTCCTGGGTGTTTTTCACGATATAGCCGCCCCACTCCTGCATGGGAGCAATGCGGTTGACGCCGCCATAGCAGACGGGCACATCAAAGCGCTTCAGGTTCAGAAAAATATGTTTCATGGTTACATTACCTCAAAATCGCGTAGTCGGGCATTTTGTCCATCATGAGGGGCATGGCGTAGTCGAAGAACCGATCATCGATCTTATTGCCGTCCAGGATCCACTCCAGGGGGAACTTCTTCTCCACGTTTGCCACCTTTTCCAAAGGCGCCAGGAAGAGGTCGAAGGAGTAAGTTTCCCCGCGGTGGGCATCGATGGCCACCATGTAGTCCGTCTCCCCGGCCAGGGCCGCTTCCACCGCCTTTTTGCCAACGGCATAAGCTTCCAGCTGGTCAGTACGGGAAGCATAGGGAATGGCCGCCCGGCCCAGGAGTCCCGGCTTTTCCGCCCGGGACTTGATGTTCAGCTTCTGGATAATGGCGTCCGTCACATGCTGGGCAGTGCCGCCGGGAACCATGTGGCCGAAACCGTCCACAATGCCGGTAGAGGCCAGGGGCTTGCCGTCCAGGCCGCAGATCCCTTCGGAGACGGTGACCAGCAGACCTTTTCCTTTTGCCCAGGCGGCCTGGATGTCGGCCAGCATTTTATCTTCGTCTACCAGCTTTTCCGGCAGGTAGGTCAGCACCTCGCAGTTGGTAGCCCGGGCCGCCAGAGCGGAGGCGGCGGTGACCCAGCCGGCGTTCCGGCCCATGAGCTCCAGCACCACCACATGGATGGGGAGCCCCGAGGCATCCAGGGCCAGCTCACAGGCGGCTTCCCCGGCGTACCGGGCGGCGGAGCCGAAGCCGGGGCAGTGGTCCGTAATGTCCAGGTCGTTGTCCATGGTCTTGGGGATGCCGATGACCTTGACGTCCAGGCCTTCCTTCTGGGCCAGCTTCGAAACCTTGTTGCAGGTATCCATGGAGTCGTTGCCGCCATTGTAGAAGAAACAGCCGATGTTGAATTTTTTCAGGGTCTCAATGACCGTGGGATAGTCCGCATCCGTCAGCTTCCGGCGGCAGGAGCCGATGGCGGAAGCGGGGGTGTGGGAGAGCTTGGCCACGGTGGAGGCGGGGACGTCCGTCAGATCCATCAAATCGCCCTTGAGAATGCCCTCAGCACCGAACCGGGCGGCGTAGATCTTGTCCACCTTGCCGCTTTCCCGGGCAGCCTCAATGACACCCTGTAAGCTGGTATTGATCACGGCGGTAGGGCCGCCGCCGTGGGCCACCAGAATATTCACGCCCATGGTCTTTCTCCTTTAGATGCCGGCCTTGCGGTACCGCTCGGCCATTTCGTCCAGAGACACATTTTCCACCAAGGGAGCCTTGCCGTAGGAGTCGAAATCCACGATCAGGGTGCCTACGGCCTCCTTCACGCCCTTTTCAATGGCGTTCACAATGAGGGCCACATCCTCGTTGGGCACCACGCCGTACATGACAGTGTCCATAATGGGGGTCAGGAAAACTCTGGGGTCAAAGTCAGAGGTCTTAGTCTGAAGCAGCTCGTAGATGGGCTTGATGGACTCATGGTCCCGCAGCTCTGGATTGTACCAGAACAGCTCCCGCAGGTTCCGGGTGACAGCCAGACGGATGTCCGTATCCACATTGATCTTGGCAATGCCCAGCTTGGAAACCTCAATGAGCTGGTCTCTGGGGATGCCGTGGGCGTTGGTGATGGTGCCGCCCAAGTCGTTGATCTCCTTGACGATGTACTGGGGCACCGTGGAAGAGCCGTGGGAAACCAGGGCACAGAAGATGCCCTCGTGGAGCAGGCACTCCTTGGTGGCAATGGCGATCTGCTTGCGGATCACGGCGTTGGCGCCCTTGTTGGCCCCGTGCTTGGTTCCGTAGCTGATGGCCAGGGCGTCCACGCCGGTGGCCTTGATGAACTTAACAGCGTCCAAGGGATTGGTGTAGGTGGAGGTAGCGGAGAACACATGGTCCTCTACGCCGGCAAGAACACCCAACTCGCCCTCGACGGTGACACCGCGGGCATGGGCCAGCTTGACCACTTCCCGGGTCAGGGCAATGTTGTCCTCAAAAGGCAGGCTGGAGCCATCGATCATGACGGAGGTGTAGCCCCCGTCCATGGCGGCGATGCAGGAGTCGATGGTCTTGCCGTGGTCCAGGTGCAGGGCCACGGGGATGGGGCTGTGCTCGGCATACTGCTTGACGGCCTTGGCAATGTTGTTGGCCCCCACCTTCTTGTCTTCCAGGGTGCCGTTGGCAAAATCGGTGCGGCCGCCCATAAAGGCGTTGGCCAGGTCCGCGCCCTGGATGATGGCGGCGGAGCGGAACATCTCGTGGACCTCGATTACGGCCTTGGCCTGGGCCACGGCGTTGACGTTAAACGCGCCCTGGGCATAGTTGTATTTTTCAGTGGCCTCCAGGATGGCTCTCATGGGTACTAGGGACATATTTTTTCCTCCTTACTTAGTATGGCTGCTTCGCTGCGTTGGCGTTCAGATAGATGCAGGCGTCCGGGTGGTTCTGGGCCAGGCTGGCGGGGAAATGGGCGGTGACGTCGCCGTAGGCCGCCTGACGGACCACGCTGCGGTGCCAGTCACGGAAAACACCCAGACGGAGCTTCCGGGCACCCAAAATCTGCTTGATGCCAATGGTGACGCATTTTCTCGGCATGGCATCGATGGCACCGTTCAGGTCGCCGATGGCGTTGGAGGTCCGGGTCTCCCGGCTGATGGTCAGCACTCTCGTGGGCAGCTGGGCGAATTCCTCAGCAGTCAGCTCGTCGCTCGCCTCATTGAAGGCCAGATGGCCGTTGATCCCAATGCCGCCGAAGCACACATCCACGCCCCCCAGCTCCTCGATCTTCCGATCGATCATGCCAGGATCCTTGGGGTCCGGGAAGAACCGCTGAGACTCAGGCATCACCAGTTCCGGATCAATTTTGGAGTAGACAGTCCGGTTCATAAAGCCGTGGAAGGACAAGGGGGAATCGAAATCAATGTAGGTCTCGTCGTCGTTCAGGTACTCGTCCATGTTGAAGAACCAGCAGTTCTTCAGGGACACCCGGTCCCGGTTCACCAGCCGGACGAAAATGGGGTACTGGCCCACAGGGCCTACCGGGCAGATGAAGACGGTCTTCTCTCCCCGGGCGTTGTGCTCTTTGATGGTGTTCACCATCTCCAGAGCCATTTCATAGAAGACCTCGCCGGAGTCTCCCAGCTTGACCAGAGGGATCTTGGCGTCCTTGCCCAGGTCTTCAGCGGAAATACGGAAATACTCGTACATTTTTAGCACACTCCTTATTTTTTGTCAGGGTGGATCACACAATTTAATACGGCCAGAGCCGCCGCGCCCACTGCCCCGTCCAGGGGAGTGCAGCCGCAGTAGGCCACGGTGCCCAGGGCGTAATCGTTGCCGGTAAATTCGAACTGCCGGCGAATTTCCTCCAGGAAATCCTGCCGGACAGCCTGGCTCTGGAAGAGCTCCCCGTGGAGGAACAGCTTCTCGGGATTCATCAGCACCGCTACATTCAGGGCCGCCACACCCAGGTGCCGCAGGGCCAGAGTCAGCATCCGGCACACCGCCGGGTCCCCCAGCTCGTAGGCCTCCAGCAGGTTTTGCAGGGTCAGGTCCTCGGGAGCCTTGGCAAAGCTGCGGAGGTTGGAATTGGGGTCCGCTTCCCAGATGGCCCGTCCGCTTTCCAGCAGGGCGGACTCGGTGATGATGGTCTGCAGGCAGCCCCGCTTGCCGCATTCGCAGCGCTTGCCGTCCAGCACGGCGATGGTGTGGGCGATCTCGCCGCAGCCGTAGGTGGTGCCGATGAAGAGCTCGTCGTCAATAATGTGGGCACAGTGCATGCCCCGGCCTACGTGGAGCAGGGCAAAATTGGAGGGGGCCTCCTTGGGGTGGTTCAGGCTCTGGGCCACTGCCATACAGCGGACATTGTTCTCAAAGACCACAGGGATGGGGAAGGCCTCCCGGATGGCTCCCGGGTCCAGGTCTGCCCAGTAGCGGCCGCTGCCCACAAAGCCCGTGCCCGCCCGGCTCATGTGGCCGGGGACGCCTACGCCGATGGCGGCAATTTTTTCCAAGGGGGCGGCACCAGAATCCAGGCATTTCTGGATCAGATGGATCAGGGCCTCCGTAATATATTCCCTCTCCGGGTCATGGGGCAGGACCACAGAGTACGTTACACGGCCCCGGAGATCGCAAACCGTGCCGGACAGGGAGGAGTAGTTGAACTCCACACCCACCACGTAGCGGTAGTCCGGCTGGATATTCAGGGCAATGCGGCTCCGGCCGATGGTGCCCCGGTCCTCCTCCATCTCTCCCAGCTCCGTGAGGATCCCCTCCCGCAGCAGTTCCGCCACCACGGAAGTGATGGTCGCGGAGGTGATGCCGGTGAGGTCGCTGGTATCCTTTCGGGAAATCCCGGGGTTCCGGAAGATGCACTCCAGGACCCGGTCCCGGTTGGGGGAACGAATTTCCTTCAGTTTATACATGATGTTTCCCTCTCACACTCCTTCGGGAAGGGTAAATCCCGTGTAATGAATGGCCACCTCGATGACCCGGAACACATCCAGCCGCCGCTCCTGGGAGAGCTCCTGGCTGCGGATGAAGGTACAGAACTCGGCGAAGCGCTGATTCGCTTCTTCTTTCTTTCCAAGGCACAGGGCTTCCAGAGCCCCGGAAAGAAGGACCGTATATTGGCAGTGGAACCGGAGATCATCCCAGTTTTCGCCTTCCGGGATCTGGAACTCCCGGGCCAGTTTCCCGATTTTACGGTAGTTTTCCGCCAAATCAGGCTGATACCGGGGGCCGTGGTTGTTGAAGTAGTCCGTACTGCTGAGGCCGGACAGCTCTTCTAAGAAGGAAACCGCTTTTTCCCATTGGGGACCAAACATGGCGGAAAAGTAAGTCTGCCGCATGGTCTCATAGGGGATGGTCTCGTCCAGCAGGGACAGGCCCATGACGTAGTTTGGAAAGCCCGTGGGGTCCATGGCCCGCAGCTCCTGACAACTCATGTAGCCGTTGGCGTGGAAGCCTTTCAGGGCGTGGATATCCTCGTAAATGGTCCTGGCGATCTTCATATAGCCGAAGTCCCCATAATGGGCCCGGCCCAGGGGATAGTCGTAGAAGAAGCTGTCCCCGGAGAAAATCTTCTGCCAGTTATATAGGTGCGTCAGGTTTTCTTCCACCGTCTCCGGCAAATGCATGGCGTTGCGGACATAGGGGGTTACCGCTACCGGCGTAAAGGAAGAAGGGTAGGCTTTTTCAAAGGTCCGGCTGATGGGGGCAAACATGAGGCAAAACCGTTCCGGGTGCCGGAGTCTGGCGGTTTTCGGGGCGTACAGAAGCTCCTGATAAAGGAGAAATACGATTTTTGTGGGCAGTCCCGCCTGAGTCAGGGCCTGATCCACATCGTTAAGGATCTCCACATACTGGTCGGAAATGGTGGTCTGCCGACAGATTTCACAGGTGCATACATTGTTGAAGTCGTCCGCCAGCCAGAAGTGGAGGTAATCCATGTCGGGGTTTTCTCTGGCGTAGTCCACCACCTGGTCCACAAGCATTTTTCGGGCCTCAGGATTGGAATAGCACAGGTTCGTATTGGCGGGGATGCCCTTCCAGAAGCGCCGTTCCCCATTCACCAGGGCCACCAGGTCAGGCCGCTTCGGTTCTTCAGTCGTGGTATGCCAGCCGGTGCCGGAATAGCCCAGGGCCTGGGCGGTCCAGCCGTGGCCCACCCGGTGACAATGGATGCCCCGGAGCGCCATGGCGTCCCTCACCTGCCGGTCCAGCTGGTCCAGCTGCTGCCGGGTCAGGCTTTCCGGTGCCAGGGTGGGATTGTAAGTGTGGGAATACCAGCGCTCAAAGAAGATGTCCGGTTTTTTGAACTGTAAGAAGAAGGCGTTGAAGCCGTTTTTGGGGAGCCAATCGATGAAATCCAGCGCTTCCTCCAGGCTGTCCGCCCCTTCGATGCAGACGCCCCGGTGGTGGTAGGCGGCGGTGAAGGTCTCCTTTCCCGCCTCCAGGGCCTTTGGGTCCCGGATCTCCGGCACATAGGTGCCGTTCTTTCCGGGAGCCAGGAAGACGAAGCCGATGGTCCTCAGGTAATCATAAACTGCCAGCAGTACATTGCCGGGCGTACTGCCCCAGAAATGCGCTCTGCCGCCCCGGACACGGTAGCCGTAGTCTCCTTCTCCGGCAAGCGCTGTCACCACTTCCAGGTCCCGGGCCAGCGGCTCCGACAGCAGGGCCAGATGGTCCCGCAGGGTCTTCTGTGCAAACGCAAGTGTCGCGTTCTCCATATGTGCCCGCCTTTCCTCCATACTTTGATTACATTTTATAATTAAATGCTCCAGGGGTCAATCCTTTCTTTCCCGGTATCCTTCACAAAATTACCTGTCCGTTTTTGGCGTATGTGCATAAAGTTCAGTTTTCCGTTGATTTTGATATTGAATTTTGTCCATGTTTCTGCTACCATGCATGTAACGGCACCTGATGACGCCGATTTGATTTTAATTCTAAATTAAATGCAATGGGCGGGCATCCAACAAAAACGATCCGATTTAAGGAGTTGTTGCTATGAAAAAGAAGAAAAAGGGCATACAGATCAGCGATAAGGTTTGGCTGCTGATCTCCTTGCTCGCCGCACTGCTGCTGTGGTACTGCCTCTCTCTGGGAGCCAAGACCGGCCGCAGCTTCCCCTTCGTAGACAAGGTTATCCCGGCGGTCGGCACCATGATCGAGCGCGGCGCGTTCTGGAAGGACGTCAAGAGCAGCCTGAGCTGTGTGGGCCTGGGCTTCCTGCTGGGCTTTGCCACGGCGCTGCCCATCGCATTCCTCATGGCCTGGTACACCCCGATCCAGAAGATCATCGAGCCCTGGATCAACTTCATCCGCAACATCCCCGCCCTGGGCTATGCCCCGTTGATCGTTATGGTCTTCGGTGTGGGCCAGAAGCCCGCCGTGATCCTCATCTGGATCTGCACCTTCATGACCATGAGCATCACCATCTATCAGGGCATCAAGAACATCGACACCACCCTCATCAAAGCCGCCCGGGTTTTGGGCGCCAATGACTTTGACATCTTCGTCAAGGTCATCTGCCCCGCAACCACCCCCTTTATCATCACCGCCGTTCGTCTGGGCCTGTCTGCCGCACTGACCACCCTGCTGGCTGCCGAATCCACCGGCGCCCAGGCCGGTATCGGTATGCGCATCCGGTCCCTGGCCAACTCGTTTGATTCGCCCCCCATGCTGATGTACATCATCCTTCTGGGCATCATCGGCCTGATTCTGGTGAAGATCGTTGACATTATCGAAAGGAAGCTGACAGGATGGCAGGAGAAAATTTGACCAAGCTGAAAATTGACAACGTTGTCAAGGAATACGTAGGCAACAAGGGCAAGACTGTAGCCCTGAACGGCGTCAGCCTGGATATTAAGGAAAATGAATTCATCTGTGTGGTCGGTCCCTCCGGCTGCGGCAAATCCACCCTGCTGAACATCATCGCGGGCCTCTTGGAGCCCACCTCCGGCGCTGTGTATCTCGACGGCAAAAAGATCGAGGGCACCGGCGTGGAGCGGGGCGTTGTCTTCCAGGGATACGCCCTGTTCCCCTGGCGCACCGTGCTGAAGAACGTCATGTTCGGTCTGGAAATGAAGCGGATGCCCAAGGACCAGGCAGAGCAGATCGCCAAGAAGTACATCAAGGCTGTGGGCCTGGAGGGCTTTGAGCACGCCTATCCCAAGGAGCTCTCCGGCGGCATGCGTCAGAGAGTGGCCATTGCCCGGGCCTACGCGGCAGACCCCGAGGTGCTGCTGCTGGATGAACCCTTCGGCGCCCTGGATGCCCAGACCCGTGTCCAGTTGCAAAGCGAGCTGCTGAACACCTGGGAACATGAGAAGAAGACCTGCTTCTTCATCACCCACGATGTGGACGAGGCAATCATCCTGGCCCAGCGGGTCATCATCATGTCCGCCCGTCCCGGCCGGATCAAGAAAATTGTGGATATCGACATCCCCTATCCCCGCACCCAGGCCACCAAGACCGATCCCAGATTCTTGGAGCTGAAAACCGAGATCTGGAACGAGGTCTACCAGGAGTTCCTGGAAGTTCGTAAGTAATTTCACCGGATGAACCGGCAAATTAAAATTGGAGGAAATCATATGAAGAAATTGTTCGCCCTGCTGCTCGCAGTCACCATGGTCCTGTCCATGGCCGCCTGCGGCGGAAAGACCGAAGCCCCCGCCACCACCGCTGCCCCCGAAACCACTGCCGCCCCTGCCGCCACCGAGGCTCCCGCCGAGACCGAAGCCCCTGTGGAAACCGTAAAGCTGAACGTGGCCTATATGCCCAACTACGCTTCCCTCTGGTCCGTGCTGACCGCCATGGACAAGGGCTACTTTGCCGAGGAAGGCATTGAAGTCACTCTGTGGGAGTTCGCTGACGGCCCCTCCGAAATCGCCGCTATGGAAGGCGGCAGCATCGATCTGGCCTATATCGGCCACGGCGCTCACAAGCTGTGCATCAACGGCCAGGCCAACATCTTCCTGCCCTCCTCCGTCCACAGCACCGACCGCATCATTGTTCTGCCCACCTCCGGCGTCACCTCCGTGGACAACATCTCCAACCTGAAGGGCAAGAAGGTTGCCTACAATGGCGGTTCCTCCTCTGAGACCGCTCTGCAGGGCGCCCTGGCTGCCGCCGGCCTGACTATGGACGACATCGAAGCCTACGAAATGGACGCCACCAACATGGTCGCCGCCATGATGTCCGGCAACGTGGACGCCTGCACCGCCTGGAACCCCTACTCCAACCAGATCATGGAGAACTGTGACGGCGCTCTGGAGCTGGAGTTTGCCACCAACTCTGTGAACATGTCCAGCTGGATCTGTCTGCCCAGCTACGCCGAAGCCAACCATGATGTCCTGGTCCGCTTCACCCGTGCTCTGCTGAAGGGCATGCAGTTCTCCTCCCAGCAGGAAAACTGGGACTACGCTGTGGAGCTCTACGCCAAGCAGTGCGCCAAGGACTTCACCGCCTGCCAGGTTGAGACCGGCGACGCCACCTGGTTCTCCGCCGACTACATCAAGCAGGGTCTGGCCGACGGCACCTTCACCGATCTCTACACCCGTCAGCAGCAGATGTTCATCGACAACGGCGCTGTGGAAGCTCCTGTTGACCTGAACAACTACATCCTCTTCGACGTCATGAACGAGGCTCTGGGCTAAAAGTTTTTGAGGGCCGCCTCACACGAGGCGGCCCCTTTTTGAATTTTGGGAGGACAATATGAACTACTATATTCAAAATGGCCTTGTCTATACAGATGGCCAGTTCAAAGCGTTGACCTTGCACATCGTAGACGGCAAGATCGAGTTTGCCGGGGCCGTCCCCGCTGGGGCGGAAGTCATCGATGCCCAGGGGGCAAAAATCGTCCCGGGCTTTATCGATACCCATATGCACGGAGCCGTAGGCGTGGATGTGAACGGGGCCACTGCCGAGGACCTGGAAAAAATCGGGCTGTTCCTGGCCCAGCACGGCACCACCGCCTTCCAGTGCTCGGTCCTGACGGACACCCAGGAGCAGACCGAGTGGTGCATCGGTCAGTTTAACCGCTACCGGGAAGAGCAGCGGCAGGGCGCCGAGCTGGTGGGCATCCACCTGGAAGGGCCCTTCCTTGCAAAGGAATACAAGGGAGCCATGCCGGAGCACCTGCTGCAAAACACCAATATTGACCTGGTGCGGCATTATCAGGCACTGGCCAAGGGAGGCATCCACTACATCACCCTGTCCCCGGAACTTCCCGGAGTGCTGGACATGATCCCGGAGCTCAAAAAACTCGGCATTACCGTGGGCATCGGCCATTCCGGGGCCACCTACGCCCAGGCCATGAAGGCTATCTCCCTGGGGGCCACGGTAGGCACCCACGTAGGCAACGCCATGCGGCTGTTCCACCAGCATGAGCCCGCCATCTTTGGGGCTGTCATGGAGAGTGACGCGTACTGCGAGACCATCTGCGACGGCCGCCATCTGGTCCCCGGCACGGTGCGGATGTACTGCAAGTGCAAGGGTCTTGACCGGATCGTTGCCATCACCGACTCCATCATGGCCGCGGGTCTTCCCGACGGCAGTTACCACCTGGGCGTCAACGATGTGGTGGTGAAGGACGGGGACGCAAAGCTGGCCAGCGACGGTACCCGTGCCGGCTCCACTCTGACCCAGGACACCGCCCTGAAAAACATGCTCGCCTGGCTTCCCTACTCCCTGGAGGAGATCCTTCCCACTCTGACAGAGAACCCCGCAAAAGAAATGAACCTCTGGCAGACCAAAGGCTCCATTGCCCCCGGCAAGGATGCCGACCTGGTACTGCTGGATGAAAATGCCAATATCCTGCAGGTCTACACAAAGGGTATCCGGTGTAAGTAAAAAAATTTCCGCTCCCCTTTGGGGAGCGGATTTCTTTACAGGCTCTCCAGCCAGGCCCGCTCTTTGGCGATCTGGCGGCGGACCTCACTGGGGGCGGTGCCTCCGTAGGAGGACCGGGCGTCCACGCAGGCGGGGATGCTGATATCTCCCAGCATGGCCCTGGATATCCGGGGGTCGATTTCCTGGAGCTGGGCGTCCGTCAGGTCTTCAAAGTCGCAGCCCAGGTGCTCACAGGCCTTTACCATCCGGCCCACAATGGCGTGGGCCTCCCGGAAGGGGATGCCCTGCTTGGCAAAGTGCTCGGCAATGTCCGTAGCGTTCAGGAAGCCTTTGCCCATCTGAGCCTGGATCTGGTCTAAGCGGAATTCCGTATTTTCCAGCATCTTGGCAAAAATGGCAATGGTGGCCTTCCAGGTGTCGATGGCGTCGAAGAGACTCTCCTTGTCCTCCTGGAAATCCTTGTTATAGGCCATGGGGGTGCCCTTCATGACGGTGAGCAGCTGCATCAGGTCACCGTAGACCCGGCCCACCTTGCCCCGGATCAGCTCTGCCATATCCGGGTTTTTCTTCTGGGGCATGATGCTGCTGCCGGTGCAGAAGCCGTCGTCAATGGCGATGTAGGAGAATTCCGAGGAGTTCCACCAGGCAAATTCCTCCGCCCAGCGGGACAGGTGCATCATGGAGATGGCGGCATCACTTAAAAATTCCAGGCTGTAATCCCGATCGCTGACGCTGTCCATGGCGTTCTCTGTCGGGGCCGTGAAGCCCAGCAGCCGGGCCGTCTCCTGCCGGTCGATAGGCAGGGTAGTCCCCGCCAGGGCACAGGCCCCCAGGGGACAATAGTTCATCCGGTCCAAGGTGTCCTGAAGCCGGAGGATATCCCGCTTGAACATCTGGAAATAGGCCATGAAGGTAAAGCCCAGGGTCAGGGGCTGGGCATGCTGCAGGTGGGTAAAGCCGATGCTGATGGAGTCGGCATAGGTTTCCGCCTTTTGAAGGATGACGGACTCCAGATATTGGAGCCGGTCCAGAATTTCCCCGATTTCCCTGCGCACATAGAGTCTGCCGTCTACCTGGCACTGGTCATTCCGGCTCCGGGCGGTGTGGAGCTTCTTGCCCACCTCGCCGATGCGCTGGATCAGGCGGCTTTCAATGCCCATGTGGATATCCTCGTCATCCACATTAAAAACGATTTTCCCGGCGGCGATGTCTTTTCGGATGCCTTCCAGGCCGGCAACGATGGTCTTTGCCTCCTCCTCGGTGACAATGCCCTGCTTGCCCAGCATGGTCACATGGGCAATGCTGCCGTCGATATCCTCGTTGTACATCCGCTGATCGAAGAAAATGGAGGCATTGTAGGCCTTCACCATGCTGTCCATTTCCTTTTCAAATCTGCCGCCCCATAAGCTGCTTGCCATAATCCTTCCGCCTTTCCGGTTTTTTATTCTGTCACCTGTACCGGGGTGTAGGTCCCCCGGTAAGTCCTGGTCGTGATTTCTTCCCCGTCTTTTCCGAATACACGCAATGTGAGCCGCCCGGGGTCCTCCCCTGCCGTCTCCGTCAGCCGGTCTCCCAGGCTGTCCAGGAGCTTTCGGGTCACGGTGTCCATGTCATAGGTGGGGGAAATCTCCACAGCGGCTGTGAAGTCCTCCACGCTGAGCAGGGCCAGCAGAGACCACAGGTCTTCCGTTTCCCGCAGATTCTCTGCCTGGAACGAATAATAGGCCTCGTAGTCCTCCGCCCAGGTCTCACTGTTCCGATGGTCCGGGAGGTCATAATGGTCCTTCAGGTACGCGCCCAGGGCCCCGGTAACCTTTTGCGCCCCCAAAGGGTTGGTGTGGCCGCCGTCGTCGTACCAGTCGGTGTCATCGTCCAGGAGGTCCGTGTGCTGCAAATCGATGGTCTGCGCCCCCAGGGACTGGGCCAGGAGAATGGCGGCGTTGGAATAGCGCTGCTCCTCGGCGTCTCCCCGGTAGGGGATGTAGGTGATGACGGGAACAATGCCCTCCTGCCGGCACAAAAGAATGAATTTTTCCAGATAGCGAAGGCCCTCTGTCTGCTCCCGGGCAGCGTCCGAAGCCTCCACCACAAGCGGATCTTCCACAGGGTAGACCCGGATGCGGCTCTCGCCGCCCTTTTCCGGGGTGACCTTGCTTTCCCCAAAGCCCCGCTTCAGCATTTCCGTATCCAGGTCCTTCCATCGATTGTGGAATACATCCATGGGAAACAGCAGCTCTGCCCGGTCCTTGCTGTCTGGATAGATATCCCAGATGGCACTGAGCTTGGTTCTGCTCAGCGGGAAGGGGTCCATTGCGGCGTGGGCCATAGGGAGGTCTGTCTGCATGTAATTGGACTTGGCCAGAAGCACATCCATCACGGCAATTTGGGGCTTCTGGTAATCCAAGGCCGTTTTCAGCATCCAGTAGCTGCTGGCAATGGAGCCGCCGTGGATGGCCAGGTTGTAGGAGGTAATTCCGTAGTCACGCCACAGCTGCATGGGAAACACGCTGTTCACCACATGGCTGGTGCCGAAAAACAGCACATCGTATTCCCGGTCGTCCCGAATGAAGGGTGTGTTTTTGTAGTAGCCGTCGTTCATCCGCAGCGCCCTGGACCAGAAGGCCACCCCGGAGAGCAGCAGAACCAGAAGGAGCGCCACGCTGACTGCGCGCTTAAAACTGGAAGTAGATAAAGCTGGACGCATGGAAGCCGTTCCCCCAAATTCCCAAAATGATGATCAGCAGCATAAAGCCGGACAGCAGCAGCTCCCGAACAAAAAAGTTCTGATCGGCAAGCCAGCCCCGCAGGTCTGCCCCCCGATACCGGGCGATATCCGCCCCGGTGAGAAGAGCGGTGGACAGCAGCAGCACCCACAGGTCCGGGATGTCCAGGCCCATGGTGCCCTGTTTGACCGCATCCAGCAGCTCCAGAGGCCGCAGATCGGTACCGATGTGACCCAGCATATCCATAGCCGTGCCCAGGCCATCGGCCCGGAAAAAGAGCCAGGCAAAATCCACCAGCAGGAAGGTCACCGCCATCCGCAGCAGCTTCCAGGACGCCGCCTCCGTGCGGATGCCCAGCCTTTTCACAGCGGTTTCCCGCAGGCCCTTGGTCTGCTTGCCCACGATCTGATAGACCCCATGGAGGAGCCCCCACACGGCAAAGGACCAGCTGGCCCCATGCCAAAGGCCGCTGAGAAGAAACACGAGGAGGATATTGCGGTAGTTCTTCCACTTGGCGCACCGGCTGCCCCCCAGGGGGAAGTAGACATAATCCCGGAACCAAGTGCTCAAACTGATGTGCCACCGCCGCCAGAACTCCTGGATCGACTGGGCGAAGTAGGGCATCCGGAAATTGACGGGCAGATGGATGCCCAGCATCTCCCCGGCCCCGATGGCCATAGCAGAGTAGCCGGCAAAGTCACAGTAAATCTGCAAAGCGTAAATAACCGTGGCAAACACCAGGCAGATGCCGGGAAGGCTTGCGTAAGAGGCATACACGCTGTCCACCAGCATGGCCGCCCGATCGGCGATGACCAGCTTCAAAAAATAGCCCCAGGTCATGGTGCAAAGGCCATCACGCAAATTCTGAAAGCTGGGCTTTTGGGGCTCCCGGTACTGGGGCAGCAACTCCCCGCCCCGGCCGATAGGGCCGGAAAGAAGCTGGGGGAAGAAGCTGACAAAGAGGGCGAAGTTCACGAAATTCGTCTCCGCCTTGTATTTGCCCTGGTAGACGTCGATCAGGTATCCCGCCGCCTGAAAGGTAAAAAAGGAGATGCCCACCGGCAGCACCCAGTTGAGCCGGGGCAGGGGCCGAGAAACGAGCCCCTCCAGGGTGTAGAGAAGAAAGTCTGTATACTTAAAAACTGCCAAAAGCCCCAGCACCGTGACGAGCCCCGCCCAGAAGGTCCATTTCTTCTTTTCCAGCAGCCGCCCGGCGAAGTAGGCCACCGCCGTGCAGCCCAAAAGCAGCAGGCAGTACCGGCGGCTCCAGCAGCTATAGAAATAGTAGCTGGCCAGGAGCAGCAGCGGATTTCGCCACTTCGCCGGCAGCACCCCCACCAGGATCAGCACCAGGGGGAAGAAAAAGAGAAAAGAGTAGGAACTGAATAGCATGAAGTCCTCCGTTTATTTAGACGGGTCCCCTCCACACCCGGCCTGCGGGCCACCCTCTCCAAGCAGGAGAGGGCAGGGGCTTTTCTATTTTTAGATGAACGCGTATTTTTCCATGCGGTGGAATGCCTCTTCCACCCGGGCCTTGGGCAGGGCCAGGTTGATGCGGATGGCGTTTGCCCCGTGGAAGGGCCGCCCGTCCTGGACCGCCACGCCTACGCTCCAGCAGCGCTCCAGGATCGCATCCAGGGTGACGCCATGCTTTGAGCACCACTCAGTGCAGTCAATGAAGAGCATATAGGTGCCCTGGGGCTTCTGGACGGTGACACCGGGGAAATGATTGGCAATAAACCCGCAGGCGAAGTCCACGTTTCCGGTGAGCACCTGCCGCAGCTCCGCCAGCCACTCGTCCCCCTGGGGCTTGTAGGCGCCGATCAGGGCATACATGCTCATGACGTTCATTTCGTTGAAATGGGACAGGGATTGCTCCTTTTCGAACCGGTCCCGGAGCCAGGGATTGTAGATAATGGTGTAGCTGCCCACCAGACCCGCCAGGTTGAAGGTCTTGCTGGGGGCGTACATAGCGGCGGTGCGCATCTTGGCGTCCTCGGAAATAGACTGGGTGGGAATGTGCTTATAGCCCTCCAGAGTCAGATCAGACCAGATCTCGTCGGAAATGACATACACATTGTACTTTTTGAAGAGCTCCATAGCCTTTTCCAGCTCCCAGCGCTCCCAGACCCGGCCGCAGGGGTTGTGGGGGGAGCAGAGGATGGCGCAGTGGATGTGCTGCTCCTGAAGCTTTTTCTCCATGTCGGCGTAGTCCATCCGCCAGATGCCCTGCTCGTCCTTCTGCAGGTAGGTATGTACCAGCTCATAGCCGTTGTTTACCAGGGCGTGGGTGAAGCCCACGTAGGTAGGGGCATGGACCAGAATTTTGTCTCCCTTGGAGCAGAGGATATTGGCCATGGACACCACGCCGCCCAGAACGCCATTGACATAGCCAATGTTCTCGGGCTCCAGCCCCTCTACCCCGTTGTGCCGGTGCTGCCAGGAGATGATGCTGTCAAAATACTCCTTCCGGGGGTTGAAGTAGCCGAAGAGCGGGTGCTGCAACCGCTCCGCCATGCTTTCCATGACGGTAGGCACCGTGGGGAAGTTCATGTCCGCCACCCACATAGGGATCAGGTCAAAGCCCTCCTTGGTGGGGTGCCGGGGCCCCAGCTGGGAATCCGCAAAGTCCACCGCCAGGGCGTCCATGTCATGGCGGTTCAGGATGGATGTGAAATCGTATTTCATTTTGTTTTCCTCTTTTCTTTTATCCAACATCTTTGGTAAGCTTTTCCAGGGACAATATCCGGAAAGTATCCTTATAAAAATCCAGAATGCCCTCTTCCTTCATCCGGCTGATCTCCCGGGACAGGGCGCTTCGGTTGGCCCCCAGAAAATCCGCCAGATCCTCGCGGGTGCCGCCCAGGGAGAAGGTCAGGCTGCCGGTCTGCTTGTACTCGTCGTAAAGCCGCATGGCAATGCGCTGGCGCAGAGATTTGGCGGAGAGATACAGGGTCCTGCGCCGCTGGGCCCAGAACTTCATGGCGATCTCGGACACCAGGTTTTCCCGGAGCTTCGTGTGCCAGGCGCAGCAGTCATCACAGCCGGACATGATCCTGTGGAAGGGCAGAAACAGCAGCTCCGTGTCCTCCGACGCCACTACATACACAGGGCTTCTGCTCCCCGGAGTCGCCATGAGCACATCCCCCACCAGGGCCCCGGGGCGGTGGTTCGCCATCAGCAGATGCTCTCCCGAGGCGTTGACCGACTCCGCCCGCAGGGACCCGGAGAGGACCAGGGCACAGGCATGGATGGTGTCGCCGATGTTCCACACCACGGTGTTCTTTTCATAGTGCTCCTGCCGGGCATTCAGGCAGCCCAGCATCCCGTCGATTCTCTCCGGCTCGATGCCGGCAAAGAGCCCTGCCCCGTGGAGCACAGCGCGCTGCTGCTGATTCATTCTCTCACCTCGTTTCTGTTGCTGACGCAACAGGTCTCACGGTCACAGTATAGTATGTCCCAGGGGGAAAGTCAATATTTTTCGGGGTTTCTTGACAAACCCTTGGAAATGTGCGACGATAAGAAAAATCCCTTTGCCTTCCCCTACGGGGAAGGGGGACCGCCGCGGCGGTGGATGAGGGGCGGTACCGGATCGGACCCTGTGCCGCCCCCACACCCGTCACGCCTTCGGCGTGCCACCCTCTCCCAGGAGCGGGCCTTGGAGAAGTGAGGTTGTAACCATGTCCCACCTGACCGCCCGTTATGGGCTGATCCACGGCTCCTACTGGATGGCCTACGCGGCCGTATCCGGCTATGTCAGCCTGTACCTGCTGGACCTGGGCTTTTCCAGCGGGGAAATCGGCATTCTGATTGCCCTGGCCGGGCTCCTGTCCGCCGTTTTGCAGCCTTTGGTCGCTGGGTACGCGGATAATCCCAACAGCATGAGCCTGAAAACCATCAACCTCCTGCTGGCTGCCTCGGCGGGGCTATGCGCCGGGGGGCTGCTGCTGGTCCGGGGGAGCCGGATATTGACCCTGGTCCTTTACGGCCTGACCCTGGCCCTGCTGCAGCTGTCCACCCCTCTGGTGAACTCCCTGGCCGTTACCAGTATCCGCTGCGGCCACTCTGTGAACTTAGGCATTGCCAAAAGCCTGGGCTCCGCCAGCTATGCCTTCGCCTGCTTCCTGCTGGGCAGGCTCTGCGCCAGGGTGGGAGGCATCCTGGTACCCATCGCCGCCGCACTCTGCTACGGCCTGTTTTTCCTGTGCCTGTGCCAGTACCCCAAGCAGCGCATCCCTCAGGCTGCAGAAAAGCCCCAGACAGCTTCTTCCGGCTTTTTCCGGAAGTATCCCGGCTTTGCCGGGTTCCTGGCAGGCTGTGTGCTGATCCTGATCAGCCACGTGTTTATCAACAGCTTTACCCTGCAGATCATCGAGGCCAAGGGCGGCGGCAGCAGTGAGATGGGCACCGCCACAGCTATTTCGGCCATGGTGGAGATCCCCACCATGCTGCTCTTTGCGCGGATGCTGAAAAAGAAACCCAGCTCCTTCTGGATGCGCTTCACCGGCTTCTTCTTCACGCTGAAATCCCTGGGAAGTCTCCTGTGCACCGGCATTCCCGGCTTCTATTTCTTCCAGGCTACCCAGTTCCTCACCTGGGCCGTTATTGCCGTGGCTTCCGTCTATTACATCAACGCCATTATGGAACCTCAGGACGCCGTCAAGGGCCAGGCCTGCTACACCATGTCCTACACCCTGGCCTCTGTTGTCGGCGGCATTCTGGGCGGTCAGCTGATCGATGCCTTGGGTGTCGATGCCATGCTTCTGGTTGGCACGATTTCCGCCGCCCTGGGCACCCTAGTAGTGTGCCGCTTTACCCGGACGGTCACGGACAAGGTTTGACTTTGGGCCGGGAATCGAGTAAAATAGAGAAAACGAAGCCAGCAAAGGACGGAAAACCTATGAATTTACGAACCATGCCAGAGGAACGCCGGGAAAAGCTCTGCTTTTTCCTTGCCATGCTCTGCTCTTTCTGCACGGATCTCCACCTGGTAGTGGGGATGAATGTATACAGCAGGATCGTACCTGTGACCTCCGGCATTCAAATTGCCGCCGCGGTGGTCTTCCTGGCCCTGGCCTTCCGGAAGCCCCTGTCCGGCACCGCCAAGTGGCACCTGATCTACGGCATCAGCCTGATCTGCTGGGTCATGGTCACAAAGCACTTCCATGCTCTTTTCGGGGAATCCAAAGAATACGTGGGCTTCCTGCTGAGCCGCTATCTGGTGCTGCTGCCCTATGCCGCCCTGTGCCGGGACGAGGAGCACTTCCGTGGGCTGAAGGGGGCCGGTGTGCTGACCCTGCTGGTCTGTGGGTGGATGTGCATCTGGTCCATTCTGCTCCTGCTGGACCTGGTGCCCGCGGGGATGCAGCCCTACGTAAACTGGTCCGGTGCCCGGATGAATACCCTGTGGAATCCCATCATCTTCGCCGTGATCCTCTTTATGGGAATCGCCCTGTGTGTGGCCGGGTGCTTCCTGGTACCGAAAAAATGGCAGAAGGCAGCTCTGCTGCTCTTCGCCCTGGTGCAGTTTGGCTTCATCAGCCTGACCCATTCCCGGACCGTCATTTTGATGATCTGCGCTTTTGTGGTGGGGGTGCCCTTCCTGACTCTGGGGCAGGGCAGCGTCAAAAAGCGTATTTTCTGGGGCCTGATGGGCATCTTGGCGGCGGCAGCTCTGTTTCTTGCCTCGGATGCCCTGTATGAGGCCAACAACCAGCGGCTGATCCGGCAGATGGAAGCCAGCGGAGTGGAATTCCGGCTCAATGACCAGGGTGTCATTACCGACGGCGTCACCAATCAGGGCTCTTTGAAAGAGGACGCCGGCTCCCTGAACGGCCGGACCGTGACCTGGAAGAAAATTCTGAAGGCCTTCCGGGAGAAACGGGAACTGCAGATCTTCGGCACCAGCGATTTCCGGAAAAACATCCGCAAGGACATTTCCCACGCCCACAACTCCTGGCTGGACATGCTGGTATCCCTGGGCATCCCGGGCTTTGTGCTGTCGCTGGTGCTGACAGTGGAGATCCTCATCGGTCTTGCCCGGACCTTCCTCTTCTGCAGAGGCAGGGCCCAGCTGGTGGTCGCCCTGTGGGTGCTGTGTATGCTTCCCATCGGCTTTATGGAGCCGTTTCTGTTCCATACCAACCATTTGGGGGATCTGTTCATCCTGGCCTCCGGGTATCTGTGGGGCTGGGGGAAGAAATCCTGACCTTCCCCTGGGGGAAGGGGAACCGCCGCAGCGGTGGATGAGGGGCGGTTCGGGACTTTGGGTGCTTACCGCCCCACACCCGTCAGGGCTTCGCCCTGCCACCCCCTCCCAGGAGAGGGTATTACTCCGCGGGAAAGCTTCTGTACACCTCTCCCGGCTTTAGCGTTTTCCCTCCTGCCAATTGGGACGCCGTACAGAACCGGAACCCCTTCGCTGCAAGGTCATCGATGATGGCTAAGGCCGCCGAGACCGAGCTGTCGGACATATCGTGCAGGAGGATCACATCCCCGTCTTTTGCCTCCTGGACCACCCGGCTTTTGACCACCCCGGCGTCATGCACTGCCCAATCCTTTGGGTCTACGGACCAGCAGAGGATGGGCATTTGCTTTGCCTGGGCCACCTGGCTGACGGAAGCATTGGAGCAGCCCCCTGGGGGACGGAGGAAACGGACCTTGGTGCCCTCTGGCAGCAGGGCCAGGGTGGCGGAAATTTCCTCGCCGATGTCCCGGCGGCTCATGGTCTCCATGGACGTATGGCTGAAGCCGTGGCAGCCGATCTCATGGCCTTCCTCTACCATCCGCGCTGCCAGCTCCGGGTACTGCTTGATGCGGTAGCCGCAGAGGAAAAAAGTCGCTTTCACGTTCCGCACCTCCAGCCCGTCCAGCAGCCGTCGGGTAAATCGGCCGGAAGGACCGTCGTCAAAGGTCAGAGCCACGGAGGGCTGCTGGGCAGACACCGGAAGGGTCAGCGCCGAGAGCAGCAAAAGCAGGGAAAGTAGTTTTTTCATAGCATTGACTCCCAACGGAAAATAGGGTATGATAACAAATTGAAAAGGAGGGACGGCCTATGGAGCTGCTTTGCCCCGTCTGCGGCAGCGTTCTTTTGAAAAAAGAGCGCGCCCTGGTCTGTGAACACAACCACAGCTTCGACATTGCCCGGCAGGGGTATGTGAATCTGCTCCCCGTCCAGCAGAAGCACTCCCAGGACCCGGGGGATACCCGGGAGCAGGTCCTGTCCCGGAGAAATTTCCTGGATACGGGCATCTATGCCCCTATTCTGGAGGCTCTCATCCGGGCAGCCAGAGAAAACGGCGCTTCCGGCGAACTTCTGGATGTGGGCTGCGGGGAAGGATACTACTGCACTGGTCTGTCCAAAGCACTGAACCTTCCCCTGACCGGGGTGGATATCTCCAAGGAGGCGGTCCGGGCGGCAGCGGCCCGGTATAAGGGGCCCAACTGGCTCTGCGCTACGGCGGCCCATCTGCCGGTAGAAGACGGCAGCGTGGGGGTCCTCACCAGTCTCTTTGCCCTGACACTGCCGGAGGAATTCACCCGGGTACTCTCTTCCGGAGGGCTCTATATCCAGGTCGTTGCAGCGGAGGACCATCTGCTGGGGCTGAAACGCATCATCTACGATCAGCTGACCCACAAGGAAAAGCACACCACCCAGGAGCTTCCTGGATTGACTCTGGTCCATTCGGAAAAAATAGCCTTTGATTTCACTCTGACCAAGGAACAGATCCCCTGGCTCTTTGCCATGACCCCCCATCTGTTCCGCATCGGAAAAGCGGGAGCAGAACGTCTGTCCCAGACGGAGGCATTGCAGGACCGGGCCAGCTGCGTCCTCAATGTGTACCGAAAGTAGCATACCCGGGTTTTTGAAAAATATGACGAAGGAGAACTGGAATGCTGGAAAAGCTGAACGCGGTGGCGAACCGCTATGAAGAGCTCTGTGCCAAGTCGGAGCAGCCGGATTTTTACAGCGATCCCCAAAAGGCGGCAAAGCTCCTGCGGGAGAAAAATGATTTGGAGCCCATCGTAGCGGCCTATCACGCCTACAACCGGGCGGTCCGGGAAATGGAAGACGCCCAGGAGCTGATGTCGGATCCGGAAATGAAGGAGCTGTGCCAGCAGACCCTCGCGGACGCCAAGGAGGAAAAGGAACGGCTTTACAAAGAGCTCCAGATTTTACTGCTGCCCAAGGACCCCAACGACGAGAAAAGCGTCATTGTGGAAATCCGGGGCGGTGTGGGCGGGGAGGAGAGCGCCCTGTTTGCCCACAGTCTTTTCCGGATGTACTCCATGTACGCGGCCAATAAGGGCTGGACGGTGGAGCTCATGAACTATAATGAAACGGAGCTTGGCGGCGTCAAGGAGGCGGATTTCGTCATCAACGGCCGGGGCGCCTATTCCCGGATGAAGTATGAGTCCGGCGTCCACCGAGTCCAGCGGGTGCCGGAGACGGAGTCCGGCGGCCGGGTCCACACCTCCACCGCCACCGTAGCAGTGCTGCCGGAGATGGAAGAGGTGGATGTCCAGCTGAACCCGGCAGATATCGAGATGCAGGTCTACCGGGCCTCCGGCGCCGGCGGACAGCATGTCAACAAGACCAGCTCCGCCGTCCGGCTGATCCACAAGCCCTCCGGCATTGTGGTGGCCTGCCAGGAGGAGCGGAGCCAAGTCCAGAACCGTGAAAAATGCATGCGGATGCTGGCCTCCAAGCTCTACGAGCAGGAGCAGGAGCGCCTGGACAGCCAGGTCACAGGAATGCGGCGCAGCCAGGTAGGCACCGGCATGCGCAACGAGCGCATCCGCACCTACAATTTCCCCCAGGGCCGGGTCACCGACCACCGAGTGGGGCTGACTCTTTATAAGATCGACGCCGTCATGGACGGGGACCTGGACGAGATCATCGACGCCCTGGCCACTGCCGACCAGGCGGAGAAGCTGAAAATGGCAAAATAAAAACCTTCCCCTGGGGGAAGGTGGCACGGCGAAGCCGTGACGGATGAGGGGCGGAAGTAAGACCGATTTGGTACCGCCCCACATCCGCCGCTGCGGCGGCACCTTCTCCCAGGAGAAGGTAGGGAGATTTTTTATGGAGTATATCACAAATTCCCCCGAAGAAACCGAACAAATCGGGGAACGCTTGGCAAAAAAATTGGCCCCCGGCACAGTCCTGGCCTACCGTGGCGACTTAGGTGCCGGAAAAACCGCCTTTACAAGAGGCCTGGCCCGGGGCCTGGGCTACCGGGACCCGGTGACCAGTCCCACCTATACCATTGTCAATGAGTACCTGGGCGGGCGTCTTCCTCTCTTCCACTTCGATATGTACCGCCTCCAAAGTGATGACGACCTGTGGGACATTGGCTGGGAGGACTATCTGGACCGGGGCGGCGTCTGCGCCGTGGAGTGGAGCGAAAACGTGCCCGAGGCCATGGCCGGGGCCCTGACTGTAAACATCGAAAAGCTGGGGGACAGCACCCGGCGCATCACCATAGAAGGAGGGCGGGAGCATGAAGATCTTAGCCTTTGAAACCTCTGCCAAAGCGGCCTCCGTAGCGCTGTCGGAGGACGGAAAACTGCTGGGCTCCGCCTACCAGAATACAGGGCACACCCACAGTCAGACCCTGATGGTCATGGCCCAGGACCTGCTGAGCCAGCTGTCCCTGACCCCGGCAGATGTAGACATCCTGGCCGTAGCCGCAGGTCCCGGCTCCTTCACGGGGGTCCGCATTGGCGTGGCTGCCGCCAAGGGCTTCGCCTGGGGCCGGGAGATCCCTTGCTGCGCCGTCAGCACCCTGGGGGCCATGGCAGCAGGGCTGGGGATCTGGCAGGGCTATGTCTGCCCGGTGATGGACGCCCGGCGCAGCCAGGTCTACAATGCCCTGTTCCACGTCTCTGGTGGAAATTGCCAAAGGATTCGGGAGGACCGGGCCATTTCCTTGGCGGATTTGGGCGAGGAGCTAAAAAATCTGGATGAACCGATTTTTTTAGTTGGAGATGGCAGCATTCTGTGTTATAATACATTGTTGGAAACCGTGCCGGGACTGGTCCTCCCCCCGGAACACCGGATGCACCAGCGCGCCGAAGGCGTGGCCCTGGAGGGCTGGCGCATGGCAAGCTCTGGAGAAACCATCTCGGGTGCCGAGCTGGTGCCCAACTACCTGCGCCTGAGTCAGGCGGAACGGGAGCGGCTGGAACGGCAAACACAGGCTCAATGAGCCAAAGATAGAAAAGGAGTCTAATGGTTATGGCAGAAGTACACGTATTGGATCATCCCCTCATTCAGCACAAGCTGGCGATCCTGCGCAGCAAGGACACCCCCGTCAAGGAATTCCGGGAGCTGGTCGGCGAGATCGCAGGCCTCATGTGCTACGAGGCTACCCGGAAGCTGCCCCTGAAGGATGTGGAAGTGGAGACCCCCGTCGCCACCGCCAAGTGCCGGATGCTCTCCGGCAAGAAGCTGGCCATCGTCCCCGTGCTGCGGGCCGGCCTGGGCATGGTAGACCAGATGGTCGCCCTGATCCCCTCCGCAAAGATCGGCCACATCGGCCTGTACCGGGACCCCGAGACCCACAAGCCCGTGGAATATTACTGCAAGCTGCCTGAGGACATTGCCAACCGGCAGGTCTTCGTGGTGGACCCCATGCTGGCCACCGGCGGCAGTGCCGTGGCTGCCATTGACTTCCTGAAGAAGCATGGCTGCAAGAACATCATCATGATGAACATCATCGGCGCTCCCGAGGGTGTGGAAGCCGTTCAGAAGGCCCATCCCGATGTGGAGATCTACCTGGCCGCCCTGGACGAAAAGCTCAACGAGCACGCCTACATCGTCCCCGGCCTGGGCGATGCCGGCGACCGGATCTTTGGCACGAAGTAAATCTGGATTCCTGGGCACCGGCGGAAGCCGGTGCCCTCTGCTATATTCTTTCGGAACAAATTCTTACGGAATTTACAAATAATCGCTTGATAAAGCGACTTTTCTGTGGTAGCATAGTGCTATCGGGGTGATGACTGTGTCCGAAACAGAAGCACAAAAAAGAGAACGACGGCACCAGGAGGACCTGGAGCGCCTGCGAAGATTCCGCCCTATAGACGATACCTTTATGCGGGGGCTTTTTAAAGACAATCTGCCCTTGGCGGAATTAGTCCTGCGGATCATTACCGGAAAACCGGACCTTGTGCTGCTTTCCTGTGAGACTCAGGCGGATATGAAGCGAGTAACCGGGGCAAGATCTATTTGTCTGGACGCCTACGCCACAGACAACGCCGGAAAGAAATACGACATTGAAGTCCAGCGGTCGGATACCGGGGCAGAACCCCACCGGGCCCGATACCATGCCAGCGTTATGGATGTGGAAAATCTGGACGAGAAGCAGGATTACAGAGAGCTTCCGGATACCTATGTCATATTCATTACGGAAAATGACTATTATAAAGCCGGGAAGCCAGTATATCAAATTCAGAATATGAATCTGACGCTGAATGAACCCTTCGGTGACGGTGCCCATATTCTGTATGTAAACGGAGAATACCGGGACGACTCAGCTATCGGCAGATTGATGCACGATTTCAGCTGCACAGAAGCAGCGGATATGCACTACAGTTTATTGGCAGACACCACTAGATATTTGAAAGAAAACCCGAAAGGAGTGCGCGCAATGTGTAAGGTCATGGAAGATTTAAGAGATGAAAGCTATGCGGAAGGCCGGATGGAGCAGGCCCGTCTGACTGCGAAAAATTTGAAAATGCATGGCCTGACCCTGGAGCAGATTGCGGAAGCAGTTGGCTTCGATGTGGAGACCGTGCGGAAATGGCTCACGCCAAAGGCCGTGTGAGCCCACCCCTTCTACTACTTTGAGATACCGTCAGCCCGGGGCACCTCTGTGGCCCCGGGCACGCCTTTTCCCCGGGAGAAGAGCCCAGAAGTTGTAAACTTTTTTCTACCTTCATTGAAACTTGCGGATTCTGTGCTATAATTTTACGGTAAACACAGAAGAGACGAGGTGCCGTGAGCCGTGAAATCTACCTTTGGCCGCAGTTTTTCCGTATTCGCCGGGATCCTGCTGGTAGCGTTGACCGTACTGGGCGGGTCCTTTCAGGTGATGGTCCAGGACTATCTGACAGAGACCACCTTTGATTCCCTGGAGCAGGATGCCCAGATCATCGCTGATCTGGCTGCCAGCTATATGGAGGACGACAGTCTTTCCGGCCGGGAATTTCTCATGAATCTGGACATTGCCTCCAAGGTTTCCGGCTCCGATGCGGTGATCTGCAACAGCGAGGGAAAAGTCACCATCTGCTCTGACAGTCTCTTCGGCTGCAAGCACCTGGGACTTTATGTCAATGAAGAATACCTGGATAAGGTCCTCGCCCAAGGCTCGGACCGGGCCACGGGACTCATTAAGGGGCTTTACTCCGAGGAGCGGTTTTTGGTTGCCATGCCGGTAACGGCGGCAGACGGAGAGACGGGGATCATCATTGTCTCCTCCCCCTCGGCTTCCGTGAACCAGGTGCTGACCAAAATCTCCAACATCTTTTTGACCACGGCATTGTGCGTCATCCTGGTGTCTGTGGCCGCGGTGAGCTTCTTCGCCCGGCGGGAAAGTAAGCCCCTGCAGGACATGGCCAAAGCCGCCAACGCCTTTGGCCACGGGGACCTGGAGGCCCGGGTCAAAATCGAGGAGGGCAACAGTGAGGAGATGGAGGAGCTGGCTCTGGCTTTCAACAACATGGCCTGCTCCCTGCAAAAGAGCGAATACCGCCGCCAGGAGTTCGTGGCCAATGTGTCCCATGAGCTGAAAACCCCCATGACCACCATTTCCGGCTATGTGGACGGCATGCTGGACAAGACCATCCCTGAGGACAAATGGCCCCACTACCTGCAGATCGTCTCCGACGAGACCAAGCGCCTGAGCCGCCTGGTCCGGAGTATGCTGGATATCTCCCAGCTCCAGAGCGAGGGCGGTATCCCCGCCGAAAAGAAGATCCACTTCGACCTGGAGGATTGCTGCGGCTCTGTGCTCATCACCTTCGAAAAGAAGATTGAGGACAAGAATCTGAACGTGGAGGTGGATATGCCGGAGCACCCGGTGTATACCTTTGCCAACGAGGACTACATCACCCAGGTCATCTACAACCTCATCGACAACGCTGTCAAATTCTGTCCCCCGGGGAAGACCCTGGGGCTGAAGATCCGGGAAGGCGGGGCCAAGGTATACATCTCCGTCTCCAACGAAGGGGATACCATCCCGCCGGAGGAGCTGCCCCTGGTCTTCGACCGGTTCCACAAGCTGGACAAATCCCGATCCCAGAACCGGGATGGCTGGGGTCTGGGCCTTTACATTGTCAAAACCATTGTTTGCAGCCATGGCGAAAATATCAGCGTCACCAGCCGGGATGGCAAGACGGAGTTCACCTTCACCCTGCCCCTGGTAAACTGACAGGAGGTGTCATAAATGGAAGACAAGCGATTTCCCTTTGACAGCGGCTTCGACGACGGCGTTTATGGCACCGGCTGCACGGAGCCGCCGAAGAGCCATCGAGCCATCATCGCACTGCTGCTGGTAGCGGTGATTTTCCTGGGGGGCATTTCCACCGCCCTCAGTGTACTGAACATCAAAATGTTCCAGAAGCTCAATGAAGAAAAGGATGACACTGCCGTTGCCTATGCCTCGGCAGATGCCCGGGCCATCCGGGCCACGACCCCCACAGCCCCTCTGCAGGAGGAACAGACCACAGTAGCCATCCACGAGGCCCCCGCCAAACCGGAGAGCCAGGAGAAAGGGCTGAGCTTACAGCAGATCTACGAAAAGAATATCCCCAGCGTGGTCTCCATTACGGCCACCGCCCCGGGGACCACCGCCACCGGCACCGGTGTGATACTCTCCAGCAAGGGCTATCTGGTGACCAATTACCATGTGATCGAGGATGCCCAGACACTCACTGTCCGGCTGACAGACGAGCGGGAGATGGACGCCGCCGTAGTGGGCACGGACCCGGTTTCGGACTTGGCAGTGCTCTATATCCAGGCAGAGGACCTGACGGAGGCCCAATTCGGAGACTCTGATGCCCTGCGGGTGGGCGATGAAGTGGTAGCCATCGGGGACCCCCTGGGAGTGGAGCTCCGGGGCACCATGACCAACGGCATCGTCTCCGCCATCAACCGGGATGTGTCCGTCAACGGCCGGACCATGAATCTGATCCAGACCAATGCCGCCCTGAATTCCGGCAACTCCGGCGGTCCCCTCATCAACAGCTACGGCCAGGTGGTGGGGATCAACACCATGAAGATCGGCGCTTTCACCGACAAATCCGGGGTGGAGGGCCTGGGCTTTGCCATTCCCAGCGCCACGGTGAAGGAAGTCGTCAATCAGATCATCTGCCAGGGTTACGTCTCCGGCCGTCCCTGGCTGGGCATCAAAGGGGAGAGCTTCTCCTCCTTCTACCAGCGGTTCTACCGGGTCCCGGCAGGGCTGTATATTACGGAAGTTCAGTCCGGCAGTCCGGCGGAGGACGCAGGCATCGTTGCCGGGGATATCCTGATGCGCGCAGACGGGGAGCTCGTCAGCACCATGGACGACCTGAACAACCTGCTCTACGCCCACCAGGTAGGCGACGAGCTGCGCCTGGTGATCTACCGGGCCGCGGGACAGGCGGCGATTACCGTAACCCTGACGGAAAACAAAGGCTAAATAAAGCCCTCTCCTGGGAGAGGGTGGCAGGGCGAAGCCCTGACGGGTGTGGGGCAGTATGCAGAACCGAGTTTGTACCGCCCCGCACCCACCGCTGCGGCGGCCCCCCTTCCCCCAGGGGAAGGTTAGAGTATTTTTGAAAATCGAGGAAATTGAAAATGGAATCCGTATTTACCCAAACCTACGATATTAAAGACAACATGGTGGACTGTCAGGGCTATCTGAAGCCCTCTCAGATCCTCTTCATCGCCCAGGACATGGGCGGGCGGCACTGTAAAGAGCTGACCCTGAGCTACGACGATATGGCGGCCCGGGGCCTCTTCTGGGCCGTTTCCCGGCACCGGGTCCAGATCACCCGGCTGCCCAAATCCGGGGAGACCATCCGGGTGGAGACCTGGGCCATGCCCACCACCGCCGCGGCCTACCCCAGAAGCGTAGTAGCCTACGACCAGGAGGGCAAGGAGTGTTTTCGCTCCATCACATTGTGGGTCATCATGACCCTGGACACCCGGAAGATGATTGCCCCCAGCAAGAGCGGCATCCAGGTGGTGGGCATTACCCGTGGCCTGGAGCTGGCCACCCCCAAGGGCCTGGTTCCCCGGAATATGCTCAATTCCAGCCCCCGGCGGGTGTGCTACACGGATATTGACCGGAACGGCCATATGAACAACACCCGCTATATGGAGTGGGTGGATGACCTCTTCCCCAGCTCCTTCCATCGGGAGCACCGGCTGAAGGAGCTTCTCGTGTGCTACCTGGCCGAGAGCCGGGAGGGCCAGACCCTGGACCTGCACTACGATGTCCAGGAAAACGCCTGTGTCCAGGTAGACGCCTACCGCCAGGAGCAGGGTGAGGACCACCGTGTCTTCTCCGCGCGGATGCTGTTCGAATAACGTGTTCTGTAAACATCCACTTTTCCACAGCCCTTCCTTGGGCTGTGGACCTTTTTTGCCTGGAAACCGGTTTTTCCTGCAAAAGGGCTGTGGATTTTTTCAAACAAGCTGTGGAGAAACCTGTGGACAATGTGGATAACTCCTGTGCACAACTGGGGGAAAGGCTGTGAAAACAGGAATTATGTAAAATAGGATCCCTGCCATTTTCAAAAAGTTCATTCCCTCTGGGTTGTATTTTTCCACAGTTTGTTGTAAAATAGGCGAAAAGTATTGTGAAAAGGAGGATTCCGCCATGGCGTGGCTGGAAATTACCCTGAATACGCCCCAGGGCAGCGTGGATTCCCTGGCGACAGCTCTGACAGGGCTGGGGTTTGCGGATCTGTGCATTGAGGATCAGCAGGAATTTGAGACCTTCCTGGAGGAAAACCGGGAATATTGGGACTATATCGACGAGGACCTGGAAAAGGAGCTCCAGGGCCTCAGCCGTGTGAAGCTCTACCTGGAGGACACCGAAGAGGACCGGCTGGCGGTGCTGCGGGCCTTTGCCCAGGAGAAAAACCTCCCCATGACCGTAGCCCCTCTGCCGGAGACCAACTGGGAGGAGAGCTGGAAGGACAATTATCCCCCTCAGGAGGTGGGCAGGACCCTGGTGGTGCTGCCCTACTGGCTGGCAGACACTTATGAGACGGACCGGAAAAAGGTGATCCTGGACCCGGGCCTGACCTTCGGCACCGGAGCCCACCCCTCTACCCAGATGGTCATGGAGACTATGGAGGAGCGTTTGCAGCCCGGGGCCCACTGTCTGGATCTGGGCAGCGGCAGCGGCATCCTCTCCATCACCGCCCTGCGCCTTGGAGCGGCAGACGCCATCGGCGTAGACATCGACCCCAAGGCCGAGGACATCGCCCGGGAGAACGCCGCCTACAACGGCTTCAGCGCCCCCGCCTTCACCGCTTTGACCGGCAATGTCACCGAGGACAGGGCGCTGATGGAAAAGCTCTCTGAGAAGGCCTACGACGTTGTCCTAGTGAACATTGTGGCAGATGTCATCATCGGTCTTTCCCCTGTGCTGCCGGACTTTTTGAGCGAAAATACCATATTGATCCTCTCCGGCATTCTGGACACCAGGCTCGGTGACGTCCTTTCCGCTTTGGAGGCTGCGGGGCTCACCGTCACCGGCATCCGGGAGAAGGAGGAATGGCGGTGCGTCACCGCACGGAGGAACGGCAAATGAGAATGACCTTTCGTACCAAGCGCCGCCTGCGGTTTCTGGGCACCGTCGCCTTGACCGTGGTGGCCGTGACGTTGGTGGTGTGGTTCTGCTGCGTGGTGTGGCTGGAACGGTACATCGTCTACAGCTCCGACGGGGCCCGGCTGGAAATGGGCTCTGACCCGGCAGGCTTTGCCGGGGTGGAGGCTGTAAAGCCCGCGGCCCAGGGCGGCGTATCCATCTTCTATAACGAAGGCCTGGACGCCGTGGAGATCAGCAAGGACCTGACAGCCATCAATGGCTATTACTTAGACTACGCCGCCATGGTCAAGGACATGGCAGGAGCCATGGAAAACCTGGATGTGGTGCCGGTAGGCACTCCCATTCTGGTGGATATGAAGGGCGGCTACGGCACCTTCTTCTACTCCACCACCATTGCCGGAGCCGTGAAGTCCGCTTCCGCCCCCGTCCAGCAGGTGGATGACTTCGTTCAGAAGCTGAGGAGCAAGGGCTACTACATGATCGCCCGGGTCTCCGCCTTCCAGGACTATATGTACGGCAACGCCAACGTGACCAGCGGCATCTATATGACCAGCCGGGCAGGGCTCTGGATGGACAGTGAGGGCTGCTACTGGCTGGACCCGGCCTCTGCCGGTGTCCAGAGCTGGATCACATCCGCCGTGCTGGAATTAAAGAACATGGGCTTCCACGAGGTGGTCCTGAGCAACTTCCAGTTCCCCAACACAGATAAGATCGTCTACGACAAGGACCGGACGGAGGCCCTGCAGAACGCCATGAATAACCTTCTGACCAGCACCGCTTCCGACAAGGGCACTTTCACCCTGTCCTTCGGCACCTCGGACCCCACCCTGACCCTGCCGGAAGGGGCCCGTTCCCGGATCTACCTGCAAAACATCGATGCCGCAAACGTAGATTCCGCTGTGGAACAGACCACCGTGCCGGACAAGGAGGCCCAGGTCGTGTTCCTGGCCACCACAAACGACACCCGCTTCGACAAATACAGCGTCCTGCGGCCCCTCAGCGCCGCCAAGACCCTGGAAGCCATGAAGGCCGCCAACGCCGCGGCAGAGGAAGACCAGGGCTGAGACAGCAAAACACCGCCGATCCCCTTTTCTTGGGATCGGCGGTATTTGTTATGACTCGGCTTCGGCGGTTTCTGCGGGGGCCGTTTCTTCCGGCTCGGAGGGTGCCGTTTCTTCGGTCTCCTCCGGCTCGGTTTCTGTGGGACTCGTTTCTCCCGGTTCTGTTGGATCGGTCTCGGTGGGTTCGGTTTCCTGGGGCTCGGTGGGCTCCATCTCCGGCGGGACGGTTTCTTCCGACTCTGCGGGCTCCGTCTGGGTGGGATCCGTTTCTACGGGCACCGGTTCCTCCGGTGCGGAAGCAGCATCTTCCATGCTGAGAACGGATTTTCCGCCGCGGAAGCAGAGCGAATGCACTTCCTCCGCCGTGATGCCCGTCATGTCTGCAGGATCGGTGATGGGATCCATGTCCAGCATGCCCCGCAGACGGTTTTCGGCGGTCAGCAGGGACTGGAGGATCGCAGCCTCCAGCTGGCTCGGGGTCGGTGTGACACCGGAAGCCCGCAGATTCCGGAGTGTGCCCTTATACAGGGAGGCCAGGGAGTCGTATCCGGCCATAGGGGCCGCCCAGGCCTTCAGGATGGCTTCCTCTGTGCTGTCATCGCTCCACCCCATGACCTCCACAGCCGCATCCTCTATACCGAAGGAGAAGGGTGTCCCCTCTTCATACCCCACCAGGGCAGGAGGTTCAGCGCCCATGACCTTCAGCAGCAGCCGCTGATCGGCGGAAGCCTCCACCCCGGAAAACGCGTCGGCAGAAATGCTTACCAGTGTGTCCGGCAGGTCCACCATCCGCAGGTTTGGGCTCTGGGCAAAGGCGTTGGCGCCAATGCTGCTCAGGACCCGGCCAGAGGGGAGCTCCAGGTTTTTGGCTTCGAGCTCGGCGTAGGACACATCCTTGGCGCCGGTCAGTGTGATGCGCCCGTCGGCGCCGATGCTGTAGCTGTAGCGGTGTGTAGCGGTGGAAACAGGCGCCATGCCCATCAGGGAACGGACATGATTTTCCGCAGCGGTCAGCAGCGCTTCGACTTCCGCTTTTACCGCAGCGTCAGAAGCGTCTTTGCCCTGATTGCGCAGCTTCCTGGCGATCTCATCCCACATGATTTCATAGTCGCTCTGTCTGCTGTTCCCTACATATCCCGCATAGCCGTAGCGCCATCTCAGCGCAAAAGCTTCCTGCTCTTCTTCCGGCACGACCAGGCGCACATGGGCTTCCTCGTCTTCGTACTCCGGGAACTGGACATAGTTGAACCGGAAACCGGTGCCGTAATTGCGGATGGCAAGCTCGGGAGGGCCTCCCGTAAAGATGACCTGGGACAGGCTGGGGCAGTCGTCAAAGATGCCGAAGTACAGAGCGCTGAAGGGGGCCACGTCCCCAATGGTTACGCTTTCCAGCCCGTGGCAGCCCTGGAACAGTTCGCCGTCAAGGTTGACATAACCGTATTCACTGGGAATGGTGATGGATTTCAGCTGATTGCATTTGGAGAAGCAGCCCCTGTCCAGCTCCAGATCCGGAGCCAGTACCACATCCTGGCCGATATCGCTGCCATAGAAGCTGTAACCGAAGATCTTCTCCAGGTACTCCAGATCGGACCAGTTCAAATCAAAGCTCTTGCCGTTGGACGCGGCCGCTCCCTCAAAGGCGGAGAGATAGATGTATTCCGTTCCCAGCGGAAGAGACACATCGCCGTCAATGCTTCCGCCGGAACGAAGGGCCAGCCAGCACTCTCCGTCCGTCTCACCATACAGGACTTTGGTGCCGCCGCAGTCCTGGAGAGAGTAGGCGGTGATATTGTCGCTCTCGTCAAAATACCGCCAGTTTCCATTGTATCCGGTGGAACCCGCCGGACAGTACAGGAAGCTGTAATTTCTGCCTGCAGCGCCGGGCAAGGCCAGATCCGGGCTGTAAAGCTCACAGCTTTTCGCGTTGCTGGCCAGGAATCGGAGGCTGGTGCAGCCATCGAAGGCACCCTTGCCGATCATCACCGTATCCGCGCCAATGACCACGCCCTCCAGGCCGATGCAGCCGCGGAAGGCATTCTGCCCAATGGCAGTCACCTCTTTGGGCAGGTCTACCCAGCGGAGCTGGCTGCATTTTGAAAAGACATCGCTGCTGATGGCGGTGACGGCAATGGTGCCGCCCTCCGGGTCAGGCACCAGACCGTTGAATTCCGTCAGGTCGGCAGGGACCTCCAACAGCATGATATTGCCATTGCCCATATCCAGGTAGCGGTATCCGTCCTTGGAGGCGGCGTCGGCCAGCAGGACCCGGACGCCCTCCGGAGCCTGCCCCACTGCGGCATCGTACTGTGCCTGGGAATAGCAGACAATGGTCTCCAGGCTGTCAGCGCCGCGGAAGCAGTCCTCTTCAAAGGTCAGAGCTCTGCCGTCGTTGGGCAGATGGAGCATGGTCAGATTTGAAAGGCCCTCCAGGCAGCCTGCCTCCAGGCCGGTGATCGTCTCCGGAAGGGGAAGCCACCGGATCCCCTCGTCCAGGACCCCGTGAAGGGTATTGTTTGTGGAGACGATCAGACTGTCCTGAATGGTATAGGCTTTGTCCGGATGGGAAACAGAGCTTACCGTCATCCGGGCGGACCGCAGCACATCTGCCTGAACACGCAGGAACTCTTCCAAAATGCCGTCCTCTACCAGGATCTTGCAGCCCCGCTTCAGACGGGTATAATTGATGTCCGGGACCTGAGAAATATCCTCCGCCTGCAGGGTAATGGTATCCAGCTTGCTGCGATAGGGCAGATGGATGCTGGTAACGCTGCTGGGAACCGTCAGGCTGGTGATCTCTGTGGGAACACCCAGAATTTCGGTGCGCTCCAGATCATAGAGAATGCCGTCCTCGGCGGTGTAGCGGGGATTTCCCTCGTCTACCGTATAGGCCTTACTTACCTGCAGGCCGTGATCGTAGTTGATCTCGTCGTCGAAAAGGTCAGGCACGCCGTCTGTATTGACATACAGCACCGTATCCGGCAGTTTGAGGGTATCGGTAACCAGATAGTAGTAAGGAAAATCCACAGCCTGGATATACTTCGGCACCGACAGGGTCAGCAGGTGACGGCTGCCGTCCGCCTCTGTGGAGGTGGGGCCCTTGTAATAGGTCAGTGTCTGCAGGTAGCTCAGGCTGTCAGAGACCGGGGTGTCGGTAATGGCATAGTTTTCGTCCATCCAGTAATGCCGTATCTCCGCCTGATAAATCTCCGTATTGAAGGAGATATTTTTGGGGGCCTGGAGCACGTGGCGGCCCGGCGTGATCTCATAGCGCCAGGGAACGGCCTTTCCGTCCTCTGTCCAGCCGGTGAACAGGGTCTTCAGGGGACGCGCGTTCTGATAGGTGGTTTCGCCTCTGGCTACCATCAGTTCCTGGACCCAGCGCAGCAGGTTGGCCTTATGGCCGAGCTTCAGGTGCTGGTTGTCCTTATCGAAGTTTATCAGCATCTTTTCTGTGATCGCCGTTTCGGATTTTACCGTGGTATTCAGCAGCAGCACACGGCTGTCCTCCAGCGGATAGGCCACAGGGTCTGCCTGGGTCCAGTCATCTTTGGGAGAAAGCCGATAGCTGGTGCGGATATACATGGTCTGGGCCGATTCGGGAATGGTCACGGTGGTGCTGTCCGTCATGGTGATCCAGTTTTCACCGTCGAAGGAAATGCTGTCGATCCGGAAGGTCTTGCCCAGGTCCTCCGTATCCCAATAATATACCTTGTTGCTGGAATCCCGCACATAGGTCTCCAGCGAAACAAAGATAGCAAGGCTGTTCACGGTTTCGCCCCGGTACAGCAGGGCGGCGGTTGTCGACCAGGGCTTGCCAATGATGACCTCCTGCACCGATATGGTGCTCTGGTCTGTAATGTGGATAGGCTCGTCTCCAAAATTGTAGGGACGGTCCTTTTTATCGTTGGGGTCCTGGATCACGCTGCCGCCCCGGTAGGGGTCCGAAACAGTGCCGCTGCCAGAGACACCGCCGGAGGGAGTGGTGGGGGATGCTGTACCACCGCTGCTCCCGCCGCTGGAACCACCGCCGGAAATGACATTGCCGGCACCCGGCCGATTCGTAATGTCAATACCGGTGCTGGGCGTACCTCCGGTATTGCTGCCGGAACCGTTGGGATTGACCACACCGGCAGTCGGCACATCCGGAGTCGTTTTATCCGGGGAAAACAGGTAACCGGACTGCTGCTGATCGGCCACCTGGTCCTCGGCGTTGCTGTCCTCCCAGAAGGAGTCCTGGCTGCTGCCGCCATCCTCAGAAAGGCCGCTGCGCTGGTCTTCAAAAAGCACCTGATTGGAGCGCAGCGCCCGGCCGCTTCCCGTGGGCTGGAAGCCGCTGCCGGTCCAGTACCTGGATGCGCCCCAGGCCGCCCCAGAAAATACACCCAGGACAATGGCCCCGATCAGGACTCTCTTGCCAAGCTCCTTTTTCTCCAACCCGAAACGCCTCCTCCCCCATGGTAATCTAATCTATTCTATGTTACACCTTTTTGTGACAGAATTCAATAGGAAATTGCAAAAAAGCGTGCCTGTTGGCTAAAAAGGGGGCGAACCAGGGCGCTGCCCAAAACAGTAGGCGGTTTTGCTCCGCTTTTGGTTTTTTCACAGGGGGTGCATATCAACTTTAGCGATTATTTTTCCAGCTAACAAAGGGAGGCGCCAAGCCCTGGATCGCCGCAGCGGGCAGCCGGACCCTATGAGTGAAGCGTTTCTGCAAATGGCGGGGGTGTTCAGTCAGCTGGAGCTTTCTATGATACGAATGCGGGTGCGGTCTGGAATGGCGAATGCTAGGGCCAAGGGGAAGAGAATTGGGAGGCCGCAGGTTACGGTTGAGGATTTGCCAAGCGCTTTTTTGAGGCATTATACGGAGTACAAAAGCGGACATCTCAATATTAGCGAGCTTTCTCGTGTGTGCGGCCTCAGTCGCACAACCATCTATAAGTACATCGCTCTTTTGGAGGCATAAAAACACATCCACCGGCGAAGCCGGTGGTTGTCATTTAACGGGCATAGCCCTCTTTTCCTCGCGTAACGCGTAAACGTGTAATACGATCTGCCAGCTGCGTAAGGACTGTTACTTGCGACCCGTAAACGGGCTATCTGAC
>JBNMIH010000023.1:0-36887 GCA_050873165.1 Faecousia sp.
CATCTGCACCGATATGCCCACCGCCCAGGGTGCCGTAGCCGCCTACCCTGACATGACCATCCTGGACTTCTCCGGCACCGACGGCGACTTCCAGTTCTCCGATGAGGTCCGGGCCGAGAACGTGAACATCGGCGTATCCGTGAAGAAGGGCAACACCGAGCTGAAGAACAAGATCGACGCTGTTCTCTCCGCCATGACTCAGGACGACATGAACGCCCTGATGCAGCAGGCCATCGCCATCCAGCCCCTGAGCGAGTAAGAAACAAATATCATAGCGAACCGGCGGAGCCGGTTCGCTATGATGCTATATTTATAAAGGAGTAAAATGCTTTCATGGAAAAACTGATTCAGCTAACCGCCGACATTGGAAAGCTTTGGGGCAAATACGGCTCCTCTTATCTTTCCGGTATCGGCAACACCTTGGCCCTGGCCCTGATCGCAACCGGTATCGGCTGCGTCATCGGCTTTGTCTGCGGCGTGCTCAACACCATTCCCTACGCCCCCGGGGATCACCCCCTGAAGAAGTTCTTCCTGAAGCTAATTCGGGCCATCGTCCGGATCTATGTGGAGGTCTTCCGGGGCACCCCCATGGTGCTGCAGGCTGTGTTTGTGTACTATGGCCTTCCCTACTTCTCTGACGGTGCGCTGCGGTTTGACAATATCTGGGCCGCCGCCATCCTGGTGGTCTCCATCAACACCGGCGCTTACATGGCCGAATCCGTCCGGGGCGGCATCATCTCCGTAGACCCGGGCCAGACCGAGGGTGCCAAGGCCATCGGCATGACCCACGTCCAGACCATGGTCAACGTGATCCTGCCCCAGGCCATCCGGAACATCATGCCCCAGATCGGCAACAACTTTATTATCAACGTAAAGGATACCTCCGTCATGTTCATCATCGGCTTCCCGGACTTCTTCTCCGCCCATCGGGCCGCCGTGGGCGCCAGCTACCTGTACTTCCCCTCCGCCACGGTGGAGATGATCGGTTATCTCTGCATGACCCTGATTGCCTCCTTCCTGCTGCGGTGGATCGAGAAAAAGATGGACGGCTCCAGCAACTACGAGCTGGTTCAGGAAGACCCCCTGGTGATGACCGCCGGAACCTACAGCCATCCCAGCCGCAAAACACCCTTTGACGAGCACAATCGGGAGGTAAAGAAGTAATGGCTATTCTGGAAATCAAGCACCTGAGCAAGTCCTTCGGTGATCACGAGGTATTGAAAGATATCGACTTTACCGTCAATCCCGGGGACGTGACCTCCATCATCGGCGCTTCCGGCTCCGGCAAGAGTACACTGCTTCGCTGCGTAAACCTGCTGGAGACCCCCTCCTCCGGTGAAATTCTCTACCACGGCAAAAATGTGGTGGGCCGGGGCGTCAATCAGCCGGAATACCGGACCCATGTGGGCATGGTGTTCCAGTCCTTCAACCTCTTCAACAACATGACCGTGCTGGAAAACTGCATGGTGGGCCAGATCAAAGTCCTGAAGCGCAGTAAGGAGGAGGCCAAGGCTGCGGCCATGAAGTACCTGGACAAGGTAGGCATGGCCCCCTATATCAACGCCAAACCCCGGCAGATGTCCGGCGGCCAGAAGCAGCGTGTGGCCATCGCCCGGGCCCTGGCTATGAGCCCGGAGATGCTCCTTTTCGACGAGCCCACCTCCGCCCTGGACCCCGAGATGGTAGGCGAAGTTCTCACCGTCATGAAGGAACTGGCTCAGGAAGGCATGACCATGCTGGTGGTCACCCACGAAATGGCCTTCGCCCGGGACGTGAGCAACCACGTGGTATATATGGCAAACGGCGTCATCTGCGAGCAGGGCTCCCCGGAGGAAGTTTTCGGCCATCCCCAGAAGCAGGAGACAAAGGATTTCCTGGCAAGATTTACACAGGTTTAAAAAAACTCTACCTTCCCCCGGGGGAAGGTGCCGCCCGCAGGCGGCGGAATAGGGGCGGCATACAGCACGATTTACGGAAGACCTCCGAAACCGTTTCTGCTTGCCGCCCCTCATCCGTCTCAGCTTCGCCGAGCCACCTTCCCCCAGGGGAAGGCTTTTTTATACGCAGGCCTTCAGTACCGCCACGGCAATACCCACCATGGCCAGAGGCACCAGCAGCATCACGCCGCCGGCAAAGAGCGCGCAGAGCCCCAGCACCGGCAGAGCCAGGAACATGAGGATGCTGCCAACGATCTTGGCAACGCCCCAGGTCAGCCGGAAAGCCAGGCTGACACCTTTGCCAAAAAGCCAGAAGAATCCGATCAGCATCAAAATTGTAAACATAAGGTAGTCCTTTCCGAAGCGGTCCGCTTCTTTTCTTTGATGGGGATACTATAGCACAGTTTGGGCAAGGCATCCAGGGGCATTGGCGCAAAATAGAGGGTGGTATTTCCGTCAGGGCAGCAAAAACCCTCCCCTTGTCAGGAGAGGGCAATGGGAGTTTATATCTCTTTCAGCCTTTTCTCATAGGCCTCTTTGTCGATCTGCCCGGATAGAAGCATCTTTTCCGCCCAGAGCTGCAGAGTCTCCACGGTGACGGAGATCCGCTCCAGCTCCTGCTGGATGGTGATGAAATCCCCGATCTCGTCCCCGTCGATTTTTCCGTCGGCAGTGATCTCAATGAGCCGGTCCTTCTTTTTGTCCACGGCGTTGAGGCTGGCCAGCATTTCCAGGACGATGGCAGAGAGCTCCTTCATCTTCACTTCCGGCACATATTCCCTGCCGATGGGACACTCGTTGGAGCAGTAGAAGTTGCACAGACTGGGGCGGCCGTATTTCTCCGCCATGGTCAGCACTTCATCCGGATAGGGTCTGCACTTGCCGCTTTCGATTTTCTCGATTCGGTCTGCGCTGACGGTCTCCAGGAGGGCTTCCGCCTTTTCTCTCGTCAGGCCCAGTTCCTCCCGGACCAGCTGGTAGCGGTTTTTGTTCTGTTTTGTGGAGGCTCTGCCCATTCTTTTTCCCCTTTACCGGAAGTACACTTCCGCATCCTTTAAAATTGCCTGTTCGATTTGTTCTGCCTCGGCTTCGTCCTTAGCGGTGACGGAAAGATAGAGTTTCAGCTTCGGTTCCGTGCCGGAGGGGCGGACCACCAGGGTAGTGCCGCCGTCCAGGTAGAATTTCAGTACATCCGCCTTGGGAAGGCCGTCAAGACCGGCACTGTAATCCAAAACTTTTTCCACAGTCTTTCCGCCAAAGGTAGAAATCCCCTGCCGGAAGGAAGCCATGATGCCCTGCATCTTGGCAAAGCCCGCGCTGCCCTCGAACTGGTAGCTGTGGAGGGTGTTGCGGCAGTAGCCGTAGGTTTCGTAAATTTGCGCCAGCCGGTCCGTGAGCCGGATGCCCCGGGCGGCGTAGAAGCTGAACATTTCGCAGATCATGACAGCCCCGTCTACCCCGTCCTTGTCCCGGACGTAGGTACCGGTGAGGTAGCCGTAGCTCTCCTCAAAGCCGAAGAGATAGCGGCTCTCCTCCCCTGCCTTTTCCAGCAGACCGATCTGCTCGCCGATATACTTAAAGCCAGTCAGGACGTTTCTGGTCTCCACGCCATAGTGCTTTGCGATGCGCTCCGCCAAGTCCACAGTGACGATGGTCTTCACCAGAACGGGGTTTTCCGGCATTTTGCCGTGCTTCTGCTTCTGAGCGCAGATATAGTCCAGCAGCAGAAGCCCCACCTCGTTGCCGGAGAGGAGCACATAGTCCCCCTGGGCATTCTTCACGGCGATGCCCACCCGGTCGCAGTCCGGGTCCGTGGCCAGCAGCAAATCGGCGTTCTTCTCCTTGGCGCAGCGCAGCCCCAGCTCCATAGCCTCCCGGATTTCCGGATTTGGATAGGGACAGGTTGGGAAATGTCCATCCGGTTCTTCCTGCTCTTTCACCACAGTGATGTTGGTATAGCCCAGTTCCTTCAGGGTCCGCAGCACTGGCTTCCGGCCCGCGCCATTGAGGGGAGAATAGACAATGGCCACATCGTGGGTAGTCTTATCCCCGTAGAGGACGGACTGGGCCTTGACATTTTCCACAAAGGCTGTGTAAACGGCTTCCGGAATGTGGGAAATCATTCCGGCGTCCCAGGCGGACTCAAAATCCATGATCTTTACATCCCGGAAGATGTCCAGAGCCTCGATCTTTGCCAGGACCTGGACCGCTCCCTGGGTGGTGATCTGGCAGCCATCGGCACCGTAAACCTTGTAGCCGTTATACTTGCTGGGGTTGTGGGAGGCGGTGATCATGACACCGGCACTGCACCCAAGTTTCCGCACGGCGAAGGACACGGTAGGCACGGGCATAAGCACCGGCCAGATGTGCACTTTCACCCCGTTGGCGGCAAAGACCCGGGCCGCGACCTTGGAGAAAAGATCGCTGTTAATACGGCTATCGAAGCCAATTGCTACAGAAGGGGCCTCAAAGTGCTCTTTCAGGTAGTTCGCCAGGCCCTGGGTAGCCTTGGCAACCGTGTAGATATTCATCCGATTGGTTCCAGCGCCGAGGACACCCCGCAGGCCTCCGGTGCCGAAAGTCAAGCAGCGATAGAAGGCATCCTCCTGCGCTTTTTCATCCATGCCCCGAAGTTCTTCCAGCAGGGTCGGGTCCATATCCGCTTTCTCCAGCCAGCGGCGGTATTCTTTCTGATAATCCATAGTATTTTACCCCCGAATATCCAAAAATGTCATCTGTCCGTGGAGGGTCATTTCCTCCGATTCCGCCGGAACGAACAGGCAGTCCCCCCGGCACAGGTCCAACGCGGTTTCCCCAAACCGGACTGTGCCGCAGCCCCGGACGCAGAGCAGCGCCCGGAAGGAGTCCGCATCCGCCCGATAGGTGACATGCTGGCGGCGTTCCGTGTTCACGATCATCCGGTACACTTCAAAATACCGGCACCGGCACAGCAGCTCCCTCGCCACTCCCTGCCCATAGCGCAGCACCCGCAGGGGCTGCCGAGGCTCCGGAGCAACGTGAAAATCCGCCACATCCAGGGCTTTCTCCAGGTGCAGCGGGCGCTTCTGCCCGTTTTTGTCCACCCGGTCATAGTCATAGAGCCGGTAGGTCAGGTTGCTGCTCTGCTGGATTTCCGCAACCAAAATTCCAGCCCCCAAAGCATGGATAGTGCCGGGCTCCACGAAGAACACGTCGTCCGGCCGGACAGCCACCTGCTGGAGGTATTTCATCAGGGTGCCGTTTTGGGCGGCGGAGCGGATGGTCTCCCGGTCTGTGGTCCGGTTTAATCCGTAGACCAGCCGGGCATCCTTGGCAGCATCCAGCACATACCACATCTCGGTCTTCCCCCACTGGCCTCCCTCCTGTCGGAAGGCGTAGCCGTCGTCAGGGTGGACCTGGACGGACAAGTCCCGGTCCGCATCAATGAGCTTCACCAGCACCGGCAGGCCCCGCCCCTTTTCCGGATGGGTCCCCAGGTATTCCGGGTGATCTTCCAGAATTTTCGTCAGGGTCTGACCCCGGAAGGGGCCGCTGGCGGCGGTGCTTTCCCCCGCCGGGTGCGTAGAGCACTCCCAGGTCTCCGCCAATGGATCCAGGGGGATCTCCTTGGCAAAGTCCCATTTGAGGCGGCTTCCGCCCCAGAGATAATTCTTGCCCACCGGGGCCAACAGGAAGGGTTCAGCCTTCATAGGCATCCCGTTCCAGCACAAATTTCTGTTTGTCGTCCACACTGATATCCTTGCCCAGCTGAACCTCCATAAGCTTCAGCTCCGTCAGGGCGATGACCGTATGGCGGCACCCGGCGGCCATGGTGATCACATCCCCGGGGGCCACCCGGTTTTCCATGCCGTCCACAATGGTCTTGCCCTGGCCGGAGATCACCACCCAGACCTCGTCCCGGTGGGCATGGCTATGGTAGTGCATGCTGTGTCCGGCATTCAGCGTCACCTTGATGGTCATGCTCTCCGCTTCCACATCCAGGACCCGGAAGGAACCCCAGCTCTTCTCGGCAAACATGACCTGCTGATCCATGGCATCCACAAAGGGTTTGATGTAGCTGGACTGCTCCTTATCGGAGACCAGAATGCCATTGGGAGAAGCGGAAATCACCACATCGTGAAGGCCCATGGCCAACACCGGCACATCGGTCTCGTTGATGATATTGACGCCGCGGCATGCCTCATTCATCACGCCCTTGCCGATGACGCTTTCCTCCATGGCCTCCGTCAGGGTGTTCCAGGTGCCCAGGTCCATCCACCGGCCCTGGAAACGCATGACCTGAATATTGGGTTCATGCTCCACCACGGCGTAGTCGAAGGAGATCTTTTTCAAGGTTTCATACTTATGGAACAGGTCCTGATAGTCCGTAAAATCAATCAGGTCATGGGCCCGGTCCAGCACATACCGGAGCTTATAGGCAAACACGCCGCCATTCCACAGAGCCCCCCGGGAGATGTAATCCTTTGCCACATCTACGGTTGGCTTCTCCTTAAAGGTGTCCACCTTGGAGACGGACTCGGCAGTTTCCGGGATGATATAGCCGTATTTTTCGCTGGGGTAAGTGGGCTCAATGCCCATGAGCACCAGATTGGCTTCTCCCTTATCCGCCTGGGCACACAGGCCCTTCAGGGCTTCAAAATAGTCGTCATCCACATAGGGGTCCACCGGGCACACCACCACGGATTCGTCCTTGGGCACCCCCATCACATCCGTCAGGTAAGCGGTGGCCAGGGCAATGGCCGGGAAGGTATCCCTCCGGCAGGGCTCTACGGAGACGCCCACATCCTGACCCAGCTGATTGTGGATCAGGGACACCTGGGTCTTAGAGGTGGCAATGGTCACCTTCGCATCCTTGTCCACAGTCTTGATCTGGCGGTAGACCCGCTGGACCATGGATTCACACGCTCCCTGCTGATCCCGGAAAATCTTCAGGAACTGCTTGGACCGGATATCATTGCTCAGCGGCCATAGCCGCTTGCCGGAACCGCCGGACAGCAATACTAGATTCATGTCGTCTCCTTACCGCTCTGCCCGCATGGGATTATGCAGGAAGTCCTCGTAAGCCAGCCGGATGCCGTCCTCCAGCTCCGTCTTGTAGGTCCAGCCAAGGGCCGTAGCCTTGCTCACATCCAGCAGCTTTCTGGGCGTGCCGTTGGGCTTGGAGGGGTCCCACTTGATCTCCCCCTGGAAGCCCACCACCTTGGCGACCAATTCGGTGAGTTCCTTAATGGTCAGTTCCTTTCCGGTGCCCGCGTTCACGGTCTCATTGCCGGAATAGTTGTTCATCAGGAACACGCAGAGGTTTGCCAGATCGTCCACATACAGGAACTCCCGCAGGGGGCTGCCGTCGCCCCAGCAGGTGACTTCGGTCTTCCCCTCCACCTTGGCCTCATGGAACCGCCGGATCAGGGCAGGCAGCACATGGGAGTGGGTGGGGTGATAGTTGTCGTTGGGTCCGTAGAGGTTGGTAGGCATAACGGAAATATAATCCGTGCCATACTGCCGGTTCAGGAACTCACAGTATTTGAGGCCGGAGATCTTGGCCAGCGCGTAAGCCTCGTTGGTCTTCTCCAGCTCACTAGTCAGCAGGCAGCTCTCCTTCATAGGCTGGGGAGCCATCCGGGGATAGATGCAGGAGGAGCCCAAAAACTCCAGCTTCTTGCAGCCATTTTTCCAGGCAGAGTGGATGACGTTCATTTCCAGGATCATGTTGTCATACATAAAATCCGCCAGGGCGTTCTGGTTGGCAACGATGCCGCCCACCTTGGCCGCAGCCAGGAACACATACTCGGGCTTCTCCGCAGCGAAGAAGGCCTCCACGTCATCCTGCCGGGTCAGGTCCAGCTCCTTGTGGGTCCGGGTAATGATGTTGCTGTAGCCCTGCCGGTTCAGCTCCCGTACAATTGCGGAGCCAACCATGCCCCGGTGGCCCGCCACATAGATTTTTGCGTTTTTATCCATCATATCAATGCACCTGTGCTTCCTTCATTGCTTTTTCCTTCTTTGCCAGCGCCCGGTCATGCTTTGCCATGATCTCTACAAGCTGGGCATAGCTGGTCTTCTGGGGGTTCCAGCCAAGGACGGTCTTGGCCTTGGTGGGATCGCCCCACAGGTTATCCACATCGGTTGGCCGGAACCACTGGGGATTCACGGACACCAGGAGCTTGCCGGTGGAAGCATCATAGCCCTTCTCGTCAATGCCGGTGCCCTCCCAGCGGATGGTCATACCATTGGCGGCGAAAGCCTTCTCGGTAAAGTCCCGAACGGTATGCTGCTCCCCGGTGGCAATGACAAAGTCCTCGGGCTTCTCCTGCTGCATGATCAGCCACATGCATTCCACATAGTCCTTGGCGTAGCCCCAGTCCCGGAGGGAATCCATGTTTCCCAGCTCCAGATGATCCTGGAGGCCCTCGGCGATCCGGCCAGCAGCCAGAGTGATCTTCCGAGTGACGAAGTTCTCGCCCCGGCGCTCGGACTCATGATTGAAAAGGATGCCATTGACGGCGAACATGCCGTAGGCCTCCCGGTACTCCTTGACGATCCAGAAACCGTACTGCTTGGCCACGGCATAGGGAGAATAGGGGTGGAAGGGCGTTGTCTCCCGCTGAGGCACCTCCTCCACCTTGCCGAAGAGCTCGGAGGTGGAAGCCTGGTAGACCTTGGTCTTCTTCGTCAGGCCCAGAATGCGGCAGGCCTCCAGGATCCGCAGCACACCCAGGGCATCCACATCGCCGGAGTATTCCGGTACGTCGAAGGATACTTGGACATGGCTCTGGGCCGCCAGATTATAAATCTCATCAGGCTGGGTCAGGCCGATGATACGGATCAGGGAAGAAGAATCCGACAAATCTCCATCGTGGAGTTTGATCCGCCCCATCAGATGGTCGATTCTTGCGGTATTGGAAATAGACGCCCGGCGGGTGATGCCGTGGACCTCGTAGCCCTTTTCCAGCAGGAACTCGGCAAGATAGGACCCATCCTGGCCGGTGATACCGGTGATCAGTGCAACTTTAGACATGGATTGACCTCAACTTTCATTCTTAGATACCTTTATTCTAGCGAAACGTCCGCAAAATTTGAATTCATAATCTTGCCCTCCCATGGGCAGGTCTTGCACAATATTGCTCTCCTACCATTTCTCCCGGAACTCCGAAGGGGTAATGCCCTCCACCTGCTTAAAGACCCGGCTGAAATAGTTCGGAGCCCCCAGGCCGCATTGGTAGCCAATGTCCTCCAGCCTTTGGTCGCTGAAGCGCAGCAGCTGCTTGGCCTTGGTGATCCGCTTATTCAATAGATACGTAGTGATGCTGACACCGAACTGCTCTTTAAACACCCGGGTCAGATAAAACTTGCTGATAAAGAACTGCTCTGCCAGGGCATCCAGGGCGATTTTCTCCGGGTAGTGCTCGTCCAGATAATCCCGAATGGGGGTCAGATTCTGTCGTTTGAAGCCCTGATCCGCCTTTTCCCCGGGATGCCAGGATTCCTGCATCAACAGCACCAGCAGTTCATTGAGGCCGCTGTTGAGCCGCATGTCCCGGATATAATCATCGGAAGCGGCCAGTTCCTGCAGCTCCCGATGGAGCTGCGCAAAGGGAGACAATTCCTCTGGGTGAAAAACAGGTCTTCCTCCCCGCTCCCGGTATTTTTCATAAATGCTGTCCATGGTTGCGCCGGAAAAGTGGATCCAGCTGATGGACCACAGGTCCTCCCCGGTGCTGTGGGCATAGGGCTTCCGGCAGTCGATAAACACACAGTCGCCGCTCTGAAGCCTGTGCTTCCTCCCTTCATATTCCAGTTCTCCGCTGCCGGACCGAACATAAAAAAACAGGTAGGAGGCCAGCAGCTTCCGGGAGGAGATATGGGGCCGCTCTGCCCTCAGCGAGCCGATTTCCTGCAGATACAGCAGTGCGGTCTTTGCAAAAGCCGTAGGGGTATAGAGGATCCGGTTTGACGACACAATGGGCCCCGCCCCCAGATCACGCAGGAAGAGATCATCCATGCTCCCGCCTCCTTCTCCGGTTCAGTATACCATATTTTCTCCGGAAGGTACAGCATATTTCAAAAAATCCACCCCTCACGGGGTGGATAAAAGCATCATTCCGCCAATGCGCTCTCTAAACGCGTCATCAGTTCCAAAACGCTGTGGAAATTTTCCCACTGGCCCTCTCCGGTGCGGCGGAAGCGGCCCTGCCAGCTGTAGTTCTGGCGGAACAAAATTTCCACTTCAAAGTCCGAATTTCCTGCAGGGGCGGGGGCTGTCTCAGGCAATGCATCCTCCGGCAGATCCAGCAGCTGCTCTGTCAAAATCGCCATGGAGGACAGGCTGGAAAAGCGGAAGGTCACACCAATGGCCTCCGCCCGGACCTGACCGGAAAAGCCGGTATTGTCTTCCTTGTCCAGGTACAGCGCCAGCAGGCCTCTCCCGGCGGGTACCGATCTGACTTCCTTCACGTCGATCACTCCTTTCCCTTTGCTTCCCAGCTCTGGCCCATGTTGCCCAGGTCCATGATCTGAACATCATAATGTGCCTTGCTCTGGGGATAGGTCTTTCGGAAGTTGCTCTCGATCCGCTCCACGATGGAGGGGCCGTTCTCCCCGGCAGCTCCGGGCAGCAGCGCCAGAAGCAGCTCCAGGCCGCCCCGGGTAAAGGGATCCCCTGCCCGCAGAGAGTGGACCAGGTTCTCCTCCATCTGGCACATATACTTGGCCCGTTTCTCCGGATCGACATCCGGGTTGTCCAGCCGGAACACCAATATCTGGGCCGGGGTGCCGCTGCGGCGCATATCCCGCAGGTGCCGGTTCACGATTTCCCGGAATACCTCACTGTCACACCGGAAGGCCCCCTCTTGGCTATTCTCCGTCTTCAGGAAATCCTCCACCTGGCGCTTTTCCACACCGTCGATCTTTTCCTGAGCCAGCAGCCGCTCCGCCTTCAGCTGGGCTGTGGGGGATGCCCCATAGTCCTCCTTCAGCTGGGCGCTGTAGGTATCATAGTAGTCCAGCGCCTTCTGGGGATGATCGTTCAGGACCAGAGCATGCATATACAGGCAGCTGAAATCCTCTGCCACCGGCACCAGCTTGGTCACCTTCAGGCAGAGCTCCGCCGCCTTCTGGTATTTTCCAAGCTCCAGCAGCTCCTCTGCTGCGGAGCGGCAAAGGGTCATATACATCTGCCGGTAATTGGGTCCCAAACCCATGCACCAGCCCTCACCGCTGTTTTCCGGCAAAAAGTCCGCCGTATAGAGCTCCGCCGCGGCCAGCGCCATCTTCAGGTGCTCTTCCGGGTCCTTGCAGTCCTGGGCTGCCTTGGCCGCCTTGGCAAACTCCTCACAGTCCACCACGGTCCGCCGATTGGGCGCCCAGAAGTAGGTACCGGAATTGTTGTGGATCAGCCGTTTGCCATCCTCCATCCCCAGCTCCTCCAGAGCGTTTCTGGCCCGGCTGATATTATTCTGCAGGGTGCTCATGGGGTTGATGCCCTCTCCGCCGGGCCAGAAGGTTTCGATCAGCTCCTGAGCGGGCACACCCCGATCCCGGTGTAAAATCAGATAGGCGATCAGGTTCCACAAGCGCTTCGACCGCCCGGTCAAGCTGATCACCCGGGGACGCACCAGCCCCGGACCATAAATCGTAAATTTCCCAAGCATCGTCACGCGAATTTCTGTATCCACGTTTAGGCCTCCTTTTGTCCGCCCGATCCGGCGGCACATCTAGGGCCTGTACCTCTTTCGAGGGCAGGCCTTTGCTTATACCTCTTATAGGAATTATATATCATACTTCCAGAAATTACAAACTATTTTTTCTTCAAGAATGAACGAAAAGTAGGAGCGCCCGGCTTTTTATGCCGGGCGCTGGAAAACACGCTACCGATTCAGCCCATAGGACCGGACCGGCTGGATATATCGTTCGTGGCTCATGGCCTGCGGTCTGGCATAGGACCCGGAGACCAGGCCCAGCATGGCGAAAATGGTCACCACGGAGGAACCGCCGTAGCTGACAAGAGGCAGGGTCAGGCCGATAACGGGCATGACACCGATGCACATGCCCACATTGATCATCAGCTGGAACATCATGGAGGAGGCGGCGCCATAGGCCACCAGCCGCCGCATATAGTCCGGGCAGCGGGATCCCACCTGGATGCACCGGGCGATGATCAGCAGCTCCAGGATCATAATGCCCAGACAGCCAAAGAACCCCAGTTCCTCGCCGATGGAAGAGAAGATATAGTCCGTATGCTGGGCAAACAGGTTGCCGCCCTGGGTACGGTTGCCGTTGAAGAGCCCCTGGCCCGTCAGGCCGCCGCCGGTCAGAGACAGCAGATTGATCTTACTGTGGTACCGGGCGCCAATGCCCTGAGCATCGTAGGTCGGATCGATCAGCACCAGAATACGCTCCTGCTGATAGGTGCCCAGCAGCGGCCAGGCGAAAGGCACCGCTACGGCAATCAAACCAAAGGCCAGCAGGAACCACCAGATGCTCACGCCTCCGGCAAAAGCCATACCGATGAAGATGAACACAAAAATCAGGGACACGCCGGCGTCTCCGGACAGGATCATGTTCAGGCCCACCAGGATGCCCAGGTGGAGCACCATGTGCATGACCGACGGGATGCTGGAGATATCGTTCTGATGGGAGGCCATCACCGAAGCCATAATCAGAATATAGGTGATCTTGCAGATCTCAGCGGGCTGGATCATAACAGGCAGGATCTTAAAATCCAGCCAGCTTCGGTTACCGGTATTATTATCGGTGCCGAAGGGGATCAGCAGCAGAAGAAGCACAATGTTAAAAGCAACCAGCGCCGCCCGGTGCTCCGAGATGAAATCCACATCAATGGAGGACACAAAGGCATAGGCAAAAACGCCCAGTGCGATGGCCGCCAGCTGAATGATGATATATTTCGCGTTGCTGTCACCAAACTTCTCGGCGTTGGTAGCGCTGGCAATGATGATACAGCCTGCGCCTGCCGTCACCAGGCACAATATCAGCAGGACCCAGTCACCTTTTTTGGTGAAGTCCTTAAATTCCTCAATAAATTGATGCAAGAAATCAGCTCCTTTCGGGAAATCCGAACCATTATAGCATCGTTTCTCCGGAATGTAAATAGACGGACTGTGAACTTTAAAGGGCCGCCTCCCGGCGGCCCTTGGATGATCAGCTGATGCGGACGGCGGCGACGACCAGTCGGCCATTGTCCAGGGTGTATTCACAGGTGGACAGGCACAGCAGCTTGTCGCCGTACTTGGGTGTCACGCCGGTGTCGTAGAAGGCCAGCTTCTTGCAGGTGGAGACGAAGTCGTTGAACTCCTGCTCGTTGGCGGCATTCTCAAACTTGTGGTAGGAGAAGCCCTCGCCTACATTGGCAGAGGTCTTGAAGACGGAGAAAATCTTGTAGGTGTGGTACTCCACGTTGCCGGTCTTGGGATCAAAAGTGTCGAAGAAAATCAGACTGTTGTTGTCCCAGGTGGTCTTGGAGGTGTAGTTATGCAGGCAGTAGAACATGCTGCCGTCCTTCATGGTGTGGCCGTAGAGAGTCACATTGTCACTGGGCTTGTAGACATCGCACTCCTCCCGGGCGTAAATGGTGCCCTGGGTGGAGTTGTTCTTGTTGTAGTCCCGGTAGAGGTAGTAGTTGGCATTGTCTGTAGAAGTCTGCATCACAGGGTAATCCAGCACAGTGCCCTCGATGCGAAGCCAGCCCACGAAATCCGGGTTGGGGTTTTTCTCATAGAAGGCCTTGTAGTCCCGACCGCCCTGGGTGTAGGTCTCCTGGGGCTCAGTGGTCGCCTCTGTCGTTGCTTCCGTAGTGGCCTCGGTGGTGGCTTCGGTGGTTGCCTCCGTGGTCAGGGTATCCTGCCGCAGCTGGTCGTTGAGCTCCTCATTCTTCTTGGAAGACCAGAAATACTGGAACAAATAAATGGCGCTGCCAAGAAGCGCGACTGCCAAAACGATCACGACGGTTATGTAGATGCCTTTCTTTTTCATGGCGTTTCCTCCTGTCATTAGCTTGACACTTTTTTCGTCAAACTGTAACTATCTGTAACCAATTATAATCCATCTATTCCCATCTGTCAAGCCGTATTCCGCGGTCTTCATAAATTCTTAACCATATTTTACCCAACGGAATAGGGCATTCCCAAAATATCCCGCTGCTCTTTATAACGTTCCCCCAACCGCCAGCTGCCGCCGGTGGAAGAGCCGGAAGTAAAATTGCATTCGGTGTCCGGCAGATACTCCTCCAGCCCCTTGGTTTCATAGGGATTTCCGTCCCACCAGAGGCGCTTCAGCCAGGTCATCTGCTTCACAGGCTCTGCGCTGCCATAGCTGTAGCACAGATTCAGATCCTCCAGCTCGGTGCAGGCGAGCAGCGGCGAATAATCCCGGACCGCCGTAAGAAACAGCTCCAGAAAGATGAGGTTCTTGCAGCTGGCCAAGGGGCTGATGTCCGTGACTCCCGTGTCCGCCAAAATAAGGTACTGGAGGTTTGGCATGTATTCCGCCCAGTCACAGGTCCGCACCGCCATATGCCCCAGATCCACGGCCACCACATCCGTGCAGTATTTCAGGGGACCCATGTCAATTTCCGTCACATGATCCCCGGTGACCACCGGGGCAAAATAGTTGGTATCCGTCCGTACAGATATCCTTCCAATGTGGACCGTCCAGACAAAGCGGATGTTCTCATAGCGCTGATTGAGGGCATCCATCTCTTCGTCCCCAATGCCGCAGTCGCACATGATGACCTTTTGAAGCTTCGGCATATCCCGGATCCGCTCTTCTACCCAATCTGTGCTCTCGATCTCCATGCCGGAGAGGTCAATTTCCTCTGCGTCGCTGAGGAAGCTCCGGTCCCCGAAGAAAATCTCCACCGGCTCTGTCGGCTCCGGTTCCGTCGACTCTGTCAGCGCAGCGGTGGTCTCCGGTTCCGAGGAGGGCACTGTCTCTATATAATATGTGTCCTCCGCATATGCTTCCTCCGCTCCCCCGTCGGCCGGGACCGCACTTCTGACCCACACTCCATAGGCCGCCGCGCCTACGGCTGCGGCCATTGCCAGCATCAGGAGCATCACCGCCAGATACCGTTTGCGCTTCACCATGCCACTGCTCCCCTTTCCGAAAATTTCAGAGTTATGTAACCATGTATTCTATTATGACGGGAAGACCGGCCAATGTCAAGAGGTTCTGCAAGAAGCAGGCCCGTCTCTTCTTTTCAAGCCACTTGATTTTCGCCTGCAATACTATGCTATAAGGTCTGGCGGGACTTTGAGTACGAGAAGCTTTTTGACATCGCCAAGAGCGAACTGCAAGAATTTCCCAGCAGGAGCAGCCCAAGTTTTATAAGGAAAACTTTTATTAAGTTCTCAAAAAAGAAACCGTAATGGGTCCTTTAGCAGGCCATTACGGCTTCTTTTATTATGATTCTTTGGTTCTGTACATTGTCTCGTAGTATCGTTGGTAATCTCCAGAAGTCACATGATTCATCCACTCCTCATGCTGTAAATACCAGTCGATGGTCAGCACGATGCCCTTTTCAAAGGGGGTCTCGGGGTACCAGCCCAGGTCGTTCTTGATCTTGGTGGGGTCGATGCCGTAGCGGCGGTCGTGGCCCAGGCGGTCCTCCACGTGCTTGATAAGCTCCCCGCTGATACCATCGTCATTCAGGCGGTCATGGAGCTGCTGAATGATGGTCTTGACGATGAAGATATTGGGCCGCTCGTTATGGCCGCCGACGTTGTAGACTTCGCCGATTTTGCCGCCGTCACAGACCATGTCAATGGCTTTGCAGTGGTCCTCCACGTAGAGCCAATCCCGGACCTGCATGCCGTCGCCGTAGACCGGGAGCTGCTTGTGGTGCTTGACGTTGTTGATCATCAGGGGGATCAGCTTCTCCGGGAACTGGTAGGGGCCGTAGTTGTTGGAGCAGCGGGTGATGTTCACGGGCATGCCGTAGGTATCGTGGAAGGCCATGACGAACATGTCCGCGCTGGCCTTGGAGGAGGAGTAAGGGCTGTGGGGGCACAGGGGGGTAGTCTCCGTGAAGTACCCTTCCGCGCCCAGAGCGCCGTAGACCTCGTCGGTGGACACCTGGAGGTATTTTCTGCCCGGTTTCCATTTTCTGGTTTCGGCATTGTACCAGGCCTCTTTGGCCCGCTGCAGCAGGTTCACGGTGCCCATGACATTGGTCTGGACGAAAATTTCCGGGTTGGCAATGGAGCGGTCCACGTGGGACTCTGCCGCGAAATTGATGACGTAGTCAAAGTCATACTTTTCGAACAGGGACGCCACCAGTTCCTTGTCGCAGATGTCGCCCTGAACGAAGACGTGCCGGGGGTCTCCTTCCACGCCCTTCAGGTTTTCCAGGTTTCCGGCGTAGGCCAGCTTATCCAGGTTGACCAGGAGAATGTCCTGGTGCTTTTTCAGCATGTAGTAGACGAAGTTGGAACCGATGAATCCGGCGCCACCAGTTACTAAAATTGTCATATCGGTTCCTCTCAGAAAAAGATTTTATCCTCCGCCACTAGATGCAAATGCTCTCCGTAGGGGGATTTTCCATAAGCCTCAGCAGATACAATCAGCTGCGGCTTATCGATCCATTTTTCGTGATACGCAATTTCCTCCGGCGCGGAAATCACCACACCCTGCCGATTCTGGACCGTCTGAACAAACACTGCAGCTTCCATCAGACTGTCCATAGTACCGGTATCCATCCAGGCAAAGCCACGGCCCAGAATCTGCACCTTTAGTTGTCCACGTTTTAAGTATAGGTCATTTAACGTGGTAATTTCTAACTCTCCCCTGACAGACGGACGCACCTGCTCCGCCATCTGCGCCACACCGGCAGGATAGAAATACAGCCCCGTAATGCAGTAATTAGATTTGGGATGTGCTGGCTTTTCCTCCACGGAAAGAACGTTCCGCTTGCTATCAAACTCCACGATACCAAAGCGCTGCGGGTCCCGCACATAATAGCCAAAGATGGTGGCATTCCCGCTTTCGGCGTTTTTCACCGCCTCAGCGAGATTCCTTCGGAACCACCCGCCATAGAAAATATTGTCTCCCAAAATCATGGCGCATGGCTCATTCCCAATGAACTCCCGCCCAATAAGGAAGGCCTGGGCCAGCCCGTCAGGACTCGGCTGCACCGCATAACTCAGGCGAATACCAAACTGACTTCCATCTCCCAGGAGCTCCCGGAATCTCGGTGTATCCGAAGGGGTAGAAATCAGCAGAATGTCCCGAATCCCCGCCAACATCAGCGTTGACAAAGGATAATAAATCATGGGTTTGTCATAAACCGGAAGGAGCTGCTTTGAGGTCACCTTCGTCAGCGGATATAGTCTTGTACCAGAGCCTCCGGCTAGGATGATGCCTTTCATCCGCATTCCCTCCCATCATCCCAAAATAATGTCACAGATTCTGTCCACGTCCTCCAACGCCAAATCCGCGTACAGAGGCAATGTCAGTACCCGCAGTGCCAGATGCTGGGCCACCGGCGTCTTTTCCACACCGGCGGTGGGATAATTCCGGTAGCAGGCAAAGCTGTTTGTCAGAGGGAAGAAATACTTCCGGGCTGTGATTCCTTGGGTCTGGAGCATTTCGAATATCTCGTTACGGGTATATTTATAATCATCGAACACCACTGGGAAGTAAGCATAGTTTGGCTCTACTCCTTCCTGTGGCTGGCTGAGCCGAATACCCTCCACTCCGCTCAGGCGCTGGCGGTAGCGCTCTACAACTATCTTTCTCTTGGCGATCTCTCCATCCAGGTGCCGCAGATTGCAAATGCCCATAGCCGCCTGGAACTCATTCATTTTGGCGTTTCCACCTACATAAGCCACTTCCTCCGACCCATGGAAGCCAAAGTTCTTCTGGTCATTCAGCAGCTGCACCCAATTGTCGTTCTTGTAGCACACCGCACCGCCCTCAATCGTGTGGAATACCTTCGTTGCATGAAAGCTGAACATAGACGCATCTCCGAAGCATGCCGAAGACACGCCCTTGTACCGCACACCGAAGGCATGGGCCGCATCGTAGACCACCTTCAAACCGTACTTCTTCGCAATCGTCTCTATTGACTCCACATCGCACATATTTCCATAAACGTGCACCGGTACAATGGCCACAGTCCTGTCAGTAATCAGGCTCTCCAGCTTGGTCACATCCATGGTATAGTCCCGATCATTCACATCACAGAACACCGGTACCATGCCATTACGCACAATGGCATGCGTTGTAGACGCAAAGGTGAAGGGCGTTGTGATCACCTCTCCGCCCTCGGGCAGGTTCAACGCTCCGATTGCATTTTCTAACGCCAAGTGTCCATTGGTATAGAGCGTCACATGGGGTACAGCCAAAAAACGCTCCAGCTCTGCTTGGAGCTGTTTGTGCTTTGCACCCATGTTCGTTAACCAGCGGGTATCCCACAGGGTTTTGATCTCGTCGCAGTATTCCTCAAAGGTCGGCATTGAAGAACGGGTAACCAAAATTTTTTTCATACGAAATCGCTCCAATCGAAAAAATCCTACACCTGGCTAAAGGCAGGCCAGAAGAAATACAGTAGGCTGCACAGGGCCGTCATAAGAACAATCACCATGACTGTCATTTTCCAGCCCTCCTCAAAAAGATACCTAGGCTCCAGCCCATAGCCCACCGGAATCGCCCGAATCGATGTCGGCAGCATATAGGATAAATTCACACCTACCGACGCAATATACACAAATGGCACAGGATTTTTTCCAATTCCCTGGACCACCGAGATCACTACCGGAATAGCTACCGCAGCAGTAGCAGTATTCGATGTCACATCCGAAAGCAACAGTGTAATGGTGAGGATCACAAAAATGGTGACCACATTGCCATCCAGATTCATCCTGGCTACCATGGTGCCGACGGCATCCGCCGCACCGGAACCCTTAATCAGGGTCCCCGCCGCCAGTCCACCGGCAAAAATATAAATGAGCTCCCAAACGATCTTCTTCTGAACAGACCTCCAGAGCATCAGCCGCTCTCCATCCGCATTGGAAATCAAAAAGGAAATAATCGCGCAGATGATGAACACATAAGCGGGTTTCAAACCCGGTAAATATTGCTGGTAAAACTGACGCATAAAGGACAGCACCGTTGCGGCCACAAATAAAAACAACGCAGCCTGCTCCTCAATACACATCTTCGGCAAGGTCCGATACTGCTCAAGAAAATACTCCTTAGAACCCCCAAGGGTAGCACCTTTATCCACGTCTCGGAGCATGAACAGCACATTGCTGATTCCCAAAACCAGCATGATGGGCAAAAAACGAACCACCCAGTTCACGTACATATACTCCCGCCCGGTCAACTGCTGCAAGTAATCCACAGTTACCAAGTTCATGGCACCGCCAAGAGGGGAAGCAAGCCCTCCCAATCCCGTAGCATACACAATGTCCAGCAGCAATTTAGAGCCGATTTTGCTATTTTTGATGTCACCCTCGCCAATATAGTTCAACATAGACACCGCAATCGGTGTTACTGTCGCGCAAACCACTGCGTTGGGAAGCACAGCCGATAACAGCGCCGACAGAACAAACCAGAATATGATCTGCATCCGAAAGCCGTTGCCTACAAAACGCAGGAAAGCCGCTGCAATCCGTTTATCCAACCCTGTTTTTTCCCAGGACACCGTAAGGATCGAGGCCCCCAGCAGCAGAAGAATCGTCTCAGAAGCGTAGTTTGCAATTACGGCTGACATATTAGTCATTTGGATAACCGCATTCAGCGCAATAGGCAGAAAAGCGGTAACTGCATAGTCAATGGGGCCGGTAACCCACCAATAAGCCATCCACGCCACAGTGCCCACAGCGAACCTAGCCGCGGAATTCGGAAAAACAGTGGCTGGCAGCAACAGTCCGCAAATCAGAAACAGCGCCGGACCTATCAGCAGATGCACACCCCTTTTTTTACTTCGTTCGTTGTTTATCATAGATATCTCCAGGCAATGCTCTCATGACACCTGAAGCCAGCGGTAGTATTCCTGTGGATAGTCCAGCAATAGGGAGTTTCCATCTGCGTCCACCGCCTCCAGCACCTCCAGCACCTGAGCAACATTTTGTTTCAGTTCTGCCTGATCTGCCCCCTTCACATAGATACGGCATAGAGTCTGAGAGAAAAGTCCGGAAGTCTTAACGGTACTGCCTTCCGCATAATACTGGTGCAGCTTCATCACAAAAGGAAGCGCATTGATCTTGTCGATTCCCTGAATCCTCTGAATGGTCCCGTTTTTCAGCCCCACACAAACAATGGCGTAGGAATTCCGAATTCCGCCCTTCAATGCGGAAAGGTCCCCTCCAAAAGTCCCTCCCAAAGCGTATCGGACGTGGTTTTCAATCAGGTCTATGCCGGTTTCTTCTTTCACTACCCGCCAATCCTGTCCCCCGCTGAGCCGGAACCCTGTATCCATGATGTACGGTATCCCGTCCTCGATAATGCCCTGGAACCAGCAAGCTCCGTTTTCGATTCCAAGGCTGTGAAAAAATTTCTCCGTTTTATCGAAATAGTATCTCTGAATCAGGTCACGGAAAGATGCCGGCGACATATCGATAAAAGGCTGCTGAGGGTGGCTGCCGATTTGGGGATAAGATATCCGCTCCTTCACATAGGGAAAATACGCCTTACCTTCCCGGAGCCATATCTCATAGAAAAAGAACGGACCGGATAGGAACTTTTCGCAAATCACCTGACTGGCCTTGTTGTTTTTCTGGGCCAGAGGAACCGCCTGGGCCACCTCCTGCGCCGTATGGCACACACTGATCCCTACAGAACCGCTTCCCACCGCCGGTTTCACTACCACAGGAAAAGAAACATCCCCAATAATCTTCCCGGTTTGCGCATCTATTTGGAATTCCGGCACCGTGCTGATGCCAAATTTACGGGATGCCTCCTTGAAATTCTTCTTATTCATCAGGATTTCCCACTGTTCCGGAGTGGAATAGTGACGATAGCCCGCCTCCCGCAGAAAGGGGATGCAACTGCGGATTACCTTCTCACCAGTGCACAAAAATACGCCATCAATTCTTTTCTCCTTCAACAATGGGATCATCACCGCGGCATCTGTACAGTCTACAACACACTGTTCATCCGACAGTCCATGAATCTTCGCCTCCGGCTTATTTCCAAAGGACACCAATGTGATTCCTTCTTTTTTGCAGAACTCCGCCACATCCGAGGCGCCGTTCTCCGTCCCAATCAGGGCTAGTCGCTTTCCTGTCCATTCGCCCATTTCCGTTTACTCCTTTTCTTCATTATCCCACCAGGACAGAATCTTTTTTGTATCGATCCGGTCAAAGACCATATCCGCTCCGTTTTCATCCAGGACCTGCAGAGTCTTGTAACCCTCATCCACATCCCGCTTCAGAGCAACCGGATCTTCGTTTGCAAAGCACACCACCGCCGCTTTTTTCAGAATTGCCCGCTCTCCTTGGCAGCGTTCACCAGGCCGCCCATGAACCAAAACGAGGCAGCAATCCTCCCTGCGAGCAATCTCTTCTGCCCCCGTGATCATTCCGATCACACCAGCTTTTGCGTAAAAATTGACCACCGCACATTTGAGTTCTGGGTTCTCTGGTTTTCGGGCAATATCCTCCGTATTTCCTGTCAGAGCATGGAGAATGAACAGATCCAGGAAATTAAAGGGACCCTTCCGTTCGGTGTAATAATACTGGTGTGCCCCTTCCAGACGAAATCCGCACTCAAAGAATGCGAACTCTCCCTCCGGATTTACGAATCCAGAAAAGAAGATGCAACCATAACGAATACCCATACTCTGAATCATTTTTTTCGCCGCCGTATCCACCTTACGAAGGTAGTCCTGAAGCTCCGCCATAGGATACAGCCAACAACTTTGGCAGACCTTCTCCAGGCCGTTTCCCGCAGCCTGGATGGTATCGCAGGAGGAGATCAGGGTAATTTTTCCATCCTCTACCGCATAATACACATCCACCTTGGTGTCACGCATATATTGCTCGATAATGACCTTTTTGACCACAGACATATCCATAGCATATTGGTATGCCTTCTCCAGTTCTTCCCTGTTTGCCGCTATGCTAATACCGATAGAGCCCGCACGGTCAACAGGTTTTACTATCACCGGGAACGCATCCACCTCTTCCACGCTGTGGTATTCTCGTACAGTCGGAACTCCATTTTCCCGACAGGCATTTTTGAATTTCACCTTATCCCTGGTGATTTCCAGCTGCTCTTCTGTGATATAGCAGGGCAGGCCTAGCCGCTTACAGAGCTGAATCATCTTCTCCACCCGGAATTCACTGTACCCCGCGGTAACGCCGTCCACGCCCCTCTCCCGGCATCGTACCTCCAGAGTATCCATGTCCGACCAACTGATATTCCAGGCCTCATCCGCGCAATACTTTGCGGGTGCCAATGTCCAATCCTCGTGGTTGTCCGTCACGATCACATACACGCCCATCTCCTGGGCTCGCCTGACCAGTGTCGTCTCACTATTGGTCGCCCCCAGGATCAGCATTTTTTTTCCTTTTAACTCCTTATACATTTCAGGACCTCCTCCGCCACTCGTTCCATATCCTCGGCGGTATAACGCTGGTCCACCGGCAAGGGCAGAATGTTTTTCGCCAAATCATATTCCAGTTCCGCTTCGTTGCAATTCTCAAAAACGGCCGGCCACAAAGTAGGAATATATATCTTCCGCTGTGCTAACTCTTTCCGGACTCGTGCTCCATCCCGAAGATACAGCGGGTATGCGTAGGCCCCCTCCGGAACAGTCAGCTCCATTCCATTCCGCTGCTGAAGTATCGCATGAAGCCGAGCAAAATTCTCTGTACGCCGTTGGCAAACAAATTCATAATCGATCCCATGGAGCAAATTTTCCGTCAGACGGGACATACGCTTCACAGTCTCATTTGCAAAAAAACGGTTGTTCTTGGTGTACTCTCCGTAAAACTCCGAGGCACTTCGCTCATATCGTCCCAGGAGAAACCGCATCCGTTCAAAAGACTCATCCTGGGGAAGTTCCCGTTCAAGGTATGTATCCGTATACAGGATCCCGCCATCTGCTACACCAAAGTACTTTCGGCAGCTGTATATGGTATCCACCTCCGGTACAGGCATTTGAAAATATGCCATGCAGCTGTCCACAATCACGTTTTTGTCCAAAGACGCAAGATACTCGTTAGAAAGTTGACCATAATAGTTCACTATATACAGCCATCCATCCCACTTCTCCAACCGCGGCTTTAAATCCCGAGCAATGGAATAATACTCTACCGCCACGCCGTACTTCTCCAGCACCCGACTACAGGACCTGCACATGAATTTGGGCATCCAAATTTTTTGAATATTTTTCGCCTCGATCAGATACGCCAGGGCATTCCGTCCACAGTTCAGCTTTATTCCATTCTCGTGGAGCATCGGTCCCGTAAAGGTATCCAGTTCGATATAGCCGCCGATTTCTTTCATAGTCCGGTCCTTACTTTTTATTGGTGCTTCCACTCGCATACCACCGGCTTTCTCTTGCCGGAGGTCAATACCGGGATGGTATCCACCTGTTCTATAGTGATATTCGCGTCATCACCCACAATGGACAAAATCTCCTTCCTCAGCGCATCCAGCTCAGAATCGTCGCTGACCTGTACCTTGACGCAGTATTCCTTCTCCCCTTTCTGAATGAACTGCCACTGTAAAATGGTCTTGAAATTCTTCAGGGTCCTGCCAAAATTCATGGGGTGCATAGGCTCCCCCTTGGTGTTGTAAATCATGTCCATCCTACGGCCATAGAGCTTGCTGATATATGGCCAACCCTGGCTCTGCGCATTTCCCGGGGCAAATACAGCCGTATCACCCGTATCATAACGAATCATTGGAAAGGCATAATTGTAAAAATCCGTCAAGACGATCCGAGCGAGCTCCCCATACTCCGCCGGCTCATCGGAGTCCATCTTCAACCATTCGATATAGTAGCAAGTATTATTCAGATAGTAATTGGTATCCCCTAGCCGCTGATGCGCCAAGGATCCCGCCTCCTCGTCGGCATAGGCCTCCACAATTGGGATCCCTGTCAGTTCCATCATTGCCTCCCGGGTTGCAGGATTCAACGCCTCTGCACTGGAAATACAAATCTTCAGCGTTTTGAGGTCCGCCAGATTCACCTTTCCGCTTCTAATGTACTCCACCAAAAAATCATAGGTGCTGGCATAAGCTCGCAGAGCAAAAATTTTCTCCCGTTTAATAGTCTGAACAAACTCTTCCATCCCCGCCGCATCCAGCTTGGTCACATTGATAGGAATAATATTCTCCCAAAAAATCTGTTTTTTGTTTTTACTATGCCACTTCGTCCAGATTCGGCATTGGCCCAGCTTTTCGTGAGAATGGAATCCAACAGTACCATTGAAATATTTCAGATCCGCCACTCTGCGCTGACGCTTTCTGGTATCCATAGGGACCTCAAAGGGAACGCCAGTGCTGCCGGAAGTACGCTGAATAAACAGCTCTCCCTTCTGCCATGGTATCTCGCTTGCGCTCACCTCATTGTCCGCATGGTTGGCCGTCAGGATCAGTTTATTGACCACCGGAAAATCCTTGAGTTCCTTGCCTTTGTAGTCCCGGTAAAATTTCGTGTGGCTTGTTGCCCAATCCAGGATCTCCCGGATGTGCTCCTCTTGCCAGCGACGGCCGTAGGCTGCATCATTTTGAACCTTTTTGGAGTCTCCGATCATTTTCAGGATCACGCCACCATGCAGCAGGTCATTGGCGTAATATACAGAACGCTTGAGCAGTCCATCCAAACTCATTTTAGATTCCTCCAAAATTTCAATTCATAATCTGTTTTTATTGCAGCTGAATGTCGATCAGCTTTTCGATCTTGTTTAAAATCCGTGTTCCGGTATCCACATCTGGGAATTCCAGGAAGAGAATGCCCAGGCATTTGGACGCATTGTCAAACCGCTGGACTTGGTCCCCCGGCTTTTTGTAAAAGCATACCTTTTTCACATATGGGGTCAACTCCTGGCTGAAGAGGATCTGCTTGTAGATCCCGTCCCGGTCACTGTGAAGATTGTGCGTGGCATAGCAGCCGACAGGCTCTTTGGAAACACACGTCACCTTTCTGCCCATTGCGGTCTGCACCGCCAGTTCCACCAAATCTACGCCAAATATCCAGCTCAACAGATCCGGTATCATATTGCCTCCCGCCCGAGGACCCACGTCGATGGGCCACACCCGGTCCTCCCGATCAATAACGAGCTCCACGTTGACAGACCCAAACCGGATATCCAGTTTGTCCACCATACGCTGCAGGGTCTGCCGGACTTGCTGAACATCCGCCTGCTCCAGCAGCAACGGATAGCTCTTACCAACCGGCACCAAAGGATTCACATTGGGATCTCTGTGGCAGTTCAAAAGGCCCCACAGGACCACCGTCCCGTCCATAACAAAAATATCTCCGCCAATAAGGTACGGGTGCTTTTTTTCGATAAAGTGCTCCACAATGATCCGGTGGCACCTAGAAAAGTGAAAGGCAAACCTGGCAGCCTCCTCTATCCCATTTTCGTCGCGCAGCACCGTTGCGCCCTTACTGCCCGAAGAATCCACCGGTTTTATGATGATAGGATAGTCAAAGCTCCGCCGGTCGGCAAACACGCTTTCCACGTCGCAATACCCTGCGGACTGCGGAGCACAAAACCCATTTTCTTTCAGAAACACCCGGAACTTATCCTTATTGCACAGAATTTCCACAGAGTCATAGGGATTCCCCGGCAATCCAAGCTTTTCCGCCACATATGCTGCCGTAGGCGCCGCTGGATCAGAAGCATACGACAGGATACCATCTATATTCTCTTTTCTTGCGACCTCCAGCACCGTCTCTTTATCGGTGGTACTGACCAGATAAAACTTGTCCGCCTCATATTGTCCAGGATTGTCCGTCAGAAAGTCGCACAGCACCGTATAATACCCCAGCCGCTTTGCCGTAGTAATAGCGACCACCTGCTGCGCAGAGCCGCCAAGGAGCAATATCTTTTTCATTTTGATCCGTCTCTTTTCAAAATTCTACCGGGAAGTACCCTCACCCGCGCCCAAAGATAGCGGAAGCTCTCCAGCCGCAGCAAAGCAGAACCCGCCACATAAATACCCGCTCCCAAAGGGACCTGAATCAGCAGCGTCAGAATATCCGGCAGGCCCAGCCAGTTGACAGGATAGACACAGCACCCCATTACAGCCGCCAGCAAAATGCCCGGCAAAATATCCCTCAGCTGCTCCATGTAACTGTAATTCAGCAATTTTTTATTAGGCCAGCTGTTAATGATTTGGCTCATAACGCTGGTAAACAGCATACTGTAGGCCATAGCCATAACACCAAACCACATAACACACACGAGTACCGCAATCCCAACCACCTTCTTCAGAACCTCCAGTTTCAGAAAAAGGTCGCTGCGTCCCATTGCCTTGATTGCATTCAGGTTTGCGGTATGGACTGGATAAAACATATAAGTAATACAGAATATCCGCAAAAATGGCACGCAGGGTAACCATTTCTCCGTCAAAACCAAGCGGATCACCGGCTCCGCAGTGAACGCCAACCCCATCATGATTGGAGCAATCACATAGGTGCTGGTCTTCATGGCCCGGCGAGTCATACTTTTTACCCGCCCAGGATCATCCTGGACCTGTGCCATAGCCGGAAGTAGCACACTATTGATGGATGTATCGATGTTATTTACCAACAGATCCGGAAGCTGCTTCCCTCGGTTATACTGGGCCAGGTCCGTGCTGGTGTACATCTTGCCGATAATCAGCTGCCGCAGGTCCCCGTACACCGTACTCAACAAGGAAGAAACCAGCAGCTTCCAGCCAAAGGAAAACAGGACCTTCAGCCGCTGCCAGGAAAACATCCGCTTGGGCCGCCACTTGACAGTAATCCACAAAATGACCGTATCCACTGTGGCATTAAAAATCTGCTGGGCTACCAACGCCCACACGCCAAAGCCAAAATAGGCCATAGCAATGCCGATAATCGCCGCGCCAATGGTGCCGCCCAGTGTGGAGAAAAAGAACCGCTTAAACTGCATAGTCCGGCTTACGTAAGCCTGCTGCACATTTTTTACGCCAGAAATCACCACGGTAAGGCTCAGTACCCGGACCACTGGTGTCAAAGACAAGTCGTTGTAAAATCTTGCGATCCAAGGAGCCGCCAGGAACATCCCCGCATACATCAGCAGGCATACAGAAATATTAAAGTAAAAAACTGTTGAAAAATCCAAATCATCTGCATCTTTTTTTTGGATAAGCGCGTTTCCAAAGCCACTGTCTACAAAAACATCTAGAATTTTCGTAAAAACAGTCACCAAAGCAATGGTGCCATAGACCTCCGGCACCAAAAGCCGTGCCAGAATGACAGAAACCACAAAGGCAACGCCCTGGGCACCAAATCGCTCCGCAAGACGCCAGAAAAAGTTGGACATAACGCCTGTATGTTCTTTTGACATTTATTTCATCCTCCGGCGCAAGTCAAAAATCGCGCTGGCAACCCAAGGGCAATACTTTCCAATGCGCATGACCGTCTGCCTATATACAGGCATTTTTTGAAACTGCACTGAATATTCAGAGGCGCAGATCACCTTGTAATCTCTGGCCTGTACCAAATACTCAAACTCCAAATTATGAATCGCTTCCTGGACTGCGTCGTGATATTTTCCGGCGGTATCCTCATCCAGCTGACGCAACATTGCACAGACCCGGTCGTTGTGCTTTTTTCTTGCTCCCGCATTCTGATTCATGCGGACCGTCCAGGAGCCTTCGGTTTCCGCCCGAAAAATACTCATAGGCTCCCCCAGATACAGCATCCCTCCCCGAAGTGACGCGGCAATCTGGAGCGCATAATCCAACCTGATGGAAGTAAAAAAAGGCAGCGGATTTTCGCGAACCTCCTTCCGATACATCAGTGACCCAGTGGCCACAAATCCGCCTCCACCCCGAATAACCTCATCCGGTGTAAACAGGGCATCCTCATCAGAAGGAAAGACCTTATCCTGAATCTTTCCGTTTATCTCATTTTTCGTTCCGGAAGCGCAGATATCCACACCGGGATTCGCCTCCAGTGCCTCAAACTGCTTTTGCAGTTTGAAGGGATCTGTCCAATAGTCGTCCCCCTCGCATATGGCAATATATCTTCCACGGACTCGGCCATGCTGGATTCGATGCAGGGACCCATCCCGCTTGGAATACTGATTTACCGTTTCGTAAATTGGCTTGACGATTTCAGGATACTTGTTTTCATACTCTCTGATAATGTCCGCCGTTTTATCCGTCGAAGCATCGTCATGCACCAGGATTTCGAATGGGAAGGTCGTCTTCTGCATGACAAATCCTTCCATCGCATCCCGGATATATTTCTCATGATTATAGGCATTACATATTACGCTTACCTGAATATCATCCATGGTAACCTCCATTGTTTTGCTGAAAGGGGCCTCACAAAATCCACAAAATATCGTGATTAGTATACCACATATGTGTTAAAATGCAAGCCCAGGCTTTTGTTCACAGGCTGTCTGGATCTGCGGCACCGATTTGATCACATTTCATAAATTTTACGAAATGCTATTTATTGTAGCATTTCGTACTCTTTGATGTATAACCAGCTCAAAAATTTTCGATTTTTCTCAGCTTTTCGCTTGATTTTCCGCTGTCTCTGTGATAGAATCTCCAAGAAGAGCAACTGAGATTTCCGTTCTCGCTCTTTATAATGATATAAATTCTATCATTTTGGAAAGGATATTTTCATATGAAGAAGCTCTCCTTCTCTCTTTTGGCCGAAACCGTAAAAAAGAACCGCAAGGAAAAGGGCCTGACGCAGATCGACCTGGCGAAGCTGACCGGCATCAACCGCTCTATGATCGGTCAGTTGGAAAACATGACCTTCAAGCCCTCTATCGAGCAGCTGGAGGCCCTGGCGGAGGCCCTGGGCTTTGAGATCATCGACCTGTATGCAGACGATGCCAAGGCTGCCCCCAAGGCCGCCCCTGCCAAGCGGTACAATGTGGCCGTGGCCGGTACGGGCTATGTGGGCCTGTCCATTGCCACCCTGCTGAGCCAGCACAACCACGTCACCGCCGTGGACATCATCCCCGAAAAGGTGGACCTCATCAATCATCGCAAGTCCCCCATTCAGGATGAATACATTGAAAAATATCTGGCCGAAAAGGATCTGGACCTGACCGCCACACTGGATGGAGAAGCCGCCTACCGGGACGCGGACTTTGTGGTCATTGCCGCCCCCACCAACTACGACAGCAAGAAGAACTACTTCGATACCTCCGCCGTAGAAGCCGTCATTGAGCTGGTGCTGAAGGTGAACCCCAGCGCCACTATGGTCATCAAGTCAACCATCCCCGTTGGCTACACCGCTTCCGTCCGGGCGAAGTACGGCACCGTCAACATTCTCTTCAGTCCGGAGTTTCTGAGAGAGTCCAAAGCTCTGTACGACAACCTCTACCCCAGCCGGATCATCGTCTCCTGCGACGCCGAAAGCCGGGAGCAGGCAGAGATTTTCGCTTCTTTGCTGCAGCAGGGCGCCATCAAGGAAGATATCCCCACCCTCTTCATGGGCTTTACCGAAGCCGAGGCCGTAAAGCTCTTTGCCAATACCTACCTGGCCCTGCGGGTCAGCTACTTCAACGAGTTGGACACCTACGCCGAGACCAAGGGCCTGTGCACCAAGGATATCATCGACGGCGTGTGCCTGGACCCCCGGATCGGCACCCATTACAACAACCCCAGCTTTGGCTACGGCGGCTACTGCCTGCCCAAGGACACCAAACAGCTGCTGGCCAACTTTGAGGATGTGCCCCAGAACATGATGACCGCCATTGTGGAAAGCAACCGGACCCGGAAGGACTTCATCGCCGACCAGGTGCTGGAAATGGCCGGCGGCTACGAAGCCAACGACAGCTGGAGCGCCAGCAAAGAGGGAGAGACCGTCGTGGGCGTATACCGGCTGACCATGAAAGCCAACTCCGATAATTTCCGCCAGAGCGCCATCCAGGGCGTTATGAAGCGGATCAAGGCCAAAGGGGCCACCGTCATCATCTATGAGCCCACCCTGCAGGACGGCGAGACCTTCTTCGGCTCCAGGGTTGTCAACGACCTGGAGAAATTCAAGAAGCAGTCCCACTGCATCATCGCCAACCGGTACGATCCTTGCCTTGACGACGTACAAGACAAGGTCTTTACCCGGGATATTTTCAAGAGGGATTGAGGCAGCGCCATGGAAAAAATTGATCTTCAAAACAAAACCATTTTCGTCACCGGTGCCGCAGGCTTCATTGGCTCCAACCTGGTCCTGAAGCTTCTGGATATGGTGTCCCCGGTGAAGATCGTCGGTATCGACAATCTGAACAACTACTACGATGTCTCTATCAAGGATTGGCGCCTGACCCAGATCCAGGCCCGTGCCGCCAGGCATCCGGAATCCGCCTGGACCTTCGTAAAGGGTGACATTGCCGACCGGGAGGCTGTGGACGCCATTTTCGCCGAATACAAGTCCGATGTGGTGGTGAACCTGGCCGCCCAGGCCGGAGTCCGGTACTCCATTACCGATCCGGATGCCTACATCCAGAGCAACCTCATCGGCTTCTACAACATCCTGGAGGCCTGCCGCCACAATCCCGTGGAGCACCTGGTCTACGCCTCCTCTTCCAGCGTCTACGGCACCAACAAGAAAGTCCCCTACTCCACCGAGGACAAGGTAGATAACCCCGTCTCCCTCTACGCCGCCACCAAGAAGAGCAATGAACTTATGGCCCACGCCTACTCGAAGCTCTACAACATTCCCTCCACCGGTTTGCGGTTCTTTACCGTCTATGGGCCTGCCGGGCGGCCGGATATGGCCTACTTCGGCTTTACCAACAAGCTTCTGAAGGGCCAGACCATCCAGATCTTCAACTACGGCAACTGTAAGCGGGACTTCACCTATGTGGACGACATTGTCGAGGGCGTCCTGCGGGTGATGCAGGGGGCCCCGGACAAGAAAAACGGGGCGGACGGCCTGCCCATCCCCCCCTACGCCGTATACAACATCGGCAACAGTGATCCGGAAAATCTCCTGGACTTCGTCCAGATCCTCTCCGAGGAGCTGGTGGCCGCGGGAGTTCTCCCCGCCGACTACGACTTCGAGGCCCACAAGGAGCTGGTGCCCATGCAGCCGGGCGATGTCCCCGTAACCTACGCTGACACCACCCCTCTGGAGCAAGATTTCGGCTTCAAGCCCGCCACGCCCCTGCGGGAGGGCCTGCGGAAGTTCGCAAAATGGTACAAAGAATTCTATCAGGTATAAGGGAACTGCCGCGGTGATCAGCCGCGGCAGTTCCCTTTTATACCGGCTCCCCGAATGTATCCGGGCGGCCCGGGTCGAAAATCTCGTTGCAGGTCATAACAGTCACCAGGTCCTCGGTGTCGGAGAGGTTGATGATATTGTGGGTCCAGCCGGGGATCATATAGACGGACTCGATCCTGTCGCCGGAGACCTCAAACTCCACCGTTTCATTCGTGTGGATGTTCCGCTCCTGGATCAGGCCGTGGCCGTGGACCACAATGAACTGCTCCCATTTGGAGTTGTGCCAATGCTGGCCCTTGGTGATGCCGGGCTTCGAGACATTGATGCTCACCTGGCCGCAATCGGTGGTGTGGACCAGCTCGGTGAAGCTGCCCCGGGCGTCACAGTTCATCTTCAGCGCGTACTTGAACTTCTCCTTGGGCAGGTAGGTCAGATACAGGCTGAAGAGCTTCTTGGCAAAGCTGCCCTCCGGCATTTTCGGCATCAACAGGGAGACAGGCTGGTTCTTAAATTCCACCAGTAGGTCCACAATTTCGCCCAAAGTGACCTTATGAGAGCCAGGGACACAGCAGTAACGGCCATTTTCCGTCAGGACGGTCTCCACACCGTCGAACTCGCAATGCTGCTCCTTCCCCTCCAGCAGGTCGAACATTCCCTCCACCAGATCGTCGATGTAGAGCACCTCCAGCTCTGTAGAGCGGTCGTTGACGGTGAAGGGCTCGTCGTTGGCCACCGCCCAGCAGAAGGTGGAGATGGCGCTGTTGTACTTGGGGCGGCTGTGGCCCATGAGGTTGACAAAGCGGTAGACGGCGACTTTCGCCCCGGTCTCCTTGGCGTAGTCAAAGAAGAGCTCTTCCCCCGCCTTCTTGCTGCAGCCGTATTCCGAGTTGCCGAACCGCCCCGCCAGGGTGGCCTGGACAGAGGAAGAGAGCATGATGGCTGCCTTGTTGCCGTGCTTTTTCAGGCAGTTCAGAAGGTCTGAGGCAAAGCCAAAATTGCCCTTCATGAAATCTTCGGGATTTTCCGGGCGGTTCACACCGGCCAGGTTAAAGACGAAGTCGGCTTTCGCACAGTAGGCGTCCAGCTCTTCCGGGGTGGACTGCATATCGTACTCGTAGATCTCATCAATGTGGATATTGGGCCGGGTGCGGTTTTTGCCGTCCCGGATGTTTTTCAGGTTGGCGCACAGAGCGGTGCCCACCATGCCTTTGGCCCCGGTGACCAGAATATTCATCCGTTCTTCCTCCAAACCATCTTATTGACCACATTGACGTAGCCCTGGATGATGCGGACCACCTTCATGGAGACGGTCTCGTCGGTATAGTCGGGGCAGGGCTTGCCCAGGATGCCCTTCTGCTTCATGTCAATGGCCATGTCGGTGGCATTCAGCAGTTCCTTGGTCGTGATGCCCGCCAGAATGAAATCCCCGGCCTCCAAGGCCTCAGGGCGCTCGGTGCTGGTGCGGATGCACACGGCGGCGATGGGGTGGCCGATGGAGAGATAGAAGCTGCTCTCCTCCGGCAGAGTGCCGGAATCGGAGACAATGGCCAGGGCGTTCATCTGGAGCTTGTTGTAGTCATTGAAGCCCAGGGGCTCGTTGACCCGGACCCGGGGATCCAGTTTGAAGCCGCTCTTCTCCAGCCGGTTACGGCTTCTGGGGTGGCAGGAATAGAGGATGGGCATATTGTACTTCTCCGCCAGGGCGTTGATGGCGGTGAAGAGGCTCAGGAAGTTCTGTTCGGAATCGATATTCTCCTCCCGATGGGCGGACAGAAGGATATATTGATCCTTCTTCAGCCCCAGTCGGTCCAGGACGTCGCTTTTCTGGATCTTATTCAGATTCATCCGCAGCACCTCTGCCATGGGGGAGCCGGTCATATAGGTCCGCTCCTTGGGCAGGCCCGTGTCCGCCAGGTACTTCCGGGCGAACTCTGAGTAGCACAGGTTCACATCAGAGATCACGTCCACGATCCGGCGGTTGGTCTCCTCCGGCAGGCACTCGTCCTTGCAGCGGTTGCCCGCTTCCATGTGGAACAGAGGGATGTGCAGCCGCTTGGCGGAGATGGCGCTGAGGCAGCTGTTGGTGTCCCCCAGCACCAGGTAACCGTCGGGCTGCAATTCGCTGAGGAGCTCATAGCTCCGGCCCAGGATGTTTCCGCAGGTGACCCCCAGGTTGTCCCCCACCACAGGGACCAGGATGTCCGGCCCGAACTGGCCGAAGGTGTTTTTCAGCTCGAAGTCCTCCCAGAAGACGGTGCTCAGGTTCCGGTCCCAGTTCTGGTTGTAGTAGACCACGCAGCAGTCAAAATATTCCCGGCAGCGCTTGATGACGGCGGCCAGCCGGATGATCTCCGGCCGGGTGCCGCAGCCGATCATGATCTTGGTGCGGCCGTCGTTTTTCCATTTGAAATTATGTTCCATCTTTATTTCTCCGCCATCCGCTGCTGGATGTAGGCCAGAGCGGCAATGGTCTGCTTGGTTTCTTCCAGGTTCAGGCGGCGGGTGTTGTTGGAGTTGAACTCCGTCAGGGTATTCCGGCCCTCGTCGCCCTCTTTGAAATATTTGTCGTAGTTGAGCCCCCTGTTGTCGGCAGGGACCCGGTAGAAGTCGCCCATGTCGATGGCCTTGGCGCATTCCTCGTTGGTGAGCAGGGTCTCGTACATCTTCTCCCCATGGCGGATGCCGATGACCTTGATGTCCTCCTTCTTGCCGCCGAAGAGCTCACAGACGGCTTCCGCCTGGGTGCGGATGGTGCAGGCGGGGGCCTTCTTAATGAGCAGGTCCCCGTTCTCTCCGTGCTCGAAGGCAAAGAGCACCAGGTCCACTGCCTCTTCCAGGCTCATGATGAACCGGGTCATATTGGGCTCGGTGACGGTGATGGGGTTGCCGGACTGGATCTGGTCGATCCACAGGGGGATGACGGAGCCCCGGGAGCACATGACGTTGCCGTAGCGGGTGCAGCAGATCTTGGTCTTGCCGGACATGCGGGACTTGGCAATGGCTACCTTCTCCTCTATGGCTTTGGTCATGCCCATGGAGTTGATGGGGTAGGCCGCCTTATCGGTGGACAGACAGATGACGCACTCTACCCCCGCCTCGATGGCGGCGGTAAGCACGTTGTCCGTGCCGATGACATTGGTCCGCACAGCCTCCATAGGGAAAAACTCGCAGGAAGGCACCTGCTTCAGGGCGGCAGCGTGGAAGATGTAGTCCACCCCGCTCATAGCCCCCCGGACGGACTGCAGGTCCCGGACATCGCCGATGTAGAATTTGATCTTGTTCGCCACCTCCGGCATCTTCGCCTGGTACTCGTGGCGCATGTCATCCTGCTTCTTCTCGTCCCGGGAGAAGATGCGGATCTCGGCAATGTCGGTGGCCAGGAAGCGGTTCAGCACAGCGTTGCCAAAGGAGCCGGTGCCGCCGGTGATCATCAGAGTTTTGTTTTTGAAAAGAGACATAGTTTGTCCTCCGTTATCGATATGGAAAAATAGGGTCCGTCAATTAAAAGGAGATTCGATCAGCTGGGTCTTCTCCCCCTCCCGGAAGACCCGCTTGACCTTCAGGTTCCGCCGGTTGTCACTTTTGAACTCGGCGCACAGGACATAGGCCGAAGGATAGCCGAAGCTCCATTGGGGGTCGGTCAGCTTCTGCAGCCGGTTTTCCTGGGCCTTGTTGCCCTTCTGCTTGCCGTCCTCCTTGATCTCGATGCACAGCGCATTGACCGACTCCTTCTCCTCGGTAGCACGCTTGTGGACCACGATATCCAGGTTCAGGAAGTTCCGGGGCCTGGTCTTCTTGGCGGTGATGTCCACACCCCGGAAGAGCTCATCGTGCTCCAGGTCCACGACATAATCCTCGATCTGGTGCAGCCACAGGAATATCTGTATGTAATACGCGACCCGGGCAGTCACCTTCAGCACATCCAGCGGCTCCGTCAGCAGGGCCTTATCCCGGCGGTTGAACTGGTGGACCGCATACATCACCAAGAAATCCTGCAGCTCCGGGTAATCGGGCAGGGGCCTTCTGAAATCCGGGGTCAACATAGGCGGGCGCTCCTTTTCGATGGTTTTTTCTCTTCGGGTATTATAAACGAAAACGAGGGAATTGGCAAGCAATTCTCTCGTTTTTTATGGAAAGGTTGGAATATTGCAGATTGAAGGCTTTCTCCTACAGATCACTGAACAGGTCAGCCTTGTACACACCGCTTTCCAGCATCTTCTGGAAGCTGTCCTTTACCGCTGCGACGTCTTCGTGATAGGTCATGCCATACCAGGTATCATTGCTCTTCAGAACCTTTACGGACATTTTGCCTTCCTTCAGCTGCTCACCGATGAAAATCGGGATCAGATACTCCGCTTTCAGCGGATCACCCGGCACTTCCTTTTCAAAGAACGCTTCGAATCCTTCTTCCAGTGCCGTGAGAAACTCGGGAGTCAGGCCCCACATGTTCATAGACACCAGAGAATCCGTGTCGATGACCGTACCGTTTGCTTCTGCTCCGGCTGCGGTCTTTACAATGTTCTTGGTCTCCACAACTTCGGTCAGGTTGTTCTCCCCATCCATCTTGCAGATGCCGCGGGTCACACCGCCGTTATCAGACAGGGTGTTCTTCAGTACAAACCCTGCCATGCAGGACTTGCCGCCATTCACCAGATACGCATGGACGGCCTGGAAGCCTTCCTTACCATAGTAATCGTCTGCATTGATGACAATAAACGGCGTATCGATGATCTTCTTTGCTGCAAGCACGGCCTGCCCGGTTCCCCATGGCTTTGTACGGCCCTCGGGCAGGGTGCCGGGGATATCGTGGATATCCTGGAATGCGTAGTCCACGGTTACATTGTGTGCGGAGCAAATAGAGGCAATGCGTTCACCAATGGCCTCTTTGAATGCCTTCTCGATATCCTTCCGGATGATGAATACGACACGGTTGAAACCGGCCTCGATTGCATCATGGATGGAGTAGTCCATGATGATGTGGTTGGAGTTGTCAACCGGCTCCAGCTGTTTGATGCCGGTGCCGAAGCGGCTGCCGATGCCGGCGGCCATGATGAGTAGGGTTGTGGTCATCCTGTATCTTGATCCCTTCTTATTTTAAACAATTGTATTTTATAACTCTTGTTTGCACTTATCTAATACTGCAGCGATTACTTGATCCATATCATAATACTTGTATTCCCCCAACCGTCCGCCAAAGATGACCTTAGTCTCCGCATCCGCCAGCTTCTTATATTCAGCATATAGCGCCCCGTTTTTGGCGTCGTTCACCGGGTAATAGGGTTCATCCCCCGGCTTCCATTCGGAAGAATACTCCCGGCTGATGATGGTCTTAGGCAACTCATTGCCGTTTTCATCTTTGCCAAATTCAAACCATTTGTGCTCGATGATCCGGGTCCAGGGCGTTTCACGGTCCGTGTAATTCACCGCCGCATTGCCCTGGAAATTGGGCTTGTCCAGGAGCTCCGTTTCAAACCGCACGGAGCGGTATTCCAAAGTGCCCAGTTTATAGCCGAAATAGGCATCGATGGGCCCGGTATAAACGACCTTTTCCGCCAAGGCATCCAACTCCGCCTTGTGCTCCAGGTAGTCCACACTCAGCCGGACCTCAATGC
>JBNMIH010000024.1:0-36002 GCA_050873165.1 Faecousia sp.
CAGCAGGACACCAGGCCGTAGACCACCACACTGACTACGCTGGCCTGGGTGGGCTTCTCCGCCTCCCGGGTATAGTCACTGATGAGGGGCAGCCAGGACAGGGGCATGGCCACCGCCAGCTCCACCGCCGCGCCGAAGGTCATGGTCTCCCCTGCCGGGGTCAAGGTGCCGCCGGAGAAGAAGATCACCTTGCACAGCACCAGGGTCAGGCAGAACAGCAGAGCCATAGTCACCTTGTTCAGGATGCCCAGGTCCCGGATGCCCACGACGATCCACAGTAGGATCAGTGCCCCGATGACCAGGCACCAGATCCAGGAGCCTGCCGGGAAGATGCCCCCAACGGCCAATGCCCCGTCATAGATCATAATGGCGGTCCAGCCCACCAGCTGGAGGATGTTCACCAGGGCAAAGAGGAGGCCGCCCTTCTGACCGAAGCTCATTTTTACGGTCTCCATGGCGCTGCGGCCGGTATGGCCGCCGATGAGCCCCGCCAGGAGCATCATGGCCCCGCCAATCAGATGCCCCAGAAAAATCGCCAGCAGGCCCTGGCCAAAGCCAAGGGATGCAAAGGCAGTGCCCGTCAAAATCTCCGCCAGGGAGACACCGGCCCCGAACCAGATAAGGCCGTTTTGGAAGGTAGAGGTCTTTTTCATTTCACGAACTCCCCTTCCAGATTGAACATATGGTCCATAGGCCCGGACCCCTGACCCAGGTCCAGCATGGCGGCCAAAGCCCCGGAAATATAGGCCTTGGCCCGCTCCACCGCCTGGGGCAGGACATAGCCCTTGGCAAGGTTTGCCGCAATGGCGCTGGATAAGGTGCAGCCGGTGCCGTGGGTGTTGGGGTTATCGATCCGCTTGCCGTGGAACCAGTGCTTTTCCCCATCCTGATACAGCAGATCATCTGCATCATTCACCTGGTGGCCGCCCTTGCACAGGACCCGGCAGCCGTATTTTTCGCTGATGACCTTCGCCGCGGTCTCCATGTCCTGGGCGCTGCGGATCTCCATGCCGGAGAGGATCTCCGCCTCAGGAATATTGGGCGTCACCACCTCTGCCAGAGGCAGCAGCTCCCGGGTCAGGGCCTCCACAGCGTCGGGCTTCAGGAGCCGGGCCCCGGAGGTAGCCACCATCACTGGGTCCACCACAATATGCTTGGGGCCGTACTGCCGCAGTTTCCGGGCAATGGCCTCGATGAGCTCTACAGAGGAGACCATGCCGATCTTTACCGCGTCCGGAAAAATATCCGTGAACACGGCATCCAGCTGCTCCTCCAGAAAATGGGGGTTGGACTCTAAAATGTCTGTGACGCCGAGGGTGTTCTGGGCAGTCAGGGCGGTGACGGCGCACAGGGCGTAGACCCCGTTGGCCGTCATGGTCTTGATGTCTGCCTGGATCCCGGCGCCTCCGCAGGAATCGCTTCCCGCAATGGTCAATGCTGTTTTCATACTGGTTACTTCCTTTCTTTTTTGACAGCAAGGTTTTCTAAAGCGGCCCAAGGTGGTGCCCCCGGTGGACCGCTGGGGATTATGAAATTTCTACTTCTGACAGGCTTCGGATATACTGCTCCGCCTCTTGTTTCAGGGTCTGCTGGTCCGGTTCCCCCAGGGGGTCATATACCCCCACGGTGTAAAATCCGGCGGCTTTGGCAGTTTCCAGGGCGTAGAGGGAGTCCTCCAGGACCATGGTTTCCTCCGGTTTTGTTTCCAACGCTTTGGCGGCCAGGAAATAGATATCCGGCCGGTGCTTGCTGGTGCCCAGCTCTCCGGTGGTGAAAATCTCCCGGAAGTACCTGAGCAGACCCAGCCTCTCCAGGGCCGCCGTCACATGAGGGCGGGGGCTGGAGGTGGCGGCAGCCAGGGGGATGCCCTGGGCGCACAAACGGGACAGCAGTTCCTCAGCCCCGGGCTTGGCGGAGACCTCTTCGAAGTAGAAGTGCTCCAAAAGAGCTTTCAGGCCCTCTGCGATCTCTTCTGCCGATTCCGGCAGGGCGTAGTGGTCCTTCATGTACCGGGCCCCCTGCTCCATGCTCATGGGGAAGAGCTTTTTGCCCAAATTCTCTTCCGGCGGGATGCCTTTGGCCCGCAGATACCGGGCCCCCAGGTCTTCCCAGATGGAAAGAGAATCCAAGAGCACCCCATCCAGGTCGAAAATGGCCCCCCGGATCATGCTTCCACCATGGCCCGGGTGGCCTCTTTCAGCTCCCTGGCGGCCTTTTCAATGTCCAGGGCTCCATAGATGGCGCTGATCACCGCCACGCCGCAGATGCCGCTGCCCCTGAGCTTTTTCACATTGGTTTTGGAAATGCCGCCGATGGCCACCACGGGAATGCGCACTGCCTGGCAGATGGCCTTCAAGGTCTCAAAGGGCACCTCCACAGCGTCGTCCTTGGAGCCGGTGGGAAATACGGCCCCCACCCCCAGATAGTCCGCCCCGTGGGCCTGGGCAAGCAAGGCCTGCTCCACGGTCTGGGCGGAAACGCCGATGATCTTGTCCGGCCCCAGCTTTTTGCGGACATCCAGGGCCTCCATATCGCTCTGACCCACGTGGACCCCGTCGGCGTCCATGGCCAGAGCGATGTCCACATTGTCGTTGACCAGGAAGGGAATGTGCCGCTGCCGGCACAGCGCCTGGAGCTCCTTGGCCTCCTCCAGAAAGGCCCCCTCCTCCAGCTGCTTTTCCCGGAGCTGGACCATGGTCACGCCGCCGTCCAGGCTCTCCTCCACCACCTGCCGGAGGCTCCGGCCGTTCAGCCAGTGCCGGTCCGTCACGGCGTAGAGAAGCAGATCGTTTTTATCGCACTTCATACCGGGCGCCTTCCTCCAGAATGCTGCCGTCCATGTTAAAGATGGCATCGATGATCCGGTTCCGATAGGTGGAATTGCCCTCCCCGGGCTGCATGGCTTTCCAGCCCAGCTCCCCCGCCAGGCCCATGGCGCAGACGGCGGCAGCAGCGGCCTCCAGATGATTGTCAGGATTTGCCACTAAGAAGGCGGTCATCATGCCGGAGAGCTGGCAGCCAGTACCGGTGATGCGGCCCATCTCCGGTCTGCCGTTGCGGATGACATAGCATGTCTCCCCGTCGCTGACCAGGTCAATGGCTCCGGTGACGGCCACAATGGTCCGGGCCTTTTTCGCAAAGTCCTTTACAAAGGCCACGGCGGCATCCAGATTCTCCTCCCGGACGGCGTCGGCCACATCAGCATCCACCCCCTTGGTGGTGCCGCTGCCCAGAGCCAGAGTCTTGATCTCGGAGATATTGCCCCGGATCACCGTAAAGGGCAGTTCTTTCATAAGGCCCACGGCCGTATTGGTCCGCAGCCTGGATGCCCCGGCACCCACCGGGTCCAGCAGCAGCACATGGCCCAGCTCCGCCGCCTTTTTCCCGGCCCGGAACATCCCCTCGATGCTCCGCTGATTCAGGGTGCCGATGTTGATGTTCAGGCCGCCGCAGATGGAGGTGATATCCTCCACATCCTCCGGCTCGTCGGACATAATGGGGCTGCCGCCGCAGGCCAGCAGAATATTAGCCACATCGTTCACCGTTACATAGTTGGTGATGTTGTGCACCAGCGGCACAGTCTTCCGGACTTGATCCAAACAGGTTCCCAGCATAAAAAATAGCTCCTTTCAAGTGAAACCCGGATACGCCAGCTCAGACATATCCGAATCCCATTCCAAAGGAGCACAATTCGGCTATATATCCCTACGTTGGCATTACCCAAATCAGGTTTGCGGGTCAGGGCGACACAGCCCACTCTCAGCCCGCTTGGCGCGAGCTCCCCGGTTGTCGGTGCCATCATAGCACATGGAACGCACTTTTGCAAGACGCAAAAACGGACCGGCAAAAACCGGTCCGTTGGGATGCGCAGTGTTACGCGTGATACTTGGGGCTCTCTCCCCAGGCGTTGGCTTCCTCTTCGCCGTCCTTACAGAACTGAACGATCAGGATGATCTGGCCCACCACAGGCAGCAGGTTCCACAGGTACCAGACCCAGCTCTTGCCCACATCATGGAGGCGGCGGATGGCGACAGCCACCGTGGGCAGCAGAATCGCCAGAGACCAGATGTTGGGAATGATCTGCAGATTCTTGCAGACAATGCCCAGAACGGAGCTAATGACAGTGGTAACCAGAGTGGCCCACCAGAACTCGCTGCGGCGGGAGCGGCCCTTAAAATCCACATAGCGGGTGAAGAACAGGCGCGTAGCCTCGATAGGGGATACGGAAGGGGTGTCTTTCAAAGTGTTGTCCATTTTTATCTCTCCTTAAAAAATAATATTCTTGTTTATCCGGGATACTTGGAGCTCTCTCCCCAGGCATTGGCGTGGGGCTCGCTGTCCTTGCAGAAGTAATACAGCAGGATGATCTGCCCCGCCACGGGGAGCAGGTTCCACAGGTAATGGACCCAGCTCTTGCCGATGTCGTGGAGCCGCCGGATGGAAAGGGCCAGACTGGGCAGGAAGGTGGCCAGGGTCCAGAAGCTGGTGAGCAGACTGTCCCGCAGCACCAGGTTCACCAGCGCCGTAGCGATCCACAGGGCCAGCTGGGCCCCCCAGAATTCGCTGCGGCGGGAGCGGCCCTCAAAATCCACATAGCGGGTGAAGAACAGCCGGACGGCCTCTCCCAGCGTCACCGGGGGCAGCTCCGTGGCACCGTGGGGATGGTCGCAGGGGGCGTTGACCTTGCTCTCGGCCCGCTCGACCTTTGCGCCGCAGGAGCGGCAGTATTTTTCGTTATCGTTCAGCAGATTGCCGCACTTGGGGCAGAACATAGGCGTTTCTCCTTACTTTTCGGTGCCGTCGGCGTTGAAGAGGGGCAGGGGCTCCAGGTAGATGATGTCTTCCCGGTCCTTAGCGTCGCCCTCGGCAAGAATCGCCATGCGGCCGCAGATGATGCCGCCAGCCTTCTCCACCAGGGCTTCTAGGGCCTTCAGGCTCTCGCCGGTGGAGATCACGTCGTCCAGAATCAGGACACGCTTGCCCTTGATGAGCTTGGCATCCTGGCCGTCCAGGTACAGGTGCTGCTCCTTGTCGGTGGTGATGGAGCGGACGGCCACGCCGAAGGTATCCCGCATGTACAGCTTGGGCCCCTTCCGGGCGACGAAATACTTCTTGTCCCCGGCCTGACGGGCCATTTCGTGGGCCAGAGGAATGCCCTTGGCCTCGGCAGTGATGATGTAGTCGTACTCCGGCGCCTTTTTCAGCAGCTCCCGGGCACAGGCCACGGTCAGCTCCTGGTCACCGAAGATGATGAAGCCGGCAATGGACAGATTGTCATTCACCGGACAGATGGGCAGATCCCGCTCCAGCCCGGCAACGTGCATATGATAGTACATGGAAGATACACTCCTTGTCTATAATAGATGGTTTTATTATACCGATTTCGGTAGAAAAGGTCAATAGGGTATGAAAAAAAGCCTTCCGGAATGGGAAGGCTTTTCTTGGCTCCCCCTCTGGGGGAGCTGGCAGCGAAGCTGACTGAGAGGGCCCTCTCCGCCCTGCGGGCACCTCTCCCAAAGGGAGAGGCAAGGGCTTCGCCGAGTCTTTACCGCTTCAGCTCCTCCGGCATAACGCCGCGGTTGGAGATGGTCTTGGGGGTGATCTCTCCGGCGTCGGTCAGGGCGATCTTGGTCAGGATAGGTCCAACCAGTTCGTAGATCAGCACGGAGAACAAGACGATGTTGCGGATGATGGCACCCTCGGCGCCGAAGTCCGCAGCCACGGTGGCAGACATGCCCAGGGCCACACCGGCCTGAGGCAGCAGGGTGATGCCCAAGTACTTGCAAACCTGAGGCGGGCACTTCATGAACCGGGAGCTCACGTCCGCGCCGGTGATCTTGCCGGCGGAACGCATGAGAATGTACACCAGGCCGATACCCACAACGGCGGCGCTGGCAAAGACCCGCAGATCCAGCTCCGCGCCGGAGAGGACGAAGAAGAGGACGTACACAGGGCCGGTCCAGCGGTCCACCCGGTACATGATCTCCTCGGAGAAGTCACACAGGTTGCAGAAGATGGTGCCGCACATCATGCACACCAGCAGAGGAGAAAATCCGACGGACACACCGTTCGCAAAATCCAGCTCCACTTTGGAGAAAGCGGTGCACAGGAAGACGAAAGCCACGGCCAGGCTCAGACGCTTGGACCGGGAATTGAAGAACTTCTCCACCACGCTGAACACCCAGCCCAGGGCAGCGCCCAGAGCCAGAGAGGCCACGATCTCAATGGTGGGATTCACGATCAGAGATACGATGTTCACGGTACCGGAGATCAGGGCCTTGGCAATGCCGGAGGACACAGCGAAGACGATGAGGCCCACAGCATCGTCCAGGGCGACGATGGGCAGCAGGATGTCCGTCAGGGGGCCCTTGGCCTTATACTGGTTAATGACCATGACGGTAGCTGCAGGGGCAGTTGCCGTGGCAATAGCGCCCAGCATGATGCAGGTGGAAACCGGCAGGGTGTCCCCCAGGAACAGGTGCAGGATCAGCAGACCCACATCCACGAAGATGGTGGCTGACAGGGCCTGGAAGATGGCAATGACCGTTGCCTGTTTGCCGATGTGCTTCATCTGCTCCAGCCGGAACTCCGGTCCGATGGAGAAGGCGATGAAGCCCAGGGAAATATCGCTGATAAGTCCCAGCTTATCTACAAACTCGTAGGAGGGCAGGCCCAGATGGGGGATGCCCAGTGCGCCCAGGCCCAAGGGCCCGATCAGCAGGCCCGCCACCAGATAGCTGGTAACGTCAGGCAGATTGAACTTGGAAGTCAGACGGGATAAAAACAGTCCGGCAAACATGGCCAGACCAATGGCAAGCAAGTATTCCATATAGAATGCCTCTTTTCATAATTTCTTCATCTAGAACGCAGATATTATATCATCCCTTGATTGGGATGCAAGAGCCTGTATTTCACAAGAATTCGGCGGTATTAACAACCACAATTGTATATTTTTATAGAAAATGACGAATTGTCATTTTTCTGTCTCCATCATGACGCTTTTCTCCTTTTCTCTTGAAATGGACCCCGGGGCCGATTATAATAGGGATGTATTCTTTGCCAGACCGGGAGGTATCCTATGGAAGCTTTCAATTTTTCAAACTGGTTCTCCGGAGCCGGTACCTTTGTTTTGAACCGAACCCTTTCCGCCGTCGCCACCCTGGCCATCGGACTGTTTGTCATCCGCCTGGTGCTGCGGCTGGAGCGGACCGCCCTGGAAAAGACCCATTTGGAAAAGGCGGCTCACAGCCTTGTCTACTCCCTGACCAAGGTGGGGCTCTATCTGCTGCTGGGCTTAAGCATCGCCGCCTGCCTGGGCATCGATGTCACCGGCGTGGTGGCCCTGGCCAGCGTGCTGACCCTGTCCATTTCCCTTTCGTTGCAGAATATGCTGGCCAACGTCTTCGGGGGCTTCACCCTGCTGACAACCCATCCCTTCCACTCCGGGGACTATGTGGACATCGGGGACCTGAGCGGCACCGTCTCCTCCATCGACATGACCTATACCCGGCTGGTGACCCTTGAAAACAAGGTGGTGTGCATCCCCAACAGCACCGTCATGTCCGCCACAGTGGTAAATTACTCCGCCAACCCCACCCGCCGGGCAGAGCTCCAGATCAGCGCCAGCTACGATGCTCCCACCCAGAAGGTCATCGATGCCCTGGTCCAGGCCGCCACCGTAGACAATGCCCTTCTGGACCCCGCCCCCTTTGCCGCCGTAGACAGCTACGGGGACAACGCCATCAACTATATTCTCAGGTTCTGGACCAAGACGCCGGACTACTGGGACGTGTACTTCGTCGTCAATCAGCGGGTGAAGGACATTTTTGATCAGCAGGGCATTGAAATGACCTATCCCCACCTGAACGTACACTTTGACCCGGCGTTTACGGAAAAGCGGTAAAAAAGCCTTCCCCCAGGGGAAGGTGGCTCGGCGCAGCCGAGACGGATGAGGGGCAGAACCAGGCCGGATCATATACCGCCCCACACCCGTCCCGGGCTCTGCCCGGTCCACCCTCTCCCAGGAGAGGGTTTTTCTTTTGACAATTTCCGTCTTCTTCTGTATAATGGATGGACTGATCAATATTCGAGGGAAACACTATGGTAACGGATTCCATTACAGTATCGGAAACAGATATGCGCAAGCTCCTGGGGGCAGCCAGTCCCGATGCGGCGCTGCTGTACCTTTATATCTCCTGCGGCAACGACCCGGACCGGGCCGGTGACGACCTGAAGCTGAATACCTCCCGGCTCTCTCTTGCCACTGCCTCTCTGCGGCAGCTGGGGCTGTGGCCGGAGGAGCGGACGGTGCGCATCGCCCCCGGAGAGCGGCCGGACTACACGGAGCGGGATGTGCTCACCACCATGGACTCCGATGCCTCCTTCCGGGGGCTCTACGGAGAGGTCCAGCGGCTGCTGGGCCGGAACCTGAACACGGAGGAGCTGAAGATCCTGCTGGGCTTCGTCCGGTATCTCAACATGCCAGTGGAGGTCATCCAGATGCTGGTGTGCTACTGCAAGGACCGGGCCCGCCGCCGGGGGAGCAATCGGAACCCCAGCCTGCGGACCATCGAAAAAGAGGCCTACGCCTGGGCAGAGCGGGGCATCGACAGCATTGAAGAGGCCTCCGCCTTTATTCAGGCCCAGAACGTCCGCTCTTCCCGGCTGGCCCAGCTCATGGATGTCCTGCAGATCCACGGCCGGAACCTCACCGCCGCTGAGGAGCGCTACGCCCAGAGCTGGCTGGAAATGGGCTTTGACAACGAGGCCGTTTCCATGGCCTATGAGCGGACCTGCCTGAATACCGGCGGCCTCAACTGGGCATACATGAACAAGATTTTGCAGCGCTGGCACGAAGCCGGGCTCCACACCGCCCAGGCTGTCCGGGCTGGGGATAAGAAACCGGATGTCCGCACCGAGCGCCGGGGATTGGACGAAGACGAAGCAGCCGCCATCAAGCGGATGTTCCAGGAGGGATAAACCATGGGATACAGTTCTGATGTGGTCCGCCGGGCCCGTGCCCGCCTGGCCCAGGCCAAAGAGGACCGGGAGTCTGAAAACCGGCAGCATCTGGCCCTTGCCTATGAGCAGGTGCCCCGCATCCGTGAAATCGACCGTCAGCTCCGGGTCACCATGGCCCAGACCGCCCAGGCCGCCTTCCTGGCAGGTTCCGACGGCCGGGAAGCCCTGCTAAAACTCCGGGAGCAGAACAAAGGGCTTCAGGAGGAGCGGGCAAGACTCGCCAAGGAATATTTTGAAGAAGGATTCCTGGATGAGACTCCCATCTGCACCATCTGCGGAGGCACGGGGTACGTGGGCTCCCAGATGTGTGAATGCCTCCAGGAGCTGTGCCGTCAGGAGCAGAAGCGGGAGGTATCCATCCTCTCCGGCACCCGGGACAGCTTTAGTCACTTTGATTTGACCTTATATCCAGACCGGGTAGACCCAAAATACGGCGTCAGCCCCCGGACCATTATGGAAAAGAATCTGAAGGACTGCCGGGCCTACGCCATGTTCTTCTCTTTAAAATCCGACAATCTGCTGCTCTCTGGCAACACCGGCCTGGGTAAGACCTTTCTCTCCGCCTGCATTGCCAGGGCGGTGGCTGACCGGGGCTTCTCCGTGGCCTACGAGACCGCCTCCCAGTTCTTCACCAAGTTGGAGCGGGCCCGGTTCGAGCGGGACGAAACCTGCCGTCAGGAGACGGAGAGCTCCATGGCCGCAGACCTTTTGATTTTAGACGATTTGGGCACAGAAATGAGCGGCCAGTTCACAAGCGTGGCCCTCTACAGCCTTATCAACGACCGGCTGCTGGCCGGAAAACCCACCATCATCTCCACAAACCTCAATAACGACGACATCTCCCGCCGCTACACCCCCCAAATTGCCTCCCGGCTCCGGGGCAGCTACAAGCGGGTGCCCTTTGTGGGGGACGATATCCGCATCTTAAAGAATGGAGGAATGGCGCTATGACCATCGGTATTCTTTTTGACCTGGACGGGACCCTGCTGAACACCCTGGAGGACCTGAAGGACGCTGCCAACTATGCCCTTTCCTCTCTGGGCTATCCCGAACGAAGCCTGGAAGAGGTCCGCCGCTTTGTGGGCAACGGGGCCGGCAGACTCATGGCCCAGGCCGTGCCCGCGGGCGTGGACAGCGCAGAAGCTCTTGCCCGGTTCCAGGCCTACTACCCCTGCCACTGCCAGATCAAAACCGCCCCCTACCCCGGCATCCCCGAGGCTCTGGCGGTCCTGAAAGAAAAATACCCCATTGCCATCGTCTCTAACAAGCCTGACGCCGCGGTGAAGCCCCTGTGTGCCCAATATTTCCCTGGCATCTTCGCCCGGGGGGAGGCATCAGACTGCCCCAGAAAGCCCGCCCCGGAGATGGTCTACAAGGCCATGGCCGCCATCGGAGCCGACACCTGCATCTATGTAGGCGACAGCGAGGTGGATGTGCTGACGGCGAAAAACGCCGGGGTCCCCTGCCTCTCTGTCACCTGGGGCTTCCGGACCAAAGAAGAGATCACCGGCGGCAGCCACTTCTGTGACCGCACGGAGGATCTGGGAAACTGCCTGGATGCGCTGGCGGAGGAACTGGGCCATGGCCAATGAATTCTACGCTCTCCTCAGCCGGATGCGCTACATCAGCCGCTGGGGGCTCATGCGCAACAGCTTTCCAGAGAACATCCAGGAGCACAGCCACCAGGTAGCTGTCCTGGCCCACGCCCTGGCTCTGATCCGCCGGGACATTCTGGGTCTTCCCTCCCCGGATCCGGAAAAATGCGCCGTGGCAGCCCTCTACCACGACGCCTCAGAAATTCTCACCGGGGATATGCCCACTCCCATCAAATATTACAATCCGGAGATCCGCACCGCCTACAAGGCCGTGGAAAAAATGGCCGGGCAAAAGCTGCTGGACATGCTTCCTCCTGCCCTGCGGCCCAGCTATGAGCACTATGTATTGGAAGACGACGAGGACCTGAACCCCATCGTCAAAGCCGCCGACAAGCTGGCCGCCCATATCAAGTGCATTGAGGAATTAAAAGCCGGCAACCTGGAGTTTTCCACCGCCGCCGCCCAGACCCTCCAGGCCCTGAAGGCCACCGGCCGGGAAGAAGTCGTCTGGTTCCTGGACAACTGCCTGGAGCCCTTCTCCCGGAACATCGACCAGATGTAACACCTTGACGGCCCGCCTGTTTTGTGGTATGATACGTTCCGCAGACAAAAGTCCGTCCGTATGCCGCCATGGTGGAACTGGTAGACACAAGGGACTTAAAATCCCTCGGCCCAAAAACCGTACGGGTTCGATTCCCGTTGGCGGCACCAATGATCCCCCGCGCCGAAAGGTGCGGGGGATTCTTGCGCTGACGGCGTCCATCGCTCTGCCCCGTGCCTGTGAAAAAATTTTTTATTTTCTGATTCCTACAAAAAAATGGTAGCATTTTCCGAAACGCTGTTGTATAATGACGAGGATATATGGTATTCTCCTTGGTTTGACGTGCCACGAAAACGATTTCGATGAGAGAAAATGAGGAATAGCTTATGATGTTGAAAAGCGGATATCAGGAACCATTGTTTATTCAGGACGGACAGTCGCTCACGGGACGCATGCAGGAGAATATCCCCGCACTGCTGCGGGAAAACCACGGTGTCGGCATCATCGGCGGCACCTACGAGCCGGGTCTGCCCATCCTCCTGATCAGTGAACTGGCAGTGAAAATGCTGGGCTACGGCTCTGCCGACGAGTTCGAGGCCGCCAGCGGCAATTTGCTGTCCTCCCTGCTCTACGAGAACAAGCTGTCCTGCAAGCAGTTTGCCGCTCTCTCCGCCTTCGAGGAGACCCATCTACGCTCCAAATCCGGGGCCCTTTGGGTCCGCATCGCCAAGCGGGATATTCTGGAGGGGGAGAAAAAGCTTTGGCTTATCTCCGTGTGCGATATGGACGCCCTGTACCAAAAGGAGCTGCTGGTCAACCAGATCCTCTTTGAAAAGCGTCGTCAGGAGCTGGTCCAGCAGGAGGAACTGCGCAAGGCCAATTTCCTGCTGCAGGAGCAGAAAGAGGAGCTCCAGCAGGCCTACACCCAGGCCCAGCACGCCAACTCCGCCAAATCGGATTTTCTGGCCCGGATGAGCCACGATATCCGCACCCCCATCAACAGCATCATCGGCCTTCTGGAAATCGCTGAGCACTTCTCCACCGATACAGAAAAGCTCCGGGACATCCGGGTCAAGTGTCAGACCGTGGCCTGGTATCTGCTGTCCCTGGTGGACGATGTGCTGGATATGAGCAAGCTGGAAAGCGGCGAGGTCCACCTGGTAGACAGTGCCTTCCGGCTGGACGAGCTGCTGGAGCAGTGTCAGGAGATCATCGCCCCCCAGGCCGAGGAGCGGGGCATCCGGCTGGTGGTGGAAAACCGGCTGGAGAAGGAGGACTGCGCCCTCATCAGCAGCTCCACCCATCTGCGGCAGATCCTCACAAATCTTTTGTCCAATGCCGTCAAATATAATCGGCTCCACGGCTCCATCACTGCCCTGGCAGAAAAAATCGATGCCGACGACGAAAATGTCACCGTTCGGTTCACCATTGCCGACACTGGCCGGGGCATCAGCGAAGAATTCCAGAAGGAAATGTTCGAGCCCTTCACCCGGGACCCGGGAGACGAGGCCGCCATTACCGGCACCGGCCTGGGGCTGCCCATTGTCAAGCGGCTGACGGATATGATGGGCGGCAGCATCTCCGTCCAGAGCGAGGTGGATGTGGGCACCACCTTTACCGTGGTGCTGCCCTTCCGCCGGGATACGGAGCAGAATGAAACCGCCGGAAAGGCGCCGGTCCACAAGGAGAGCCTCCACGGAATGCACGTGATGCTGGTGGAGGACAACTCCCTGAACCTGGAGATCACCGAGTTCCTGCTGAAAAACGAGGGCTGCACCGTGGTCACGGCAGTAAATGGCCAGGAAGCCGTCCGGGTCTTTGAAAAGAGCAGGCCCTTCTACTTTGACGCCATTCTCATGGATGTGATGATGCCCGTCATGGACGGGCTCACCGCCACCCGGATCATCCGGGCCATGGACCGGCCCGATGCCAAGCAGGTCCAGATCGTGGCCATGACCGCCAATGCCTTTGCCGAGGATGTGGTGAAATGCCGGGAGGCAGGAATGAATTCCCACCTGGCAAAGCCCTTCAAGGTGGACCAGCTCATCGCCTCTCTGGCGGACCGGGGAAGGTAAGGCCGGCGGATGCGCAGAAAAGCGAATATCTGCCGGGCCCTGTCGGTGCTGCTGGTGTTGACGGCGGTCCTGGGGCTCCTCCCCCAGACCGCTCAGGCAGCAGATTCAAAAATCGTCCGGGTCGGGTATGTGAATGCCCTCAACTACGAAGAGGGCGGCGAAGGCGAATACAAACGGGGTGCCGGATACGAATACCTGCAGAAACTGTCCTACCTGACAGGCTGGCAGTATGAATACGTATACGGCTCCTTTTCCCAGTGCTACAGCTGGCTGGCGGAGGGAAAGATCGACCTCTTCGGCAACGTTTCCTACACCCAGGAGCGGGCAGAGCAGGTGGAATTTTCCGCCTATCCCCAAGGGAAGGACACCTACTGGATCTATACCGACAAAAATCACCCGGAGTTGACAGAGGGAGACTTTACCCAGCTGGCAGGCTGCCGCATCGGCGTTACCGGAAACAGCTACCAGGAGGCCCTGCTGCAGCAGTGGCTGGAAAACAACGGCATCCAGGCGGAGATCCTGGAGTGCAACGGCTACACAGAGCTGATGGGTGCCCTGAACAGCGGCGCCGTGGAGGCTATCGCCGCTCCGGACCTGTCCGTCAGCTACGACTGCGTAGCCATTGTAGGCATCGGCTACAGCGACTATTATTTCGCCGTCGCCAAGGCGAGGCCGGACCTTCTCGCGGAGCTGAACGCCGCTCTTTATGAAATTCAAAGCTCCGAAACGGACTACAATACACGGCTTTTTTCCCGATACTACTACAAAACCGCCAGCGGTCTGGCCTTTAACAAAGAAGAAAAGCAGTGGCTTGCCGACCACGGCAACCGCATCCGGGTGGGCTTCCTGGAGGATGACCTGCCCTTCAGCGGCCTGGAAAGCGGCAGCCTTACCGGAATTCTGGGCACGGTGCTGGATGCCCTGAAGCAGGAATACGCCATTGAAGTGGAGACGGTGCCCTATGCCGCCCTGTCTCAGATGACCCAGGCTCTTCAGGCGGGAGAAATTGACATCGCCGGCCCAGTCATCCGGGACTTCTACCTGGCGGAGCAGCAGCGCTTCGTCCTCACCGATGCCATGATCAACACCACTCCGGTGGTGATTTACAAGGGGTCGGATTATGACAAGAGTCTGAATATCATCGGGGCGGCGGATGCCTCGGTATATTCCGCAAACATTCTGTCCATTCTCTTCCCGGAGGCGGAGATCCGCCGCTATGACACCCAGGAGGACTGCCTGAAGGCCGTGGCCCGGGGTGAGATCGGCAGCACCGTGATCCCCTCCTCCCGGATCAATATTCTGAACGCCAATCCCTTAATGAGCGAGTTGTCCTTTGCCGAAATGTCCAAACGGCAGGATGTGGGACTCATCGCCACCCAGCAGAACCGGCGGGCAGCCACCATCCTCAACAAGGGCATCGAGCAGGCCTCGGATATCCTGGACGGGGTGGTTTTGTCCCAGCACTCCGCCGGGCAGCGGCAGGTGACCCTGAAGGATGTGTTTGTCAACTACGCCTGGCTGATCCTGGGCATTGCCCTGATGGTGATCCTGGCTCTGGGCATTCTGGCCTCCCGGTTGGCCCACAGCCGGAAGGATCTGGTAGAGGCCCTGGAGGAGGCAAAAGCCGCCAACAGCGCCAACTCTGCCAAGACCGCCTTCCTCAACAATATGTCCCATGACATCCGCACCCCCATGAATGCCATCATTGGCTTTACAGACCTGGCCATCAAAAAGGAGCAGGCCCCGGAGGTGGGCGGCTACCTGGAGAAGATCCGTCAGAGCTCCGACTACCTCATGTCCCTTATCAACGATGTACTGGACATCAGCCGCATCGAAAGCGGCAAGGTGGCCTATACCCCGGAAAGCGTAAATATTTCCGACGTCACCGACACAGTTCTGGCCGTGGCCCACGGTCTGCTGGAGGGCCGGGATCTAGAGCTGGCGGTGACCCGCCACGCCCCCCTGAACGCCCACGTGCTGACGGACGCCCTGTGGATCCGGGAGATCCTCATCAATATTCTCAGCAACGCCATCAACTTCAGCGAGGACGGGGGAAAGATCACCTTTGTCTCCGACTATTCCCTGGGAAAGGCCCCGGGCAGCATTCTGGTGCGCTACACCGTCTCCGACACCGGCATCGGCATGAGCGAGGAATTCCAGAAGAAGATTTTCGACGAATTCACCCAGGAAAACGCCGGCGCCCGGACCCGCTACCAGGGCACCGGCCTGGGCATGTCCATCACCAAGCACTATGTGGACCTGATGGGCGGCACCATCCGCCTGGAAAGCAAGCAGGGCGTGGGCTCCACCTTCACTGTGGAGCTGCCTATGGCCCTGACGGAGGACCCCGTCCGGGAAATGCCTGCCAAGCTGCCAAGCCGGGAGCGAGACCTGCGGGGCATTCATATCCTCATGGCTGAGGACAATGACCTGAACGCAGAGATCGCCGCCATGCTGCTGGAGGAGGACGGCATGGCCGTCACCCGGGCCGTGGACGGCAAGGACGCAGTGGAACAGTTCCGCAGCGCTCCCGCAGGGACCTTCGACCTGATCCTCATGGACATTATGATGCCCATTCTGAACGGCTACCAGGCCACCCAGGCCATCCGCCGCATGGAAGACCGCCCGGACGGGGCCGTGATCCCCATCGTGGCCATGACCGCCAACGCCTTTGCCGAGGACGTCCAGGCCTCCAAGGACGCGGGTATGAACGCCCACTTGTCCAAGCCCATCAACCCGGAGGCCCTGCTGAACACCATCCAGGAAGTTCTGGATGGGAAATGACTGCGTTCCCCCTCTCCCGCCGGAGAGGGGGATTTTCTCTCTATTGCCTGTAGCTTTTTCCCGAAATCCGGAGTATAATACCCTTTATGAAACCACCATGCCGCCCGGGGCTTCCCCGGACGGCAGAAAGGATATCTATGCAACTATCAGCCAACAAACTCCACGAGCAGCTTGCCCACATGAAGCCCATGCTGACGAACTGCTCCCTGGAAACCACCCGGCGGGGACAGAACGCCCTGGGGGAACTGATGAGGGCGGCTCACCACGGCCAGGTGCGGACCAAGCGCCACGATTTTGAAGGGTTTCAGGGGGCCTGGGTTCTGCCAAAGGATCTGCGCCGGGATGGCGTGATCCTGTATCTCCACGGCGGCGGCTACACCTGCGGCGGCCTGGACTATGCCCTGGGCTTCGGCTCCACCCTGGCGGACGAATGCGGGGCCAAGGTCTTCTGTGCCGCCTATCGCCTGGCCCCGGAGGGTCCCTTCCCGGCAGCGGTGGAGGACGCTTTGGAAAGCTACCGATACCTGCTGGACAAGGGCTACGCCCCAAAAAAGATCTGCCTCTGCGGCGAAAGTGCCGGAGGCGGCCTGTGCTTCAGTCTGTGCCTGCGGCTGAAGGAGCTTGGGCTCCCCCTCCCCGGCAGCGTCCTTGCCATCTCTCCCTGGACGGACCTGACCCTCTCCGGAGAAAGCTTCCAGACCAATCTGGAGCGGGATGTGTCCCTGAGCCAAGAACAGCTGGCTTTTTATGCGGACTGCTACACGAAGGACACCAAAAATCCCCTGGCCTCCCCCCTCTTCGGGGATCTGACAGGCTTTCCCCCCAGCCTGATCTTTGTGGGCGGGGACGAGCTGCTGCTCAGCGACTCCCAACGGATGTATGCACGTCTCCGGGATGCAGGCAATCCCGCCCAGCTCTGTGTGCACCCGGAGCGGTGGCACGCCTACCTGCTCTATGGACTGGCAGAGGATCGGGAGGACTGGAAAACCATTGAAACGTTCCTTACCCGGTATTTCAGCCGGGAGCAGAAGCTCCGGTGGATGCGGCTGGACAACGCGGCGAAGATCTACCCTGCGGCTCTGCGGCAGAACTGGAGCAACGTGTTCCGCCTCTCCGCCACCCTCTCGGAGGAAATAGACGCCAAGGTGCTGCAATCCGCCCTGGATGTGACGGTGCGCCGTTTTCCCTCTATCTGCGTCCGGCTCCGGCGGGGCCTCTTCTGGTACTATCTCCAGCAGCTGGACCACGCCCCGGCCATCCGGGAGGAGAGCAGCTATCCTGTCACTCCCATGACCCGCCGGGAGATCCGCAATTGCGCCTTCCGGGTCATTGCCTACAAAAATCGCATTGCCGTAGAATTCTTCCACGCCGTCACCGACGGCAACGGAGGACTGGTCTTTTTAAAATCCCTGACGGCGGAGTATCTGCAGCAGAAATACGGTGCCTCTATCCCCGCCACCCACGGGGTCCTGGGCCGTCTGGAGGCTCCCAGCGAGGAGGAGCTGGAGGACAGCTTCCAGAAATACGCCGGAAATGTCAACGCCAGCCGGAAGGAAAACAAGGCCTGGCGGACCCGGGGCACCCGAGAGCCGGACGGCTTTTTGAACCTGACTTGCTTCCGGTTCGATTCCAAAGCCGTTCTGAATGAGGCCCACAAATACGGCGTCAGCCTGACTGCTTTTCTCTGTGCCGGACTCATGATGGCCCTGCAGGATATGCAGGAGGAGCGGGTCCCCAATATCCGGCGGCGCAAGCCCATCCGGGTCCAGATCCCCGTGAACCTCCGGTCTCTGTTCCCCAGCAAAACCCTTCGCAACTTTGCCCTCTACACCACGCCGGAGATTGACCCCCGGCTGGGGCGCTATGACTTTCGGGAGATCTGCCAGGCCGTCACCCACCGCATGGGCCTGGATGTGACCCCCAAGATCATGAGCAGCCGCATTGCCGTAAACGTCAGCAGCGAAAAGCTGCTCCCCGTTCGGATCATGCCCTTGTTCCTCAAGAATCTCGTTATGAAGGCGGTCTTCGACGCCGTGGGAGAGAAAACCGCCTGCCTGTGCATCTCCAACCTGGGCAGGGTCACACTTCCCGAGGAAATGGCGTCCTATGTGCAGCGGATGGACTTCATCCTCAGCACCCAGGCCACCGCCCCCCAAAACTGCAGCGTGCTGTCCTATGGAGACGACCTATATATCAATTTTGTCCGCAATATCCGGGAACCGGAGTTGGAGGCTCACTTCTTCCGGGTCATGCGGGACCTTGGCTTGGGCGCCGAAGTCCAGACCAATGCCAGACAGTGAGGTAAGACTATGTATTGTATCAATTGCGGTGTCAAACTGGCCGACAGTGAAAAGCGGTGCCCCCTATGCGGCACCATCCCCTTCCATCCGGACTTTGTCCGCCAGGAGGGGGAGACCCTGTACCCCGTGGACCGGGTCCCAAAATTTAAAGCAGGCAAAGGGGCTGTGTTGGCCGCCATTACCCTGCTGCTGCTGATCCCCATCTTCGTTACCCTGATCTGTGACGTGAGCATCCATGGCGGCGTCACCTGGTCCGGCTACGTGGTAGGCGGCATTGCCCTGTTATACGTTGCCGCCGTGCTGCCTCAGTGGTTCACGAGCCCCAATCCCGTCATTTTCGTCCCCGTCACCTTTGTGGCCACGGGGCTGTACGTTCTCTATATCGACCTGGAGGTCCATGGCGGCTGGTTTCTCAGCTTTGCCTTCCCCATCGTTGGCATCCTGGGGCTCCTCGTCACGGCGGTAGTGGCCCTGTGCCGGTACACAAGAGGGGCAGTGCTCTATATCTTCGGCGGAGCCCTCATCGCCCTGGGGGCCTTTCTGCCCCTGATGGAGCACCTGATGATGGTCACCTTCCACCTGCCCCGGTTCATCGGCTGGTCCTGGATCCCCATGGCCCCCCTGGTGCTTCTGGGCGGCGGCCTCATCTTCCTGGCCCTTTGCCGCCCGGCAAAAGAGGCGGTGGAGCGGAAGCTGTTTTTGTGACAAAAATGCCCGGGCCCATGCTGGAGGGCCCGGGCATTTTAAAAAGGGTGGGGTGGTACGAATCCTACAACGTACCTGCCTACGCCATCCAGTGTAGCATAGCAGCTTGAAAATTGGAAATCTCAAAACTGTGATATTATATTCCACTCTTTGCTTTTTCCGGAATCCATTTCAGGAAACCGTTTTCCAGGGCAGAAATGGCGCACTGAGGCTTGTACAGCAGTGCGTTCTGATACACGGGTCCCTCCGGGATGTCGGTCTTCTGGGTCAATCCGGCGGCATGGAGCAGCCCCTCCGGCAGGATCTCAGACCAGAGGTAGCTATTGGGCAGCCCCCGCAAAAGCTGAAGCTGGGAAAGGCGGTCCGTGGCGTATACACCGTTTTTGCTCTTCTTTTCAGAATACAGCCGGTCCCGGTGGAGAATTTCCGGATAGTCCGCCAGCTCCTCCCGGGTGATCTGCTTCTTTCCGGCCAGAGGGTGGTTCTGAGAGAGCACCACGCCGTAGCGATCCTCAGACAGGCGCTGGAGCACCAGAGCGCGCTCCAGCGCCTGCTCCTCAAAGTAAGCCTGGTATTCCAGGCTGTAGCGGATCAGGGCGATTTCCACCGTGCCGCCGCTGAGCATTTCCAGAGCCTGCCGCGGGTGGCACTCCCGGATGTAAGCATCCATTGGCCCCTCCGGCAGCCGTTCGCCCAGATATTGCTGGGTCATGGCCAGGCAGCGGTAGGACCGGGGCAGGCAGACCCGAAACCGGTTCGGTTCACAACTGTTGGGCCCCAGGTGCTCGATAAACTCCGTCTCCCGGAGGATATTTCTGGCGTGGCGCAGGAAGCGCTCCCCCATCTGGGTGGGGTGGACCCCCTTTCGGGTCCGCTCAAAAATCTGGAAGCCCACCGCCGATTCCATGTCCCGCAGCACCCGGCTTAAGTTCGGCTGGCCCATATAAAGGTTGGCGGCGGCCTGGGAGATGGAGCGGGTCCGTTCGATCTCCACCAGATAGAGAAGCTGCTGTGTGTTGAGTGTCATGGCTGGGTCCTCCTGCTGTTGTTCTTTTTATTCTTTTCCCGATTCGCAAAAAAGAATTCGCGGCAGCTCAAAAGAACTGCCGCGAACGTTTTTAGGCGACACAAATACACAGGAGGCATCCTCCTGTTTTTTCCTGCTCCTGTAGGTCTTCTGACTGATGTCTCAGGCAAAATCCGCTCCTGCCTTCTCAGGTTTCCCCAATGACCGGCTTCCGCCGACGGGACGGACTTCTCGACACTTACAGCACCGTTTCGTGCGGGGACTTGCACCCCATTCCCTTTTTAAGCCCCAAAGCCGACCTGCGCACATCGGAGCCACAAGAACCTAAGTTTTTTCTATTATACGGAATTTGGGAAGAAATGTCAAAGGCTTTCTGCTGAGCGGAAACCCACACCTTCTTCCACAATTTCACCCCCACCCACTTGCAAATCCCCTGCACATCCTGTATAATAATAAAATCTATGCGGGTCATCCCGGACCCACCCGAAGACAAAGGAGATCAATTATATGAAATTAGGTATTGTTGGATTTTTCCTATTTTCATATCTCCATAATTCTCGATAAACATTCATATTACTCATTTTTCAAAACTTTTCCGCTTCATATCTCCATGTATTTTCATATCCTTTCATGGTAATTTGGTGCGGAATTGGTGCGGTGAATGAGGTACAGCTTTTTGGAAACGGGTTCACCACGAAAGAAATCTGTCTGAAAACAAAGACATAATTTTGAGAGGAACACGTTATGATGAAACTGCTTCATGGCGTCTACAATATGGATGCCAATTCCGTGGAACTCACTTACGGCGATGGTTCCGTTCTTACGATTGACTGCGAGGAAGTGGAAAACTTTTATAATGTCGCAAATAGCCAGATGGCTGACCTGGACTGGCTGTTTTACCATGCGCCGGTGGAGTATGCTGGGCTGGTAATGTCTGGGGAAATGGAGCGTTACCTAAAGGGCACTTCGCTGCACGGAATAGAAGATTGACTTAACAAGAAGCCGATGTATCGTGATTGGGCGATACATCGGCTTTTTGTATTCTGCACATTTTTGCTGAGGCTCTACAGCCTTTCACCCAGAGTCTTCTTTAATACGCACACTCGGTTCATTCTCTAATTGCTTAGAATTGTTTGGTTGATTTTTATTGTTTTCCAAACAAAGCTAGGCTTGCAAACTCATATCAGTCAAATACTAACCTGAGACACTATGACGCTTCAAACAAAGCTAAATTACTGTCTGAGTTTCGCTCACTCCACCGAATTACTTTTGCATCATAATTTAAGAAGGCATCCTCAATTCCTCTGGAAATTGTGTTTTGATCATTCAAAATCACAATTAGCTGGCTATCGCTTCTCCTTGCAGGCTTAGTGTCATTCCACGCAAACAAGATGTTCCCCATACTTGATTTATTTGGATTATTAACCGCCTGGCAAAGTCTCTCTGGCTTTGTTTTAGTTCTTTGTAATAAAAAATCATAGTTATGGGAGAAACCAGAGATTCCAGTAAACTGGACATTGTCCGAATAAAAAATATCCTTCTCTGTAAAGAAATCCTGTATGTCATCCAGAAAGAGAGAGGCTACTTTGGACTTTGAAACAGCAAACATATCATCAATCCGCAGCATTGCCTGGATGAATAAATGCTTCTTCTGCGCAAAAGCACTTGCGGGGGCTTTACAAATCAACTCATCGCCATCAAGTTTAACCCCGTACTGGTTCAAAATTCTCTGCAGATGTGTCTTTCTGACAGGGGTAAATTGGAAGCCATTCATTTTCAAATTTCGGATAGTTGCACTATCATCCGTAAAATAGATGTCCTCTCCAACCATCCGCACATAGATTTGAAGGTAGTCATTGGCACTGTCTAAGTAGGGAGTGGTAATCTCGTAATACTCTCCGACCTTTTCAAATGTAGTTTCTCTTCTGAGCCATGTGGCATACTCATCAATTAATTTCTGAATATCCAAGATTATCCCTCCTCTCACTATAATAATTCAAATTGATATGTAATTTTTGGCTGCTCTATAACATTAAATCTGGTCAAAAACGATATAGTACTATCAACAAAAGACTCACTTTGAATATCATCCGCTTGGAAAGCATAGCTACGTCCGTATTCCTCCGTGTATATATGCCAATGGCTCCCCTTGATTTTCTGACCATCTGGATTGCAATGGACGTTAGATGGGTTCATGTGAAGTTCCAGTAGCATCGTACCATTCTTTTTGATACGAGCGCCTATGTTATACTTAAGGGGTTGAATTTTCCCGCGGTATACCTTCACGATGAATATGTCTTTCTTAGCATCCCCGATTACCTCGAATTCTTTCTCGCCGCCACTGACAGGTAAACTTAACTCTGCAATCAGAGAACGCTTTGTCATACTAAGTAATCTACGCGCTTCAGCATTTGTAAGTTTGAGATCACTCATGTAACCACCTCTATCATCGCCTAGTTTAACACCTGTATCTGAATTTTTCAATACAATTTCGAGATTTAAGCATTTTTCGCAATCCTGTTTAACGGGAGAATTAGGAGCGGCATCTGGAGTTTTGAACATCATCTCTCGGATTGAGTGCGGCAAGCAGGAATAAAGATTTTTGCCGTTTAAGTGTTGTCATCACATATTTCATGTACTCGCATTTGCACAATTTAAAAAATCGTTCCACACATCATTTATACTCACAATTTTCCCCCAGAATCCCTTTGGTTCCGCATTCTTGAGTTCAAGAAAATGCTTGTCATTTGTAAAGAAGACATCGCAATACGCCATGTACATAGCATGCATACAATCTTTGTACAGGCCTCGATTTCCCTTTCCCTCCGTCTGGCTTACTGCCATCATCGCCATGTACAGGATTGGGCCTCTGTAAAGTATTGCTTCATAATGACAGAATAAATATCTCATTTGATGTCCTATATCATCGACCCCGCGTTTCTTCCAAAAATCAATCACTTCACAATTGTCAAATCCAGAAGCTATCCCGGTAATAAGCAAACTTGTCGCAAAATAGATTCCCGATTTATATACCTTCTCCAGTTTCTCTGGGATCTCACTCTTTTCTTCAAGAAGATGCAGTGATGAATATACCGAGTTTATCCACTGGCAAACCGTCGTATATAATTCATCATCAGGGTAGACACTGTCAGAAAAATTTGATTTGATTAACTTTTGCAAAATGCGGGATGTTCGAGAAGAATTCTTTCCATCTTCATCTACGAGCTCGGACTGAATAACCATCGTCCTCTCAGGATCAGATGAAATTTCTCTCCATACATCCGCAAATCTACCCGCTGTTTTCGTGAATTCAAACATTTCCTGCTTCTTTGGACATCCGGCTGCAGTATATTCATCCATTATCGCTATTGGTCCCGGATACACACAGCCATCTTCAAACAGTGTCTGACATATAGCAATAAGTTTTTCTTTTCTCTCATCATCTCCGGTGCACACTATCTCCCACATTGTGACGGGTGAAAGACACAATATACTCTTCCCGTCATCCATTAGCTTTAGTCCATCTCGCAGTAGTGGAATGTCTTTCGGATGTACATTGTCCGCCACATAATTTATTGCCGACGTTTCGAAGTAAATAACCATTGCAGTCCCCTCCCAAGTTTTATACTCTTTCCCCGGCGCACTTCTCCCGATAAATTCTCCGTAGCACTCTCTAAGGATTCCTTCATTTATTCAGCTTACACACCCGGTTCCGTTCGCTCAGCAGCGTATCCGCTTTCCGGGCGAGCTGGCTAATCACGCCGCTGTCCCCATCCACAATGGCCGCCTGCAGATCATCCACCACCGCGGACAGATCCCGCTCGATCTCAGCTAAGGCTTCGCTGCTGACGGGGTCGCTGTAGCGGACGTTCTCGCAGAACTGCTGCATCTCCGGCAGATTACACTGGGCGGCCATTTGATTGGCCTTGGATTGGAGGGAGCGCATAAAGGCCACATCCTTTTTGAGCGTCCGGTCCTGGGTATGGATGGTCTCCACCACCGCGTCGGCGCTGACCAGGCCGATGACCGCGGCCCCCAGCATGACGGCATAGACCAGCACCGCCAGCCATGCGGGAATCCATCTCCCAAGGGCCATAAACAGCAGACCAACCGCCAGCTGAACGCCGCCGTAAAGCACGCCGATGCGGGCAATGGGGAAGCCATAAAAACGGCTTCGGGCATCCGGCTTTTTCAGAAACGCCGTGTAAAGGGCATAGGCCGCCACGCCGAACGCGATCAATGTAAAGGCAAAGCTGAACCAGAAAACCGCTGTTTTGACAAAGGGAATCAGAAAGGCCAGGAGAAGATAAAGGGCCAGCAGCACACCCAGGCAGACAGCGCCCCGTTTCCAATTTCGATCCATGACTTATTCTCCCTTCCTGTGCCCGCACTCCGGGCAGAATTTGGTGGTAATGTTCTGTGTTCCGCATTCCGGGCAGGTCCAGGCGGCGGGGACTTCCGGCCTCTTGCAGCCGCATTCCGGGCAGAATTTACTCTGGATTCCCTTGGTTCCGCAGTTGGGGCAGTCCCAGCCCTGCTTGGGCTCCGGCTTTTTGCAGCCGCACTCGGGGCAGAACTTGCTCTGGATGTTCTTTGCCCCGCACTCCGGGCAGTCCCAGCCGGATTGCGCCATGGCATCGCCTACAGTCTGTCCCATCTGCTTGGCGGTGTCTATAACGGGATTCAAGGCATCCTTGGTCATGCTTACTACGCTGCCCATGGCTCCCAGGGTTACGCCCAGGCCCGCAATATCTCCCAGTCCGCCGACAGCACCGCCGTTTCCGGTGATGCCGTTCTGCATGGCCTCTAGCCCCACCTTCCGGGCGGTCTCCTGCTGGTAGGTGTAGCCCTTCATGCGCATCTCCTCCGCTTCCGCCCTAGAGCGCATCCGGTAGGCTTCTGCCTCCGCCTGCTTCTGGATTTTCAGGGCTTCCGCGTCGCCTTGGGCGCCGATAATCTTCATCCGGGCTGCCGTCTGGGCCTCTACAGCCTTCCGTTCCGCCTCGGCCACTGCCACATTTTTGCGAATCTGCTCCTGCCGAACATTCAGATATTGCTCGGCAAATTGCTCCTTCATCCGCCGGAAATTGGGGTCATCGTCCGGTGTCACCACCCGGGACACATAGAATTCCGGCACTTCCAGGCCGTATTCACTGAGCTTCGGATTGATCCGCTGCCGCAGGGCCTCGGAGAGCTCCATCAAATGCTCGTCGATTTCCAATACATGGATGGCGTTCTCCCGGATCACCGCCGCCAGATAGCTCTTTACCTGGGTCATGACCATGGAGCGGAACAGACCTTTGCCGTTGCCGCCCAAAAGCGCATCCTGCCGCAGCTCGCCGGTGGTTCCCACCAGCTTCAGCAGCAGTTTCCGGGAGTTCACCACCCGAATGCTGAATTCGCCGGAGGCCCCCAGCTCTATGTGCATCCCCGTCATGGGGTCAAAGAGCCGCACCTTGGAATCCGTGCCCCATTTGATGCCCATTTGGGTGGTCTGATTGATAAAGTAGACCTCGCTGTGGAAGGTTCCCTCGGTGTCTGTTGGCAGCCGATAGAGCTTTTCCAGAATGGGCAACTGCTGGGTTTCCAGGGTATACCGCCCCGGCCCAAACAGGTCCAGAGCCTGACCGTCCCGGAAGAAGATGGCCTCCTGGCTCTCGTGGACAATGAGCTGGGAACCCAGGTTGAAGTCCTCAATAGGGTGCTTCCAGACCAGGGTTTCGTTGTCGCCCTCGTATTTGATGATGCTGGCAAGGCCGTCCTTCTTGATCTCCTCGGCCTTGACCCGCTCCGCTACATCATTCACATGATCGCAGACCGGGCATATGTAGGAGCTGACCCCCTTTGCCGTCCGCAGCCGCACCCCGCACTGGCCGCAGGAGAATTCCACGGTCTTGTCCTGCTCCGCCATGGTGCTGATGGGCTCCCCGCAGACGGGACACTTGGCATCCTTGCCCTTGCTCTGGTCAAAGACCACCTCGTTGCCGCAATGGGGGCACTGGCGGCTGGCCAACTTGTCCGTGCGGACATCAATGGTGTAGCCGCAGGAACAGTCGATTTTCTTTCGCGCGAAGAAGCCGGTTTTGGCTTCGGCATAGCGCCCACAGTGGGGGCATTCAATTACAAATTTGGACATGGTTCTATCTCCTTCGTTTTCCTCCCGTCCAGTAGGGGCGGCTATCGGCCGCCCGCCCACTTTCTGGTCTGGGCGCTTGGTCTATGCTACTCTCGCTTGTTACACTTCGTATATTATTTTCTTCAGTTTTTGAAGCAATATTTCTGCATTCCCGTTATTAGCGATAGCCTCAATATTATGACTGGAGCTTTTCATTTTTAGTGCTTCTGTTACATGCTGCTGGGCTATTTCACTATCCTGATTCCCATCTTTATCATAGTAACAATATACTATCTTTTTTCTTTTATTTTTTGCGAACTCATGAAGAATCGCATTTATATGGTTGTCCGCTTCCCCAAGACTATAGCCTATTATCACAAGCATATCTGACTCTTCTAGCTTTTGAATTGCACGGGAATACTCGCGGATTTGATTTGGAACAATGATTGGCTTAATGGGCGCTTGAGTCATAAGAAACGGAAAAACGAAATCCTTACTGCTTATTATCGTTTTGGTTAAATCTTTCACCGACAATTCTTCTGGAATTTCAAATTCTGATAATCGTCCCGCTAAATATGCACATTTCTTTCTAAAATAATGATCCACAAAGGGTGTGTAATTTGTCGTAATCGCAAAGCAATCGGGAAAAGCATCAGAAATTGCCTTATAATAGTTTCCAGTCTTGGTTGCATCATTTTCCATTGAGTCATACTCATAATGTGCGTAAATATCACATATTATATTCTCCAAATTAGACAGGACATATCTGTAGAACTCCTCCTTTTTTTCTATTCCTTCGTACCACAAGAAATTAGTGCACAGTGGTTCTAAAATCGTAAAAAAAGCACTCCAGTAGTAGTTAATCACTCTCCAAAACTGTGTTAAACCAACTCTGGTGGGATTGATAATTACTGAAAAATCTTTTTCCACTGCGCCATAGAAAAGCAAGTAGTCTTTAAGCGTCTTCTTCCCTTCAATATAAGATTCGCTTGGGTTATCGACATCTTTTTCATCACCATTTTTGACTAAAATATCGTAAACATCCTTGGCTAATTCTCTTAGTTCGGTATTGCATCTCTTATAATCTTCACTTTCCTTTCCACTAAGATTATATAAATCATTAGCTTCTTTAACTTTTTCGATATACCGATCTAAAATATTATCGCTAGTGATTTTATTCCCACATTTTATGTACGCTTCAGCTGCCCCACGAATTATTTCTCGAAAGGTATGACTATCCTTATCAAATAAAAACTTTGGCCGGTATTCCGGTACATATTCTTTCGACAATCGATTATCATAAAATCTCCGGAGCTCTTGATAAAGTTTTTCATGCCGATGCCGCATCGTTTTTAGCGTATAATCACTGCCGGATGGTAATCCAAAGCTGAAATCGCCACACTCCGCGCCTGCGCCAAACAAAAAGCAGATATTGCTCCCCATCTTTTCGTCTCCTCTCTCTACATTGGTCAGTCAACTTTTCAAATCAGGTTTTTTACTGTTAAGATTTATTTAGTGCAACTGTCTTTTTTCTAATTTTTCGGTACGTTAATATTTGTCCAGCTTCCTACATCGCACTGTCCATCACTGTTCTCGCCAACCGCAACAACGGTGCCATTGGATTTCAAACCAACAGTATGCCCATTTCCTGCGCTAATTGCTACAATGTCCTTCCAGTTAGATACATTGCACTGTCCAAAACCATTGTCACCTATTGCTACAACAATACCATCATTTTTTAGCCCAACGGAATACCACGCACCTGTAGCGGCTGTCACAATGTTCTTCCAGTCAGATACATTGCATTGACCATAATAGTTGTAACCTACTGCTACAATGCTACCATTGGATTTCAGTCCGAACGTAATGCCACCATCGGCAATAGCTGTGATTACGTCTTTCCAGTCAACTATGTCGCACTCTCCATTACTGTTACCCCCCACCGCCACAATGGTGCCATCAGATTTCATACCAACAGTGTGACTGTCTCCTGCACTAACTGCCACAATATCTTTCCAATCGGAAATATCGCATTGTCCATAATCGTTGTTTCCAACTGCTACGACAGTTCCATCTGATTTAAGGCCAACTGTATGCCCCCTGCCAGCACTAATCGCCACAATATCTTCCCAATCAAAGACATCACACTGGCCCCAATTATTCCATCCGACCGCTATAACAGTACCATCGCCTTTTAGCCCGATTGTATAGCGGAAATCCGCATCAATGGCCACAATGTCTTTCCACGTGGAAACATCACACTGCCCATTGCTGTTATCACCCACTGCCACAACAGTGCCATCTGTTTTCAGTCCAACTGTATGGAAGAGCCCCGTTGCTATTGTGTCTCGACGGGCTACGCTATCCCAAAGCATTTTACTAAGTTCCTGCGCATCCTTATAGTCTCTCAATTTCCCGAAGAGTATTGCCGCACTGGAATTGTTGCCAGCCTCGCGCAAATTTCGTGCTTTGATATACAGCATTTCCGAAATTTGTTCAGAGCTATCCTTGTAATCCCCAAGCATCTGAAATGCCGCAATAGCTTCATCATAATTTCCGGCATTTTCCAATGCAATGGCAGAGAAATACTTTGCCTCTGTGATTCTATCCTTGCTGTCTTTGTAGTCCCCAAGATTCTCGAAAACCGTGATAGCTTCTTCAAATCTGCTTTCCTCTACCAACTTACTAGCAGCCTGATAGTCCGCTTCAATTTCAGCTGTTTTGCAGTCTTCAATCCGCTGCCGACTATCCTTATAGTCCCCCAACGCCTCAAAAGCAGCACTCGCCTCCTCATACTGCCCACTCGCCAGCAAGCTCTCCGCCTTTTTGTACGCATTCCCCGGAATGATAACCTTCGTCACCAACAACGCAGCAACAACAACCGCCACAATAATAACGATAGCAACGACGGCCGCCTTCTTTTTCTTATCCGCAGCTTCCTTTTGCTTCTGTTTTGCAATTGCTTCCTGTCTCTTCTTTTCAGTGTTAAGTTTTTCTTGTTCGTCGGCCGCCCGTTTCCGGCAATGTTCCGCAAGGTTTTTACTGTCCCGGAACCCATTTAAACTGTCAAAGTCTTGTGCAAGTTCTCCGAGAAAAACAATATTTTCCGTAGATCTCGCCTGCTCTACCCAGCAGTCGTATTTTCTTTCCCGACGTTCAATATCATTTTGATGCTGTTTTTCTACCTTTGCGTCTACTTCAGCCAGAAACCCTGCATATTTTTCCTGCGCTTGCCGCAGAGAGGCAGTTTCCCGCTCTTGGGCATTCTTTACCCGTCCTTCAAGTTTTGTAAAAATCTGCGTTTTAACGCTCTGCAGATTTCGCGCAACCTCTCCTGTAGCATACTTTTCCGCTCTGGTTAGCTCTCTGTTGTCTGCCCACCAACTTTTCTCCTCCTCATACTGCTCTTTCCAGGGCGTAACAAAGGAAAGGTAGGACAATTCAAATGGGCAAACATATAGTCTACGGATATCCTTCTCTTCCCAAATTCCTGGAATAGCATATTTCCCCGCCATTTCGTCAATATGCTCTCTGGCCGGCTCCATGGGCAAATGCTCCGGTTCCCCTCTTTGATAAGTATCAACCCGCTTCCGTACCAGTGAGTCAATGGTTCTGCATTCTTCCCGCGCCAGGGCCACACCTATGTAAGCCTGCGCATTCTTGTCGTCATTGGTCAGAACATCTGAGAAAAAGCTTTCTGCCTTTTCCCAATTGCCATCCTCCAATGCCAGATAACCGCGTTCCAACAAGGAAGCGACTTTCTCGTTACCCCCTCCAAAAATAACGGTTTTAGTTTCCTGTGGTACCGCAGTCTGGGCGTTCTTCGGCAGAATCTTCTCAATCCCCCGCAGCAAGTCCTGCATGGCCCCCACCTTGCCCATGTCCTGGGCCTGGAGCTTGGCAAACTCCTTGGGCATATCATAGGCGTCGATGTTCTTATAGCAGGGAATCAGGTGCTTCGTCCGGTCCTTGGCCATGAGCATTAAGTAACGGCTCCACTCGTTCTTGACCCAGACGGCGTTGTAATACTCGTAATCTGTGCCAACAGCCAGCAGGATTTTGGCAGAATTCAGGGCGGCGAAAATATAGGGCTCGTATTCCTGCCCCAGCTTGTCCTCCAAGGTGATACGGGAGAAGAAGACCCGGTAGCCCTTTTCCGTCAGGGCATCGTAAATATCCTGGGCAAGGACGCTGTCCAGAGTGCGGTCGCCTTTGTTGTCGGTTTCCTTATAGCAGATGAAAATATCGTAGGGCTCCTCCTTGGCGGAGACTTCAATAATGCCCTTGCGCAGCTCCTCGATCTGCTTGGCCTCCTCCCGGTAGACCTTCCGGGCGACCACATCGGCGTTTTCCAATGCCTGGTCAAAATTGCTGTCATCCAGGACGCTTTCAAAAGAGGAACGGTGGCAGGTGGGGATTTTCTTTCCCGTTGCCAGGTCGTCCACATACTCGATGCCGTATTTGCACAGCACAAGCCCCCAATAGGCCTCGGCCTCCTGGGGGAATTCCGCCACGATGGATTCGTAGACCCCCGCCGCCTTATCAAACTCACAGGCCGCGCGCAGCCGATTTGCCCGTGCGAAAAGGGTCAGCTTCTTCTCGTTGTCCTGATTCGGCACCGTCTGGCGGCTGCCGCAGTATTCGCACTCGGCTACAGTGGCACCGGGTTCGATCACCAGGTCGCCGCCGCACATTTTACACTTGATCACTGCCATTGTTCTTTTCCTCTCTTTCCCGCATCACAATTTCCATATGCTCCAGAGCAAATTCCAGGCTCATTGTCAAAATCGCATTTCGGGTACGCCCCGTCACATTGGCCACCGCGTCAATATCCTTCAGCAAGTCCTTTGCCATGCGCATGGACACAATGGTGGTCTCCCCGGCGTATTTTTTCGGCGAAATTCGCAGAATCGGTCGTTCCATAGGCAATCCTCCTGATAGGGCTATTGTAATACGTTCGTAGTGTGATTTCAAGGTTCTGCAAAGAATTTGGCGAAATGTATAGTATTTGAGAGATTTTCTGTGTATTATGACAGTGTATTAGAAAACTTGCAGCGGACAGATCATGGATTTCCTGTCCGCTGCAAGCCTTTTTATCCGTATAAACGATGCTGCAATGATTTACCGCTACTTAGTTTTTTAAAGCAGTTATTGGGACAACAAATACGCCATCCGGCCGCTGATAAGCTGCGTTTGCCATACCGCACAGAACACAAAGGATGGCCGGCGATTTTCCATTCGGATCTTCCGACATTTGCTTTTTGATTTTTAGAAGATTCTCAGCCGCAATATCGATTTGGTTAGCACCCAGTTTGATCTCAAATGCGCACCATTGCCCGTTCGCTAACTCGATAACCGCATCAATTTCCTGTCCAATATAGTCTTGATAATGGTAGAGACTTGCGCCAAAGGATTCCGCATAAATACGCAGGTCCCGTTCACACAGGGCTTCAAACAGGAATCCCAGCGTTTCCAAATCTCCCAGCAGCCCGGAAGGCGTTGCCTTCATCAGCGCACAGGCAAGCGAGGGGTCGCAAAAGTGCCGTTTTTCCGCTTGTTTTACTCGGACTGAGGAGCGGATTTGTGTAGAAAACGGTGGCTGATTATCTGTAATAAATAACCGCTTAAAAATATCCAGATACGCCGCAACCGTGTTTCCGTCAATATCTTCATCATCTACAGCTTTTATATCCTTCATCAAGGTTTTGTTCGTAACTGTGGTACTTTCGTTTCGTGCCAGGGAGCGCAGCAGCAGGCGCATCTTTTGGGTATCCCGCTTTACGCCGTCTATGCGATATACGTCATCGTCAATAACCGCATTCAAATATTCCGCAGGAAGCAGCATCGCCTGTTCCACCGACAAGCCCAAGCTGCCGGGCCAGCCGCCGCGGAGGATCAACTCAATCAGCTTTTTGATGTCCACTTCCCCGGTCATGGCAGGTGTCAGTTCTCCATGACATAGTTTTTCCAGCGAAACCTTACCGCAGGAATCCCCGGACTCATATAAAGACATGGGGCGCATCCTCAGCTTTCCGATGCGGCCCGCACCGCTGTGCAGAATTCCTTTGTGGTTTGGCGTTGCCGACCCGGTCAAGATAAACTGCCCCTTTTGTGCTGTTTGGTCTACCTTATAGCGCACAGCATCCCACAGCGGCGGAACCTCCTGCCATTCGTCAATCAGACGTGGAGCAACACCCTCCAATACCAAAGCAGGAGACAACTCTGCCAGCTGGCGATTTTGAAAGTTGTTGGCAGGGTCTCCAATATAGATTTCACTCCTGCTATGGTGGGAGGAAGTCCATGTTTTGCCACACCATTTTGGTCCCTCAATACAGACCGCACCAAATGTGGACAGATATTCCTCTACTTTTGCGTCAATAACACGCGGTTTATAATTCGGATGGTTCAAGGCAATCACCTCTTCAATAAGTGATTTTATTATAATTCATTCAGTCTGTTTTTTCAATCACATTCAGTTGAATTTTTATATTATATTCGGTCTTTTTCAAATTCATACACACCATCGTAAACCGCACGTAATGGATACATTCAAGTCTCGCCAAACGCTGCTTCGTTCTTCCGCCCCAGCAGTGACTTCAAATCCACTACCGCAACCGTATCCAAATGCCGCAACTCCTCTACATAGTTACAGGCCCTACCAGCAGAGAACAGGAAATAAATATTGTCATAAAACGGACGAGCTGAAGCAGTCGCCGCCTCTATCTCCTGGAACGCCGCTTTCGGGAATTCTTCCCGAACATTGTCCCAGATCTTCACATAAATTGTGTGGTCCTTTGTCTCCTGCACATAATCGAAACGAACGCCATTGACCACTACATCCCGCTGCTTCGCATCATCGAATTTGAGAAGTCCGTCCCAATAGCAGCTGTGATAATTTTTCTCCAGCCAGTTCCAGCAGATTTTTTTGAAGTATTCCGCAACAATTGTTCGATCAATTTCATTCGCAAGCTGCTGTAAGGCTTCTCCCTTCTGCACTTCAAGATAGCGTCCTTGAGATGGAAACACATACCGGAACCACGTTTTCCAATAGCCGCCTTTGGGATAATAGTGCGTGCGGATATGCCCGGCAGCATCTTTTCTTTGCTCCGTTTTCAAAAGCCCAGCCTTGTCCAGTGCTTTCAAATACTTATCGCACTTATTCTGCGGGAAACCGGAAAAATCCGACAGCTGACTGATGCGATTATGTTCTGTGGCCATACCGTAAAGCAGGATATTGTATGTTTCGGATGTTCGGAAGTTTCTGCGTAGCTCGGATTCCGCATAACGAAAATACGCAGAGCCATGCGCAAAGAGCGACGGAAAATTCTCCGCAAAGCTCTTTTGAAAATCAAATAGCCGCACCAGCTCCGGAATACCGTCAGTAATCGCAATTGTCCGAAGCGCATCCAGTGGCTCCAGCGCCTTATTTTCAGCCAGCAGCATAGGCACTGTGATTGCCTTCATTTGTATTATATCAGAGGGAAACGGCAGCTCCATCTTCGTCCGAACAATCAGCACAACATACGCTTTCCCGGCGAGTGCCGGAAGTGCGTTCAAAAATTCTTCCTTATCATTTTTATCGTCCATGTCATCGAAAAAGATGACTGGACGATTTTTTGTTTCTCCGATCTCCACAAAGAAATCTTTCCACAAATTACACCCAGGAAGGAATATCTGCGGGGCAAACGCAGCATCCAGGTTCCGAAAAGAAAAGTATTCCCCGCCGAATGCTTCCAGATAGCTTTTGGCTAGGGTCGTTTTGCCCATTCCGCTTTTGCCGCAAAGCTGTGTGATCCACGGCGTGGATTTACTCGCCCAATAGCTGCGTGCCTGAGCATAGAGCTGGGCTCTGTATGATCTGATTCGTTCCATATTTTATCACTCATATCATAAGTTGATTATTTCCTATGATTATAGCAAATCAGCCTGTATTTCTCAATACGCAGGAAAAATATTTTTTCTGTTTCTATCAGCATTTAATTCATAAATTCATGTTTTCCAGAACTTTTTCACGTAATTTCGGCATTGACGCTCTCGCATTCCAGCACCGTGTTTATAAATAGATCCGACTCGAGGCTTAGTAAGTGAGGGGACAAAATGAGGCCTCGTGTACAGATCGTATTGATTTGTACGTCCCTTCATGGACCTTGACAGCTGAATACCCGCCGGAAAATGAGATACGATTTTGCGATGACAGGAGCGAAACAACGCCGCGGAGACACCGGGGCAGGAACGGCATTGGAATAGGGTGGCAACAATAATAAACAATTATGGAGGATTTTATATGAACGTATTGGAAGCAAAACGCAAGGAAGAAAACTGCCATTACCAGGAATTATATCAAATCCATTGTCACAGCACAGGGAAAAATGAGCCTGGAACGGAAAGAGACCCAGAGCTACTAGGGATGGATGTTTGCCCGACTGCTGGCATTCAGCAACGGCAACTTGCAGGCGCTCTATGACCGAAGCAACGGTTTTTACCGCAGGCAGCTTGTGTTGACGACAAAGAGAAAAAGCGCCAGGGCGAATCGATGATCCCGACCTGGGCGAGAAATTGAAAGCCGAAGCAGAGGGCATTTTCCTCTGGGCCTTTGCAGGCTTGCAGCACCTAGTCTCCAATGGCTTCAAATTCACAGAAAGCTTCCGCATTCAGGAGAACCGGGAATCTGTGCGGCGGGATCAGAACAACGTCTTTTCTTTTCTGGAATCGGACGGCTATATCCGGCTCAGAGCGGATTCTTCCATCAGCTCCAAAGACCTGTATACCATTTACCGGATGTGGTGTGACGAAAATCCGCTGACACCGCTAAAGGCCCGCAGCTTCAGTGATGCGATTGTTGCCAACGCCCAGAGGTACAACCTGGAACATTGCAACAACATTACCAATCCAGCCGGACGGCGGGTATGGGGCTTCATGAGGATTGAAGCTGTTGCTAGGCCTGATATAAATGGCTTTTGCGGCAAATCACCGCGTACGTACCAGAAAGCTGGGATGATTGAGACCACGGTACGTATGTACACAGCAAAATCCCTATTTCTCGTATATTAGGGAAAAGCATCGCAGCAATACGGTGCTTTTTTGATACCCAGACGCAGCAATAGCGGTTTTGGGAAACTGGATAGAAGAATATACCGCCGTCATAGGGAAAACCGCTTCTGTCCGGCGGAAACGCCCCAAATCGCCCCGAAAACATACAGCAGGAACTGGCTTTGGCCGTTTCCGTGCTTCTCTAAGACCACAAAGGGAAAGGGGGTGTCCGCGATATCCCGTATGCCTAAATATCTCAAGAGAGAATGGGCGTTCTTTCTTAATGCGCGCGGCAGGAAGAAATACAACGAGCTTTGCAGGAAGTGTGAGAGGAACTGCAAGCAGAGCTTCCGAGCTACCATAATTCGGTATCCATATTATCTGTCAAAGAGGAGGCAGGCGTGATGGAATCCGGATGCCGCAGCCGTTGCTCTAGTTCCCCCGCATCCCACGTCCCCATCTCCCGGTCCCGGACCGGGAGATGGGCAGCCAGGGAGTAGGCCACTCCCTGGCTGTGGGCGGCAGCGGCGCAGCACTGGATGTGCGGAGACGATGGCACCCATGCCGTAGTCGACGATACAGTGTATCGTCGGCTGCGGCCAAGGCTCCCACAGGAGCCGTATCCCCCTCGGAGAGCCCACGGCACTTTACAGCTGCAGGATGAAAGTGTCATAGTGGGTTATTACACTTCCGCAGAAGTGTCCCCTGCAACCTACATTCTTCAAAAATCTAAATTCAGGAGGTACTTTGCCTATGGCAAGAGGCGACGGTATTGACCGTACCAGCGCAAGAAACGCAAAAATGACAGC
>JBNMIH010000025.1:0-35456 GCA_050873165.1 Faecousia sp.
CCCCCTACCCAAGCCCTTCGTGGTCATTGCCACCCAAGACCCCACCGGCGCAGCCGGAACCCAGCTACTGCCGGACAGCCAGGTGGACCGGTTCACGCTGCGGCTGACCCTGGGCTATCCCGCCCCTAAGGACGAGGCAGCCATGATTAAAAACCGCCAGGGCTGCAACCCGCTGGAGCAGGTCCGCCCCATTCTCACCCGGCAGCACCTGCTGAACCTCCAGGCTCTAGTGGCCGAGACCTATCTCAGCGACAGCGTCATCGACTACCTGGTGTCCCTCTGCGCCGCCACCCGGAAGATCGAGGCGCTGAGCCGGGGGGCCAGCCCCCGGGCCAGTCTCTCCATGGCCTCCATGGCCAAGGCCATAGCCCAGCTGCGGGGGCGGGATTTTGTGGTCCCCGGGGATGTCAAAGAGGTTTTCCTGCCCACCATCTCCCATCGGGTGCAGCTTTCGGCCAAGGCGGAAAGCCAGGGCAAAACCGTATCCCAGGTGCTGAAGTCCATTCTGGACGCCACCCCCGCCCCCAGGCTGCGCTGATGCGGCGGGTCTGTTTTCTGCTGGGGCTGCTGGGCTGCGGCCTTTGGTATCTGCTCAGCGGCAGCTGGCTGAGCTTTGTGCTGCTGCTGACGCTGCTGGTGCTTCCCTGGCTGTCGCTGCTGCTGACTGTCCCGGCGCTTTGCAGCTTCTCCTTGACCCCCACGGGGCCGGATACCCTCCGGGTCGGGGAGCACGGCACGTTTTTGCTGCTGGGCGGCTGCCAAATGCCCATGCCCCCCTTTCAGGGCAAAATTCAGCTGAAAAGCCTGCGCACCGGAAAAACCTTTTTCTACCAGGAGGACCGGGGCTTCACACCGGAGTACTGCGGCGGCTATACGCTCAGCATCCGCAAGGCCAGAGTCTGGGATTATCTGGGGCTGATTGCCCTGCCGGTGCCGCGCAGCGGCAGCGTGCAGCTGCTGGTCCGCCCTTCGGAGATCCCCATGGAGGATGTGCCCGCCATGCCTGCGGAGAACTGCGTCAACTGGCAGCCCAGCCGAAGCGCCTTTGGCGAGAGCTATGAGCTGCGGCCCTATCGCCCCGGGGACAGTCTGAACCGGGTGCACTGGAAGCTCTCCGCCAAAACAGGGACTCTGACCGTCCGGGAGGCCCAATCCCCTGTGCGGGAAACCGCCGGCATCAGCCTGTCCCTCTATGGCCCCGACGCCGCAGTCAATGAGGTCCTGGGTCAACTGCTCTGGCTCGGCGGCAGACTTCTGGCGCGGAACATGGAGCTGGAAATTCGCGCCGCCGCCCAGGGCGGCACCGTGGTTTTGCACGCGGAGGACCCGGCAGGCCTTCTGCGCGCCATCGATACGCTTCTGTGTCTGGCAGCCCCGGAAGGCCCTGCCCTGCCGGAGCCTGGGCAGGCTGAAAAGCGCTTTGTGCTGGGAGGCGAGCCATGAAAAAAAGGATTCCCATCGCGCTGGAGGCCCTGCTGCTCTCCGCCGCCATTGCCATCGGCCCTATGGCCGCCTTGGCCCAGGTTTATGCCCTGCCCCTGTCCTGGAGGATTCCCGCCCTGTGCTTTTCCCTCAGCTTTCTGCTGGGGCTGGCGATTTTGCCGAGACGCCGGGGGCCGGTGGCCATTTTCGGCATTCTCTGCTTTTGCCTGGGCTTTTTTCTAACGTATCCCGGCTCTCGGTCTCAGCTCATGAGCCTGTTGGAACTTCTGAGCAAGCAGCTCAACAGCGTATATCACCTGGGCTATCTGGAATTTCCCGATCACGCCATTGGCTCTGTGGAGCTGCCCATGGCCCTTGGCGGCAGCTGCCTGGTGATGGCGGTGTGCCGCAGTGTGCTGTGCCGGAAAAGCAGCGCGCTGCCCATTTTTCTCAGCGTTCCGCCCCTGCTTCTGTGCGGGCTGCTGTCCCGTTTCCCGCCAAAGCCCTGGGCCGTGTTTCTGTGGCTGGGTGGCATTCTCACGCTGCTCCTCAGCTCCGGCAGCCGAAAGGCAGGGGCGCTGCAGGGTCTGGCGCTGGCGGCCATTGCCCTGGTTCCGGTAAGCATTCTGTGCGGCGTTTTGTATTTTGCCGTGCCCCAGGACGGCAGCCGGGACTATGCCCAGGACCTTCGGCAGCGCTGCGTCCGCCTTTTTGAGCGCAGCGCTCCCGCGGCGGCCCCCGCCAGCGTCAGTGCCCCGGAATTGCAGCGGAGTGTGGACCTGGCCGCCCTTCACGGCGGCAATCAGCCGTCCCTGCCTGTGCTCATTGTCACCGCCCCCGTTTCCGGCAGCCTCTACCTGCGCGGCCAGAGCTACGACCGGTACACCGTCACCGGCTGGGAGATGTCCTCTGACACTGCCGACAGCTTTGACGGCTGGGGCGAAAACCAGGGGGATGTTCAGATTCGTACCTTTGCCCTGCAAAGCGTGCTGTATCTGCCCTATTACCCCGGCACCGGCACCGTTCTCACCGGCGGCGCGCTGAAAAATACGGGCAGCATCCTGTCCTACAGTTTTCCCAAATACCCCTCCGGCAGCGCCGCCTCCGCTCAGACGCTGCAGGACTGTCTGGCCCTTCCCGACAGCACTCGCAGCTGGGCGGCAGCCTATGATTTTTCCGGAGATACGGTGGCGGAGACCGCCCAGGCCATCGGAAGCTTTGTCCGCGGCAGCGCCCGCTACGACAAATCCACCGGCGCCAGCCCCCAGGGCCAGGACTTCGCCCAATGGTTCCTGGAAAGCAGCGACACAGGCTACTGCGTCCACTTTGCCACCGCCGCCACGGTGCTGCTTCGCGCCGCCGGGATCCCCGCCCGCTATGTGACCGGCTTCCGGTGCGACGTCCGGGAGGGCCAGCCCCTGGTCGTCACCACCGAAGAGGCCCACGCCTGGGCGGAATACTATGACAGCAGCCTGGGCTCCTGGCAGATTCTGGAGGCCACTGCCTCCGGCAGCGCCCGGCCCGAGCCCATGGAGCCACTGTCCACCCAGCCTGCCCCCACGCAGACCGCGCCCACCCAGACTTTGCCCCAGACCCATTCCACTGCCCCCGCCCAGGAAGCGCGGCACGGCAGTGCCCTGCGGCTCCTCTGGCTGCTGCTCCTTCCCGTTTTGCTGGTCCTGCGGCGGCTGAGCGTGCTGTTCCTGCGGCGGCAGCGGGCGGCCCGGGCAAACCTCAACCGGCGGTGCCTGCTCTATTGGGCCGATGCCGAGCGTCTGAGCCGCGCCCTCGGCTCTGCCCCGCCGGAGGCGCTGAAGCGCCTTGCCGAGCGCGCCCGATACAGCCAGCACCGGCTGACCCCCATGGAGCTGACGCCGCTTGCGGACTTCTGCCGGGAATGCCGCCGCTCCCTGGAGGAAAAGCCGCTTTTCAAACGTCTTTGGAACAAATACATTTTGGTGCTCTATTAGGAGGAACGAACCATGGAAGAAAAATTTATCGCCGCCTGGGCCGCCAACCGGGAGAAGGCCCAGGCTCTGGGCATCCGGATGCGGCCCGTGGCCCCGGAGGATGCTCTGAAAACCGCCCGATACCTGCTGAGCCACAACCGCGCCAGCGACGGCTTTGACGCCCTGGCCCAACAGGGTCAGCTGAAGCTGAGCCTGGAAGCCTTGGCCACGGACAAGCGCTTCACCGCCCTGTTCACCGACGAGCAGGCCAACACCGCCCTGCAGCGGCTTCTGGACGCGGGGTACTATTTATAAACTTAAGGAACCCTTAAAATTCAAATAATCCGGCTTTAAGGACTATTTCAGCATTCTATGCTATAATCCTGTCATCAACAAATACAGGAGGTCTTCGGAATGCTGCGCTACTGTCTTACCTATTCGTCTCTGCTGCCCCTGCTGGCGGCTGTGTGTATTCTGGCATATGTGCCCTACGGCGTGTACGTCACCCGGCTCTATGGCCGCCGTTCCGGCCTCTACCATCTGGCAAAATGCGCCTTAGGGCTGTGTGTCGCCTCCCTGCTCTATCTGACCATTTTCTTTTTCTATCCCAATATCACCTTCCACCCCGCCCGGCACCATCTGAATCTGCGCCCCTTCATCTGGGTCACGGAATGCTATACCGCAGGCCCCGCCGTCATGGCTGCCCAGCTGCTGCTGAACATTGCCATGTTCCTGCCTCTGGGGCTGCTGCTTCCCATTGCCGCCCACAAGCTGCGCACCCCCTTTGCCACCGCCGCCGTGGTGCTCGTAAGCACTGTCGGCATTGAGACCTTTCAGTATTTCATCGGCCGCAGCGCCGACGTGGACGATGTAATCATGAATTTCCTGGGCGGTATTCTGGGCTACGGCTGCTATGTGCTGCTGAACCGCTTCCTTGCGGACACCCCCTGGTGGAACGCCATGCTCACCGGCACCACCCTAACCCCCGAAGCCTGCCGCCTGCACCTGGGCGCAGCGGCGTAAGCACATCTTTTAAAACCCGGCGCGGCCAAATGCCACGCCGGGTTTTTATACGGAGTCATTAGACGGAGTGGCAGGCGCTGTAGGGTTATTACTCTTGCTGGAGCACCCGGCCAAAACAATGGCAATCACTGCGGCTACAGCCAAAAACTGAAAAATACGATTCTTTTTCATGGCTGCTTACTCCTTAGTCTAATTTTTCGTATTCTGTCAAATCAACTTTTTCCAGCCATTCCGGCGCACCCTTTGACCAGTCCTCAGCCGCCAAATGGGTAAACCAGCTATCTTTTGCCGCACCATGCCAGTGCTTGACTCCGGCAGGAATATCTACAATGTCGCCGGGATGAAGTGCCTTTGCGGGTTTGCCCTCTTCCTGATACCAGCCCCGGCCATCCGTTACGAAAAGTATCTGCCCCGCCTGATGAATATGCCATGCGTTGATGCAGCCGGGCACAAAGGTCACACTGTCAATCAGCATTGGCTTTTCAAAACCGGAAATCTCTTTCACATATACCTCGCCTGTGAAGTGCTCGGTGTCCTCGCTTTTTTTGCCAAGTCCAAAGAGAGCGGATCGTGTTGTGTTGTCCATCGTGTTCTCCTTACAGGTTCTTTGTAAAGAAGTCAGTCAGCTTCTCAACAGCAATCGCAACGAAATTGTCCTTGTAATATAAATCCATGTGGGATGCGCCCTCAATCTCGTACAGTTCGGCATTAGAACCAGCCGTGCGAACTGCATCATCAGAGAAGTGGCGGGTATCTGCCTCGGTGCCGACGATCATCAGCAGCGGACGGGGAGCGATCCAATCCATGTGCTCAAAGGGCAGGAAGTGTGCCAGCACATCGTATTGCAGCAGTCCCCAGCCGGTGGAATTGGGGTGCTTGCCGGGGCCTTCCACATAGTAGTCGTAGCACTCCCGGAACATGCTGCGCTCCGGGTAGCTCTCCGCTTCGGCCCGGGTGCCGGGATTCACATGGGTCAGAAAAGCCCCCTCGCCCTGGGCCTCCAGATTGCGGAGCACACCTGCCTGATTCAGCAGGAAGTCCCGCACTTCCGGGTCCTGCAGCAGCTCACCTGCCGGGTCAACGGCGCTGACGGTAGCGACTGCTTTCATACGGCGGTCCGTCTGGGCCGTGTAGGACACATAGCTGCCGCCGGCACAGACACCCAGGATACCCACTCTGTTTTCATCTACAAAGCTCCGGGCAGAGAGGAAGGACACCGCACTGCGGATGTCCTCTGCCCGCTGGAAGGGGTCCTCCAGCGCCCGGGGCTCTCCTTCGCTCTCGCCCTGGCGGGCCGCATCAAAGGTCAGGGTCACAAAGCCTTTTTTGGACAGCTCCTCGGCGTAACGCCCTGCGGTCTGCTCCTTCACGCCCCCCGCCGGATGGCAGCAGACGATCCCGGCACGCTTGCCGCCCATAAAGTCATCCGGCAGATAAAGTACACCTGCCAGGGTCAGGCCGTGGCTTTTGAATGTAACATTTGTTTTCATGATAGTCTCCTTTATTATTCGTATAATTTTTATTCAGTATGAAAACAGGACTAATTGTCCGAAAGAAAAGGGCCCATTACAGCCCTTTCATCGCAGTCGTGCAGGACGTCACATACCGTCTTGTCAGAGATACCAGCTGCTCCTGTTCCTCTTTGCTCAGGCCTCCCATGGCCCGGCACTCGCATTGGCGCACCTTCTGCATGATGCGTTCCGCTTCCCGTCTGCCCTCTTCCGTAAAATGGATGGTCTTGTTTCGCCGGTCCTCCGGCAGCTCCTGCATCCGGATCCATCCATTCTTATAAAAGGCGGTCACAGCAGCGTTGACCGTCTGTTTTGGCAGAAAACACTGCTCACAAAGCATTTTCTGAGTGCAGTTCTCCGTCTCGTAGAGTGCGGACAGAATCGACAGACTGGTAAAGTTCAGTCCCACGGATTTTGCGTAGTCCTCATAGGAGGCGTTCCATGCATGCAGGCAGGCACAATAGGCCTGGATGTGCATGGCGGTCTGGTTGTCCATAGGCATCTCCTTAGTACCGATTTTTGTTAGTCTTATTTTTGTACTATTATACACAGGAAACAAAGTTTGTCAAGAGCCAAAAAAAGAAACCCCTCTCCTGGGAGAGGGTGGACCGGGCGAAGCCCGGGACGGGTGTGGGGCGGGATGCAGAACCAGTCCGATACCGCCCCTCATCCGTCTCGGCTGCGCCGAGCCACCTTCCCCCAGGGGAAGGTATTTTTTACGCCTTCTTGGCTTTGCGTCTCTTTCTTCTGCGGACAATGATTGCCAGGACCACCAGGGCCGCTGCAGCGGCAATGCCCAGGGTCACCCACAGGGGCGTTGCATCGGCAGTCTTGCGGACGGCCACCCGGAAGTCGTTGCCATCGGCGGCAAAGACCAGGTAGCTGCCGTCGGTGCTGGCCTCTACCTCCTGCCAGCCGCTGCCGGTATCCAGGAACACGTGGTAATCCTTGGTCTTCTCCGGCTTGCGCAGGTGAATGATGTGGCTGGCCCGGTTGTCATCGGGGATTTGAACGCTCCAGCCCTTCTCACAGCCGCCGGGCAGGTCCTCCGTAACGGCCTGGGCAAACAGGCTCTCCCCTTCCGGGAATTTGCCTTCGGCCAGGATCTCCGCCTGACCGGCCTCGCCGGAATCGGCGGAACCCTGGAGCTCGGTATACTCGGCGATGACCCGCTGGTCTGCCTGGACATGGACAGGGTCCAGATCCTTCCACACGCCGTTATAGCCCTCTTTGGCGGGGACCTCCGGGATATCCTGGAGGGTCTTGTTGTAGTCCACCTCCCGGCTCTCGGTGGTGTCGTCAGAGACGAAGGTGATGACCATCTTCTGGAAGGCACCGGGCACATGGTCCAGCACCATAAACTCCCGATAGCTGACAGGTTCCGCCAGCTCCTGATAGCTGATGCCGTCGATGCCGCCCAGGGTATCGGACTCCACAAAGACATTGTTTTCGGCGGTGCCGTCCTCGGTGAGCTTGCCCAGAATAGCGCCGACGTACTCGCCATCGCAGGTAATGGTCACAAGGGACCGGCAGTCGGTGACTTCGTCGGCCTCACCGGCGATGCCGCCCACCAGGCTCTTGCCCACCAGGCCGCACTTGGCCCAGCAGTCCCGGACCTCTGCCTGAGACAGACCCACGACGCCGCCGATCCAGTCAGCGTCCTCGGAATCGATATAGCCGTAGCCTTCGCAGGAGATGATCGCGCCCAGGGTGCTCTTACCGGCAATGCCGCCGGCCACCTGCTTCTTAGCCTGGACGGTGCCATGGTTCACGCACTTATACACCAGGCCCCGGGTCTTGACGGAGAAGTTCAGGGAGGTGTCGCCGATGGTGGCCAGATCGTCCTCCGGGTCCAGATCGTTTTCCCAGGACAGCGCGCCCACGATGCCGCCGGCATTGATATCCGCGTTCACATCGCCGTAGTTTACACAGTCCCGGATCTTACCGGCGGAATCCTCTTCCACATTTTCACCGGATACGTCCTCGGTCAGGTTGTCGTTTTCCTCCCGGCCGCTGAGGACGTTCACCACCCGGCTGATCTGGCTGGAGAGGTCCTGGATGTCGTCCAGGATCACGTCCCCCTGGTCGGAGGCTTTATCCGCCAGACTGCTGAGGGATTTGACAGTATCGGACAGAGTGTCGCCCACCAGACCGGCAGCGGCCCACATTTCATCAATGCCTGTTACGTCAATGATGGGAAGATCAATATCGGGGTAGCCGAAATCCTCGTCCACATCGGGCTTTGTCACTGTGATGCCCACGCCGTCGGAGACCACCTCCAGCAGGTAGTTGATGGCCCCGATGAAGGAATTGGTGTTGTACTCAACTTTGCCCAGGCTGCTCTGGATGGCGCTGTTGGCGCTGGCCGCGTCGTTGGAGGTCCGGCTGAGGATATTGGACAGGGTCTTCAGCTCCTTGTCCAGCTTCTGCAGGGTGTCCTCGCTGTACACCAGCACATTGTTGGGCTCCATCTGGCCCAGGATGCCGCCGCCCTCTTTCCGGGCCTGGACGAATCCGTAGTTCTCGCAGTCCGCCATAAAGCCGCTGCTGGAGCCCGCCACACCGCCCACATTGTAGCCGGTGTGCTGATAGCCCACATCGCCTTCGTTCTTACAGCCCCGGATGACGCCGCTGCTGGAGCCCACCACGCCGCCGATGTCGGAGCCGGAGATCTTGGTATCCTCGCTGGTGAGCTTGGGGATCGTAATATCCTCCAGGCTGATGCTGTCGTCGGGGATCTGGGTGTTTACGTTGGCTCGGTTGGTACAGCCCGTGACCACACCCTCGTTCTCGCCAACCACGCCGCCGACGACCTTCTCGGCCCGGATATAGCCCTCGGAGGTGCAGGAGATGACCCGCCCGGTGACGGCGTTGGAGCCCACCAGGCCGCCTACACGGTCTGTGGCCTCGATGGTGCCGGAGAAGGAGACATTCTGGATGGAACCGTTGTTCACACCTACGACACCGCCGATCTTGGTGGCGCTGCCGGAGGGCAGGACCTTGCCCACCACCTGCAGATTCATGATCTTGCCGTCCTTCTGCAGGTACCGGAAGAGGCCCTGGGCAGAGCCATCGCCGTCGATCTTCAGGTTGGTGATCTTATGGTTTCCGCCGTCGAAGATGCCGCCGAAGGTGGGGATCTCCAGGTTGGGATAGTCCGCCAAAGAGATGTTGTCCGTCAAGGTCACCTTCAGGTTCCGGCTGGCGCTGTCCAGGCGGCACCGCTTGGCGAGGGCTGCCAGGTCCTCTGCCGTGGCGATCTTGACTTCTTCATAGTGAACCGGCTGGGTTTCCTCGGTATTTCCCGTCGTTTCTGTCGTATTCTTCTTAGCTTCCGCAGCCTTGCTCTGCACCGGCAGGCTCAGAGCAAGGACGGCTGCCAGCATCAGGCAGGCAAGCCGGGTCAAATTCTTTTTCATTTCTGGCTTCCCTCCTCGATGGCAGGATGATCTTCGATGGTTTCCAGGCTGTCCGTGGAGATGGCTGCGTTGATCTGACCGGTGAGCACACCGTTGATCTCCGCGTCCACCATACCGCTGATGTAGCCTCTCACCCGGCCCTTGACCCGCATGGTGCCGGAGGCGGAGCGGACCTTCCGCTCCAGCTGGGGCATCTCAAAGCTGGTGCGCTCAATGACCGTGTCACCCAGCACCAGGATCTGGGGCAGCACCGCCAGAACCAGGACAATGGAGATAATGGTACCGCGGCCCAGGCACTGGCCGATGGCGGCGATGACGGGGTTGGTGGTCATCCGCTCAATGAGCATACCGGCGGAGGCCAGGATGGTGCCGGAGGTGAAGATGGTGGGGAAGGAGCCGTTCAGAGCCTCGATGATGGCCTGCTTGGGGGGATACAGCCCCTTCATCTCCGTATAGTGGCTGGAGATAACAATGGCGTAGTCAATGTTGGCGCCCATCTGGATGGAGTTGACGATCAGATAGCCCAGGAAGTACAGCGGCGTATTTTCGATGGTCGGGAAGGAGAAGTTGATCCAGATACTGCCCTGAATGACCATGATCAGCAGCACCGGCAGGCCTGCAGACTTAAAGGTGAACAGCAGGATCAGCATAACGAAGAGGGCTGACAGAATGGAAATCAGCAGGTTGTCCTCGCCAAAGGAGGAGCTCAGGTCCATGGCGCTGGTGGTGTTGCCTACAACATAGTAATCGCTGTCATAATACTGGCCCACCAGAGTCCGGATGTTGTTGACCATCTGGAAGGTGGCGTCGCTTTCCTCCGGCAGGTCCAGGTACACGACCATTCGGCTGTAGTCGTCACTTTGCAGCTGGAGCTTGGCCTGGTCCAGCTGGTCGAAGAGGTCGTCCAGGTCATCCTGGATGTCGCTGTCCAGGCGGATGTTCCCCTCCTCCATCTGATCCTTCAGGAACATGAACATATCATAGAGCGGCACCTCGTAGGCGCCTACCCCGTTGATGAGCTCGCCATACTGGCTCTTATCTGTGGCATAGGCGGTGTAGAGGAGTTTGCAGACCTCATAGTCCAGCCCCGCCACCTCGGAAAACTGCCGGGGCGTCAGAGCATCGGTAAGCACATAGTCGTCAATGGCCTCGATGCTGGACAGGCCCATGGTGCTCTTGACATGGTTGTCCTGGGACAGGGTGTCCAGGATCTTGCCTTCCTTTTCATAGTCTCCGGCAGGCACGATGATGGCCACCATGTTGCTGTTGCCGAAGGTGGACTTGATCTTCTGGGTAGCGATCTGCTTCTCGCTCTGCTTGGCGGTGGTCAAGTCGGTGTAAGTATACACATAGGGGCACTTGTTTGCAAAGATGCAGGCCGCAGCCGCAATGGCCACGAAAACAGGTGGGATGATGTAGCGGGTCTTCACATCGAACTTGCCCACAGCGGTGATCTTGGGCAGAAGCTCCTTGTGCTTGGTCTTGTCGATGAGGTTGCTGAAGAGCATCAGAAGGCCCGGCATCAGGGTAAACACAGACAGCAGGCTCAGCAGGATAGCCTTGATCAGGACGATGGCCATGTCGAGACCGATGCCGAAGTGCATGAAGGCCAGGGCCCCCAGGCCGGAAATGGTCGTCAGGGAGCTGGAGGAGATCTCCGGGATGGCTTTGCTCAGGGCCTCGATACAGGCTTCCCGGGTGGGCAGGGTCACATGCTCCGCGGAGAACCGGTGGCACAGGATAATGGCGTAGTCAATGGCCAGTGCCAGCTGCAGCACCACCGTCACAGAGTTGGAAATGAAGCTGATCTTGCCGCAGAGGAAGTTGGTGCCCATGTTCAGAAGGGCCGCCGCGCCGAAGGTCATGACCAGCACCGGCACCTCCATATAGGCCTTGGAGGTCAGGGTCAGCACCACCACAATGACCACGGCAGCCACAGCAAAAATGGCCACAATTTCGTTGGCCAGATCCGCCGAGGCGTCCTCGCCTACCGTGGTATCCACATAGGTGTCGTAGTCCGCCAGGAGGGTGTTGATGTCGTCCAGCGCCTGGATGGCCCGGTCGTCCATCTCCTCCGCGTCGAAGGACACGTCGATCAGGGCAGAAGCACCCCGGTAGTGGTCCTCCGTGTTGTCAAAGGTCACCCGGGAGACGCCGTCGATGTCCTCGATCTGGTCTGCCAGCGCCTGAGCATTGGCGGGGGTGATGTTGGCGATCATCACTCTTGCCGAGCCATAGGTGATAAAATTGTCGTTCATCACCGTCAGGCCCTGCCGGGTCTCTGTGTCGTCCGGCAGATAGGTGGTGATGTCATTTTCCACCTCCACCCAGTTCCGGGAAAACAGGCTGAACACCAGAGCGACCACATACAGCAGGAAAAACAGGTTCCGCTTATCTACAATAAACGCGGCAACCTTTTTCATCCCGCCGTTTTCTTCTTTTTCGTCGTTCTCATTTGCCATAGAATGCTTTTTCCTTTCCAGAGAGTGTTCCAAGAGGGCATGGTACCCCCTACGAATTTTTTATTAGAATATCACAAATTTGAAAATAAAAAAATAGGCAAAAGGGAGAATTTGTTCAGCCATTTTTTACGAATTCGTGAAATGTTGAACAGTCAGAAAAGGAGCGGCCCCAAATGGGACCGCTCCAAACTTTTTACAGCGACATCAGCCACAGGGACAGCGCCATAAAGGCGCCGGAGCAAATAAAGCCGATGAGCCATTTTTTCAGCTCCTGGAGGACAAACTGGACACGATTCATCTGTTCTTCCTCCTTTAAATGAAGTGAATGGCCTTGGTGGGGCACTTCTCGGTGCACTTGCCGCAGGCGACGCACTTGCTGGTGTCGATGGAGGCCAGATTGCCGTCCAGGGTCACAGCGCCCTGCTCGCACTGCTTGACGCAGATGCCGCAGCCGATACAGCCGGCCACGCAGACCTTCTTGACAGCGGGGCCCCGGTCATGGTTGGAGCAGCTGACGACCACCTTGGCATCCCGGTCGTGCATTTCGATGACGTGCTTGGGGCAGGTCTTGGCGCACATGCCGCAGCCGATGCACTTCCTGGGGTCCACATGAGCCACGCCGTCCACGATGGAGATGGCCTTCTGGGGGCACACGGCGGCGCAGGAGCCCAGGCCGATGCAGCCATAGTCACAGGACATGAAGCCCAGGCCGCCGGAGAGGACCGCCGCACGGCAGTCGGAAATGCCCACGTAGTTGCCTTTGGGCTTGGTGGCATTGCAGGTGCCGCCGCAGCGGATAAAGGCTACCTGGGGATCCTGGTGGATGGTCTCCTTGCCCAGGATGGCAGCGATCTTGGCAATGTTCTCGGTGCTGTTGCCGGGGCAGGCGTCCACACGGGCCTCGCCCTTGACAATGGCCTCGGCCACGGCGTCACAGCCGGCATAGCCGCAGGCGCCGCAGTTGGCGCCACGGAGGCACTCCCGGACCTTGGTGACCCGGTCGTCCACCTCTACGTAAAACTTCTTACTGGCTGTTACCAGGGCCAGGCCCAGCAGCAAGCCGACCACACCTACGACCAGGGTGGCGATCAAAATTCCCTGCATATGTTTCCCTCCTTAAGCCAGGCCGCTGAAGCCCATGAAAGCCATAGCCATCAGGGTAGCGCACAGCAGCACAATGGGGGCTCCCCGGAAGGGAGCGGGAATGGCCTCCTCGTCCAGGTGCTCCCGGACGGCAGCCAGCAGAACGATGGCGATGGTGTAGCCCAGAGCCGTACCGAAACCGGCGAAGACGCTCTCCAGCAGTCCGTAGCCGTTCTGGACATTGGTCAGAGCCACGCCCAGCACCGCGCAGTTGGTGGTGATCAGGGGCAGGTAGATACCCAGGGACTGGTAGACAGCGTGGGCGTTCTTCTTCAGGAACATCTCCACCATCTGCACCAGAGCGGCAATGACCAGGATAAAGACAATGGTCTTCAGGTAATCCAGGTTCAGGGGCAGCAGCACATAGGTGTACAGCAGGTTCGCCACGGCGGAGGACACAGTCAGCACCGCCATGACCGCCAGGCCTAAGGACAGAGAGGCTTTCTTCTGGGAGGACACACCCAGGAAGGAGCAGATGCCCAGGAACTGGCTCAGCACCACATTGTTCACAAGGGCTGTGGTGACAATGATCAAAATCAGGTTCACTTGTTAGCCCTCCTTCTTGTCTTTGCAGGCAGAGCCGCAGGTGGCGCAGCAGCCATCGCAGCCCTCGGCCAGCTCTTTGGAACGGTTCTTAATGCCAACGGCATTCATAATGGCGATCAGCACAGCCAGCACCAGGAAAGCACCGGGAGCCCGGACGAAGAAGGCCATGGGCTCGAAGAGCTTGGGCAGGGTCACGCCGAAGATGGTGCCCGCGCCCAAAATTTCCCGGATGGCGCCGATGATAGTCAGGCCGATGGTGAAGCCCAGGCCCATGCCGATGCCGTCAAACAGGCTGGGCAGGGGGGGATTCTTGGAAGCGTAGGCTTCCGCCCGGCCCAGGATGATGCAGTTGACCACGATCAGGGGGATGTAAATGCCCAGGGCGGAGTAGAGGCTCTGCATATAAGCCTCCATCAGCAGTTCCACCACGGTCACGAAGGAGGCGACTACCACGATGAAGGCGGGCAGCCGGACCTCGTCCGGGATGATCTTGCGCAGCAGGGAGATGACCAGATTGGAAATGGCAAGGACCACCAGAGAGGACAGGCCCATGCCCACGCCGTTTATGGCGGAGGTGGTGACGGCCAGGGTGGGACACATGCCCAGCATCAGCACGAATACCGGGTTTTCCTTCACGATGCCGTTATAAAGACGTTCTACACAGGGTTTCATGATATCCCTCCTTAACCGATCTTGCCGGAGACCAGGTCCAGCGCGGCGTTGACGGCATTGACCACGGCACCGGAGGTGACGGACGCGCCGGAAACGGAGTCGATCTGATCGTCGGCAGTGGAGCCGCCGCTCTTGTTCAGAGTGAACTTGCTGACCTTCACATTGTTGAACTGATCCTTGAACTCGGGATCGCCGCAGCGCATACCCATACCGGCGGTGTCATGGAGCTCGGTGAAGGAGATGCCGGTGACGGTGCCGTCGGCCTTTACGCCGACTACCAGAGTCAGGCCGCCGTCGTAGCTGTCGGAGTTGAAGACGGTAACAGCGTAGCCGACAGGGTTGCCGGAACCGTCCACGCCCACAGCGGCGCTTTCGATCTTGGCGCCGCCGAAGTCCGCGCCGTAGGTGTCGCCCTGGGCCGCGATCTTCGCCTGGAGATCGTCGTCGGTGGTAAAGTCGGAGGCCTCAGGCAGGACTTCCATCAAGGCAGCCTTGTTGGCGCTGGCCTGGTTGGCGGCGATGGTGTCCTTGGTCATGCCATAGACGGCGCTCAGGGCCAGACCGGCAATGACGGTAATGGCCAGCAGGATAAAGACAGGCTTGGGAATGGCCTTTTTCCGGTCCTTGGGGATCCGGTAGCCGAAGGGCTCGGGGATGATCAGATCGTCAATGACGGGACCCACCAGGTCGGCGATCAGCACGGCGTAGGTGGTGGAATCCGGGGAAGCACCCTTCACCCGGAACAGGCCGATGAGAATACCGGCAAAGATGCCGAAGACCAGCTGGCCGTCTCTCGTAGAGGGGCAGGACACGGGATCCGTGGCCATGAAGAAGGCCGCCATCAGCAGGCCGCCGCCCAGCAGCTGGGGCAGGATGTACGCAGGGTCAACCCCATGACCGCCGAAGATCACCAGGAACAGCCAGGTGGTGCCGATCATGGAGGTGGGGATCTCCCAGGTGATGCCGCCGGAGAGCAGCAGGTAGATGCCGCCGGCGATCAGGGCCAGGGCGGAGGAACCAATGACGCCGCTGGCAGAGCCGGTGAAGATGGGCATCAGGTCCACAGCCTTCCCCGCGGCCAGTTCCGCCAGAGGGGTAGCGGCAGAGACACCGTCCACGGAGTAGACCGTCATCAGGCTGCCGAAGGAAATCAGCAGGAAGCTCCGGCCGGCCAGAGCCGGGTTCATGATGTTGTGGCCCAGACCGCCGAAGAGGCACTTGACCACAAGAATGGCAAACACAGCGCCGAGGACCGGGATGTAAACCGGCACCTGGGCAGGCAGGGTCAGGGCCAGCAGAAGGCCCGTCACCAGAGCGGAACAATCGCCCACGGTGGTCTTCCGCTTAGTGACCTTATCGAAGAGGTACTCCGTCAGCACCGCCGCGCACATAGACAGGGCGATGACCAGGAAGGCAGGGAAGCCATGGACCCACACGCCGATGACGGCGGTAGGCAGCAGGGCCACCAGCACATCGGTCATGACGCCCCGGGTGGTCAGCGGGCTGCGCACATGAGGTGCCGAAGAGACATTAAACAGTTCATCCATTTTTTCGTCTCCTCCTTATCGTTTCTTAGCGGCCATGATCTCCGCCTTGGTAGCCTTGAACAGCTGCATCAGCGGACGCTTGGCGGGGCAGTTGTAGGTGCAGCAGCCGCAGCCGATGCACTCCAGGCCGTACAGGTGCTTCTCGTAGCGCTCGTAATCTTTCCGGGTGGCAGCCACCTGCATCAGCTGGGGAGAAAGGCCCAGGGGGCAGACACGGCTGCAGCGGCCGCAGCGCAGGCAGGCGGTCATCTGCTTCTGAGCCACCTCCACATCGTCGAAGCTCAGGCAGGTGATGGCGTTGTTGTTCTTGCAGATGGGGGCGTCCAGAGTGGTCATGGCAAAGCCCATCATGGGGCCGCCGGAGAGGACCTTCTTGGGGCTGACCTTAAAGCCGCCGGCAGCCTCCACCACCTCCCGGTGGCTGGTGCCTACCTTTACAATATAATTGCCGGGCTTCTCCACCGCGTCGCCGGACACGGTAAAGCTCCGCTCCATCAGAGGCTCATTGAAGTAAACCGCCCGGTAGATGGCATAGATGGTGGCCACGTTGTCCACCACGCAGCCCGCGTCGGCAGGCAGCATGCCCAGCTTCAGATGCTTCTGGGCAATGATGCTGATTAAGGAACGCTCGCCGCCCTGGGGGTACTTGGTGAGCACCGGCTGGACCACCACATTCTTGGCGGTCTTGCAGGCCTCTTCCATGGCCGCGATGGCCTTGGGCTTGTTGTTCTCGATGACCACAATGCCCTTGGCGTTGGGGAACAGCCGCAGGATCAGCTCCATGCCGGCTACGATCTCCTTGGCCTTGGTCTGCATCAGCTGGTCGTCGCAGGTGATGTAGGGCTCGCACTCGGCGCCGTTGGCGATGACGAAGTTGATCTTCTCCGGCTCCTTCACCGTCAGCTTCACATGGGTGGGGAAGCCTGCGCCGCCCATGCCTACGATACCGGCCTTCTGGATCTTGGAAAGCAGCTCCTGATTGCTCAGGGTGCTGGGATCGCACTGCTCGCCCACGCCCTCTGCCAGGGTATATTCTCCGTCATTCTCCACCACGATGGCCGTGGCGCTGCCGCCGGAGGCATTCTTCCGGGTCTCCACCGCCTTGACCGTGCCGGACACGGAGCTATGAATGTTGGCGGATACGAACCCACCGGCCTCGGCGATCACCTGACCGGCCAGCACCTTGTCTCCCTTTTTGACCACGGGGGTGGCAGGCTTGCCGATGTGCTGATTCGTCATGAACACCAGTTCGCCCTGGGGGAGCAGGGGCACCAGGGGGCTTTCACAGGAAAGCTCCTTGCGGCCCGCGGGATGAACACCGCCATGGAATGTCTTTACTTCCATGTACACCTCTCCTTATTTTCAAGTTTTCCGCCGGAAGTCTGATGCCAGGCAGACTTCCGGAATTTGTACTTTTCTATTCTAGTTTATCCGGTTTCGAATATCAACCTCTATTTGCCGGTTTCGTTGCCAAAGCAACGTTATTTTTCGTATATTTTGCATAATTCCTCTAATTCCCTCCAATTTTATCGATACAAAATGCACAATTTTTCCAGGAAAAGCCAACGTCCCTGGTCCTTTGGCATCACCAATGGATCAGGGACATTATGATACTTCATTCTCCTTCACACGCTCTCCACATGATGGTGTGCGACGATCAGTTCATCCGAAATAGCCTGGTAGGCCTTTGAACTATCCACATAAGACCAGGGGGCTCCGGGCCGATGTGTCAGATCCACAAGAGCACCGGCAGTGTACTTTCCATAGGTTTCAATGGTTTTATCGATGGACAGGAGTTTTTCCGCTCCGTCTTTGGCAAATAAAATGCGGCTTCTCGCAGGCAGCTCCTTCACTCCAGCCTGGACTTTGCTGTCCACGCCAAACTCCAGCGGTTTTACATACTGGCTACCGCTGCGTTTGAAGGTTTCATAAACGCTGTCGATTACGGGTCCGTGGGTAAAGGCATATATCCGATCCTCAAACAAGGGCCGGGAGTGTGCGCACAGGTAGTCCGCATAGGCAAAATAAACCAGCTTTTCCAGCGCAAGATGTGTACATTGCACCTTGGAAAGGATGTAATTTGCCACATCAAGCCCAGACAGGACCCGGTCCTTACGGATTTTTTCAGAAAATTCCATCACTGACTTGGCACATACCACGCCCTCAAAAAACGGGTCGTACTCTGCCACTGACGTCCAGGAAGCGGACTCTGTCTCAATAAGATGGGTAGACATAGGAACATCCTTGTCGCAAATCCGTTTGATTTCTTTAAGCATTGCTGCAATGGCTTCGCTGTTGAGCAGACTCTCCTCCGTAATATCCAGCGCCACACGCGTACCGTCGGTGTAAGAACTGCTCATAATGATGTAGTGCTTAGTCATCGATGAATCCTCCTTCCTTGCTTTCTTTTTCCCAGGTGGTGTATTCCTGCTTGTATTTTTTGTGAGAGGCAAAATTATTCTCCGCGTCACACATATTCCATATTTGCAGTTCCCATGGGAATGATTGGTTGTTTTTCCTAAAGTAAACATGGACTGCCTTGTAGTCCAGCTTTGACGAATCAATACATTTGTACTTACCCTGATAAGTATCCTCTATAAATCTGTTGATATCCTCAAATGTTAACGGCATGCTTAAGAAAATCCGTAGTCCAAACAAATCATTTACGCATTTATTGATGGGGACCTTTCCAAATTCATGCCGGTCCGTCTTATAGGTTTGAATTTTATATTCAATGGAGTTCTGTGCCTTTACCCGAGCCGTAACCGTGCAAGTGCACACACCGGAAAGCCGCAGGGTAATATCCGCACTTTTGTCATTCAGGAGCTGAACATATCCCATAATATGCTGATAGATGTCCCCATCGGTATCAATGTCGGAAACCTGCAACTTCTTCAAGTTTATCCTTGCGACAGTCCCATTGAACCATTCATCCGTAACCTCAGAATAAACCGTCTGAATGTAGTCCATCAAATCTTTCAATTCGTCAAAGACAGTTCTCATAACGCCCTACCTCAATTACATTATAACGGTATTGCATGGATTAGTCAAATCCGGATGTGGGTACCATAAGGAATTTTATAAACGGCGGTTAAGATGAAGTTATATCACACCATCCAGCAGATACCGGATTTTAAAGCCCAGTTTGATACATCCCAGGATACACGCCGCACCGATGTATGCGCAAACGGTCCCGTATCGCCGTCCGCAGCACACCGCCACGGCGTAAAGGAATGGGATCACCAGGCATCTCAGCAAGTATTCCGCCAGCTGGCCTCTGGTGAAGGTGATAAGGAACGGATCCGGGCGGTCCTCATAGTCCGGGGGATTGCGAAAGCCGTAGGGCGCTACCAGGTGGTATATGTAGCATACCACGGCAATAGGACAAAAGGCTTCTAGGTAGAGTTGTCCGAAGTCTGAAAACATATTTCTACTCTCCCCCGCTGTAGAGTCGGGCAAAAAACATAGTCAAGCATCTTATGATGGTGAGGCTGTGGACTCTAAAATCAGACGATAGCGGCATACTCTGTCAGCATGAATATACCTCACAATTATTCTAATCATATTGTTAGAAAAAAGCAAGTATGATTAGGAAGGGAGACCCTCACACCACATCCATATGCACATGTCCCTCGTCAATGGCGTAGGCATACGCCGTCTCCGGCATGGACTTCACCAGTGCCAGGGTTCTGGCCGCCGGCCAGCCCCGGATGGAGAAGTCCATGGCTCTGCCCGTCAGGTGCCGGGAGTTAGCCACGCCCCCTACTGCCCGGTTGTGGGCGGGGCAGCGGAGGGTGCTGCTGGGGGTCATGGGGCTTCCGGCAGCGGCGCGGACCTTGTCCGCCAGGCGCATGAGCTTTTCGCTGGGCTCCGTGGGGAAGCCGCCGCACTGCCCGCAGGAGCAGGCGATGAAGGGCTCGGAGCGGGTAAAATAGCGGATGTCCTTCCACCAGCCGGCTTCCCCGCTTTGGCTCTTCCCGGGTCGCTCCCAATTCTCGAAGACAGCCTTGCGAAGGGCTGTTTCTGTCTGTTTTCCCGCGATGCCGTCGGCCTCCAGGCCGTATTCCCGCTGAAAAGCAGTCACAGCCTCCCTTGTCTTTTCTCCGGCAATGCCGTCCGCCGCTCCGGGCGCATAGTCCAGGGCGGAGAGGAGCAGTTGTATCTTTCGCACCGTCATACATGCACCTGCTTTCAGGACAGCGTAATGCTGTAGATCGCACCCCGGATGCCGGCAAGGGCCGGGGCGATCCGCAGGGAAATGTAATATTCTCCGTGCAGGCTGCTGATATCCATCTGGTCGGTTTTTCTTTCAAAGTCTTTTCCAATGGACATCTGCTGGACGACGGTCGAGATCGCATCCAGGCCGGTGCTGAGGGAGATCCGGATATTTGTGTTGCTCGTATTGCAGTTTTCCAGCAGCTGCCAATCGATATTCAGCTTGGAGAAGCCGCTGACGGGAATTTTCAGTTTCGTGCCCAGGATCACCGGGTTATCTGTGGTGGAGTGAAGCTCGATCCGGTCCTCCAGCAGGCTGCCGGGCTGCCATTTGGCATCGCCGTAGATATAGGTCTTCTTGTATTCCTCAAAGACCCAGCCGCCGGAGAAAATGTCGCAGGTGTCCCCGGTCTCGTAGAGCCGGCCGTCAAACCGGGAGCAGAACTGATTCCACCCCTTCGCGGTATACAGCCACCCCTCCAGCCGCTGCCAGGCCTTGTCCTTGTAGACGTGGGCAAAGCGGATGGGCAGCTCCACCTTGGGCGGCCCGGGCAGGAGGATGGGGGTGCCGTCGTCCTGGAGCTGAAGCCAGACGTTTCCCTCGGCCCCCTCAGGCCGGAGCTGGGAGATCACCAGGTCCGTATCCGCCTGGTCCGTGTCCAGCCATACCGCATTGTTTTCCGCCTTGTTCGGCCTATCTGTGCCCCGCAGTATCGTGATGCCGATATTCTCCCGCTGGGCGGTTTTCCCGCCGCCGGAGCTTCCATACAAATAGCAGTCTCCCATTACCGCATCACCTCGATTTGGATCGGCATCGCCGCATCCGGCTTTTCCTCCAGGCAGGTGAAGACGATCTTGCCGTCTCCCGCCCGGGCGAAGCTGACCTTGTTCCAGTTCTCCCTCTGCTTCAGGGCCGCTGCCTTGTCCTCAGCGTACACAGGACCCACATGAGGCGTATCCGTACTCAGGATCCCCGTCAGGGACAGGCTCTGAGTATAGGGCCCTGTCCCCGACCAGGCAGCGGACAGGGTAGCCGTCCATGCCCGCCGTTTTGCTTCCCCGCTGGGGCCGGGAGGCCCCGGCTCTCCCGGGTCACCCTTGTCTCCCTTCTCCCCCCGGATAGAGGGGATGGGGATGCTGTTGCCCGCCCGGTCCCTGACCCGCAGCACAGCCGTACCGCCGCTGGGGTCCACCTGGACGAAATACCCCTCTGGCATCTCCCCGGAGCCCACATAGACCTCGCTGTAGCGCAGGAAGGCGGTCTTCTCCTCTCCCCGCTGGCGCAAGGTCAGCCGGACCCCCTCCGTCTCCTGCTCCAGGGTGACACCGCTGTCTTCCAGGACCTCCATCAGCTGATCGTAGACATTGGGAGCAGGCGGCTCCGGACTTCCCCAGGCACTGCGGATGCCCTCCCGCAAAAAGATCCTGGCAGGGGTGGTTGTCCGCACATTTCCCGCAAAAAGTCCGACCTCCAGTTTTCTCGCATAGGTAAATACCGGCATCCTGCATTTGTTTCCCCGGAAGATCACATCCACATAGCTCCCCTCGGTCTGGAACCGGGCCGTTCGCAGCGGCTGATCCTCCCATTCTTCCCCCAGGTCAAACAATGCCCAATATTCTCCGTCGCCGGTGATGTAGGCGGTGTGGTCCGTCTGGGAAGCGATCCCCTCCCGGACGGAAATATGAATTTCCTTCAAATAGCGTTCCTTCCTTTCCGGGTCCCCTCCGGCGGCACGGCAGAAAGCTGCCGGATAAGTTCATTCTTTTCAACCCATCCGTATTTTAGAACATTTTTTTGAATTTGTCAAATTGGACGGACACGGCGCTTTCCCTCTTGCCAATATCCTGGGATATGTGTATAATAGCCCAGGTATTTTTTATAAAAAGGACGGAACCTCCTCATGACGGAAGCGCTGGTTATACTTTTCGACCTCATCGGCACCATTGCCTTTGCCATCTCCGGGGCACTGGTGGGCATCAGCAAAAAAATGGACCTCTTCGGCACCTTGGTACTGGCCATCACCACCGCCTGCGGCGGCGGCTGCATCCGGGATATCGTGGTGGGCAGCATCCCCCCCGCCATGTGCCGGAATCCCATCTACGTAGGCATTGCCGCGGTGGTGGCAACCATTGTGTTCCTGCTGGTGTTTTTCCATACCCACATGCCAAGGATGCTTGCCCCGTTATATGACAAAATGCTCTTCTGGTTCGATACCCTGGGCCTGGCAGCCTTCACCGTAGACGGCGTCATGGTGGGCATCCAATGCGGATACGAGGACAACACCTTTCTGCTGGTCTTTTTGGGCTTCCTCACCGCCGTAGGCGGCGGAACCCTGCGGGATGTGCTGGCCGGACGGATACCGGATATTTTTCTGAAGCACATCTACGCCGTGGCCGCCATTGCCGGCGGACTGCTGATGACCCTCACCCGGCCCCTGGGGGACAAGCCCTCTATGCTCCTGGGCTTCTCCCTGGTCATCGCTCTGCGGTGCCTGGCGGCCCACTACCGGTGGAACCTGCCGAGGATCCGGGATTAAGCGTAAAGAAGCCCCTGCCATCGCAAAAATGGCAGGGGCTATTCTTTTCCTTCCCCTGGGGGAAGGTGGCCGCCGCAGCGGCCGGAAGAGGGGCGGTACCAAGTCGGACCCGCACTGCCCCATTCCCGTCACGCCTACGGCGTGCCACCCTCTCCCAGGAGAGGGTTTTTACTCCAGATACCACCCCACGTTATTGGGGGCGTGAGGATACTTGAAGGCCTCGCTGGCCTTTTCATACCACTCCATCTTGGTCTCCTTGTCCTCGTACCGCCAGCCGACGCCGTACTCGTTGCCGGAGGTGGTGATCCAGCAGTCCGGATGGGCCTCCTGGAAGGCGTCCCGGTCCTCCTGGGGGATCTTATTCCAGATGCCGCCTACAGCGGTCAGGTGGGTGATGTTCCGCTTTTCCAGGGCGGACAGGCCCTCTGTGGCCTTGGTATGGCTGATGTTCAGCATCTCCAGGCTCTCGCAGCTCTCCAGGGGGCTCAGGTCTGTAATATAGCCGCAGTTGGAGATCTCCAGGATCTTCAGGTTTTTGCATTCCGCCAGGGGGCTCAGGTCCTTGATGGGGGAGCCGGAAATGATCAGCACCTCCAGACTCTTCATGCCGGAGAGGAAGGAGGAGTCGTTCAGATATTCGTCGTGGCCGAAGTCCGCATACTTCGCGTCCTCCAGATACTGGAGGTCAGAGCAGTTGCTGTCCTTCAGATCATAAACGCTGCGGACCACCTCGGCATCCGTCAGGCTGGTGCCGTTTCCGAAGTACACCCGCCAGACCACCTTGGTCCGGTCCCGGTAGTCGTCCCGAATTTTCGCCAGCACCTCGTTGCTCAAGCCGCAGTCCTCCAGCACGAACCGCTTGCAGTTGGACAGCAGATCCAGAGCCAGGCGAATTTCCTCTTCCCCGCTGTCGCCGATGTTCTTCCGCTTCAGAGCCACCTCTTCCATGTCCGTGGACAGCGTCTCACCGTAGAAGTCAAAGGCATAGTGGAACACCGCGTCAGGGGCGGCGGCAATGATCTGCTTGGCCTCTTCCTTGGTCAGCCCCGAGTCTCCGCTGTCGTCACAGAGCTCCACAGTCTCCAGGTCCGGAAGCAGGGCCAGCTGGGCCGCGGTCTCCTCCAGGGTGTCCCCGGTCAGGGCGGACAGATCCAGCTCCTTGATATTGCTTTCGTATTCCGCTCCCAGGATCTCCACAGTGTAGGAAAAATCAATATCCGGGAAGGCGTCCTTCAGGCCCTGGAATTCCTCCAGGGTCAGGCCCATTTTGGGGAATTTTACAGTTTTGACCTGGTGCAGGAACAGGAGCCCTTCCTTCAGCGTGTCCAGGTCAAAGGTGCCCTGGTTCAGCTCCAGCTCTGTGGCATCCGGCAGAGCCACAGAGGCCCCCAGGCTGACCGTATAGCTGACGGATACATTGGGCATGGCCTCCTGAAGCTGCTCCAGGGCTGTGTAGTTGTCACAGGCCGAAGCATCGATGATCTTCAGGTTGGGAAAATAGGTCTGCAGCAGCCAGATATCGTCCGAGCTGGGATTCTGGATGGAAATACGGGTCACATCGCTGGACACCTTCCCGCCCTGGAAGGGCACATTCCAAACGATCTGGCAGTTGGGCAGCTGGGCGTGAACGCTGTCGTAGTGCGCAAAGGAGATGTCCTCCTCCCGCAGGTCCAGACTCTGGGCGCTGATGGGGTAGGCCTTGTTCTCCACAAAAATGTGGGTCCTCTGATAGATGATAAACGCCGTCAGCCCCACAGCGATCAGGGTCACCACGACGGCAAGGGTCACGAGGATCGTGACCACCGGATTCTTTTTCACTTACGTTTCCTCCGATACACAGACTGTTTGTTATCATAATACATTTTATTCTTTTTTTCAATATATAAATATACTCTCTCTTATTGTATTGTACTGTACTGTACTGTACTGTATTGTACTGTATTGGATTGTATTGTATTGGCTTCGTTTGCTTCCAACCTAAGCAAAACAAGCATTTGCTTGCCAAATGCAAAAATCTTTCTTCCCTGCTTGACGAACAGGCAAAGCATGTTATAATGTAAGAGAAGTATGCCCTTCTCAACGAATCTCAGGGCAATTTAGGAGAATTGCGTTCTATGAATTACGATGTCCTCATTATTGGCGCCGGCCCCGGCGGCATTTTTTCCGCCTATGAGCTGGTGCTGCGGAATCCTGAACTGAAAATCGGCGTGTTTGAAGCCGGCCACCCCCTGAATAAGCGGAAGTGCCCCATCAACGGCACCACCGTTAAGTCCTGCATCGGCTGCAAGACCTGCTCCATCATGTCCGGCTTTGGCGGCGCAGGAGCCTTCTCCGACGGCAAGTACAACATCACCAATGACTTCGGCGGCACCCTCTTTGAGTACATCGGCAAAAAGCGGGCTCTGGATCTGATGAAATATGTGGACGAGATCAATATGGCCTACGGCGGCCAGGGCACCAAGCTCTACTCCACCGCGGGGACCAAGTTCAAGAAGCTCTGCATCCAGAATGACCTGCACCTGCTGGACGCCTCTGTCCGCCACCTGGGCACCGACATCAACTACGTGGTACTGGAAAACCTCTATGCCTACCTTCAGGACAAGGTGGACTTCCACTTCGATACCCCGGTCCGCAGCATCCATCAGGTGGATGGCGGCTATGAGGTCTGCTGCGACGAAGCCTCCTACACCTGCGGCCAGTGCGTTGTCTCCGTGGGCCGCAGCGGCAGCAAGTGGATGGAGAAGATCTGCCAGGAGATGAAGATCCCCACCCAGTCCAACCGGGTGGACATCGGCGTCCGGGTGGAACTCCCCGCCGTGGTCTTCTCCCACCTGACCGACGAGCTGTATGAAAGCAAGATCGTCTACCGGACCCAGAAGTATGAGGACAAGGTCCGTACCTTTTGCATGAACCCCAAGGGCGCCGTGGTCAACGAAAACACCAACGGCATCATCACCGTCAACGGCCACAGCTACGAGGACCCCGCCAAGCAGACGGAGAACACCAACTTCGCCCTTTTGGTCGCCAAGCACTTCTCCGAGCCCTTTAAGGACTCCAACGGCTACGGCGAGTCCATTGCCCGTCTGAGCAATATGCTGGGCGGCGGCGTCATTGTCCAGCGCTTCGGGGACCTGATCCGGGGCCAGCGCTCCACTCCCAAGCGGATGGAAGAGTCCTTCGTCACCCCCACCCTCAACGCCACCCCGGGCGACCTGAGCCTGGTGCTGCCCAAGCGCATCCTGGACGGCATCATCGAAATGCTCTACGCCCTGGATAAGATCGCCCCCGGCACCGCCAACGACGACACCCTGCTCTACGGTGTGGAAGTCAAGTTCTACAACATGGAGGTGGAGGTGGACGAGCACCTGGAGACCAAGTACAAAGGGCTCTACATCATCGGCGACGGCAGCGGCATCACCCACTCCCTCTCCCATGCCTCCGCCAGCGGCGTCCACGTGGCCCGGCGGATCACAGGGTACGAAGGGTAAAACGCATATGGGAAGCTCCCCTGCCGACTCGGCAAGGGAGCTTTTTCTAGATACCAACAGCCCCAGAGCAAACGCCCTGGGGTATGCGTGGATAAAAAAAACTATAAAATTTTCCAATAACCTTTTCGATCTGACCCTACACGTTCGATAACTCCCTCATCCTTGAGCTTTTTTAACCTCTGTGCTACCGTTTTGCGGCTAACACCCGTCCTTTCAACCAATTGCGCTAAAGTGTATCCGGGGTCCTCTGCAAGGAGTGCAAGCAGCTCTTTTTCGTTTTCAGTCACCCAATCAGTCACCCGATCAGTCACCTTGCTGAATACACGAACCACTCGCTCCTCCGGTGCGGCAAATCGGATCATAATATCACTCGGATTAACTGTGTATACCGGTTGTGGAACACCATCCTTCTGGCAGGCGGCACAGATTTTTTCAACACCGCGACCCCAGCTTTCGATGAATCCGGCCAGATAAAACACATGGGCAATGTTAGGATTATAGGGGCTGGAAGCGTGCTTGCGCATCAGGTTCTCCAGCGTCCAGTTTTCCGGCAGGCAGCCGCAGTTTGCAATATACAGCTTGTCCTCATAGACACTGATCTGGATCGGGACACCGGATTGATATTGCTTGTGGCACAAAGCATTCAGTAAAGCCTCCCGCAAAGCCTCTTCCGGAACAAAATAACGCTCAATACGCTGCATTCCCTCATAGGTGATTTTGGCACGCATATATTTCAGATACACCAGTTCTACAATTTTATCGATTTGCTCCAGAATAGAGCCGTGGATTTCGTCCTGATACAGCAAATCGGCGTCTGTTTCAAAATAGCCAATCTTAACATATGCACCCAACTGCCACCGCTCCGGGTCTTTACTGAACAACAGCATGGCGGCGTTGGTCAAGTAATCGCCGTTTGTCAGGTGAAGCTTTTCCATAAGTGTCTCTTTGGGTTCCTCTAATACGCTTTGGTCAATGCGTCCCTTCTTCGCCGCCCAGCGTCGGAAGCGGTCTACAACACCATCATCTACATCTGCCATCGAAAACGCCGGGAGGGGAAGGTTATCCCAGGTTGCCCCCCGTTTGCGCATAAGAAATGCCTCTAATGCCGGACCCGTTAAAATCTGTCGGGTGCTTCCGCTGCGATAATAATAAACTCCCTTGCAGGAAATCCCAATAGGGTAGGCTGGAACATCAATTTCGATATATTCCTTAAAATTTTGCTCTAAAAGATTTACACCTACAATGATCCCCATAGAATCCCGGATTTTATTTGGAATATCCTCCAGCAGTTTCTTAGCATTGGGCAAACCGACCACATTTCCGTTGTCATCACAGCCTATATAAATCTGACCGCCCTGTGCATTGGCATAACCGCAGATCCACTCCAGGTATTCATCCTTCCATTTACTCTTCCATTCCGTGTTTTGGCTTTCAGGCATTTGCAATCCCCTCCTGTCCTCAACATTGTATCAGTCGGATTTGGCTTCGTCAAGGATGGCCTGCGCTGATTTCCCGTGAAGTTTCCTCAGATTATCACAGGGGCCGCCTCGAACAAGGCGGCCCCTGTAAACAAAAGCTGGAAGAAGAAAGTATCGATTGAGAACCGCCCCCTGCCGCAGGAGCTCCTTTTTGACCTTATTCCATCTCCAGGGGCTGGGCCATCAGCCGCTCCATAGCGGCCCTGGCCTCCATGTTCAAGGGCTTAAAGGGACTTCTGCAGAAGCCGCAGTCCACGCCCCGGAGGGTCCAGCCGTACTTCATGGCATTGAAAATGCCGATTTTCACAGTTTCTTCTACCCTCCGGTTAATGGCGTGCTGCCAACGGTAGGCGGTGGCCATATCTCCCGCCTGGAAAGCCTTCCGGGCCTGCAAAAACAGGGGGGCAAAGAGGTTCACCGTGGTGCCGATGGTGGCCGTGGCACCCATGGCGTAGGCGCCGATAAACTGCTCGTCGAAGCCGTTGATCAGGGCCTTCCCCGGGAAGGCCTGGCCCATCCGCTCCAGGCTGTACAGGTTCGTGGAGGTGTGCTTGATGCCCACGATGTTGGGGTTCCCCAGCAGCCGTCCGGCATTGTCCTTGTTGAATTCCACGCCGGTGAACTGGGGAATGTTATACACGATGGCCGGCAGCCCCGGCAGGGCCTGAATGACCTGCTCATAGTAGCCCATGATCTCATCCATGCTGAACTTATAGTAGTAGGGCGGGATCATGGAGACCGCCATAGCGCCGGAGCGCATGGCATGGTCCGCCAGCTCGATCACATCCTTGGTGCGGATGGTGCCCACATGGGCGATCACCGGCACTCGTCCCGCGGCAGCCCGGATGGTGTGCTCCACCACCTGCTTCCGCTCCTCCAGGGTCAGCAACAGGCCCTCGCCGGAGGAACCGCAGCAGTAGAAGCCCTCTACGCCGTCCTGGATCTGCCGGTCCACAATTTCTTCCAGAGCATCCAGGTTCAGGCTCTCATCCGCCCGGGTGGGGGTGATGAGGGCCGACCAGATGCGGGCAAGATCTATTACCATGCGGTCCAGCCTCCGTCGATCACCAGGTTGGAGCCGGTCATGAAGGAAGAAGCCTCAGAGGCCAGAAAAATCACAGCGCCGTTGTACTCGTCCTCATGGCTCATACGGCCCATAGGCATACGGGCGGTAAAGTTGGCGATAAAGGTCTCGTCCTGGGTATCCCGCCACACACCGGCGGGGGTCAGGGTGTTGACCCGTATGCCCTTCCTGCCCCAATAGGTAGCCAGATACCGGGTCAGGTTGTAGATGCCGGACTTGGCGGCAGAGTAGGCCACAGGCTTGATGAAGGGAATACCGGTGCGTTCTTCTTTGTACTTGTAGATATCCTGAATGGGGGACAGCATCCCGTAGATAGAACCCACGTTGATGATGGAGCCGCTCTTCCCCGCTTCGATCATCCGCTTGCCTACAGCCTGGCAGCACAGGAAGGTGCCCACCAAATTGGTGTCCACCACTTCCCGGAAGACCTCCTCCGGGAAGTTCTCGCAGGGTCCGGAGACCTCAGGAGGGGCACTGGGCTGGGTATCGATACCGGCATTGTTGATGAGCACATCGGGATCAGCCCCCCAGTCGGCTTCCATGGCATCCAGAGCCGCCTCAATGGTGGCCTTTTGGTTGATATCCACGGCATAGAACTTCATCCGATCCTCAGAATAGTCCTCCTTCGGGAATACGGCCTGGACCTTCTCCGGGTTTACATGGCGGGCAAAAATAGCCACCTTGGCTCCCCGCTCATAGAACTCTCGGGCCATGTTTTTACCGATCTGACCCAAGCCGCCGGTTACGATCACAATTTTACCGGCTACGTTGAACAGTTTGTCTTCCATTGTATTTTCTCCTGTCGTTATAATTGAATCAGATATTTCAGTGCCTCGTGTCTGCGCAGGCTGTCGTAAGCCTCTGTAATTTGATCTAGAGGCACAGGCTGCTCCAGGTCATACCACAGCCCAGCCTTCAGCTTTCCCTGAAGGATCAGGGACTGGACCTCCCCGTTGCTCTCCTCCTCATCGTAGCCGTCGGAATAGAGGCGGAGGCTGGCCGCGGCATGGAAGGGGTTCAGGGCATAGCTCTTCCGCCCGTTCCAGCCGTAGATGCCCAGAATGCCATCTTTTTTCAGCAGGGGCAGCAGGGTATTCACCGTTCCGGCAGCGCCGACACCGTCCAGCAAAAGGTCGTATCGGGTGCCGCGGGCTGCCTCCCGCAGCACCCCAGACAGTTCAGGATCCTTATAGTCAAAATAATCCCGAATGGAAAGGGTCTCAAAGGTTTGTTTCTGCCGCAGACTGCCCACCACCGTGACCTCCGCCCCCAGATTGCAGGCATGGGCACAATGGGCCAGTGCATTGGCCCCGGAACCGATGAGCAGAACCCGGGTCCCCGGGCCGATGCCGATCCGCCGGTCGTAGGACAGGGTCTCCCGCCAGGTAATGATCATAGGGGCTTCTCTCTCTAAAATTTCCGGGTGGATGATCTGGTTCACCCGGAAGCTGTTCCAATCTTCCCAGGACAGACCATCCTTTCGCATCTGCCAGTGATCCCTGGCCACACCGTACTCCGCAAAGCCGCCCCAGCTGCTGTAGAGCTCCGGAGTCCCCGGGCACCCTACCCGGCTGACCAGATCTCCGATTTTGTAATTCCGGACCTTGGCGCCCACCTCCACCACCCGGCCCACACTTTCGTGGCCTAAGATGGTGGGAAAGGGGATCACCCTGGTGGGATGCTGCCCATCCATCAGATGGATGTCCGTCCCGGCGCAGGTGGAGCCATAGCACATCTCACAGAGCACATCATAGGGTCCCAGCTTAGGCATGGGGATATCCCAAATCTCCAACCTTCCCTGGCTGGCCACAACTGCTGCTTTCATATCTCAGCCTCCCAAATAGGCCTTGCGGATATCATCAGAGGCAATCAGATCAGAGCTCTTGCCACTGTTGGTGATGTAGCCATTCTCCAGCACGTAGGTCCGGTCAGAAATGGACAGAGCCATAAAGGCATTCTGCTCCACCAGAACTACGGGAACCATCAGCTCCTTATTGACCTGGACGATGATGTCGAACATATCGTCCACGATGACGGGCGCTAATCCCAGAGAGGGCTCGTCAAACATGATCAGTTTCGGCTCTGCCATCAGGCCCCGAGCGATGGCCAGCATCTGCTGCTCGCCGCCGGATAGAGAACCCGCCAGCTGGTTCCGCCGCTCCTTCAGCCGTGGGAAAAGACCGTACTGCTCATCCAGATGGTCCGCCAGCTCTTTGCGGCTGTAGGACTTGGTATAAGCGCCCATTTCCAGATTCACCTGGACAGACAAGTCCGGGAACACCAGACGGCCTTCCGGGACATAGACAATGCCTTCTTTGACCACCTTGTGGGCCTTCATCTTTGTGATGTCCTTGCCCTCAAAGGTGATGGTGCCGTTTCTGGGGGTCCGCAGGCCCATAATGGAGCGCATGGTGGTGGTTTTACCGGCGCCGTTGGAGCCAATGATGGAGACGATCTCCTTTTCATATACATCCAGAGAGACGCCAAACAGGGCCTGGACCTCTCCGTAAAAAACATCCACATCCCGCAGGGACAATACCGGTGTTTCGCTCATTTTTTCACCTGATACCTTTCTCCCAGATAGGCCTTGATGACCTCCGGGTCATTCTGGATCTCGCTGGGGGTGCCCTCGGCGATCTTTGCGCCGAAGCTGACCACGGTGATCATCTTACTGATGCTCATGACCACATCCATGTTGTGCTCGATGAAGAACAATGTGGTTCCCTTGTCGTGGATGCGGTAGAGCAGTTTGATGAAATCCGCCCGTTCCGATGGGTTCAGGCCCGCCGCCGGTTCGTCCAGCAGCAGGAGCTCCGGATCCATCATCATGGCTCTGGCCACCTCCAGCACTTTCCGGTTGCCGTAGGGCAGGTTTTTCACCAGTTCGTTCCGGGTCTTGTACAGGCCCACATAGTCCAGCAGCATCTCCGCCTTTTCCTGGAGCATTTTGTCTTCCTTCCGCAGCCCGGGAAAGTTAAAAACGGATTCCAGCAGGCTCATTTTCGTCAGCTGATGGCCGCCGACCATGACATTTTCCAGAGCCGTCATGGTGTTGTAGAGCTTGATGTTCTGGAAAGTCCGGCCAATGCCCAGCATAGCGATCTCGTGGGTAGATTTTCCGGTGATCTCCGTATCCTTGAAAAAGATCTGCCCGGTGGTAGGCGGGAATACGCCCTCGATCATGTTGGTTGCCGTGGTCTTGCCTGCGCCGTTGGGGCCGATGAGCGCATGGATGGAGTGCTCCTCCACCTCCATATTCAGGTCATTTACGGCGGTCAGGCCGCCGAACTGCTTGGTCACATGCTTTAATGTCAGAATGGAAGACATATCACACCGCCTCCTTTGCTTTCTTGCCCAGCTTCCGGGCCAGGGACTTGCACAGCTTTACAAACTGGGGCCACAGGCCGTCGGGGACCAGAATGGCCATCACCAGGCAAACGGTGCTGAAGACGATCCAGTAATAGTCGTCAAATTTGCGGAGCATTTCCGGCAGGATGGTCACCAGGCTGGCACCCACGATATTGCCGGGGACGCTGCCCAGACCGCCGATCATCAGCATGGCCACATAGTTCTGGGACATCTGGACCGTAAAGGCGGAGGGATTCAGGTAGGTGTTATAGCCCGCGTACATACAGCCGCCGATGACGGCATAAACAGCGGCCAGGGTAAAGGCTTGGATCTTCAGCCGGGAGACATTGATTCCGCTGGCTTCCGCCGCATCGGCATTGTCCCGGACGGCCTTGAAGGCCCGGCCCCACTTGGAATTCACCAGGCTCAAAGCGATCAGGGTCAGCAGCACCGTGAAGATCAGGTTCAGGTAGAAGTAGCTGTTTTTGTCTGACAGGTCGAAGAAGAAGGGCAGCCGTACGATACCGGTAAAGCCCATAGTGCCGCCGGTAAAGTCCGCCAGGTTGGCAGCCAGCAGCCGGACCACCTCTGAAAAGCCGATGGTGGTCAGGGACAGGAAGAAGCCCTTCAGCCGAAGGCTGGGATAGCCCAGTCCCAGGCCCATGGCCAGCGCCAGGGCGAAGAGCGCAATGAATGCCATCCAGGGGGCCCAGCCATAGGTGGTAGTCATGATGCCGTAGGCATAGGCGCCCATAGCCACCATACCGGCAGTTGCCAGATTCATCTGGCCGGTCAGGCCTGTAATGTAGTTCAGGCCCAGAACAATGACGATGTTGTACAGCAGCATATTCATAACGCTCTGCACATAGGTATTGGCACCCCGGAAAAAAATCACAATGGCCGCCAGAACGGCAATGGTCACAGCGGCAATGAGCACAGGCTTCGCCGCCGATTTCCGGGAAGTTTTCTCGATAGTCATAGCGTTCCCCTCCCTTATGCCCGCTTGGTCTTGACAATGCCGCCGGGACGAACCAGCAGGAACAGGATCATGACCACAAAGGCAACTACGTCTTTATAAATCGTGGGGACAAACAGAATGGAGAACTGCTCCAGCAGGCCGATGAGGATGCCGCCCACAATGGCACCGGGATAGCTGCCGAAACCGCCGATAACGCCTGCGCAGAAGCCTTTCAGCGCCACAGCGGAGACCATGCTGGTGGAAACGTTGTAAAGCGGGGCACAAAGGATGCCCACAATGCCGCAGAGCACGGAGGACAGAGCCACTGTCACGTTGATGCTGCGGCTGACATTGATGCCCATCAGGGCCGCCGCGTCCTTATTCTGAGAGACGCACTTCATGGCCCGGCCTTCCTTCGTATACATGAAGAAGAGCTGCAGCGCCGCGATCACCAAGATGGACACAACGATGATATACAGATAGGACTCCGTCAGAACAGTGGAGCCAATATTGACGCTCTTGCGCAGGAAGCCCTTGACGGTAAAGGGCAGGGCGCCCCAATAGAGCCGGACAAATTCCAGGATGATCCGGCTGAGCATCATGGTGCCGAACATGGCGTAGGTCACAAACTGCATATTCCGCAGGGGATTCAGCACAATGGTGGATACCATGACGCCAAAGGCGGCCATACAGGCCAGGGTCAGGGGGATCGCCAGATAGAAGGGCAGCCCCAGAGCCCGGTTGAAGGTACCTGCGAAGATGTAGGCACCCAAAACGATGAAGCTCTCATGGGCAAAGTTCACAAGGCCCGTTGCGTTATAGATCAGCGTATACTCTGTGGCTACCAGAGAGTAGATGAAGCCGATGGCCACGCCTGTTACCAAAAACTGAAGAATATTCACGTTCACTCACTCCTTTTTATCGCCTCCGGGCACATGCCCCGTAAGAGGGGAAGGGCCGCACCGCCGCAAATGGGACGGTGCGGCCAACAGTTACTGGTCGAATTACAGCTCTTTATGCGCCGAAGCCGTAGTCGGAAGCCATAGACACGCTGCCGGACATGGTTGGCACGCCGTCGACGATCTTGGCAATACCAATTTCGTAGATCAGGTTGGTGTACTTGTCAGCATAGACGGTACCGACGATGGTCTCAAAGCCGTTGAGCTTGGCAATGGCATCCCGGATGTCAGCAGGCTTGAAGGAGTCGGCGTTCTTGATCGCCTCGATGATGACGCTGGTGTGGGAGTAATATAGAGCGCCCTGCACATCGGGGGTTGGATTATTGCCGTAGGCGGCCTTCCAGGCAGCAGTGAACGCAGCCTGAGCGGGACGGGTATCGGTGGAGGAGTAGTCGCAGACGCAGCCCCAGCCCTCGATCCACTCGTTCTCCATCATATCCAGCACCTGAGCCTGGGCCAGGATGGGGTTCATGTAGACGATCTGGTCCCGGAGGCCGGACTCGTACATGGCCTTGGCCAGAGCCACGGCAGCGGTATCGTGGGTGGAAGAGACCCAGGCATTCACGCCGGCGGAGATGGCCTTCTGGACATAGGCAGTCAAGTCGGCGTCATCCTTGTTGTGCAGGTCCAGGTAGTAATCCACGCCTTCCTTGTCGAAATATTCCACATAGCTGTCAGCGGCGGAGGTGCCGGTCTCGTCGTTGGCGCAGACAATGCCGACCTTCAGGCCGTCCCGGGAACCGTTCTTGGCAACATAGTCATCGATGACAGCCTTGCCCAGGATCAAAACATTCAGGCCGTCGTCGCAGCGGGTGTGCCAGATCCAGGGGTTTTCCATATCGTCGATCTTAATAGATGTCGCGGAGTTGATGAGGGGCACCTGCAGCTCCCGCATGGTGTTGTCCAGTGCCAGAGTTGCGCCGGAGAAGTAGGGTCCAAAGATGGCGCAGGCGCCATTGGAAACCAGACGGCGGACAGTGGTATCACAGAGGGTGGAGTCGCCCTGGTCGTCTTCTACCTGGAGCTCGATCAGGTGCCAGCCGTCGGAAAGCTCAATGCCGCCAGCGGCGTTGACTTCATCAATCTTCAGCTGCATGCCGAGCTTGGCCTGCTCACCACCGGCAGCCTGAGCGCCAGTAACGGGAGTGGTCAAGCCAAAAATGATGGGGTCGCCGTAGGTCTTGCCCGCAGTGTCAGCAGGCTGTGCCGTGCTGGTAGCAGCGGCAGCGGTGGCTGCGGTAGAACCGCCCTGGGAGCCGCAGCCAGCAAACAGGCCCAGAACCATGACCAGTGCCAGCAGAAGCGAAATGTGCTTTCTCATTGTGTTTCCTCCTTAGATGTTGTTTTATTGTGGGCGGGGCCGCCGAAGGGCCCCGAAACAGGGATCCTTTGTCTTACAGCTTTCCGATTTCCTTCAGGATGCCCAGAGTGACTGCCATTTCCTCCTCGGTAGCGGGAGCCAGAGGCAGACGGGCCGGTCCCAGCTTGATGCCGGTGACGGCTTCAATGGCGGGACGGAGGATGGAGTTGGGCAGGATCCGGCCGTTCTGGCCAGTGGACTTGCACACCCGGTAGATGGGCTGGAACAGCTCCTTGGCCTTCTCGTTGTCGCCCTCGGCGAATGCCTTGAAGATGGCGCGGATCTCGTGGCCGAAGATGTGGGCACCGCCGGAGACCAGGCCCATAGCGCCCTGA
>JBNMIH010000026.1:0-34480 GCA_050873165.1 Faecousia sp.
AGGTGGACCCCACAAGAAGCGACCTGATCGAGACCCGGACCATCGGCGGGGTGAAGTACATCATGATCTGCGCGGACGAAAACGTGGAGGTCAACGGGGTGAGCATCCATATTGACGAGGAAAAGGAGAGCGCCCCTGGCTCCCCCTTTGGGGGAGCTGGCACGGCGCAGCCGTGACTGAGAGGGCCTTTCCGTCAACCGGGGAGCCCCTCCGCCCAGTGTGCGCACTGGGCGCCTCTCCCAGAGGGAGAGGCAAGTAAAAGGCCCGCACCAACTTGGTGCGGACCTTTTTTAGTACCTATTTACTTTTCCCGGGACTTCATCACCGCATCGATGATGATCTTCGCGCTTTCTTCCAGGCCGATGGTGCTGGTGCGCAGGCAGATATCGTAGTTCTGGGACAGGCCCCAGGTACGGCCGGTGTAGTGCTGGTAGTTGACCCGGCGGCGCTTATCCTTTTCGTTGAGCCGTGCTTCGGGAGTTTTGCCCTCCCGGTCGCCGTAGAGCTCTGCGATCCGCTTGGCCCGGAATTCGTTATCGGCGGAGAGGTAGACGTGGAGAGCGTCGGGACGGTCTTTCAGGATGTAATCGGCGTTGCGGCCTACGATGACGCAGGGGCCCTTCTCCGCCAGCTCCAGGATCACGTTGCACTGGGCGTTCCACAGGTAGTCCGCAGTGGACAGGCCGTTCATGATGCCGGGGACACCCTGAGGGGCGAAGGCATAGGAGAAGACGCTCCCGGAGGGGGAGTGCTCGCTGTGCTCTTCTACGAACTTGGGCGCAAAGCCGGATTCCTTTGCGATATCTTCTACGAGTTTGCCGTCATAGAAAGGAATTCCCAGCTTATCGGCCACCATATGGCCGATGGTCCGGCCGCCAGCACCGAATTCACGGCTGATGGTAATGATCTTCTTTTCCATAACATCGCCTCCAATGTTCTTTTTGATACTTACATTATAGTCAATTTGACGGGAAATGTCAATCAAAACATGGATGCCTTAGCAAAAATTTACATAGAATCCACAAAACTATGGAAATCTGCCGGAAAAACCGGATTTTCAGGCCTGCAAAAGTGCCAGTGCGCTGCGGATGCGTTCTACCGTCCGGTCATGGCCCAGCAGCTGCATGACGGTGTAGAGGTCCGGGGAGTTGGTCTTACCGGTGACGGCCAGGCGCAGGAAGGTGGACACGTCCGCCACGGTGCCGGGGAAGGCGGCAGGATCCTGCTTGTAGGCTTTCATGTCGGTGGTGAAGCCGATGGCCTCGGTAATGGCCTTGACCTTGTTGAACCAGGCGGCAGAATCGTCGGCCATGTCGAAGCCCTCCAGGAACCGGTTCAGGACGTCGGCGATGACGGCCTTGTCGAACTTTTCGTCAAAGACGGGCTTTTCCAGGTACTCATCGTAGAAGAAGCCCATGTACTCTTTGGCATCCTTCCAGGTGGCCAGGTCCTTTCTGGGTTTCTTACCGCCCCGGCCAATGGCGAGGATGGCTTTGGCGTAGCCGGGGTTTTCGGTAAGCTTTTGGGCGAAATCCGGCTGGAATTCCTGGGCCCATTCGGTGAGCTGGTCGTAGACGGTGTCCGCGTCCATCCGGGAGATGACGTTCTTGGATACGTCAATGAGCTTGGCGTAGTCGAAGAGGGACCCGGCGGGGTTCAGCTTCTTGGGGCTGAACTTGAAGCTCTCGATGTCGGCGTCCGGGTTGGCCCGCCGCCAGTCCTCGAAGTTGGAGTTCAGCACGGTCATCAGGTATTCCCGCATGGCGGCGGTGGAGAAGCCCTCGGCCCGGTAGTAGGTCAGGGCCAGCTCCGGGTCCTTCCGCTTGGAGAGCTTCCGTTTGGAATTGCCGTCCATCTTCATCAGTGGTCCAATGTGGACATACTTGGGCAGCTTAAAGCCCAGGGCCTGGAACAGCTGGATGTGGAAGGGCAGGGTGGACAGCCACTCGTCGCCCCGGACCACGTGGGTGGTGCGCATCAGGTGGTCGTCCACGGCGTGGGCGAAATGGTAGGTGGGGATGCCGTCGGATTTTAGCAGCACATGGTCCACATTGTTCTCGGTAATGGTGAGCTTGCCCTTCACCAGATCGTCAAACTTGAACTGATGCTCAATAGAGCCCGTGGAGCGGAACCGCAGCACCCAGGGGTGACCTGCGGAAAGCTCCGCTTGGATGTCCTCCATGGGCCGGTCCCGCCAGATGGCGTAGGAGCCATAGTAGCCGGTGGTCTCTTTATTGGCCTCCTGCTTTTCCCGCATGGCGGTGAGTTCTTCTTCTGTGCAGAAGCAGGGGTAGGCCTTTCCCTCGGATACCAGCTTCTTGGCAAATACGTGGTAGATGTCGGCTCTCTGCCGCTGGCGGTAGGGGCCGTAAGCGCCAAAGTCCCCATCAATGGTAGCGCCCTCGTCAAAGTGGATATTGTAGTGCTTCAGGGAGTTGATGAGCACCTCTACCGCCCCGGGAACCTCCCGCTTGGCATCGGTATCCTCTACACGGAGGAACAGAACGCCGCCGGACTGGTGGGCCATCCGCTCGGAGATCATGCCCTGAACCAGGTTGCCCAGGTGGACAAAGCCTGTGGGGGAGGGGGCCATCCGGGTCACCACAGCTCCTTCGGGAAGGTCCCGTTGGGGGAAGCGCGCCTCCAGCTCTTCGGGGGTGGTGGTCACGTCGGGAAACAAAAGTTCCGCAAGTGCTTGATAATCCATAGATCATTACCTCTTTGGTCATATTTTTCTATGCTAAAGTATAGCATACGGAGCATAAGAAATCAAGGGAAAAACCCTTGCGTTACCCGGGAAGCTATGGTACAATGGTACATCATTTACAAACAGCAAAGGAAGCGTAACGACTATGAGCGAAACGATACAGGAAACGCCAAAGAAGAGAATGCTCTCCGGCATCAAGCCCTCCGGGGACCTGACTCTGGGCAGTTATCTGGGAGCGGTCAAGAACTGGGCTGAGCGGGCGGAGGAATACGACTGCTTCTACTTTATGGCGGACCTCCACGCCATCACTGTCCGGCAGAACCCGGCGGACCTGCGGCGGCGGACCCTGGAGCAGCTGGCCCAGTACATCGCCTGCGGCCTGGACCCGGAGAAGAACACTCTGTTCATCCAGAGCCACGTCCACCAGCACGCGGAGCTGGGCTGGGTGCTCCAGTGCTACTCTATGTTCGGCGAGTTGAGCCGCATGACCCAGTTTAAGGACAAGTCCGCCAAGAACGCCGACAACATCAACGGCGGCCTCTTCTCTTACCCCAGCCTCATGGCGGCAGACATTCTGCTGTACCAGCCGGACCTGGTGCCGGTCGGCGAGGACCAGAAGCAGCATGTGGAGCTGTGCCACACCATTGCCCGCCGGTTCAACGGCGTCTACGGCGACGTGTTCAAGATGCCGGAGCCCTTCGTTCCCAAGGTGGGCGCCCGGATCATGAGCCTGACCAACCCCAGCGCCAAGATGAGCAAGTCCGAAAACGAGGACACCGGCCGTGTCCTGCTGATGGATACCCCAGAGACCATCATGCGGCAGTTCAAGCGGGCCATTACCGACTCTGACACAGAAAACTGCGTCCGCTACGACAAAGAGAACAAGCCAGGCGTCAGTAACCTCATGACCATCTATTCTGCCGTCACCGGCAAGACCTTCCAGGAGATCGAGACGGAGTTTGCAGGACTTGGCTACGGCGCTTTCAAGCCCGCTGTGGGCGAGGCCGTGGTGGAGACCCTGCGGCCCATCCGGGAGGAGGCCAGCCGGATCATGAAGGACAAGGCCTACCTGGAGAAGGTCTACAAGGAGGGCGCGGAAAAGGCCTCCTATGTGGCTGAGAAGACCCTGCGGAAGGTCTACAAAAAGGTCGGCTTCGTAGCAAGATGACCCCCAGATAGAAAGAACACGGCACCCCGATTTTTGGGGTGCCGTGTTTTGGCCTGTCAGGATATCACACCGTCCGTGCCCATTCGGTGACCAGCACCCCGGGGATCATCCAGATGAGCTGATACAGCAGCACATTGGAGGGCGTCAGGATGTCGGTGCTGCCCTGGAAGGCCAGGACAAACATGATGAGCAGCCCCACAATGCCGCCCAGAATGTGGATCCACAGACCCAGCTTGGTGGCGGTGTAGAGGGCAGATGCGCCGGTAACGGGGTAGACACTGCTCACCAGCTCATCCCGGGTGGCCATGGCCAGGACCATGGCCTCCGGATCCGCCTGACGGCGCAGGAGGCTCTCCCGGGTCTGGCGGTCCGGGAAGACCATCCGCCGGGTATTGACGCCGAATTTCGCATGGATAAAATCGCCGGTCAGCAGGAAATCGTCACACAGCAGCACGGGCCGAATTTTGCGGCAGCCGTTCAGGGAGGTGAGCCCAGCGGAGGCGGAGCGCATCTTGGCGTAGGAGATGGCGATGACGGCACAAAGCTCCCCATTGATGGCGGCATACACTGCCTGGGAGACGGTGGTGCCCACGGGGATGTCCACATCCATGCTTTGCAGGAAATGGAGGTCGCCCATCAGCACGGCATCGCCGCAAATCTCGCCACCGATGCCGCCGAGACCATAGTCCCGGAAGTCGTCCACGGGGTATTCACTGCCGCCGCGGTTTTTCAGCATGTTCCGGAACAGAGGCACCAGGCCGCCGCCGGCGGCGCTGATGAGGGAGGTGGTATAGGAGAGGATCTGCTCCGGCTCCCGGGACCCGTAGAACTTCACGCCGTTGAGCTTGGTAGAACCCTGGGGGAAGAGATCTGAGTCCTTCATGGGGAAGTAGGCTTTGCCCCGAAGCTTCACGACCCCCTGCCAGCCGCACAGGACCGAGCCCACCATATGCAGCCGGTGCTCCAGGAGCGCCGCGGGCCGGGTGGTGGCAATAAAGAAGCTGGCGGGCACAGCGGCCAGCAGCGACGTAGACAGCATCCGCACAGCGAAGCTGGCGCCCAAGCGCAGGAAGGCCAGGGCCGCCAGGGCGATGCAGGCGATCAGCGCCACAAAGCAGTAGGCACCCTGGAGCTTTTCAGGGGTGCTGGGTTTCTTGTAGGTGTCCAGGAAGTCGTCCACGTCACCTTCGCCCCGCAGGAGCACGGAGCCGTCCAGGTAGTCCCCCTCTTTGACGATGGAGTGCAGGCGGATGGCCCGGCGCAGGGTATCCATCTGGGACATTTCCGTGGACCGGCGGTGAAGCCGGGCCAGCAGGGCAAAGGCCATCTCCAGGGCGAACCCGGCGCAGCAGGGCACCCGGAGCTCCTTCAGACAGAAAATGGAATCCGCGCCGCAGGCCAGGAAGGTGAGCACCAGCATGAAATTGATGGTAAAGCGCCCGTGGAGCAGGTCCGTAACGCCGTCCATCATCTGGTAGCAGCCCAGCAGGGCGGAGACCAGCATGCCTAAGATTTGGGTGAAAATCATGAGCCGCAGCCGGTTTTCCGGCACCAGGCCCATGGAGAACATAGCCGCCGTGGCGGCGCAGACACCCACGACCAGCAGATTCAGCAAAATCGCGATCTGCAGCTTGAAAACGCCCTGGTCGGATAGTTCATAGTACCGCTTCTCGGGGCCTGCCACCAGCTTCCGCTTCAGTTCCTGCAGGTTGGCCCGGAAGGGAATGGGCTCTTTCTTGGGTTCGGGGGACGCTTCCGGCTGGGGGATCTGGGATACGGTATCCAGCCGCTGGGTGGCGGAGGTGTCGTTCTGGGCCCCCTTGGGCTCCTCGGCCACCGGGGAAAAGACCTGTGTGTCGCCAAGACGGGCCTTTTCACCCTGGGATGATTCCGGTGTCTCCTCGGTGGTATCTCCTAAGAGGGCATCCAGCTGCTTGGCAAATTCCTCGTCGCTGAGTTCTTCGTCCGGTGTATCCGCGGGTGGCTCCGGCGGGGTCTCTGCCTGCTGGGGAGGCTCGCTGGCAGGCAGGTTCAGGCCCGGCAGGTCAAAGCCGGACAGGTCCATCTCCGGCAGGTCCAGGCTGGGCTGGGTAGGCAGGTCCAGATCGGAAAGGGGAGAGGCGGCCGGAGCCTCCGGCTCCTTGGGCGCTTCCTCAGCGTCCTGGGACTGGGAGCCGCTGCCAAATTCACTTAGGATGGAGTCCAGATCGAAATCCAGCTCTTCATCCAGATTTTCCTGATCGTTCATAGGGTCCTCCAATTCAGCCTAACCGCTGCCGCACCGCCTCGTAGAGAAGAATCGATGCCGCCGCAGAGGCGTTCAGAGAGCTGATTTTGCCCTCCATGGGAATGTGTACGGTCACATCGCAGTTTTTCCGCACCAGGGGGCTCATACCGTCGCCCTCGTTGCCGATGACGATGGCGGCGGGACCCTTCAGGTCTGCCTGGTACATGGGGATAGAGCCCTCGGCGGCGGTGCCGAAGATCCACACGCCCTTGTCCTTGAGCTCCTGGATGGCGCTGTTGATGTTGGTCACCCGGGCCACCTTCATGTATTCCATGGCACCGGCAGAGGCTTTGGCTACGGTGGCCGTCAGGCCGACACTGCGGCGCTTGGGGATGATGACCCCGTGGGCACCGGCGCACTCAGCGGAGCGGAGAATGGCGCCCAGGTTGTGGGGGTCGGACAGCTCGTCGCAGATGACGATGAGGGGGGCCTGTCCCCGGGCGGCGGCTTCCGCCAGAATGTCATCGATGGTGTAGTAGTCGTGGGCGGCGCACAGGGCGATCACGCCCTGATGGGACCGGGTGAAGGACATGGCGTCCAGCTTCCGCCGGTCCACCGGCACCACCACGGCACCGGCTTCCTTGGCCTGGGCGGCCAGTCGCTGGAGCCCCTTATCCGTATCGCCGGAGGCCACAAACAGCTTATCAATGGTCCGCCCGCTCTTTAAAGCCTCCTGGATGGCATTGCGTCCCTCCAGCTGGCCCTCGTTCTCCTCTACAGGCTCCTGGACCTGGGGCTTTTCCTGCCGCCGGAAGCCTTGCGGCCGCTGGGGGCGGTTCTTTCGTTCGTTCATTCGGATTCCTCCAATGGGAAAAAAGAAAATTTTGTATAGATAAAGCTATTATAACAGAAAGCGAAGAATTTCACAACATATTTTTTTGATGGGTTGGATTCACAGAAAATTTACCCCGAAAAACCGAATCATTCATTGCGTCAGGTGCAAAAATGTGATATGATACCCGGTAAGAAAGCCTGAGGAGGCATAGATACATGAATTTAGGACAAAATGACGGACCCAACGAAAAGAAGCCCGGGGGACCAGACCGGCCCAAAAACAATTTCTGGACCCCGCTGATCATCGCTCTGGCCCTGGTGCTGCTGTTTGGATGGATCTATAATATGGTATCCAACAGCCAGTACACCGAGACGAAATTCTCGGATTTTTACACGGCCATGGAAAATGACCAGTTGGCGGAGGTCCAGTACCGGGGAGACCGGGTTTACTACTTGACCAAAGAAGAAGCGGCTAAGCCTGCTTCCGAGCAGCGGGCCTGCTACACCGGTATGCCCGCCGGGGACTGGCTGACCATCTCCCAGGAGCTGGCGGACCGGGGGGTCACCGTGGACAAGAAGATCCAGGAGGACAACTCTGCCATCCTGATGGTGCTGTACTACGGCATCACCTTCGCCATTCTCTTTATGTTCATGCGGAACCTGACCAAGCGCATGGGCGGCGACGGCATGATGGGAGGCTTCGGCAAGAGCAAGGCCAAGATGTATATGGAGAAGCAGACCGGTGTGACCTTTAAGGATGTGGCCGGTCAGGACGAGGCCAAGGAATCTTTAAAGGAGATCATTGACTTCCTTCACAACCCCCAGCGCTATACCGATATCGGCGCGAAGCTGCCCAAGGGCGCGCTGCTGGTGGGCTCTCCCGGCACCGGCAAGACCCTGCTTGCCAAGGCGGTAGCCGGAGAAGCCGGGGTGCCCTTCTTCTCCATGTCCGGCTCTGATTTTGTGGAGATGTTCGTGGGCATGGGCGCCAGCCGGGTAAGAGACCTCTTTCAGCAGGCCGCCAAGGTGGCTCCCTGCATCATCTTTATTGATGAGATCGACGCTGTGGGCCGCTCCCGGGACAACCGGTACGGCAACAACTCCGAGCAGGAGCAGACCCTGAACCAGCTTTTGAGCGAAATCGACGGCTTCGAGCCCTCCAAGGGGATCGTGTGCCTGGCAGCTACCAACCGTCCGGAGATTCTGGACAAGGCCTTGCTGCGGCCCGGCCGGTTTGACAGAAGGATCATTGTAGATAACCCCAATTTCCAGGGGCGTCTGGACACTCTGAAGGTCCATACCCGGAAGATCAAGCTCTCCGAGGACGTGGACCTGAAGAAGATCGCTCAGGCCACCGCCGGTGCGGTAGGCGCGGACCTGGCGAACCTGGTGAACGAAGCTGCCCTCCGGGCCGTCCGCATGGGACGGAAGGCTGTGAACCAGGAGGACCTGCTGGTGTCCTTCGAGACGGTCATCGCCGGTACGGAAAAGAAGAATACTGTGCTGACCGAGATGGAGAAGCGGCTGGTGGCTTATCATGAGGTGGGCCACGCCCTGGTCTCCGCCCTGGAGAAGCACGCCCAGCCCGTTTCGAAAATTACCATCGTGCCCCACACCTCCGGCGCTCTGGGCTACACCATGTACCTGCCGGAGGAGGAGAAGTTCCTCTCCACCCGGCAGGAGCTGGAGGTGGAGCTGCGGTCCTTGGTGGGCGGCCGGGCTGCCGAGCAGCTGGTATTCGGCGTTCAGACCACCGGCGCAGCCAACGACCTCCAGCGGGCTACTCAGCTGGCAAGAAGCATGGTCAGCCAGTATGGCATGACCAAGGAACTGGGCCTCATGACCACCGCCACCACCCAGAACAGCTACCTGGACGGCACGCCCTACATGGACTGCTCCCAGGAGACTGCCAGCAAAGTGGATATGGAAGTCAAGAAGCTCCTGGAGGAGGCCTTCGCCGATGCCACCAAGACCCTGACGGACCATAGGGCCCTTCTGGATGAGGTATCCGAGTATTTGCTGCTGAAGGAGACCATCACTGGTGAAGAGCTCATGACCTATGTCAATGCCGAGGGCAAGGACGAGGCTAAGGTGGAGGAAACCGACGACGCGGAGAAGGAAGCCACCACCGAAACCGAAAGCGAAGAAGAATAAGCAGTATGATTTCCAGGTTCGCGTGGAGGAGAAAAATGAAAAGGATCCTTTCTATTATAATAGGTATATGCCTGCTTGCCTGCCTGGTCCCCTTTGGGGCCGGGGCAGAGGAGGCTGTTTCCTGGTCCCTGGAGGGGGGGACCCTGGCCATTACCGGCTCCGGGGACATGGACTATCAAAAGTTCCCCTGGGCGGACCGGCTGGAAGAGATCCAGGCCGTCCGGCTGGACGAGGGCATTACAGCGATCCAGGACGGGGCCTTTGCCGGGTGCGCGAATTTGAAATCCGTCACTCTGTCCAAGGGACTCCAGTATATCGGAGACGAGGCCTTCCGGGACTGCGAAAGTCTCTGCTGGGTGACCCTGCCCCAGCAGCTCATCGGGATCGGGGCAAAAGCCTTTTCCGGGTGCACCAAGTTGACCTCCATCGTCATCCCCGGCACCGTGGGCCGCATCGGGGACCGGGCCTTTGAGCCCACTATTGTCCTCAGCGGCCACAAGAATTCTGCCGCCGAGGACTACATAAAGGACAACGGCGGCACCTTCCGCCAGGTGGACTACCACAAGCTGGTTTCCTCCAGCGGTCAGCTGGACACGATGGAGTGGACCCTGAAGGACGGCGCCATGACCGTCACCGGTAAGGGAGCCCTGAACTTGGGCAGCCTGGAGGCCTATCCCTGGGACGCCCTCCGGGGAGACATCGTGACCTTGGAGCTGGGGGAGGGCATCACGGAAGTGGATGCCCAGGCCTTTGCTCTGTGCCGGAAGCTGGCAAAAGTCACCGTTCCGGCCTCACTGGAAAAGACCGCTGAGGGTGCTTTCCCCGAGGACGTGGAGATCATTGCTCCTGACGAAGAGACAGCACAGACCACGGAAGCGACCAAGGCGGTTGAAACCACAGAGGTCACAAAAGCGGCGGAGACAACAGAGACCACCGAGTCTACAGAGACAGCCGAGACTACCAAGGCAACAGAAGAAACAGAAGCAGCCGAAACCTCTGAGACGACAGAAGCTGCAGAGACTGCCGAAACCATCGAGCCCACGGAAAAGGTCACAGAAACAGAACCTGCCGCAACAGAGCCGGAGACTACGGCCCAGCTGACCCTCACTGTGGCTTCTGCCGCTGCCCAGCCTGGACAGCAGGTGAAGCTTGCCGTGACTCTCAGCGGCAATCCCGGCCTCTGCGGCCTGAATTTCACCATTGACTACGACCACACCCGCCTGACCCTGGAGGACTACGATTGCATGGATTCCCAGCTTGCCGCCTCCGACTGGAGCGTGGGCCTTGGGGAAGGGGAGAAGGCCTTGTGGCTGCAAAGCGATGCCATGAGTGCGGAGGGAGAAATATTGACCCTGGTTTTCCGGGTCAGCGACACCGCACCCTTGGGGGACACCACTGTGACCTTGACGGACATCACCGGCGTGGATGAGGAGGCAAAGCTTTTCAAGCCTGCCTGTGTCTCCGGCGGTGTCAAGGTGAGTTCCGGCCTCCTTGGGGACGTGAACGGCGACGACCGGGTCACTGCGGCAGACGAGAAGCGTCTGCGCCGGTACTTATCCGGGGCCAATGTGGCCATCGAGACCGGAAACGCTGACATGAACGGCGACGGAACCATCGACCTGGTGGATCTGATGCTGCTGCAGAAGAGTCTGAGCAAGTGAATCGCAGCGGTCTGTGGGGGACGACTCTGTGGACGGCGGTGCACTTTTCTGTACTGCGACAGTACCTTTGTATGGATAGCACACCGTGGACGGAACCGGGAAGAGCACTAGTATACATTTTTACTAAAACAGTGCTGAAGGGTTGCAAAATCGCACATCTCATGGTATAATGCAGAAAGTATGTGGTATCATGTCTTTCGCATAATACGCAAAAAGAACATTGGAGAAACGACGCTATGTGGGAAAACGAAGAACACAAGAATCTAGTTCGAAACCTCATCATTGTTGCCATTTTGGTGGTGGTAGTGGTGGGGCTGCTCATCACCATGGTTACGGTGAAAAGGCGAATCGACGCTGAGGACGAGCTGCTGAAGGCCGAAAGCGATTCTCAGCGGCAGGTGCAGAGCGATGCCCGAAAGAACAATCTGGACAGCGTTCAGGTAGCTTACGACGCGGACCTGGAGACGGTGAAGGAGTATCTGCCCGGTATCGTCTGCTGGGGTGACAGCCTGACCACCGGCTCTTCTGGTAATGTCTCCTATCCCAGCACGCTGCAAAAGTATATCAATACATATATGTGCGATATTTATGACCTCTATTCCACCCTGGAAACCGACGAGGGGTACTCCCGGCTGGACTGGAGCAAGTATACCATCTCCGTTCCGGTGGTCAATATGGGCTCCGGCACGGAGACCAGCGCCACTGTCCTGGGCCGCAGCGGTGTGAGACCCTACGTGATTGCCCAGGAATTTGAGATCCCCGAGGATACGGAGAGCATTGCCATCAGGTTTACCTCTGACGAAGGCAAGGAAGTCAAGCCTTTGACCGCAGGCAACGCGGGGCTGAACCCTGTGACCATCAACGGGGTAGAGGGCACCATCACTCTGGAGACCAACAACCAGGGCTGGGGCCAGGCTTACTACTTTACTCGCAGCGAGGCTGGCCAGGCCGTTACTGTGGAGAAGGGTACGCCCATCATCTCCGCCAGCACCGACGCCTATACAGACTACATCCACGTTGTGTGGCTGGGCACCTATGACAACCTGGACGCCCCCTCTAAGCTGGTGGCTGATACCAGGGATCTACTGTCCCGTCAGGCTCACAATCCGGACCGCTACATTGTGCTGGGCCCCTGCACCATCCGGGGCAACTGGACATCTGCCAATGTGACCACCATGGACGCCATTGACTCTGCCATGATGCAGGCCTTTGGCAATCACTATGTGAATGTCCGCAAGTATCTGATGGCCGACGGCATGACGGACGCCAAGATCAGCTCCACGAAAGAGGACAAGACAGCGATCCAGCAGTCCATGGTCCCCACCAGTTTCCGCAGCACCAAAACCACCGGAGCAGACCTGAACGGCACTGCCTACAAGCTTATCGGCAAGCTGGTCTACGACCGTATGGACAGCCTGGGCTACTTTGATGAAGTTCGTCAGGAGCTGGGTCTGGATAAGACCACCCAGGATATTCTGAAGGATAATCCCAGATATTTTGAAAATATTCTAAATGCAATGTGATGAAGATAGAAGAGAGGAACGCTATGAATAATATGGAAGAAGATACCATAGACCTGCTGGAGCTGGCGAGAGAGATCTGGAAGAACATCCTGGCCATTGCGTTGGTTGCCGTGCTCTTCGGTTCCGCCGCCTTCGGCATCACGGCATTTCTAATCGAGCCGAAGTACGAGGCCACCGCCTCTATGTACGTCAATAACAGCTCCTTCAGCCTGGGCTCCACCAGCTTCTCGATTTCCAACGCGGAGCTGTCCGCCTCCAATTCACTGGTTTCCGTGTATATCTACATTCTGGAATCCCGGACCACCATGGAGGATGTGATCGAGCAGGCAGGGCTAGACTATACACCGGATGAACTTTCGGAGATGGTTTCCGCAGCCGGTGTCAATTCTACCGGTGCCTTTGAGGTCACCGTCACCAGCACCAGTCCTTCGGAGGCCGAGCTGATCGCCAATACCATCGCCAAGATCCTGCCGGACCGTATCGCCGAAATCGTAGACGGCAGTTCCGTCCGCATTGTGGACTACGCCATCATTCCTTCCCACCGAGCAAGCCCCAGCATGTCGAAGAACACTCTGATCGGTGCGTTCGCCGGCGGCTTCCTGGCTGTAGCTTGGGTGGTGGTCCGGTTCCTGCTGAACGACAAGTCCAAGATGATGATCCAGTCCGTGGACGACCTGCGTTCGACCTACCCGGATATCATGGTCCTGGCTATGATCCCGGATATGCGTGTGTCTGATAAGAAGAACGGATACTACTCCAACTACTACGAGCAGACCGATACCAAGGACAGCAAGAAGAAGGAGACTGTGAAGCATGCCAGAAGAAAATAAGGAAACCAGGCAGAAAAAGCAGAGAGAGCTAAATAGTGCGAATCAGGATCCCCGCCGTACTGCAAAGCTCTGCGAATATATGACCTACTCCGGCCGGGAAGCGTTTAAAAAGCTTCGGGCTAATGTGATGATCGGTCTTCCAGAGAAGCGGGCGACGAAGCAGGGAAGCGTCATCGGCGTTACCAGTGCCCAGGCCTCTGAAGGCAAGAGCTCCACCTCCATCAACCTCGCCTTTACTCTGGCGGAGCTTGGGGGCCGTGTGATGCTCATCGACTGCGATATGCGCCGTCCTTCTCTGCATGCCAATATGGGCACAGAGCTGGCCCCTGGCATGAGTGATGTGCTACTGGGGAAGGTAAACCTCAGCGATGTGGTCTCTATCTATAAGAGCAGCACCGACAGCACTTCTTTTGATTTGATCACCGGCGGTGAGATCCCGGATCATCCGTCTGAACTGCTGAATTCCAATCGCTTTCAGAAGCTGATCGAGGTTGTCTCCTCTGCTTATGACTATGTGATCCTGGACCTGCCTCCTGTGGGCCCTGTGATCGATGCGGTAATGGTCAGCAAATGCACCGATGGCTTGCTTATCGTCATCCGTGAGAACCATTGCCCGCGCTTCGTGCTGGACGACTGTATGCAGCAGTTGCACTACGCAAAGGCCAATATTCTGGGCTTTGTTCTCAACGGCTGCGTAGAGGGTGCCGGAAAACGGTACCAGTACAGTCAAAAATACGCGTACCAGTACGGTAAATGAGCGTATTCCCTGCCTTTTGGCAGTGCTATACGAATCTGTGAGAAAGGAGGAAATGTACATGAAAAAGGCATTTGTTCTGGTTTTGGCTTTGGTTTTGACCATGGGCTTGGCAGTTCCTGCTGCCGCTGCTACCAGCAGCCCTAAGGCTGCTACTGCCAGCCCCTCCGCCACTGCTCCTCTGCCCACTGTTGTTGGTGATGCTAAGGTTACCGTCGTTGCGACTACCGATGCTTCTCTGACCGCTGACGAGAAGACTGCTCTGGCCTCTGCTCAGGCTGCTCTGGCTGCTGCCACTCCCGCCGAGATGAAGGCTCAGTACTTCTTCTACGTGAAGGCTGAGGGTACTGTCACTCTGACCGTTAAGGTTGATGCTGCTGACGTCACCGTTATGCAGTTTGTTGACGGTAAGTGGGTCGAACTGAAGTCCACCGTGGCTGATGGCACCGTCACTATTGAGGGTGTTGTCACTGGCCCCATGGCTATCTTCACCAAGTAATTCCCTAAGCGAGCGGACCGGCCTTCGGGCCGGTCTGCTTATTCCTGGTACATTTCAGAGGAAAACACACATTAGACAGGAGTCTATTTATGGTTGACTATCACAGTCATATTCTTCCACAAATGGATGACGGCTCCGAGAGCATGGAAATGAGTCTTCAAATGCTGAGTGAGAGCTTTCACCAAGGGGTGGATGTTGTCGTATCCACCAGCCATTTTTATGCCGATGAAGAGGACCCCAAAAGCTTTATCCGGCGCCGTAACAGCGCCTTTTTGCGACTGAAGGATGCCATGCTCACCCGAGCGGAAGGTTTCCCGCTGATCATTCTTGGCGCGGAGGTACTGTATTTTCCCGGTATCGCCGAAGCGGATGGGGTAGACCAGCTTGCCATCGGCTGTAAAAGATCGATCCTGGTGGAGCCGCCTATGATGCCCTGGAGCGATACAATGCTCGACGAGATCGTCGAGCTTGGCGAGAACCTGCAGTGCAGGCCCGTGATCGCCCACGTGGACCGGTTTATGAACCATCTGCATGATGAAACCCTGATCGACCGTGTACTGGCAAGAGACATGCTGGTGCAGGTCAACGCAAACTATTTCCTGAACCCGAAAACGGTGAAGGCCGCCATTCGAAATCTGAAAAACGGAAAAATTCATCTGATCGGCTCCGACTGCCACAATCTGACCAGCCGTGCCCCCAATCTGGGTCCTGTGCGGCGGCTGATGCGGACCTATCGGACCGAATCGGAATTTGCAATATTGGAACACAATGCCGAAAGCTTGCTGTTTCCTGGAGGAACAAAATGAAAAAGACACTTATTGCGCTTGCCGTTGTGGCCTTGGCTCTGCTTGTCATGATCCTGGCTTTTCAGAAGAAAGAGGTCAAGCAGGAGGCGGCTATTGAAAACGCCGGTGTGGCCCAGAATGCTGTGGTCAAGCCCAAGTCCCTGACCTATAACGGTACGGAGTACCCCATGAAGTCCCACCTGAAGACGGTGCTGCTGATCGGCACCGACGCTACGGAAGGGTATCATGACGAGACAGATGAATCCGGCCTGAAGGTGTTCTACAACTATCATCAGGCGGATTTTATGATGCTCCTGGTAGTGGATACGGACACCAACAAGACGGAGATTCTGCAAATGAACCGGGACACCATGACGGATGTGCCATGGCTGGATGTGCTGGGTAACTACGGCGGCACGGAAGTGAAGCAGCTGTGCCTGGCCTACAATTATGGCGACGGTGGCATGAAGAGCTGCAAGAACTGCATGCAGGCGGTTTCTATGCTGCTCTTCGACGCGCCCATCGACCACTATATCCAGATCCCCATGACGGCTGTGGGCCTCCTCAACGACCTGGTAGGCGGCGTGCCTGTGACCATCGAGGACGATTTAACCGCTGTGGACCCCGCCTTCACGAAGGGTGCTACCGTTACCTTGAAGGGCAGCCAGGCTGAGGCCTTTGTCCGGGCTAGATTCGTCCTGGATAACGACACCAACCTGGCCCGTATGGCCCGTCAGCGGCAGTATATGGACAGCTTCCAGAAGCAGGCACGGGCGGCCTTCAATTCCGACTCCGACTTCATGGTGAAGCTGGTGGGAAAGCTGGCGGATTACCTACAGACGGACCTGACCGTCCAGCAGCTCCAGGACCTGGTAACAGTGTTGGATAAGGGAGAGGTTTCTCCCATCCGCTACCCGGAAGGCACCCTGGAAAGAGGGGAGCAGTATTACGAGTTCTACCCAAATGAAGCATCCCTCTGGGACATGGTAAAAAGAGCCTATTGCGAGGCATGAGTATGATAAAACGGCCGCACCCAAAACCGGGTACGGCCGTTTTCGTATGAATTACAACAGGAATTTCTCCACGATCTCCGCAATACCGTCTTCGTCATTATTATGTACGGTCACGTAATCCGCGGCCTCCTTGACGGTCTGGACGGCGTTCTGCATGGCGCAGCCCACACCGGCGGCACGGAGCATGGTGATGTCGTTTTCCTCGTCTCCGGCGGCTACAGAGTTCGCTACGGGGATATCCAGAATGCCGCACAGACGCTCTAAGGCGGAACCCTTATGGACACCCTTGGGGACGATCTCCAAAAGGTGCTTGGCGGAGAAGAAGCAGTCCACGTTGTCGAACCGCTCCGGCAGCTCCCGCTGCAGACGCTCCAGGGCGGGACGGTTTTCCACGGAGACCGCCAAAATCTTGGGGGGCTCCTGGGTCAGTCCCTTTTCGAAAGAGGGCAGGACCCGGTAGTGCATCAGAATCCTGCTGCAGTACGTTCGGATCAGGTCGTCGTCCCACCGGGGCTCCACCAGCACGTCCTCCCGGTCGTAGGTCTGGACGTGGATGCCCATCTCATTGCACATGGTCAGGATGCTTTTGGCGGTGCTGAGGGGCAGGCACTGGCTGTAGATGATCTTCTCCCGGTAGGCGTCGTAGATCATGCCGCCGTTGAAGCTGACCACGTAGCAGCCTTCCTGATGGAAGCCAAGGCGGTCATTCTGGATGATGGCGCTGTGCAGGGGGCGGCCGGTGTTGATGACCACCTTGTGGCCCAGGCCCAGGGCCTTTTCCAATGCGGCCCGGTTGCCGGGGGAGACCTCCCGGCTGCTATTTAAGAGGGTGCCGTCCAGGTCAAGAAACAGAATTTTATGGTCCATAGCGTTCTCCTTAGGTAATGATATCGTCGATGCCCACCACGCATACCTGCTTGCCCATGCCCCGGAGCTCAGCCACAATGTCCGGGTCCGCCTTTTCGTCGGTGATGAGGGTCCAGTGGCCCTCGTAGATGCAGCTGCCGTAGCGGTTTTCCGTGGAGGCGGTTTTCTGCAGTTTGGTGTGGTCTGCCAGAATGTATAGGCCCTGGGTGGTTCGGCTGATCATGGCCTCGTTGATGCCGATCTCCATGGGAATGTTGTAGCAGAATTCTCCCTGGGCAGTGATGGCGGCACAGCCGATGAAGGTCTTGTTGGCAGTCATGTTCAAGAGGTTCCGCATCACGTAGTCCCCGACCATCACATGATCCCGGGGTTCGCCGCCGGTGAGGGTGATGGTGACACCAGCAGGGCACTTCATGCCGATGGCGGCACCGTTGTTGGTGATCACGTGGACACCGGACACCTGCAGGTATTTCAGGGCGTCCAGGGCGGTACGGCTCCCGTTGATGAAGAGGGTATCTCCGGAATTGATGAACCGGGTGGCATACTGGGCGATGCGCTGGCGGTACATCTGTATTTCCTCCTCCTCCGTCAGGGGGCGGGAGGTGAGCTTGGCGGTGGCGCCGCCGTAGAACCGGGTAATGAGCTGGCGGCTCTCCAGAAATTGCAGGTCCCGCCGGACGGTCATGAGAGACAGGCCGAACTCCTCAGCCAGCTCCTCCACCTTGATCTCATCCTGGTCTTGTATCTTCTTCAATATTTCCAATCGGCGTTCGTCCACCGAGGAACGTGGTCTTTTCATAGGCTACCTCGCAGTCTTGGGATAAAAGGAAAAATTCACCTTATTATACCACGGAAATCAGATTTTGCAACTGGGAATAGCGGGTGAACCCGGGGTGCCGGGAGAAGTCTGCCTCTGCCGGGGCGTACCAAAGGGCCTGCATGCCGGCATTTTCTGCCCCCAGAATGTCTCCCTTCAGGGAGTCGCCGATGAAGAGGCACTCCTCGGTCTCCACCCTGGCTTTCTGGGCGCAGAGCTGGAAAAACCGGGGATCCGGCTTCTCGCAGCCAGCCTCCTCGCTGGAGAGAATGTAGGAAAAATAGTCGATGAGCCCCAATTTTTGGAGTTTGGCCATCTGCCAGTCCAGAGTCATGTTGGTGCCGATGCCCAGGATCAGCCCTTTCCCTTGCAGATCCTTCAGGCAGTCCTCAATGTGGGGCTCCGGCTGGGCGGCCTCCAGGAGGGTCTCCCAGTAGAGGTCGTTCATGGCCTTGGCATGGGAGAGGGAGAGATGGAGCTTCTCCAGGATGCGCTGGAAGCGGATCATCCGGTTATGGATGGCGGCCTGAGGGCCCAGTAAGGCCTTCATCTCCTCCATTTCCCGGCGGTAGTACCCCTGCCAGGTCTCGGCATCAATGGAAAAATGGTCCCATACGTATTGGCACAGGGCCTGGTAACCCACAGCGTGGGCCGTTGTCTCGGAGTAGAGGGTATTGTCAATGTCAAAAAAGACGGCTTTGATCATAGTTTTCTCCTAAATAAGAAAGGGGAGCGGCCATACCGGCCGCTCCCCAGAACTGTGTACTTGGGTCACCGGCGGGGATCAGTCCACCAGACAGGCGTCTTTCAGAGCCTGCTCCATCTCGGCGACGGACAGCAGGTTTTTCAGGCCCAGGACATGGGTGCCCTTCTTTTCGGCATCCGCGAACATATCCTTGAAGTTCCGGGCGCAGAACACCACGTTGAACTGCTGGGCAGAGGACTTGCCCTCGGACAGGGCGCAGTGATGGATCTTACCGGGCTTGATATTCAGCTTTTTCAGGACCTTCTCCAGGGTCATCTTCATCATCAGGGAAGAGCCGGCGCCGTTGGCGCAGCAGACCATAAAGCTGGCATTGTCGAGTTTCGCCATTGTAAACAATCTCCTTATCAGTAGAATCTTTTTGGTGGGTCAGGGGAGAGGCTCCCCTGACCGGATCGTTGTTATTATAGAGCAGGATGGAGGGGGCGTCAAGAGGGATCACTTGCCCTGCTTGTACTCCTTGTAGGCCTCGTAGTCCTCGGTGATGAGGAAGTAGCCCTTCTTGTCCTTCAGGTACTCGATCTGGGGCAGAGCCAGCAGGCCGACCACGCAGATAATGACACCGGCCCAGCTCAGATACTTCATGACCACGGTCATGATGGGCCACACGGTCGCCCAGTCGAACATGCCCAGGTAGCCGCCGTAAGCTGCCATGCCGACCCAGCCGGCGATGAGAGCGGAACCGAAGACCTGGATCAGGCCGGAGATGAAGGGGATCACCAGGCAGGCCTTCAGGCCGCCCTTTTCGTTGGCAACCAGGCCGATGGTGGCGTTGTCGAAGAACACGGGAACGAAGCCGCAGATGATCAGGACAGGGGACTTCAGCAGGATCAGAGCCACGATGGCCACCAGCTGACCGGCGAGACCTGCCAGGAAGCCGAAGGTCACGGCATTGGCGTCACCGAAGCCGTAGCAGACGGCGCAGTCCACACCGGGGATGGAGGAGGGCAGCAGCTTCTCGGAGATGCCCTGGAAGGAAACGGTCAGCTCGGAAACGAAGGTACGGACGCCCAGCTGAAGGATGGCCAGGTAAACGGCGAAGTTCAGGCACTTGTCGAAGACGAACATGACGAAGCTGTCAGTCTCCTTCAGGTTGCCGGCGTTGATGAAGAAGTCCTTGCCGATGATGCCCATGATGATGCCGAAGAAGACGGTCATCAGGATGGCGGTGCAGACCATGTTCTCGTTGAAGATCTGGAAGAAACCGGGCAGCTCCATGTCGCCGACCTTCTTGATCTCCTTGTCCTTCTTCTTGCCGCCGTCTTTGCCGAAGAACTTGTCAGCGGCCCAGTAGCCCAGACGGATGCCGAACATCTGCTGATGGGCAATGGCGAAGCCGGCGCCGTCGGTGAGCTCCTGCATGGGCTTAACGGTCAGGTTGGAGCCAACGGCCCAGTAAGCGCCCAGAACCACAGCCATGACGACCAGCATCAGGGTGTCGTTCTTCAGCAGAGCGGGCATGGCGAACATGATCAGCCAGTAAGCGGTGGAAGCCTGCTGCACCTGCACGTGGCCGGTGGTGAACAGGGTACGGCACTTGGTGTACTTGTTGAAGCGGACCAGCAGAATGTTGACGATGAAAGCGATCAGCAGCAGGATCATGACGGAGTCAAAGGCCTTGCCGAAGACTTCCATAACGCCGTCGGTAACGGCATTCTGGCCGAAGTAGGGGTCAATAACGGTGGCGTTCAGATTGAAGCGGTCCTTCAGGCCAACCAGGATGGGCCGGAAGTTGGAGACCAGTCCGCCGGAGCCTACGTTCAGGATCAGCATGCCGATGATGGCCTTCAGGGTGCCGCCCAGGGTGGTGTACCACTTTTCGCCCTTCAGCAGGTAACCCAGCAGGACGATGAAGCCGATCATGTGGGGAGCGTTTTTCAGAATGTTGTTGGCGAAGAATTCCCAGATAGAGGATAATACTTGCATGATACGTTCTCCTTTTGCTTAATTTTTGCCGTGTTTACATCTCTTCAATGGGGTGTGCTGCCTCGGCGGCCAGGATATCCTCGGGGGTGTTGGCTGCCATGAGGGCGTCCAGCAGCTCCTCGTTGCAGAAGAGGGAAGCCAGCTGCTGGATATTGTTCAGGTGTTCGTCGGGGTTGCAGGCAGCCAGGGTAAAGAAGAGCTTGGCGAGCTTCTCTTCGCCGTCCTCGTCCTTGCCGAAGCTGACAGGCTCCTTCACACGCATGAAGCCGATACCGGTCTTGTGAACGCCCTTGGCGTTCTCCTGGGAGTGGGGCATGGCCACGTAGTGGTCAAAGACCACATAGGGGCCGTACTTTTCGATGCAGTCGACGATCTGCTTGTAGTAGTCTTCGTCTACGCTGCCGTCGGCCACCAGGCTCTTGGCGCTGAGCTCCACGCCCTGCTGCCAGCTGTCCAGCCGGTCTACAAAGGCGTAGTGCTTCTTTTCCACGATGGTCTGCAGAACACTTGCCATAGCTTTGTCCTCCAAAAATTACAGGCAGGAGCGGTAGGGGATGTTCTGAGGAGCCTCGAAGCAGTCCTCGAAGCCGCGACGGTGATGGTAGTAGATCTTGTCCTTGTCCTGGGGGTAAACGTACTTGCCGCCCACCTGCCAGAAGAAGGGATGGAACTTATACTCGTTGCGGTCCTTCTTGAAGTCGTACAGCAGCTTGATCTCCTCGCAGTCGGCCTGGAAGTTGGTCCATACATCCCAGTGGATGGGCACGACCACCTTGCAGCGCAGGTTCTCAGCCATCCGGAGAATATCCACGGAGGTCATCTTGTCCTGCATGCCGATGGGGTTCTCGCCGAAGGAGCCAAAGGCCACGTCAATGTCGTAGTCCTTGCCGTGCTTGGCGAAGTAGATGGAGAAGTGGGAGTCGCCGGAGTGGTAGATGTTGCCGCCGGGGGTCTTGATGAGGTAGTTGACGGCCTTGTCGTCCATGTCGGTGGGGCACTTGCCGGTGAGCTCTTCCCGGTCGGGGCCGGTGGAGTCGGTGGTGACGATGCAGGTCCGGTCGAAGGAGTCCAGAGCGATGATCTCCAGGTCCTTGATCTTGATGCTGTCGCCGGGCTTGACGGTGATGCAGCGGTCCTCAGGCACGCCCCACTTGATCCAGGTCTCTACGGACTTCTTGGGGCCGATGAAGGGGACAGGGATCACGTTGCCCTTGTCGTCGGTGGTGGTCATGCCGCTCTGCAGAACGTGGGCAGCCCACTCGGCAGACATGTGGTCCTGATGGTAGTGGGTGGCCAGCACCGCGTCCACCTGCTTGAAGGCGAAGGGATCAAAGACAAAGGGGACATTGCGCAGGTTGGGCTGCATGGCCCGGGCGCCGCACATATTGGCCATCTGGTGGCCGACGGCCATCTTGCCGTTGCCGTGGGTCCGCTTGCCGTTGCCGCACCACAGGTCCACGGAGACATTGGCGCCGCCGGGGGTCTTGAACCACACGCCGGTGCAGCCCAGCCACCACATGGCCACATTGCCGGGCTGTACGACCTCGTTCTCAATGTCCTCTACCAGCCAGGTGCCCCACTCGGGGAAGGTGCTCTGGATCCACTTGTCACGGGTCATTTCAGAAACTTTGCTCATATCGGTTCCTCCTGAATGTAATGGGTGAGTGTGTTTCGCTGTTCGCTGGTGCCATCATATACCAAAACAATCAAAAATTCAAGTGATTTTTATGTTCGATTTGCGTGTTTGAATGTTCTATTTAAGATATACGAAAAAATGCTGAATAAAAAGTACGAACTTTTAGCAATAGAATAACTGTAAAACAATATGAAAAATGATGATTTTCTGAACGAAAAAATGACGGTATAATTTTGAACGGATTGTAAAAATCGGCGATATGCCTAAAAAATGAACGTAAAATTTGACATATAAAACGAAAAAAATCAAAAAAACCTATTGCGCTTTTCTGCAGTATCCGCTATAATATGAGGCGTAATCACCGGAAGGACCGGTAAGTATATGATCGATGTGTTCGATTTGAAGCAACTGAGGTTTTACTTTTATGTTCGTTTCAAAAGAGCACATTCTGAAATTCAACCTGGAGGTTCTTTACATGAAAGTCCAAAAGCGTGTTATTTCAAACCTCAACAAGTGCTACGCCATGAGCCGCCTGACCTGCGGCGGCCAGCCCGCCTTCCTGGTGGCGGCGGAAAAGCATGACCCCCGCTACCTCTTTAATGAGGAAGGGGAGAAGCTGGATACCGTCTGGACCGAGCCCGGCGGCGTCATGACTATGACCCCCGTCCCCGGCACCGAGGATATGTTCCTGGCTACCCACAAGTTCTATTCCCCCAACGACTCGAAAGAAGCGAAGATCGTCATTGCCAAGAAAGAGGCGGAAGGCTGGAGCATCCGCACATTGTGCGACGCCCCCTTTGTCCACCGCTTCGGCATCCTGAACCGGAACGGCGTCAACTACCTGATCGTCTGCTGCCTGAAGTCCGGCCACGAGTACAAGGACGACTGGCGTATGCCCGGCGCCTGCTACGGGGCCATCCTGCCGGAGGACCTGTCCTCTTATGACGAAGGTCATCAGTTGAAGCTGGTGCCCATCAAGACCGGTATGCTGAAGAACCACGGCTACAGCCAGATCCAGGAGGACGGCCACGATGCCGCCGTGGTGGGCTGCGAGGAGGGCGTGTTCGTATTTGATCCCCCTGCGGCCATTGGCGAGCCCTGGGAGGTCCGGCAGGTCCTGAGCGTGCCTACCTCCGACGCGGTGCTGATGGACTTCGATGGGGACGGCAAGCTGGAGCTGGGCGCTATCAGCCCCTTCCACGGCGCTTCTCTCGTCATTTATCACCTGGATGTCCACGGCAACTACGTGCCCCAGTGGAAGTTCGGCCGGCCTGAGAAGGAGACCGAGATGATCCACGCCACTTGGGCCTGCACCATGCTCGGCAAACCCACCTGGATCGTGGGCTGGCGGAAGGGCACCAAGGACACGATCGCCATCACCTGGGACGCAGAGGCCGGGGACTACCATGTGGACTACATTGACCACAACACCGGCTGCGCCAACGCTATGCACTTTGTAAACGCCAAGGGTCAGGATGTGGTCGTCGGAACCAACCGGGAGATCGACGAAGTGGCCATGTACATCATCGAGGAGGACTAAATCATGCTGGAAGAACTGAAGCAGAAGGTTTATGAAGCCAATATGGAGCTGCCCCGCCGGAATCTGGTCACCTATACCTGGGGCAACGTCTCCGGCATCGACCGGGAGAAGGGCCTGATCGTCATCAAGCCCAGCGGCGTGGAATACGAGGAGCTGACCCCCGATATGCTGGTGGTCCTGGACCTGGAGGGCCATGTGGTGGAGGGAGACCTGAACCCCAGCTCTGACACCAAGACCCACATCGAGCTCTACAAGGCCTTCCCCAAGCTGGGGGGCATCGTCCATACCCACAGCCCCTACGCCGTGGCCTGGGCCCAGGCCGGCCGGGACATTCCCTGCTACGGCACCACCCACGCCGACTATTTCTACGGCGCCATTCCCTGCGCCCGGCACCTGACCCAGGCTGAGCTGGACGAGGACTATGAAAAGGGCACCGGCACCGTCATCATCGAGACCTTCCGGGAGCGGAATCTGGATCCCATGGCCGTTCCCGCTGTCATCTGCCACAGCCACGGCCCCTTCACCTGGGGCAAGGATCCTGCTCAGGCCGTTTATCACGCCGTGGTGCTGGAGGAGGTGGCCAAGATGGCCATCCTGACCCGTCAGGTGGATCCCAGCGCTGCCCCCGCTCCCCAGCGCATCCAGGACAAGCACTATATGCGCAAGCACGGCCCCAACGCCTATTACGGCCAGAAGAAGTAAATTTTACTTGCATTTTGTCGGAAATATAATATAATCATTATTATCCTTATAATTCATTTGAAAGAGGTTTCTGTCATGAAGGAATTCAACTACACCGTTAACGATCCCCTGGGTCTCCACGCTCGTCCCGCCGGCATGCTGGCCAAGGCTGCCAAGGCATTCCCCGACACCACCATTACCATCACCAAGGGCGCCAAAACCATCAAGGCTACCCAGCTGATGATGATCATGGGTCTGGCCGTGAAGAACGGCGATGAGGTCACCGTCAAGGCCGAGGGCCCCGCCGAGGACGAGGCCATTGCCGCCATGGAGAAGTTCTTCCAGGACAACCTGTAAGCGAATACGCACGAAGGGGAGCAAGTCATGATTACGATTCAAGGAAAAGGCGTTTCCGCCGGTGTGATCAAGGGCAAGCTGTATTTCTATAAGCGGGAGGATACGGCAGTCACCAACCGGAAGGTCGAGGACCTGGAGGCGGAGAAGGCCCGGTTCGCCGAGGCACAGCAGCAGTCCATCGCCCAGCTGGGGGAGCTGGCTGACAAGTGCCGGGAGGAAGCCGGAGAAGAGTCCGCCGTCCTCTTTGAGACCCACGCCATGTTTGTAGAGGACGAGGACTATGTGGCCTGCGTCATGGACACCATGGAGAGCGAGTCCTGCTGCGCCGAGTATGCCGTCCAGACCGCGGGCAACCAGTTTGCCGAGATGTTCGCCGCCATGGAGGACGCCTATATGCAGGCACGGTCCGCTGACATCCTGGATGTGAGCCGCCGGATCATCAATAACCTCATGGGCGTGGCCGAGGGCGGCATCCATTCCGACGAGCCCATCGTCCTGGCTGCCGACGACCTGGCCCCCTCCGAGACATTGCAGATGGACAAGTCCAAGATCCTGGGCTTTGTCACCCAGGGAGGCTCCGGCAACAGCCATACGGCCATCCTGGCCCGTACCATGGGCATTCCCGCCATTTGCGGCATCGGCGAGGCCCTGAAGAGCGAGTACGAGGGCCGCGTTGCCTACGTAGACGGCGAGACGGGCCTGCTGATCCTGGACCCGGACGAGATCACCCTTGCCAACCTGAAGGCCAAGTACGAGGCCCAGCAGAAGCGTAAGGAGCTCCTGCAGACCATGAAAGGCCAGGAGGACGTGACCCTGGACGGCAAACACATCAAGCTCTACTGCAACATCGGCTCTCCCGAGGATGTGGATTCTGTTCTGGCCAACGATGGCCAGGGCATCGGCCTGTTCCGGTCCGAATTCCTGTACTTAGCCGCGGACTACTATCCCACCGAGGAGGAGCAGTTCCAGGCCTATAAGAAGGTGGCCGAGGCCATGGATGGCAAGCGGGTCATCATCCGCACCCTGGACATCGGCGCGGACAAGCAGGTGGCCTACTTCAACATGCCCAAGGAGGAGAACCCCGCCATGGGTATCCGGGCCATCCGGATCTCTCTGAACCGCCCCGAGGTCTTCCGGACCCAGCTCCGGGCCCTGTACCGGGCCTCTGCCTACGGCAAGGTGGCCATCATGTTCCCCATGATCACCTCCGTATGGGAGGTAGAGGAGTGCAAGCGGGCCTGCGAGAGCGTCATGAAGGAGCTGACCCTGGAGGGCATCCCCTATGACCCCGAAACCGAGCTCGGCATCATGATCGAGACCCCCGCCTCTGTATTTGTAGCGGAGGATCTGGCCAAGCTGGTGGACTTCTTCTCCGTGGGTACCAACGACCTGACCCAGTACACCCTGGCCTGCGACCGCCAGTGCAACGACCTGGGCCGGTTCTATGATCCCCATCACCCCGCCGTTCTGCGGGCACTGAAGATGGCCGCCGACGCCGCCCACAAGGCCGGCATCTGGATCGGCATCTGCGGCGAGCTGGGCGCGGACCTGAGCCTGCTGCCCACCTTCATGGCCATGGGCATCGACGAGCTCTCCGTCACCCCCACCGCCGTCCTGCCCCTGCGCCAGGAGATCCGCAACATCGACACCCGCACCTGCGACCTCAGTGCCCTGCGGTCTTAAGTTCTACAAATCCATCCGCCGGAAGCCCCACCAGGCTTCCGGCGTTTTCGTACCCCCGCCTCTCGCCCTCTCCTGCCTGGAGAGGGTGCCGCCCGCAGGCGGCGGGTGTGGAGGGGACACCGAACGTCTAAGGACGTGGTACGTTGAATGGTTCGACTTCCGGTTACCACCGTAGGCGCATCCCATTCAACGGGGTCCGGCTTTTGCTTTCAGGGGTCCCCTCCACACCCGGCCCTGCGGGGCCACCCTCTCCAAGCAGGAGAGGGCGAAGGAGAGAACCGAGCAAAAATTTTTTTCCGAACCACGTGCGCTTTTCCGTCCCGATTCCGTCATACAGGGTGAACAACCAAAAACGAGGTGAGCACAAATGAACGACGAACAACTGTTGGACCTGTTCTTTGCCAGGGACGAGGAGGCCATCTGCCAGACGGACCTGGTCTACGGGCGGCGGCTTCGGGCGCTGGCCACGGGGATCCTGCGGTCTGACAGGGACGCGGAGGAAAGCGTCAACGACACCTACTTCAAAACCTGGAACGCCATCCCGCCTCAGCGGCCTGCCTTTTTCTATGCCTTCTTAGCAAAAATTTGCAGGCACTTGGCGCTGGACCGGGTGGACTGGAACAACGCGTCCTGCCGCAAGACGGAAATCCTGAGCCTGACCCAGGAGCTGGAAAGCTGCATCCCGGATGAGGGGGACCGGCGTCAGGCGGAGGCCAAGGAACTGCGTTCCGTCCTGGATGCCTTTCTGCGGACCCTGTCCCCGGAGACTCGGGTGCTGTTTCTGCGGCGGTACTGGTACGGGGAGACCATCCGGGAGATTTCCCGTCGGGCAGGGATGGGGGAGAGCGCAGTCCGTATGCGCCTGACGAGGACAAGGGAAAAGCTGCGTGTCTATTTGGAAAAGGAGGGGTATGCCCTATGAACGGAAAGGATTTGCTGCTGGATTTGGGATACATCGGAGACGACCTGATCGAGGAGGCGGAACGCTTCCGGTTTGGGACATCTTCCCGGCGGGGGCTCCGGCGGCCCGTACTGGTGGCGGCCCTCATTGCCGCCGCCCTGTTGCTGGTGGGCTGCGCCGTGGCCTATGCCCTGAGCGTGGGGAGCCTGCGGATCGGGGAGCGGCAGGTCACGGAGCAGCGGTTTTCCGCCGATGGCTCGGAGTACCTGGGGGAGGAGACCGTGACCCAACAGGTCCTGACCCGGGCGGGGATCGCCGGGACGCCGGAATATGAAGCGGCCCAGGAGTGGTATCAGTTCCGGCAGAGCTATGACCCGGACAGGGCGATTTCCCAAGAGATTGGGAAGGAACGCCCCGCTTTTCCAAAGGAATATGCCAGCTATGACCTGTACACCCAGGAAATGAAGGACAAACTGGACGAAATTCTTCAAAAATACCAGCTGAAACCGGTAGGGGCGGGCATCCCCTTCCAGACTCCCAGGCTCCTGTTTGCGGCCCTGGGTACCGAGAATATCCTGCGGGGCAGCAGCGGGGCAACTATGGATACCTTTGCCGGGGCCCTGTACGAAAGCGGCACCCTGGGGGTGGACGGCAACGTGTTTTTGAGCGACAAAGAGGTGGTCCACACGACGGCTTTCTATACACCCAAGGGCTATTTTAACGAAAACGTGGTCTACCTATCCGACATCCAAAGCTGGACCCAGGAAACCTACGTTACGTCCTCCGGAAACCAGGCGCTGCTGCTCTTTAAAGAGGGCGAATGGGGCTGGATCTTCTACGACGGCAAAGAAAACCTGGTCTGCGTCAAGGCGGAGGTCACGGACCTGGAGCAGTTGAAAGCCCTGGCAGAGGCCATTGACCTGGACCTGAAAATCACCCTGCCGGAGAGCTATAAAACCGAGGAATCGGGCACCGACGGCTGGATCGGGGACTATCACTTTGCACTGAAGGATGTGGTCTCCGACGGCTACTCCGCCTGGATCACGATTTCCGTTACGGCCCCGGAGAATGTAAAGCTGGTGGGCGAGGGCGGCATGGTATCTACCGAACATCTGTTCCTGACCAGCCGGAATATCTTCGGCTTCTGGGAGTCCACGGACTCGACGCAGAGGAACCAAAGCTATCGCTTTGGCTGGGAGGACGACGGCGACGGAAAGGACAATACGGCGAATTTTGTGCTGAGGTCCGTCAGCCATGAAGAAGGAAAGGCCTTCGACACCGGAAAAACCTGGCGGCTTTACTGGGAGGACCTGCGCCTGGGAACCTGGGATGAGGAGATCGGGGACTACCGCTACGAAACCGTGGCCCAGGGAACCTGGAATCTGAAAATCACCTTCGAACCGAATCTGGAAGGAGACCTGGAGCTGGTCCAAGAGCCAGTCCCGGCGGAAGTGGCCTACGGCTGGGATGTGAACGGCAATACCGTTACCAAAATGACCCAGATCACCTCCTTCCGGCTCCATCCCCTGGGCGGGGTCATCACCTGCACGGAGGAGGAAGTCGCTCCGGATTTCCTCTTTGGCGGCAGCCTGGTGGTCCGTATGCGTGACGGCAGCGAGATCACTCTGGAAGGCCTGGGCGCTGCCTTCGGCACTCAGAAGCTGGAGGCGGAAAGCCCCATCAATATCGAACAGGTGGAGTGCGTCATTCTGGCCGACGGAACCGAATTAAAAAGCCCTCTCCAAGCAGGAGAGGGCAGGGGATAGAAACCCAGGTGGTAAACCGAAGTGGTTATCCCAGGTTAGGTTAGTCTAGCTTAGGCTAGGCTAGGAAAGCCTAGCCTAAGCGGTAGGAGAATAGGGAAGAACGATTCTATCCGGGAAACCGCCTTTTGAGGGCGGTTCCCGGGGAGAATCTTTTTTGTTCAGGCAAGTTGACAAAAATGAACTTTTCGTGTATAATATATTTAGAACAAAAGTTTGAATTTTGGAGGGCTGAACATGGCAGGACGGAGAATGTTTGCGAGGACTGTGGTATGCACCGGCAGGTTTGTGGACCTGCCGGACAGCGCTCAGGCGTTATATTTTCAGCTGGGAATGAACGCCGATGACGACGGCTTCGCAGAAGGGGCCCTCATTCTGCGGATGTGCCGGAAGGAAGAAAAGGACCTGCGGCTGCTGGAGCAGACGGGGCTGGTCCGGGTATTTGGGGAAGACCTGATTACATATCTCGTGGACTGGAGGGTGAACAACCAGATCCGGAAGGACCGGTATCAGGAGAGCCCCTATGCCCACCTTTTGGAGGAGGTACCGGCCTCTTCTCCGGCGGTGGAGCCGGAAAGAGCACAGGAAGAAGCACAGGAGGGACCGGAAAAGGCCCGGAAGCCGGAAGAACCGGCCGCAAGGACGCTTGGGCGGGAGAAGCATATGGCCCCCAGCCCTCTGTGCCTTCCGATGTCAGCCCAGGCGCAGCCCTGGATGGGGGTGGAGGGGATACGTGAAGAGGAAGAACAGGCCAGGATGAATGGGAAAGGTCCCCCCACCCGCGTAGGGGCCGATGCCCACATCGGCCCGGGAGGTTTGATATTCTGAGCGGTAAGATGATTCGTATCAACCGACAATTCCCGCCCGTAGGGTTTCGGGGCGATGTGGGCATCGCCCCCTACGCGCCGGGAGGGATTTTTCGTTCTTTTTTGGCTATACAACGGATGCGCTTTGCTTGCCCTGCACGGAGACGAAAAAAGGCTGAATCACCAAAAATAATCTGAAAAGACTATGCAACCAGCATAGTACATTTTGCTTTCGGGTGTGATACAATAGAGATGTCAAAAAATATTGTGCCCTCGGCCCGAATCGGGGGCGCAGAAAGAGGTAGACGCCATGAAGAAACTGTTTGCGCTGTTGATGGCCCTGACCATGACGGTCCAGCTGGTGATGCCGGCCTGGGCGGATGTGGTGGAGGACGAACCGGAGGAGTCTTTGGCCGCCGTGGAGGAGGTCGGGGAGACGGAGGAACCCACCGAGGTGGTGGAGGTCCCGGAGGAGACGGAAGCCGAGACGGAGACCACGAAAGCTGCGGAGGAAGTGACGGAGTCTGTGCCGGAGACGGAACCGGAAGACAAGGTCCGGGTGCGCTTCACCTGCACCCCAGAGGACCTGACCCTGATGGTATACCCTGCGGACGGGGATGTGGATCAGGCCATTGAAGCGAAAGAGGATGGGTCTTATCTGCTGACGGCGGGGGAGTACAGGTATCTTGCCGGGGCAGAAGGGTATGCGTCTGCTGAGGACTCGTTTATTGTGATGGCAAGTGAATTAACAATAGAAATTGTTTTATCCAAAGACGAGAATATCGCAGAGGAAGAAGCCTTCGGGGCGAGTGAAGGCAGATGCGGAAATAATGCGTATTGGTCACTTAGCTCCGATGGTATGCTGCGAATCAGTGGCACGGGTGCAATATATGATTATGAAACGTATCCTATATCCGAGAGAGCACCGTGGTATTCGGAACGAGATGCCATCAAAAATATATTCATAGAGGATGGCATAACAGTAATTGGGGCAAATGTATTTTATGATTGTGACAAATGGAAGCGCTGTTATGTTCCGGATAGTGTTACAGAAATAAAGAAAAGTGAAAATCAATTTTATTCTGTAAAAGAAGAATCTGTATTTTTATGTGGACATACACAAATTCCTAGCAGTTGGGGGGACAATTGGAGTCAGAAAGGTACAGTTGCGACCGGAGTTACAAGGGAGCAGGCAATTTTTTGGATGAACCTTGACAAAGAGGCAACACGAATTGCAATCCCGGATGGTGTTCAAGAAATCTTTCCGTATGCTTTTCAGGAATGTGGAAAGCTTGAATATATCGATATTCCGGACTCTGTAACAACATTTCGAAAGAAGGCATTCACAGGAACATCCTTGCGAATGATTTTTATCCCTGATACTGTGACTACAATTTACGCTGATAAATATGCAAGCCCTTTTTACAACTGCCCATCTGATTTGGTATGCTACTGTGAGAGCGATACTGAACAGGAAGGGTGGCAGGAATATTGGAATTATTCTCTAAGAGATTACCTAAGAGTATACTATGGAATTTCTAGGGAGGAGTATAATTTTTGGCCCAATCTGAATGGAACCTTATCAGAAATCGAGATACCGGAGGGAATAACGATTATTCCCTATAAGGCGTTTTTCAATAAAACAGAGATAACGAGGATATCTTTGCCAAGTACGGTGAAAAAAATAGACAATTTGGCCTTTGCTGGATGTACTGGTTTGCGCTCGTTTTATATTCCTAAAACAGTTATATATATTTCAGCGGATTCAACAACTTCCCCGTTCTATGGATGCGATTCAAGCCTAAGATTGTATACTGGATTTGAAGAAATACCGGATACATGGGATTACTATTATAGATATTATGAGCGGTATGAGCAACTGAAAATTTCCCTGCATATGAGTCCAAAGGACTATGAATTTTGGATCGCTCTTGATAAGCAAAATCCTAAAATCGTCATTGACGAAGGCGTGGAATCAATCCCTGATTATGCATTTCAGAATAATAAGACCCTGAAGGAAGTTGTGTTTCCGAGTACGATGCGAAAAATACCTAAAGATGCGTTTTATGGATGCAGCGCACTAACAAAGATTGAGTTGCCAGATACGATTGAAGAGGTCGGCTATGGGGCTTTTTCGAGTTGCTCTTCTTTAACATATGTGAAGCTATCGCGAAATTTGCAGACGTTGGGAGAGGCTATGTTCAGCGGTGCTACTGCTCTTAAAGAAATCGATTTAGAGTATGTTAAACGAATTGAAAATGGAGCCTTTTATGGATGCAGCGGACTTCAATATGTCTTTATTCCGAAATCTGTGGAGACAATTGGAAAAAATGCATTTGTAACAGAAGCACAGAGGACATGGCTATTTTGTGAAGTGGAAGAACGGCCAGATTCTTGGGATAAAGGATGGAATAGAAATGAGTACAGCACGGATCGAAATGCTGAAAAGTGGACGTTCTTTGGCGCTTCTAGGGAAGATGCTGCATTTTGGCCCAATTTAGACTGGAATACGCAATTAACGCAATTGGTAATCCCGGAGGGGGTCACAGCAATGCCGAAATATCTCGGAGACATGCTGCCCAATTTACAAAGCCTTTCTATCCCGGGAACCGTGAAAGAAATTGGGGAAACGGCCTTTGGGGGGCACAAACACCTAACTACGGTAAAAATAGGAAATGGCGTGCAAAAAATCGGGAAAATGGCCTTCTTTTCGACTCCTTTGACAGAAGTATATTTGCCAGATGGCCTGGAAGAAATGGGAGAAATGGCCTTTTACGGGAGCGAAAACCTAAAGAAGGTTCGAATTCCCGGCAGTCTAAAAGCAATCAAACATGAAGCGTTTATGAACTGTACCAGTCTGCGAAATGTTACACTGGAGGATGGTATTGAAAAGATAGAATACAGTGCATTCGAAGGTTGCTCAAGTATTCGAGAATTGGTTATTCCGGCAAGTGCACGGGATATTGCGCCTGGTTTTATTGACAGGAATAGCTCTATAAGAATTGAATACAAGGGCACAATGCAGCAATGGGCTGGGGCGGGCGCTGGATTTCCTGCCACCTGCTCTGATGGCTATTTAATTGACAGCGGCGCCTGCGGCGACCTAAATGTCTCCTTTGGTGAGAAGGTCAATTGGTATATCACAAAATCCGGAAAGGGCTATTCCCTTACGATTTTTGGAGACGGCGCAATTGGGGATTGCCCGGATGCGGACGACGTGCCTTGGGCAGAATATCGGAATGACATTGTGGAAGCAACAGTCATGGAGGGCGTTACGAAAATCGGGGAGTGCGCATTCTGGGGGTGCACAAAACTAAGCAAAATCACATTGCCGGAATCTCTGGAATGGATCAACCAGTATGCGTTTTCTTGGTGTCACAGCCTGAAAACGATTGCGATCCCCAAAAATGTGGACACCATTGGCTATCAGGCATTTTGGGACTGCTATAATTTGACTTCCATCAATTTCCTGCACGAACAGGGCGATTCGCTGTTTATAAATGAAGAGGCGTTTATCACACAGAGTAAGCAGGTAACGACGAAAATTCGTGTGCCGGATGTCAATCATGTGCATGAAGCAATCAAGAGTTATTCCTGGAAATCTGACCACCGTACCGTTTCTTATGGGTACAATGATTGTTTGCCAAAGGTTGAAAAAATCACACTTTGGAAAGATGATCAACAAATCGACGGCACGCTCAATTTGGACATTGCGGAGGTTGGGGAACTTTCTTTGAATGCCATCCTTGAACCTGCTGGTGCCCTCCAGCAGGTAACGTGGGCCAGCAGTGCGTCCGCAGTCGCTACGGTGAGCAGCAAGGGAGAAGTAAAACTCTTAAAACCTGGTACGACCACTATTTCTGCCGCTGCTGTAGACGGTTCCAAACTATCCGCAAAGGTGATTTTGAATGTCATCTACCTGGATGGAGCCAAGACGCTAACATTGCGGTCTGACGCCCCTGCCGTCGGCTTACAGGTCGGTAAAACAGCCCAACTGACCCTTTCCGGAGACAAGGCAATCTCTGCGGAATATGTTGATTTTTCTATTCCGGTTGAGCAGTCCGCCATAGCGTCGGTTGATTCCAATGGCACTATCACCGCTGGAACAACGAGCGGAACGGTGACTGTAACAGCTGCTTTGAGGGGTGACCCGCTGGGAAGAAAAGCTACTTTGAAGCTGAATGTGATTCCCATACAGGCCCAAGCTGTGCGTGTGACTGTGGAGGATCCGGAGAATTTAGGTCAATTCGTCCAGGACGAGACAAAGACAACATTTGTTCTCGATATGGATGTGGTCAGAGAGGCAGACAGGCAATTCCCGCTGATTGTAGAAGCTTTGGATGACGAAGGAAATTGGACAAGAACCAGCAGAATTCTGTATGTATCCTCTGATCCTTCCATTGCGAATGTTGGGACAGATGGAGCGCTTATCATTCAGAAAGCCTCCAGCGGAGAATGCGTTATCCGCATCCAAAGTGACGATTTGGCAAAGGTGGAAACCCAGCTGCGTATCATCGTGGAGGACAAATCCCCCCGCCTGGATTCCACCAATCTCACCCTCAACTCCAACCTCACCGCCGGCGCC
>JBNMIH010000027.1:0-34064 GCA_050873165.1 Faecousia sp.
CCAGGGGCTGAATATCAAGCCGGATGGCATCTATGTGGACGGCACCCTGGGGGGAGCCGGACACTCCAGCCAGATCGTGCAGCACCTGACCACCGGCCGCCTCATCGGTATCGACCGGGACCCGGTGGCCTTGGCCGCCGCTGGAGAGCGGCTGGCGCCTTATAAAGACAGAGTGACGCTGGTCCACTCCAATTTCTGCCAGATGGATTCCGTACTGCGGGACCTGGGAATCGATGGAGTGGACGGCATTTTGCTGGACCTGGGCGTGTCCTCCCCCCAGCTGGACGACGGGGACCGGGGCTTTTCCTATATGGCGGATGCCCCTCTGGACATGCGCATGGACGGCGGTGACACCCTCACTGCCGACACGGTTGTGAACACCTGGTCCTATGAAGAGCTGAAAAAGATCCTGTATGAGTACGGTGAGGAGCGCTATGCGCCTGCCATTGCTGCCGCCATTGTGCGGCGCAGAGAATCGGCCCCCATCCACACCACCCTGGAACTGGTGGATGTGATCCGTTCCGCCATGCCTCCTGCGGCTCTGCGGGAGAAGCAGCACCCGGCGAAACGGAGCTTCCAGGCCATCCGCATCGCCGTCAACGACGAGCTGGGCTCCGTATCCAAGGCCATGGAGGCGGCGATCCCGCTCTTAAACCCCGGCGGACGTCTGGCCGTGATCACTTTCCACTCTCTGGAGGACCGGATCGTGAAGAACGCCATGGCCTCCGCGGCCAAGGGCTGCATTTGTCCCCCGGAGTTCCCGGTCTGCGTCTGCGGACGGAAGCCCCAGGTAGATATCCTGACGAGAAAACCCATCGTCTCCACGCCGGAAGAGCTGGAGCGGAATCCCAGAGCCAGAAGTGCCAAGCTGCGCATCTGCCAGAAACGCTGATTCCCAGAACAAAGGAGTGAACCCGCATGGATCAGAAACCGGAAATTCAATATGTGGGCCAGTTCTATGTGTATGGCAGTGAGGTCCAGGCGGAAAAAAAGAAACAGCAGAAGAAGCACCAGCTGCCCAAGATCCCGAAACCGACCCGGGAGCACTATATTTACATAGACCCGGCGGCGGTCTGCGGCATTGTTGTGGCAGGCCTTATGCTGGTGGTGCTGATCGTGGGGGCGTTCCAGCTCCGCACAGCTATGAACGAATACAATCGTCAGTCAGAGATACTCTCCAGTGTTCGCCGGGAAAACGCCCGGCTAGAGCACCAGTATCGGACCAGCCTGGACATTGACGCCGTACAGAAGCGAGCGGAGAGCCTAGGCCTGGTGGATTCCTCGGAAGTCGAGCACACCAGCGTCCGGGTGACGGTGCCGGTGAGGGCCAAGGAAGAGAGCCTGTGGGACCGGATCAAGTGGCACCTGAAGGGACTCCTCTATGGGGTGGATGAGACCAAGACCGAGATTTTCGAGGGTGACGCGCTTTCGCATATTGGTGATGGGGAGAACATAGATTAAATCGGCAGCTGCGAATGGGCGGCGAGGGGGTCCCTTGCCGCCCATTTTGAATACATAGCGGCCGAAAGGGTGGGGCTATGAAAAAGCAACCGGAAAACCGGTTCCACCGGGTCCGGATGGACACGGCCCGGAATCTCCGGGTCCGGCTGGGGGCTTTTGTCCTTGGTGTGCTGGCCTTTTTTCCCATCGCCGCCCGGCTTATCCAGCTGATGGTGGTGGATTACGGATACTACACGGCCAAGGCCCTGAACAATCAGACCCGTTCTACCTCCGTGCTTACGGAACGGGGCATCCTATACGACCGGAATATGAATGTGCTGGCCGTGAGCCGTGGAGTGGAGCACGTATATTTAGACCCCCACGAGCTGAAGCAGGCCAAGGTTGACCTCGGCAAGCTGTCCATATTTCTGGGAGAGCTCCTGGATAAGGACCCTCAGTGGATCCTGGAGCAGGCGGTGGATACCCGCCGACGCTACAAGCAGGTTGCCAGCGGCATTCCTACAGAGCAGGCGGACAAGATCCGCGGCTATATTTTGGAGAACAATGTTTTCGGCGTCCACTTGGAGCCATCCGTCCGGCGCAGCTATCCCTTCGGGGAGCTGGCCAGCCAGGTCATCGGATTTACCAATCTCTCCGGCCAGGGCAGCGAGGGAGTGGAGGCAGCCTATGACGCTTTTCTCTCCGGTCCTTCGGCCAGGGTGATCACCACCAAGGGCAGCAACGAAATGGATATGCCCTTTTCCTACGAGAACCTGGTGGTGCCGAAGGAAAGCTGCAACGTGATATTGACTCTGGACACTACGGTCCAGAGCTGCCTGGAAAACCGGCTCCGGGAGGCCATTGCCAAATATGACGTACAAAACGGTGCATTCGGCCTGGTGATGAACTGCAAAACGGGAGCCATTTTGGCCATGGCTACCCTGGGGGGCTATGATCCCAACGACTATCAGAAGGTATCTGATGAAAAGACAGCCAAAGAACTGGAGGAGCTGGAGACGGCCTACCGGGCGTTCCCGGAGAATTCCCCTGAATATGTCCAGGGAAAACGGCAATATGACGATTTGTTGACGGCGGCCAGGCTGAAGCAGTGGCGCAACCGGGTCCTGTCCGACGGCTACGAGCCCGGGTCCACCTTCAAGGTCCTGACCATGGCGGCGGCTCTGGACTGCGGGGCCATTGATCTGAATACCCATTTCTGTTGTAGAGGTGCGGAGAAGATCCCCGGCCGGTCCCAGCTGCTCCACTGCTGGCGCGCCGCTGGACACGGGGCGGAGCAGACGCCCCAGGCACTGCAGAATTCCTGCAACCTGGCCTTTGCCCACATTGCCCTGAAGCTGGGCGGGGAACGGTTTTACGACTATGTGAAACAATTCGGCATCCTGGAAAAGACCGGTATCGACCTGGCAGGGGAAAGCAAGGGCGTTTTCTTCGACAAAGCGCTGGTGACCAATACGGACAAATGGGGCACAGCCTCTTTGACCTCCGGCTCCTTCGGCCAGACTTTTAAGATCACTCCCTTGCAGCTGGTTCGGGGTATTGCCTCGGTGGTCAACGGCGGGCTTCTCCTGGAGCCCTACATCGTCTCTGAGGTCCAGGATGCCCAGGGAAATGTGGTATATAAGCAGGAGCCCACGGTGACCCGGCGCACCATCAAAGAGGAGACCTCCGAGACCATGCGGACCCTGATCCGGTCTGTAGTGACGGAGGGAACGGCGAAAAATGCCAATGTGCCGGGGTTTGCTATTGGTGGAAAGACGGGGACCAGCGAAAAAATAGATGTTTTTGATGACAACGGCCAGAGAGTATTGGATAAAATTGTATCATTTGTGGGGATTGCAACCATGGACGATCCGGAGTATATTGTATTGGCGGCTCTGGACACCCCCAGCCGGTCTACCGGTATCTATATCTCCGGCGGTGTCATGGCAGCTCCCACCGTGGGGGCTATTTTGGCGGACATTCTGCCATATCTGGGCGTAAAGAAAATGGAAGAGCCTCAATAGAAAAAGGAGAATCAACATGAAACTGGAAGCGCTGCTGCGGGATGTGCCCGTTTTAGAACTCCATGCGGAAGAAACGATGGAGATCACCTCCATTGCCTACGATTCCCGAAAGGTCCAGAAGGGGAGCCTTTTTGCCGCCATCTCCGGCTTTGCCGCCGACGGCAACCGGTTTATCCCACAGGCTGTGGAAAAGGGAGCCCAGGTGGTGGTGACCGCAATGAAGCCGAAGGAGGATATTCCCTACGTGCTGGTGGAAAATGACCGGCTGGCCCTGGCGAAAATGGCTTGCAATTTCTATGGCCGCCCTGCTGAGAGCATGCGCGTCATCGGCGTTACCGGCACCAATGGCAAGACCTCGGTGACACTGCTGCTGAAGTCCGTACTGGAAACGGTGTACGGGGCAAAGGTGGGCCTTGTGGGCACGATGGGCAATCTGATCGGCGATGTGGCCATCCCTTCAGAGCGGACCACCCCGGAGAGTCTGGAGCTCCAGGAGCTTTTTGCCAGGATGCGGGATGCGGGGTGCAGCTACGTCATTATGGAGGTCTCCAGCCATGCCATCGCGCTGGACCGCATCGGCGGCATCCACTACGATGCGGCGGCCTTTACCAACCTGACGGAGGACCACCTGGACTTCCACAAGACCATGGAGGCCTACCGGGACACCAAGGCAGAGCTGTTCTCCCGCTGCGGCAAGGCGGTCATCAATATAGACGACCCTTACGGCCCCTATATGCTGGAAAAGGCCAGGTGCGAGACTCTGACTGTTTCCGCCCATGGAGGCGGACAGCTGGAGGCGGAGGGAATCGAGCTTCACTCCGACGGGGTCTCTTATCGGGCGGTGTGCGGGGAAGAAAAGGTGAACGTCCATGTGCCTATCCCCGGCCGGTTTACGGTGTACAACAGCCTGACGGTGCTGGGCCTGGCAAAGCTCCTGGGGGTCTCCCTGGAGGAGGGAGCCAAGGCACTGGGGACCGTTTCCGGAGTCAAGGGCCGCATTGAGGTGGTGCCCACCCCGGGGATGCCTTATACGGTGCTTATTGACTACGCCCACACCCCAGACGGGCTGGACAACGTACTTTCCTCCGTCCGGGATTTCTGTAAGGGACGGCTGATTGCCGTATTCGGCTGCGGCGGAGACCGGGACCCCATCAAGCGCCCCATTATGGGCCGGATCGGCGTGGAAAAATCCGATTTTGCTGTCATCACCTCGGACAATCCCCGGACGGAAGACCCCATGGCTATCATCCGGGATATCCTGACGGGGGTAGACGATTCCATGGGGGAATACACAGTCATTGAAGATCGCCGAAAGGCTATCAGATACGCTATGGACATTGGCAAAAAAAATGATATAATAGTATTGGCAGGAAAGGGCCATGAGACCTACCAGGATATTGGCGGCAAGAAGCACCACCTGGACGAACGGGAAGAGGTACAGGCACATCTGTCAGAATTGAGGGAACACCATGAGTAAGATCACCCTGCGTCAGGCTGCCCAATGGTGCGGCGGACAGGTTGAAAAACAGTTTGAAGACGTAGAATTCCTGGGAGCAAACAACGATACCCGGCTGATCCAGCCCGGGCAGCTGTTTATCGCCCTCCAGGGTGCCCGGGATGGCAATGATTTTGTCCCCGACGCCATGGCGAAGGGGGCGGCGGCAGCCCTGTGCAGCCGGCCCATGCACGGGATCCCCGCCATTGTAGTGGAGGATACCCGGCTGGCTTTGGGGAAGATCGCCGCCGGGGAGCGGCAGCGTCTGGGGATGAAGGTGGTAGGCATCACCGGCTCCGTAGGCAAGAGCACCACCAAGGAGATGGTGGCTGCGGTGCTGGAGACGACCTTCCGCACCGCCAAGACCCCCGTCAACCACAACAACGATATCGGCATGCCCATGGCGATTTTGGCCATGCCGGAGGATACGGAGGTGGCGGTGCTGGAGATGGGCATGAACCATTTCCGGGAAATGGCCTATCTTTCCCAGATCGCCCGGCCAGATATTGCCGTGATCGTCAACATCGGCACAGCCCATATTGAGTTCCTAGGCACGGTGGCAGGCATCCGCCAGGCCAAGATGGAGATCCTGGAGGGCATGAAGCCGGAAGGGAAGCTGCTGCTCAACGGCGATGATGTGATGCTGCGGCACTTAGACCGGAAGCCGGAGCAGAAGGTCACCTATTTCGGCTCCGACGATGGCTGCCAGGTCCAGTGCGCCCAGGTGTGCAACGCGGATGGGAAGCTGGATTTCCAGGTCACTGCCGACGGGGAGACCTTCCCGGTGGAGATGCCTCTGGAAGGCCGCCATTTTGTCAGCGACGCCATGGCTGCTGTGGCAGTGGGCCTGGAGTTGGGAGTTTTGCCGGCAAGGATCTGCCAGGGGCTCCATTCGTTCCGGAATCTCTCCGGAAGGCAGGAGATTTTTGAGGCCTACGGATTTACCTTCATCAAGGACTGCTACAACGCAGGCCCCGAATCCATGGAAGCGGCCCTCCATGTGCTGGGAGACCGGCAGGGAAGAAAAGTGGCGGTCCTGGGGGATATGCTGGAGCTGGGTGACCGGGCGGCGGCGGAGCACTACCGCATCGGCCGTATTGCCGCGGAGCGGGTAGACTGGGTCCTGGCCTACGGCCCCAATGCGGAGCGGGTCATCGGCGGCTGCCTCACCGGGGGCATGCCGGAAAACCGGGCTCTGGCCTTTACGGACCAGACGGCGATCCTCTGCGAGCTGCAGCGGATGGCTCGGCCCGGGGACGTGATGCTCTTTAAGGGCAGCAACGGAATGCACATGGAAAAGGTCCTGGATGACTTTTTGAAATATGAGAAAGACCTGAATGGAGGAACTCCCCAATGATTCGTATGATCATCACGGCGGTTGCCGGTGCACTGGTTTCAACCCTGTTTGGCTATCTGCTGCTGCCCGTGCTCCGGGCCCTGAAGGCGGGGCAGTCCGTCCGGGACATCGGCCCGACCTGGCACAACAGCAAGGCGGGAACGCCCCTGATGATGGGCCTGATGTTTATCGGCGGCAGTTTGGTGTGCATCGTCGCCAACTTACACTGGATCGAGGAGTACAGCTCCTTTTTCGTCTTCGCCCTGGCCACCTGCTTCGGCCTCATCGGTTTTATTGATGACTACTACAAGGTCCACAACCGCCGGGATATGGGCTTGACCGCTTTCCAGAAGGCGATGCTTCAGGCGGCGGTCTCTGCCGTGTTTCTGTACGTGCTGTATATGAGCGGCATCTTGACCTGCGACCTGTATATTCCTTTCCTCAATAAGCGCTACTTCATTCCGCCTATCATCTATGGCATTTTCGGCATGTTCGTCATTGTGGGCTGCGTTAACTCCGTGAATCTGACCGATGGCATCGACGGCCTGAGCTCTTCCGTGACCATCCCTGTGATGCTGTTCTTCACCATTGCCGCAATGGCCATGGACCGGCCTGACGCGGCGGTGCTGCCTGCGGCGCTGGTGGGCGGGCTGCTGGCGTTCCTGCGGTTCAACTGGCATCCGGCCAAGGCCTTTATGGGTGACACTGGGTCTCTGTTCCTTGGCGGTGTCGTCTGCGGACTGGCCTTCGCCCTGGACATCCCTCTGGTGCTGATTTTCGCCGGTTTTGTGTATATTGTGGAGACCATGTCCGACATTCTGCAGGTCAGCTATTTCAAGGCTACCCACGGCAAGCGGCTGTTTAAGATGGCCCCGATCCACCACCATTTTGAGATGTGCGGCTGGAAAGAGGAAAAAATCGTTTTGAGCTTTACGGCGGTGTCTACCATCATGTGTATCATTGCCTGGTTTAGCATTTCCGGTTTGACCCGGTAAGGGAAAGGAGCGCTCCATGGCGGCAGGGAAGAAACTGCTTGCCAAAGAGGACCGCCGCAAAAGCGGCGTGGATGTTCCGTTTTTGATCCTGACTTTGTGCCTTTTGGTCCTGGGACTGGCGGTGCTTTATTCCGCCAGCTCCGCCCAGAGCGCCTACGATACCGGCTACGCCATCACCACCCGGTATCTGCAAAAGCAGGCTGTGTGCGCAATTTTGGGGCTTCTTGCCATGTATCTGTTCAGCAAAGTTCCAGCGGCCATGTGGTATCGGCTGGCCTGGCCTGTTTATGGCGTCAGCATTTTGCTGCTGCTGAGCGTCCTGGTGGTGGGGCAGCAGGTCAATGGGGCGAAGCGCTGGATCAGCATCGCCGGGCTCCAGTTTCAGCCCTCAGAGATCGCCAAGTTTGCCATGATTTTGGTATTTGCCCGGTTGACGGCGAATTTTGGGGAGAAAAGCGAGGATTTTCTTCACGGTGTTTTGGGTTTCGGCGGGGCGCTGCTGGGCATCCTGGTGCCCCTGGCCTTGGAAAAGCACCTGAGCGCCATTATGCTTATGGGTATGGTGGCGGTGGTGATGATGTATTTTGCGGGGACCCGTCTTCGCTGGCTCCTCCTGGGAGCTGCGGGAGCTGCTGCTTTCCTCGTTGTCTATGTCAGCCTTATGGGTTACGCCGGGGACCGGATCACCGCCTGGCGGCACCCGGAGCTGGACCCCGGAGACACGGGGTATCAGATTTTGCAGTCCCTCTACGCTATTGGCTCCGGCGGCGTGCTGGGGCTGGGCTTTGGGAAGAGCAGACAGAAATATCTGTACCTGCCTTTTCAGTATAACGACTATATCTTTGCGATTTACTGCGAGGAGCTGGGCCTATTGGGGGCCCTGGCCCTCATGGCGCTGTTTGGATCGCTGATCCTTAGGGGTTACCGGATCGCGCGGAAAGCCACTGACCGGTTCTCCTCGGCGCTGGCCGCGGGGCTTGTGAGTCTCATTGCGGTGCAGACCATTCTGAATTTGTGTGTCGTCACAAACCTGCTTCCCTCTACCGGCATCGCGCTGCCTTTCTTTTCTTACGGCGGTACGGCGTTGGCGGTGAATCTGGGGGAGATGGGCATTGTGTTGAATATATCCCGACAGAAAGACGGCGGACTGGTTTCCAGCCGCTTATCATCAGGAGGAAAACAGAATTGAATCTGGTATTTACCTGCGGCGGTACCGCCGGACATATTAATCCTGCCATTGCCGTGGCCAACGAGATGCGGCGTCGGTATCCGGACTGCAAGGTCCTGTTTATCGGGGCCCAGGGCCACATGGAGGAGAAGCTGGTGCCCCAGGCGGGCTTTGAACTGAAGACCCTTCCCGGCTCCGGCCTGAGCCGGAAGCTGAATGCAAAGGGAATCAAGCAGAACATCCACGCCGTTCAGTGTGTGCTGCAGGCGGTGAAGTCCTGCAAGGAGATTTTTCAGGAATTCCGGCCCGATGTGATCATCGGCACCGGCGGCTACGCCAGCTTCCCGGCTCTCTATGCCGGAAGCAAGCTGGGCATCCCCACCTGCGTCCACGAGAGCAACGCCGTCCCCGGCGTTACCACCAAGATGGTAGCCAAACGGGCCTCCCGGGTGCTGGTGGCCTTTGAGGAGAGCGTGGGCTACTACAATGACCCCAGTAAGGTGGAGGTCGTGGGTATGCCCCTGCAGCAGGGCTTCATCTATGCCGACAAAAAGAGCGCCCGGCAGCAGCTGGGGCTGGGGGAGAAGGATTTCGTAGTTCTCTCCGCCTTCGGCAGCCTGGGAGCCAAGCATATGAACGAGATGGTGGCAGAGCTTATGTGCATGGAGAAGGAAGCGGGCTATCCCTTCCACCACATCCACGCCACCGGCGGCTTCGGCTGGGAATGGATGCCGGAGCTGCTCCAGAAAGACGGCTTGGACCTGCCCCATACCCCGGCCATTGATATGCGGGAGTATATCTACGATATGCCCCTGGAGATGGCGGCGGCGGATGTGGTCATCAGCCGGTCCGGCGCGGCCACCTGCAACGAGATCGCTGCCTCCGGCACCCCCAGCATCCTGATCCCGTCCCCCAACGTGACCAACAACCACCAGGAGCGTAACGCCCGGGTCCTTTCCGATAAGGACGCCGCCGTGACCATCCTGGAAAAGGACTGCACTGCCGAAAAGGTGATGGCGGAAATTCAGTCCCTGCTGGCGGATCCGGAACGCCGGGAGAATATGAGCAAGACCCTTCGGAGCATGGTTCGCCTTGACTCCACTCAGCGCATCTGCGACATCGTGGAGGAGCTGGCCGGGAAGCGGTAACCCCTCAGGAGGAACATAGCATGGATACGAACGATAAGAAAACGCCTCCGGAGCGGCGGCCGGAAGCCAAGCCCCACGCCCCCCAGATGGACGGCGTCAGCGCCGGGGGCAGACCCAGGCGGCCTGTACCCCGCCAGCAGGCGGATACGGCCCAGAGGAGACCTGCTCCCCGGAAGGAAGGGGAGGCGGCTCCTCCAAAGCGCCGTCCTCCACAGCCCCAGCAGGAGCGCCCTGCCGGAAGCGGAGAGGCCCAGCGCAGACAGCCCCCCAAAGACGCGGCTGAGCGGCCAACCAGAAAGCCCCCTGCGGAAGGCAGACCAGATAGGCCTGCCCGAAAACCCCAAAGTGCCTCCGGCAAGAAGCCGCCCCAGAGAAACACCGGGGACTCCGGCTATCAGCCCTACCGCCGGGCAGGGCAGCGGCGGAAGGCCCAGCGGTCCGACAAATTACGGACCTTTTTCTCTAACCGAAATCCAGTCCTTGTGTGGTTTGAGCGGATCCGCTACAACAAGGACAGCTTTGCCGAGGAATCGGACATTGCCAAGCAGCGCCAGGCCCGCCGGGAGGCGGAGGCCGAGAAGCGCCGCCGGAAGCAGAACCGATTCAATACCCCCGCCGTCATCTACACCCAGCCTGCGGCCTTCAACCGGGACAAGCTCATTGTCCAGTTGATTTCCGTGCTGTCTGTGGTCATCGCCATGATGATCGGCTTGTCCGTTTTCTTCAAGGTGGGGCGGATCACGGTGTCCGGCGCGGAGACCTACCAGCCCTGGACCATTGTGGAAAACTCCGGTATCTCCAAGGGAGACAACCTTTTGACCTTCAGCCGGGCCAAGGCTGTGAGCCAGATCCTGGCCAACTGCCCCTATGTAAAAGATGTAAGAATTGGAATAAAACTCCCGGATACGGTTAATATTGAGATAGTGGAAAGCGATGTCGTCTACGCCATCAAAGACGACCAGGGTACCTGGTGGCTGATGAACTCGGATGCCAAGGTTTCCGAGATGATCAACAATTCCCGGGCCTCCAACTACACCCAGGTTTTGGGTGTGACCCTGTCCTCCCCCAAGATCGGTGAGACCGGCGTGGCCACGGAAATTCAGGCAGAGCAGACGGACCCCACCGAGGAGGTGGCAGACACCATGCCAACGGTGGCGGCCATCGTCATTTCTGGGGCCCAGCGGCTCAATACCGCGAAAGAGATCCTGAAAGCCCTGGAGGACAATGATATCGTCGGTGAAGCCGCCAGCGTGGACGTCAGCGACGTGGACAACATTGAGCTCTGGTACGGCAGCCGCTACCAGGTGGAGCTGGGAGACAGCAACAACCTGACCTACAAGATCGCCTGCATGTACGATGCGATTTTGCAGATGAGTGACTACGAGACTGGCGTTTTGGATGTCAGCTTCAATACCTGGACCGATCAGGTGGCTTATACGCCCTTCAGTTAAGCCTCATTTCAGCTGTGGCCCCTTTCCGGGGGCCAAAAGCCGGATAAAATTTCAGAAATTCAAAGATTTTCTATTGACCAATCCAAAATTTCAAGCTAAAATAGAAAGGTACGATTTACGAACTATGCAGAAACGGAAGCAGAAGCAGCAAGTCCAGCAGCCGCAGTCTGGCTCCAACTGCGAAAAGATACATAGGAGGAACGAGAGTATGTCTGAAACCATTCAGGATCGCGTTGTCAAGATCAAGGTGATCGGCGTTGGCGGCGCAGGCAACAATGTTATTAACCGGATGATCGAGTCCGGAGTCAACGGCGTGGAGTTTGTCGCCGTGAATACAGATAAGCAGGATCTCAACAAGTCGGTCTGCAAGAACAAGGTCCAGATCGGTGAGAAGCTCACCGGCGGCATGGGCGCCGGTTCCAAGCCCGAGGTTGGCAAGAAGTCCGCCGAGGAGAGCCGCGCGATCCTGGCCCAGGCCCTGGAGGGGACAGACATGGTCTTCATCACCGCCGGTATGGGCGGCGGCACCGGCACCGGCGCTGCCCCTGTTGTGGCGGAACTGGCCCACGAGGCCGGGATCCTTACCGTTGGCGTGGTCACTAAGCCCTTCAAGTTTGAGGGCGCCAACCGGATGCGTCAGGCTGAGCAGGGCATTGCCGACCTGAAGGACAAGGTGGACTCCCTGATCATCATCCCCAACGACCGATTGAAGTATGTCACCGATCAGAAGATCACCTTTGCCAACGCCTTTGGCATCGCTGACGATGTGCTGAAGCAGGCCGTGACCTCCATCTCCGAGTTGGTTGGCTTCTCCAAGAATGTCATCATTAACCTGGACTTTGCGGACGTTTCCGCTGTCATGAAGTCTGCGGGCCGGGCCCATATGGGCGTGGGCACTGCCTCCGGCCGGGAGAAGGCCGAGCAAGCCGCCACTGCCGCCGTTTCCAGCCCCCTGCTGGAGACCTCCATCAACGGCGCTACCGGCGTGCTGATCAACATCACCGGCTCTGCCGAGATGACCCTGGACGATGTGGAGACTGCTGCCGGGATCGTGCAGGAGGCCGCTAACCCCGATGCCAACATCATCTTCGGCGCCACCTGTTCCGACTCCTGCCAGGACGAGATGCGGGTCACCGTCATTGCCACCGGCTTCGAGGGCAGTGGTGCTGGCTTTGCCCCCAAGGCTGCTTCCGGTGCCGTCACTCCCGCCGACGATATCGGCGCGCCTCTGGCTGGCACCCAGAAGCCTGTGAAGCCCGCCGACATCAGCGATATCGACGAGATCTTCAGCATCTTCAAGAGATGATCACAGTGATCCCGGCCCTCTGGGGCCGGGAGATTTTTTAAGGGGAGAATGGAATGGACGCATACAAAGCGCTGGCTTCCAGCTACGACCGGCTGACAAACGATGTGGACTACAAGGCCGTGGTGGACTTCTACTGGGAAATTCTTCACCGGGAGAAGCTCACCCCCCGGACGGCGGTAGACCTGGCCTGCGGTACGGGCTCCGTGACGGAGCTGCTGTGCAAAAAGGGCCTGAAGACCATCGGCGTGGACCTGTCCGAGGATATGCTGACCCAGGCACAGCAGAAGACGGCGGGGCTCGACAATGCCCCTATGTTTATCTGCCAGCCCCTGCAGCACCTGCACCTCCAAAGGGCCGTGGACCTGGCGGTGTGCGCCCTGGACAGCCTGGACTACATCACAGAGCCGGAAGACTGCCGTCAGGCTATTTTCCGGGTTTATAAAGCATTGAATCCCGGCGGTATCTTTATTTTTGATGTGAACACCCCCGAAAAGCTCCGGGCCATGGACGGCCAGGTATTCTTGGACGAGGACGACGATGTATACTGCGTCTGGCGGGGCGAATTCGACGAGGAAACCAATATCTGCTCCTACGGCATGGACCTGTTCCAGCGCCGCGGAAAGCTCTGGAGCCGGTCCTTTGAGGAGCACCGGGAGTATGCCTATTCTTCGCAGCAGCTGACAGGCTGGCTCCGGGAGGCAGGCTTTACGAGTATCGCCGTCTACGGTGACCGGCGGCTGGAGGGACCCAAAGCGGGGGAGCAGAGGATCTATATCAAAGCGAGAAAGGGAATCGTAAAATGAAAGACTACTTAGTGCGCGGCATGAGCATGGACGGCTTTGTGAAGGTGGCCGCCGTCCGCTCCACCAACCTGGTGCAGCGGGGTGCCGACATCCATAAGACCACCCCCAATGCCACTGCCGCCTTTGGCCGCTGCCTGACGGCGGCTTCCATGATGGGCAACATGCAGAAGGTGGACAACGGCTCCATGACCCTCCAGGTCCGGGGCGGCGGCCCCATCGGCACCATCACTGTGGTGTCCGACGCTGTAGGCAACGTCCGGGGATGCATGACGGAGCCCAAAGTACCCCTGGTGGAGAAATACCCCGGCAAGCTGGATGTAGGGGCCACGGTGGGCACCGACGGCACCCTGACGGTGATCCGGGACCTGCAGATGAAGGAGCCCTATATCGGCTCTGTGGAGCTGGTATCCGGCGAGATCGGAGACGATGTCACCGCCTACTTCGTTCAGAGCGAGCAGATCCCCACGGCCTGTGCTCTGGGTGTCTTGGTGGACCGGGACCACTCCGTCAAGGCCGCCGGTGGCTATCTCATTCAGCTGCTGCCCGGCGCCCCCGACGAGATCATCGACAAGCTGGAGGCGGGCATCCGCAAGGCCGGCGCCGTCACCCCCATGCTGGAGGCTGGGCTGACCCCGGAGGACATCCTGGGCCAGGTCTGCGGCGATTTGGGCGTGGTGTTTATGGAGACGGTTGATGTGAGCTACAAGTGCTACTGTACCCGGGAGCGGGTGGAACAGGCCCTGATCAGCCTGGGCAAGCAGGAGCTGGCGGAGATCCGGGACGAGGGGAAGCCCTTCCCTGTGGAGTGCCAGTTCTGTGACCATGTATACGAGTTCACCCCGGAGGATATTCAGAATCTGCTGAATAAGTTGTAAGACCTATGGGAAACAGCCGGTAAATCCGGCTGTTTCCTAACAAAAAAGTTTTTTAAGAAAAATGGAAAATTGTGCTTGACAAAATGGGTACTTCTGTGTATAATGTGTCATGTCGCTGATGCGTGAGACGCAAACGAAACGCAAAGCGGCTGTCGGGAGCATAGCTCAGCTGGGAGAGCATCTGCCTTACAAGCAGGAGGTCATAGGTTCGAGCCCTATTGTTCCCACCAAATTATCTGGCCCGGTGGTGCAGTCGGTTAGCACGCCAGCCTGTCACGCTGGAGGTCGACGGTTCGAGTCCGTTCCGGGTCGCCATTTTTAATTTCCCAATATCGCATCTGCGCAAGTTCTTGCGCCAGACGCCTCTGTAGCTCAGTAGGTAGAGCAGCGGACTGAAAATCCGCGTGTCGTTGGTTCGATTCCGACCGGAGGCACCAACTTGTTCAGCGAAAGCTGAACAAGAGATGCGGGTGTAGCTCATCCGGTAGAGCGCCACCTTGCCAAGGTGGAGGTAGCGAGTTCGAGCCTCGTCACCCGCTCCAATTTTATATGGTACCGTGGCCAAGTGGTAAGGCAAAGGTCTGCAAAACCTTCATTCCCCAGTTCAAATCTGGGCGGTACCTCCAGTTCTTTTTTCCACGCTTCGAAAGAAGCGTGGATTTTTTTGCGCTTAAAATCAGCGTATAATCCGCAAAATGCTGTGAAAATGCAACATTTTTCTCATTTGACCATTTAACGGCGAACGAATTATCGTGTATGATATGCCCATAAGAGAGACGATTGTGGCAGAACTTCTTAATTCGTCCCAGTTCGTGTTATCTAGTCTTATGTAATAGTGTGACAATAGTGTAACAGGACACTCAATTTGTTACACTATTTTTCAAGGAGGTAAATTGTGGAGCAAAAAAATTCTAGGCGAGAAAAAGGCACCGACAATGTATAGCAAAGGTCAGATGGTTCATGGGTAGGCAGATTAACCATTGGAAAGAAGATGGCAAGTCCATTTTTGTACTCTGTCCTGATACTCCTTTGTGCCAGGATTCTTCCCCTCAAGCTCGGGGATTAAAAATTTGGCAGAACCAAGGAAATTTGATGTGCCCCATCCATTTTTGCTCTTTACAACCTGCTGAATCTGTTTAAACGCAGTTGTCGTCTGAGACGAGAAGTCACCGGCGCTCGGCCCATTCTGCATGTCCAACCACTGCTGATACGCACTAGACGCCTCGCCAAGAGCCACACAAAGATACTGGTATTCCTTAATGGTAGTTTCAATACCAGAATTCTCATCTTGCAGTTTGGAAATAGAGTCCTCAAGTATCTCCCGGCGTTTGCTTTGAGAGGCGTTCAACCCGTTAAGCTCATTCTGCATATTTGAGATTTGCTGGTTGTTAATCAGCAGCTGCGCCTGGGCCTTCTGCATAGCCTCGACATTGGCATTGATCTGTTCATCAACCTTTTCTTGGTTCAGCTGCTTTACCTTTTCGTAATTCAGCTGGAAAGCGCCGTTGACGTATTCGAGAGCATCGGCGTATTCTTTGAGCTGGTCGGAATCCAGTTCGACGGAGTTGCCGTTGTTGGATTTGCCGAGGAGGGTGTTGGCTTTCCCGACTTTCTCAATGACGGATTGGGTCTTGCTGACATTGGCTTCAAGGTCGCCTAGGAATTGCTCAGAGCTTTGCTTGTATTCCTGGAGTTTTTGAATCCACGTGTCGAGAGAATAGTTTGCGGCATCGGCGTTGAGGGAGAGCTTATATACGATTTCAGTGTCCTCGTTGGACAGACCATCTACCCAATCGTTAAATTTCCGTTCGTCTCCCAAGAACTTCGACTGCATGAAGTCCTTTTTGAGGTTCTTTTTGATATTACCGACGTTCACGACCCCGGCTTCGGAGTTGATGGCATCTGCGATAATATCTAGGTAGTTCTCGCCAAGGGCTTCTTGCAGATCGGATGCGACAGCTTCAAAATAATCAGAGAAGTCCTCTTTAGAGATTCCTTCATACTTCTTATCCTTTGCCTTTTCAAGAAGCTTACTCTTTTCATCTTGGATACTGTCCAGGTTGAAGAAATCGTCTAGCTTCATTTGACCCCATTTTGCGTGATCAAGTTCTTTGTAGACCGTTTCTATGGCAGATGATAAGGTGTTTATTAGAGCTAGGTCATCATCAGATAGAGCCTCTTTTGGAAGTTCTTCTAATGTTTCCCGGTTTTTCTTCATTGCAGTAGCAGCATCCCAAAGACTTTCGGTGGTGCTGTTAATTTTCTCTTGATAATTATCCCAGTCATCAGTGCCATATTCAACTTCATCTTGGAGCTCTTTTAGGTGCTGAATGTATGCCAACTGACCTGTTAGGTTTGACTTATCCCAATATTTATTTCCCGCTTTTTTCCAGCCATAATTGTCAAGAAGTCCTTTGTATTGGGAGACCATCCCATCATCTGTTGGAATGTTGTAATAATTTTTTGCTACAGCTTCTTGGACTTTAGATGCGGTTTCTTTGGCTTTGGCTATTGCATCTTTTTTGTTGAGGTCCTGCTCTATATTGAGATACTTGTTTGCCTCTTTTAATTTGTCGAGCTCTTCTTTTTCGACGAGTGTCAGACCACCTTTGGCTTGAAGAGCATTTATCCGCTCCTGGGTCGTTTTTAACTCATTATTTGTAGATTCAATCTGCGACTTTGCATCTTCATAGGAAGATATAGCCTCTTCCATTTTTGAATTAGCTATTTCACCAGCATTGACAAAATTATGAGCTGCCTTATATAGGGCATAAATTGCAGCTATTGCGATGGCAAATTTTCCTGTTGTCGCAAGGAGCGCTTTGGCGGGGGCAAGAGCCGACGACAACCCATTAGCAATACCTTTAAAGAGCGAGCCGCCGATTTGCGCTTGAACATTAACTGCGGCAGAAATTTTAGTGAATATAACCTCCAACGCAGATAATTTATCTGTTGATATTGCGGACGTTGACTATATAAAAGAAATGTGATATTCTTATATAGAAATGGAGGCGTATTCATATGCTAATCACATGTCCTGAATGTGGAAGCAATGTGTCGGACAAGGCGTCTAATTGTCCACATTGCGGTTATCCAATAGGAACATATAACCATAGTTCGAAAAGATGTGATGTCATCTTGAATGGGTATAAAACTAAAGACGCAGATGAATTGGATTTTTGCGTATTTCTGGTGTCTGAATTTAAGATGACGACAAAAGAAGCAGCATTTATAGTCACACATTTCCCATATGTGTTCGCTAATAATCTGTCAAAAACAAACGCAGAAAGAATAAAGACAACCTTGGATAAATCTCAAATTCAAGCGTATATAGAGGAAACCAAGTCAATTATAGATGGTAGACTAACAGATGATGATATTGAAAAAATGTATAATAAAAAGTACCAGCCCCTTACCTGCCCCCGCTGTGGCTCGACAGCCATCACCACCGGCTCTCGTGGCTACAGCCTAATCACCGGCTTCATCGGCAGCGGCAAAACCGTCAACAGATGCGGCAAGTGCGGGTATTCCTGGAAACCGTAAATAGCAAAAGCTCCGGCCCTTACGGTCGGAGCTGATTCTATTCTTAGTATGAAAATCCCCCCTGCTTTGGCAGGGGGGTGCCGACAGATCGCCAAATCTGCCATAACTGATCTGTATGTTGCCGACTAGCCGCCAAGCTGGCCACATCTGTAATAAAATTGAAAAATACATATTGCAAAATAATCCCATTGTATGTATAATATCACCGTTAGCATTCCCACTCCGTTGACTAAGATTTAAAGTTGTTGCGAGGACTGAAAAATTTTAGTCCGGAAGGGAGGTCTGCAATGGATGTGAAGAACTTGGCCTATGGCTTTGTTTCCGGCATTATTGCCGGATTGATTTCATGCGCTGCATGGAGTTACATTCAGTTTGCAACAGGATTATTCCGCTAACAGACAGGGAGAGGGTAGTTCAGGCTATCCTCTCTTTTAAATATGCAATAATATATTAAAAGTCTTGACTTTTGTTTCACACTAATGTACACTGAGGGGCGTTTCAACGTTCTTTTATTGCAAATTTATGGTACAAACTGCAAAGATTTTCAATATGGTAGTGATGAAATGCAACGATTCGGTCAAAATAAGTTTATCCCATTCTCCAACGCCGGATCAGCGTATCACATATAATAGGGGAGAACTCCTATCCCGTTTCCACGGTATTTGGACTATACATTACAAGCGACTGCTGTAAGGCCGCAGCCACTCAGAAGGTGGGTAGTCTCTGAGGATTCAGAAATCAAACTAGCCTTTTATTTCTGCGTCCTGCTGATGTCATCCTATCTATAACGTATAGCAGAAAGCAGACAAACTGTGGATGGGCAGATTGTTTATTGGCCAAAAAGCTCCGACCGAAAGGCCGGAGCTAAGTTTACTATATATTCCCCCTGCCAAAGCAGAGGAAATATCAATTTTACTGCTGGTATACTCTCGCCCTTTCTTCCAGGGCCTTAAAATCAAAACACCGTCTCGATACTACAGCGTCCGGGTAATTCGACTTTAGCTCGTATATCTTCCGAGCAAGGTCCTCTATACCCATTTTATTGATCGATGCCAGCTCTTTTGTGAGCAGGTCAACATATTTACTTCTTTCCACATTTGAAGAAAAAGTTCTGCATTTATCGATGTCTCGATAGGTAAGAGGAGTAACCAAGGCTTTCGGGATCGGAAACATGTAGTTCAAGTTGACAACGGCTACAGGTCGGTCGGGCAGGTTTGGGTTGGCGTTGGGTATGTACACTTTGCGGAAGTCAACGGCGTCTTTCATTTTCATATGCCGAGGTTTGAGGTGCGAAACCTGCGTGACATACACTAGCTCATCTATTTCGAACAAAACACCAAAGAACGGTTTCATCTTGTCTGCACCGTAATTGGAATTGGGGATTTTACTTTCAAACGACCGCAGATAATTCAGGTAGTTTTCGTCGACAGTTATCCATGCCTGCATATCTTTTTCTCCTAAAAAATGGCCGAATCCGAAGATTCAGCCATTAATACGATTTTGGTAGGCTTCGTAACCTCTATTAATACGATTTTGGCAGGCTTCGTAACCTCTATTAATACGATTTTGGTAGGCTTCGTAACCTCTGCTACTACTATAGCACAAGCAGAAAGAAAGTCAAGAAAAATCTTATTTCATATTTTTGTAAAAATATGTTGACAAATGTCTCTTCCTGCGGTATAATACCCAAGCTGTCAGGGAGTCCCCCTGCCGCGCATCTTCAAAAGATGCCTCTGTAGCTCAGTAGGTAGAGCAGCGGACTGAAAATCCGCGTGTCGTTGGTTCGATTCCGACCGGAGGCACCATCTGCCTGACCCAATGGGGTTGGGCGGCAGATGCGGGTGTAGCTCATCCGGTAGAGCGCCACCTTGCCAAGGTGGAGGTAGCGAGTTCGAGCCTCGTCACCCGCTCCATAAAAAATCTCCTACCCGATCGGGTGGGGGATTTTACTATATATAATGTATAAGGACAGGCACGGCGTTTTTGCCGTGCCTGTTTTATATCACATCTGGAAGATATTGCCCAGCACCGCGCCGCCGGTGGTTTCCGGGGGCTTCAGGGAGTTGTAGGCCAGAGCATAGGTGACCTCCAGCTTGCTGCGGAAGCGGTAGATCACCACAAAGTCCAGGGCGGTGGACAGCAGGAAGAAGAGGATCGCCGCCGCGTTGTCGGAGATCGGCAGGCTGATGCCTACTAGGGACAATAGAAGCGCGCCGTAGTTGACGGCAGCGGAGAGGCCCGCCAGCAGGAAGTACCACCAGAAGCTCAGGTCCAGCTTGAACATGGCCCAGCGGCTGCCCCGCATCATGACTCTGCTTTGCCGCAGGGCGTAGAGGGCGCCGGTCTCCGGATGGTCGTAGAGCACATAGTCCGCCAGCCGCAGCCGGTAGAGCATGGGCACGCCGAAGATACCCATGACCACCAGGAAGATCGCAAGCATGGCGGGGGTTGCGGCATAGATCGCTTCGACAGCGGCCGGGTCCAGGGTCAGTGTTCCCTCATTCAGCAGGCTCCCGCTGGAAAGGGCAGGGGCCAGGGCCTCCACCAGAGAATCAGACAGGGGCGATAGGGTGTAAATCAGAGATGTCAGATAGGTAGCGCCGATGGACAGGCCCATGATGATCAGCGCCTTCAGGGCGGTCAGCCGCAGCAGGGGAAAGAACCGCTCAAAGCCCGTCCGCAACGCATTGGGGGACGTGTACTGCCCCCGGCTGACCCGGACCATGCCCCCCAGGAATCCAAAACTCAGGCACATGGACAGCACAAAGCTGATGATTGGCAGAATACTGGATAGGGTGGACAGGAAGGACCGCAGCCCCATATTGGACAGGCCTCCGGTCTCCGGAAAGGCCATGGAGATCAGCTGGTCTGCCAGCATAAAAACAACGCTGATGGCGCACAGGACCCCGGCATAGCACAGCGCCAGCTTCTTGTGCTGGGGCGCGGAACGAAGCTTACCTTCGGCCTGCTGCTTCAGCTCTCGATTTTGCATCATAATCAGAAAAAACCTCCTCACTTTCTATATAGTTATAAACCATTTACGAGAAAATAGCAAATGAATTTTTTGTAGCTTTTTCCGAGGATGTTTGATAAAATACAGAAAATAAATGTGGGAGGCGGGCTTTATGGAATTGGGAGAAAAGCTGTTGGAGGCGAGAAGAGAGGCGGGGCTGTCCCAGAGGCAGGTCTGTGGGGACGTGATCACCCGGAATATGCTCTCCCGTATTGAGCATGGCACCGTCCGGCCATCTATGAAGACCCTGCAGCATCTGGCCCAGGCTCTGGGTAAGCCTGTTGGATATTTTTTAGGGGAGAAGACTGCCTCCGTCAACGAGGAGATCATGGCCCAGGCCCGGGAATGCTTTGCCCAGGGAAAATACGCCCAGGTTCTGCAAGAATTGGAAGCATATAAAGAGCCGGACACACTGGATTGGGAGCGGGGCCTGGTGGGCTACCTGAGCTGCCTGATGGCGGCGGAGGCGGCTGCCGCCCAGGGGAGAAAGCCGGTGGAGGAAAAATACCTGGCTTTGTCGGAGGGCTTTTCCAGCCCCTATATCATCCCCGCTCTGCGCGCTTATGTGGAGAGACTGCGGGGCGGTCTGGGCACTCTTCCCAGCCTGGACACGGAGCTGCTGCTTCGGGCCAGGCGCGCCCTGGGGGAGGGAAAGCCGGACCGGGCACGGAAGCTCTTAGAGGCGGTGGAGAACCGGGGGAGCCTCTGGCACACCCTCATGGGCAGCCTCCACATGACCGCCGGGGACTACACCCAGGCGGTGGAATATTTATTAAAAGGAGAGCCCACGGACTGCCTCCCCCTGCTGGAGGAATGCCACCGGGCCCAGGGGGACTACGAAAAGGCCTATCTCTGCGCTTGCAAACGAAGGGAACTGGAGAAATGACAGAGTGCGTTTCGCTGCCCGTCGAAACGCACAAATCTGTACAAAGGAGTTGCCTCTTGCTAACTTTCTTTTTGTTAGCATAGACAAACTTTTCCAAACTGTTACGAACCCAGTTGACAAGTGGGTAGGTGGGGAGTATACTCTATGGCAGTTAGCGAGAGCTAATTTTTTAAGGCTGCACGGTTAGCTGAAACTAATTAGCATATGCAAACAAAGATCGTACAGTGAAAGAGGGGGAAACTATGATGCCGCTTACTTTTGCGGACAATGATACGGTGAACATCATTCGCCGTGTGGGCGGAAGCCCGGAGGTCAAGAAGCATCTGGAAAACCTGGGCTTCGTTGTCGGTGGGAACGTGCAGGTCATCAGCCGTCTTGGCGGCAACGTGATCGTGAACGTAAAGGAGTCCCGTGTTGCGATCAGCGAGGAAATGGCCCGTAAAATTATGATCTGAGGAGGATAAAGAGGATGAAAACATTGCGGCAGGTTGCCATCGGTGATACCGTCACCGTGGTCAAGATCCATGGCGAGGGTGCTGTCCGTCGCCGTATTATGGACATGGGCATCACCAAGGGTGTGTCCGTGACTGTCCGGAAGGTGGCTCCCCTGGGAGACCCCATCCAGCTGAATGTGAGAGGCTATGAGCTGTCCATCCGGAAAGCGGATGCGGACATGGTGGAAGTTCAGTAAGTAAAGGAGAAGTTTGGAAATGGAAAACAAACCCATTCGCATTGCCTTGGCTGGTAACCCCAACTGCGGCAAGACGACCCTGTTTAATGCCCTGACCGGATCCAATCAGTTTGTTGGTAACTGGCCCGGTGTTACCGTTGAGAAGAAGGAAGGTAAGCTGAAGCGCCACGATGATGTGATCGTCACGGACCTTCCCGGCATTTACTCCCTGTCCCCCTACACCTTGGAGGAAGTGGTTGCCCGTAACTATCTGATCGGTGAGCGTCCCGATGCCATCCTGAACATCATCGACGGCACCAACCTGGAACGGAACCTGTACCTGACCACCCAGTTGACCGAGCTGGGCATCCCTGTGGTGGTGGCCATCAACATGATGGACCTGGTCCAGAAGAACGGCGATCAGATCAACATCGAGGAGCTCCACCGTCAGCTGGGCTGCAAGGTGGTCGAGATCTCCGCTCTGAAAGGCACCGGCGTCCAGGAAGCCGCTGAGGTTGCCATCAAAGCTGCTGGCGGCCCCAAGACCGTACCTATGCATACCTTCTCCGGCCCTGTGGAGCACGCTATTGCCCACATTGAAGAGGCTGTCCTTCACGACATGCCCGAAGAGCAGCAGCGCTGGTACGCCATCAAGATCTTCGAGCGTGATGACAAGGTCCTGGCCCAGCTGAACATCCCCAAGGATGTGATGGACCACATTGAGGCAGACATCCAGGCCGCCGAGAAAGAGGACGACGACGATGCCGAGTCCATCATCACCGGCGAGCGGTATGTGTACATCGCTTCCATCATCAAGTCCTGCTACAAGAAGAAGAGCGCCGGAAGCCTGACCACCTCCGACAAGATCGATAAGATCGTCACCAACCGCTGGCTGGGCCTGCCCATCTTCGCTGTGGTCATGTTCCTGGTTTATTACATCGCTATGGTCACCGTGGGTGCCTCTGCTACCGACTGGGCAAACGACGGTCTGTTCGGTGATGGCTATCACCTGTTCGGCATTGGCACTGCCGCTTATGAAGAGGCTTCCGAGGAGTACGGCGACACCAATCAGATCATTGCAGCTCTGGTTGCCGAGTATGGCGACGAGGATATGGAAGCCGCTCTGGACGCTGAGAGTGAGGATTACGACGAGGCTGCTGCTGCTCAGGCAATCGACACCCTCCGGGCTGCGATTCCTGCCGGTGCTTCCATCGACTACGAGGTCGAGGATGAGGAGACCCTGGCTGTTTCCACCGAGACTGCAAGCTACAAAGATATTGAGGCTGCTTTGGATGCCTACGGCACCGAGCCCGATCCCGCCGACTACGGCGTGTGGGTCCCCGGCGTGCCTGTGCTGGTGGGCAACCTGCTGGACAGCCTGAACTGCGCTGACTGGCTCACCGGCCTGATCAACGACGGTATTATTGCCGGTGTCGGTGCCGTCCTGGGCTTCGTTCCCCAGATGCTGGTGCTGTTCTTCCTGCTGGCTATTCTGGAGGCCTGCGGCTACATGTCCCGTATTGCCTTCGTTCTAGACCGGATCTTCCGCCGCTTCGGCCTGTCCGGTAAGTCCTTCATCCCCATGCTGGTGGGTACCGGCTGCGGCGTGCCTGGTATCATGGCCTCCCGTACCATTGAGAACGAGCGTGACCGCCGGATGACCATCATGACCACCACTTTCATTCCCTGCGGCGCGAAGGTGCCCTTCATCGCCATGATCGCCGGCGCCATCTTCGGCGGCAGCCCCTGGATCTCCACCGGTGCCTACTTCATTGGTATGGCTGCCATCGTCTGCTCCGGCATCATGCTGAAGAAGACCAAGATGTTCGCCGGTGACCCCGCTCCCTTCGTTATGGAGCTGCCTCCCTACCACATCCCCACTCTGGGCAATGTGCTCCGCTCTACCTGGGAGCGCGGCTGGTCCTTCATTAAGAAGGCCGGCACCATCATCCTGCTGTCCACCATCCTGGTATGGTTCACCACTTACTTCGGCTTCACCGCTGACGGCTTCCGTATGCTGGCTGAGGACGAGATGGACCTGAGCATCCTGGCCCGGATCGGCAGCCTGATCGCTTGGATCTTTGCGCCTCTTGGCTGGGGCGAGTGGCAGGCCGCTGTGGCCTCTGTCACTGGCCTGGTGGCTAAAGAGAACATCGTTGGCACCATGGGCATCCTGTACGGTGCCTCCGGCAATGTGTACGAGACCCTGGCTGCTACCTTCACTCCCGTGTCCGGTATGTCCTTCCTGGTGTTCAACCTGCTGTGCGCCCCCTGCTTCGCGGCCATCGGCGCCATCAAGCGGGAAATGAACAACGCCAAGTGGACCTGGTTCGCCATCGGCTATCAGTGCGGTTTTGCCTACTGCATCTCCCTGATGATCAATCAGTTCGGCAACCTCTTCGAAGGTACCCCCAATGTCATCGGCCTGGTTGCGGCTGTTGCCGTCTTGTGCTTCATGGTTTACATGCTGGTCCGTCCCTACAAGGAAGCCAGCAAGCTTACCGCAAAGGTTTAACTTCTTGCGCCCGGAGGCGGACACCCCGCCTCCGGGTTTTTAGAAAGGAAATGTTTTTATGGGAACAGTCATTGTTGCCCTGGTCCTTGTGGCTGTCGTAGGGCTGATTATCTGGTCTATGGTTAAGGATAAGAAAAAGGGCAAATCTACCTGCGGCGGCAATTGCGCCCACTGCAGTGCAAATTGCTGTCACAAGGATTAATTTCTTCATTTACGGCAAAGCCCCTCCGGTTTCGGAGGGGCCTTTTGGCGTTATTTCCCGCAGCATCCGCAGTCCGGCACCTTGGGCTTGCAGTCGCAGCCTCTGGGGGTGAACTGGGCGGCAGGGAAGGGGATGCGGCTGAACATCTCGCAGGGGTCTTCGGCGCAGCCGGGGGAGTCACAGCACTCCTTGGTGGGGATGCTGTAGTCCATGACGGGGACAATGAGCTGGGCGTCCCGCTCCAGCCGGACGATGGAGAACTGGCCCAGGGTGACGTAGAGCCGCCGCCGGTCAGACTGCAGGGCCAGGTCCTCGTCAAAGGCGCTGCGGACCCAGTCCGGCAGCTGCAAGGGGCAGTCCCGGCTGCCGCACTCACAGGCCTCCCGGACCCGGCTCCCCAGAACCATGGGGTCGAGAGCCTCTACAACGGCAGTGGGGGCGCTTGAACGGTTCCGGCCCAGGTCCTCGGTTTGGTTCCGGCGGTCGCTGTGGTAGATGTGGGCGCAGCTTTCCTCCCCGCAGAGGACCACCCGCTTGGTGAACACCGCCACGCCGCACAGAGCGGCAGGCCGATTGGCCCCCACGATGGTGTCCGCAATGATGCGGTAGTAGAAGGTGATGTCGATACAGTAGTGGGTCTTGTCAAAGGCAACGGGCTCTACATCTATGTAGGTATTCATCAGTTCGGCACACCGCACCCGGGTGTTGGCAGAGGATTCCAGGATCCGTTGGGACCCTGCCGTCAGATACACGGGCAGGTCTTCGATGCAGTCCTTATCCCGACAGGAGTCGGTGATTTTTCGGGTGTGGATGGACATGGCCTGCCGCAGATCGTTGGGATTGCAGCGCAGACCGTCCTGACACAGATCAGCCATGTTTTTCCCTCCTGAAAGAAGCTTACAGGACAGTTTATGCGCCGGTGGGAAAATGTGACAGCCCCAACGGGACAAAAAACGCCCCTGCCGGGGAAGGGCAGGGGAGAGAAAAGGCTTACCAGCTGAATTTGTAGCAGGTCTCGGAGTGATACCGCTGTCCCGCCTTCGTAACGGGCTGGGCCCAGTCCGGGTGGTGGAGGGCGTCAGGGTAGAACTGGGTCTCCAGGGCTACGCCGGAGCGTTTGCTGTAGTGGACGCCGTCCTTGCCGTCGTCATCCAGGAAGTTGCCGGAATAGAACTGGATACCCGGGCAGTCGGTGTAGACGGACATGCTGCGGCCGGAGGCCGGGTCTGTCAGGGTGGCGCAGGGGTTGCAGAAGACCTCGAAGTTGTGGTCATAGCCCCCCTGCAGATTCAGGGCGTCGTAGTCTTCTCCAATGTCCTGTCCGATGGCTTTGGGAGCCCGGAAATCCATGGGGGTGCCTTCCACATCCCGCTTTTCGCCGGTGGGGATGCTTTCAGCGTCATCGGGGCAGAAGTGCCGGGCAGGGAGGGAGAGAATCTGGTCCATGGCTTTACCGGTTTGCGCGTGGCCCGCCAGATTGAAGTAGCTGTGGTTGGTCAGATTGAAGACGGTGTCCTGGTCACAGAGGCCGTCGTAGATAATGTGCAGACCGTTGTCGGCGCTGATGCGATAGGTGACGGCAATTTGGGCATTGCCGGGCATCCCCTGATCTCCGTCAGGGCTTGCAAGAACGAAGGTAATGGCACTTTCGGACTGTTCCTTCACGGTCCACAGCCGCTGGTGGTACCCTTTCGGACCGGAATGGAGGTTGTTACGCCCTTCATTGGCGGTGAGGGCGTAGGTTTTGCCGCCGATGGAAAAAGCTGCTCCCGCAATGCGGTTGGCGTTGCGGCCAATGGTGCCGCCCAGGCAGCTGCCGCCCTCTTTGTACCCCTTGGCGGTGTCGTAGCCCAGGACCACGTCGGCAAGATTACCGGCGGCATCTGGTACCCAGAGACGGACCAGGGAAGCGCCAAAATCGGTCAGCTGCGCTCGAATGCCGCCTCCTGTGATGGTATACAAGGTAGCGCCCTCATCTATGTGCAGATTGCTGAATTTTTCCTCCATGAAAATGCTCCTTTCAATTTTCTCTTTGGAACAAGGGAAATTATGTTAAGACCATGCGGATTTATTGTACTATATTCTCCTGGAATTTACAATGCTATATTTTAAAGACCCCAAAGAAAAACGAACTTTCGGGTTTGGAAACGGGGAAAAATACCGATTCTGCTTCCAAAACTTTTTGCCTGAAAAAGGGCAACCACTATATCTTGTGGTCGAGCCTTGACAAAACCACAAGATGTAGTATAATAAGGCGGCAATGAGCAAGACACGAGCAGGAGGAAACGTACTATGAAAATTATTAAGCGAAACGGAACAGAAGTTGCGTTCGATATATCGAAGATCGTCATGGCCATTTCCAAGGCCAATATTGAGGTGGATGAGAAGGTGCGGCTGACTCCCGTACAGATCGACCGCATCGCAGAGAGCGTAGGCGTGGCCTGCGAGGAGATGGGCCGCAGCCCCTCTGTAGAGGAGATCCAGGATCTGGTGGAAAAGGCCATCATGAGCCACGGTGCTTTTGAGGTTGCCAAGGAGTATATCACCTACCGCTATACCCGCAACCTTCTGCGTCAGTCCAACACCACGGACGACCGGATCTTGAGCCTCATCGAGTGCAACAACGAGGAAGTCAAGCAGGAGAATGCCAACAAGAACCCCACCATCAACGCTGTCCAGCGGGACTATATGGCAGGTGAGGTCTCCAAGGATATCACCAGCCGCATTCTGCTGCCCAGAGACATTGTGGCGGCCCACGAGGCAGGCATCATCCATTTCCACGATTCCGACTACTATGCCCAGCATATGCACAACTGCGACCTGATCAATCTGGATGATATGCTGCAGAACGGCACTGTGATCTCCGGCACCCTTATCGAGAAGCCCCATTCCTTCTCTACTGCCTGCAACATCGCCACCCAGATCATCGCCCAGGTGGCTTCCAACCAGTACGGCGGACAGTCTATTTCCCTGACCCATTTGGCCCCCTTTGTCCAGATCAGCCGGGAGAAGATCCGCCGGAATGTGGAAAAGGAAATGAAGACCTTCGGCGTGGCTCCCAGCGAGGAGGCCATCAGCCAGGTGGTGGAGGAGCGGCTCCGGGACGAGGTCCGTCGGGGCGTGCAGACCATCCAGTACCAGGTGGTGACCCTGATGACCACCAATGGACAGGCTCCCTTTATCACCGTCTTCATGTACCTGAACGAGGCCAGAAACGAACAGGAGAAGAAAGACCTGGCCATGATCATCGAGGAGACCCTGCGCCAGCGCTACGAGGGCGTGAAGAACGAGAAGGGCGTATGGATCACTCCCGCGTTCCCCAAGCTCATCTATGTGCTGGAGGAGGAGAATATCCGGGAGGGTACTCCCTATTGGTATCTGACCAAGCTGGCTGCCGAGTGCACCGCCAAGCGGATGGTTCCTGATTACATCAGCGAAAAGAAGATGAAGGAGTACAAGCTCTCCAAGGGGGAGACTCCAGGCAACGGCGATGTGTATACCTGTATGGGCTGCCGCAGCTTCCTGACTCCGGACCGGTCCGGCAACGGCTGGGACAACATTGCCGGGGCCAAGAACTACGAGCCGGGGAAGCCCAAGTATTACGGCCGCTTTAACCAGGGCGTGGTCACCCTGAACCTGGTGGATGTGGCGCTGTCCTCCGGCAAGGATATGGACAAGTTCTGGAAGATTTTCGATGAGCGGCTGGACCTGTGCTACCGGGCTCTCATGTGCCGGCACAACCGGCTGAAGGGCACGCTCTCTGATGCTGCCCCCATCCTGTGGCAGTACGGCGCGCTGGCCAGACTCCAGAAAGGGGAGCCCATTGATAAGCTGCTCTACGGCGGCTACTCTACCATCTCCCTGGGCTATGCCGGCCTTTATGAGTGCGTCAAATACATGACCGGCAAGTCCCACACCGACGAGGCCGCCAAGCCCTTCGCCCTGCAGGTCATGCAGTATATGAACGACGCCTGTGCCCGCTGGAAGCAGAAGGAGAATATCGACTTCTCCCTGTACGGCACGCCTCTGGAGTCCACCACCTATAAGTTCGCCAAGTGCCTGCAGAAGCGCTTCGGCATTATCCCCGGCATTACGGACAAGAGCTACATTACGAACTCCTACCACGTCCATGTGTCTGAGCACATCGACGCATTCACCAAGCTGCGCTTTGAGGCGGAGTTCCAGCAGCTGTCCCCTGGTGGAGCCATCAGCTATGTGGAAGTGCCCAACATGCAGAACAACATCGACGCCGTGCTGGAAGTGATGCAGTTCATCTATGAAAACATCATGTATGCTGAGCTGAACACCAAGTCCGACTACTGCCAGGTCTGCGGCTATGACGGCGAGATCGAAATTCAGGAGGACGACCACAAGCTGGTGTGGGTCTGCCCCCAGTGCGGCAACCGGGACCAGAACAAGATGAACGTGGCCCGGCGTACCTGCGGCTACATCGGTACCCAGTTCTGGAACCAGGGCCGTACCCAGGAAATCAAGGATAGAGTCCTGCATCTGTAAAACACTTTACCTTCCCCTGGGGGAAGGTGGCCCCGCAGGGTCGGAAGAGGGGCGGTACTAGGTTGATTCCTGGTACCGCCCCACACCAGTCCCGGCTGCGCCGGTCCACCCTCTCCCAGGAGAGGGCATTTTTTATAAGTTAGTTGACGCTAACATAAAAACGTGCTATAATCCAGGGCAGAAAGGAAGGGTTACTATGACCAAGACAACCATTCAAGTATCCGGCATGGCCTGCTCTATGTGCGAGTCCCATGTCAATGATGCCATCCGTTCCGCTTTTTCCGTGGATAAGGTGACTTCTTCTCACACAAAGGGAGAGACCGTGGTCATCTCCAAAGAGCCCTTGGACGAGAAGGCGATCCATGCCGCACTGGACCCCACCGGCTATATCGTAGGGGAGATCACCTCAGAGCCCTATGAGAAAAAGGGTTTCTCCCTGTTCGGCAGAAAGAAATAACAAAGTCCAAAAGTGCCGCCCCTTCTTCATGAAAGGGCGGCATTCTTTAATCGTCCCACATGTGCTCCCGCACGTAGGCATCCATTTCTTTTTCATAGCGGAACCGGACGTTTTTCAGACTTTCTCCTTTTAATATAGAGAAATAGGCCTCCTGATGGATGGCGCACTGTTCCCGGTCTCCCGTGAAGAGGTTGGCGGCGGTCATAAGAGCAAAGGCGGCATCCGGATATTTGGCCTGCAGAGCGTCGGCCTTTTCTGGCGGGGCCTGCAGCAGGGCATCCATTCCGCGGATATGGGAAAAGATATCCGCTTCCCTGCGGAAAAGGGCGGCGTTGGTTGGATGGGCAGCATTTGTTGACATGATGGCGTTCCTCCTCAAATCACACTGTGCGGCATTATACCACGCGGGGGCGGCAGGGGGCAATTGACGAATTCCACAGAAAACCATCCTGAAAATCGGAAACCTTTCCCCTTGACAAACGAGAACTTGGGGAAACGCCGGAAAACCCCACAAACCCCCAAGTCTTGGGAGGGGGGAGCGTTGGGCAGAAGGCAGATTTTGCCGGGAAAGGGGCTGGAAGGATTGATTTTTTGTGAATAAGCGCTAAAATAAGGATGAGAAATTTGTATAAAAGGATGGTTGTTCCCTGTGAATAAGGATTTGACAGTGGGAAAGCCCAGCGTGGTTCTGCGGAATTTCTGCGTGCCGCTGCTGGGCAGTATTGTATTTCAGCAGCTCTACAACATTGCTGACAGCTTGGTAGCCGGCAAATTCATCGGCGAGAATGCCCTGGCTGCCGTGGGCAACAGCTATGAGATCACCTTGATTTTCATTGCCTTCGCCTTCGGCTGCAACATGGGCTGCTCGGTGGTGGTGAGCCAGCTGTACGGCGCCAAGGACTACAAGGGCGTGAAGACTGCCGTGTATACGGCCAGCATTTTCAGCGCCCTGATCTGCGCCGGCCTGATGGTCCTGGGAGTTACCTGCGCCGGATGGCTCCTGGGACTGATCCGCACCCCTCAGGAGGTCTTTGGGGATTCCAAGCTGTATCTGGACATCTATGTCTATGGCCTGCCCTTTGTCTTCTTTTATAACATCGCAACAGGTATTTTTTCCGCCATGGGGGACTCCAAGACGCCCTTCTACTTTCTGGCGGTGTCCTCGGTCTCCAATATCGCCGTGGATATCCTCTTCGTCAGCGCTTTTCAGATGGGTGTGGCCGGCGTGGCCTGGGCCACTTTCCTGTGCCAGGGCATCAGCTGTGTGCTGGCGGTGCTCGTGGTGATTCGGCGGCTGGAAAAGGTCTGCGCCGGGGAGAAAGCCCCGGTGTTTTCCTGGATGCTGCTGCGAAAAATTGTGGTGATTGCCATTCCCAGTATTTTGCAGCAGAGCTTTATCTCTGTGGGCAATATCATCATTCAGGGTGTCATCAATGGCTTCGGTGCTGCCGTCATGGCGGGTTACTCCGCTGCCGTGAAGCTCAACAACCTGGTGCTGACCTGCTTCACTACTGTGGGCAACGGCGTTTCCAACTATACCGCCCAGAACATCGGGGCAGGGAAGCTCCATCGGGTCCGTCAGGGCTTCCAGGCGGGCATCCGCATGATCTGGGTGGTGGCCATTCCCCTGAGCCTATTGTATTTCTTCGGCGGCAAGCTGGTCCTGGCCCTCTTCCTGGACGAAAGCTCTGCCCAGGCCACCCGGACGGGGCTTATTTTCCTGCGGATCCTGGCCCCCTTCTACTTCGTCATCTCCGCCAAGCTCATTGCCGATGGTATCCTGCGGGGCGCCGGGCTCATGAAGAAGTTCATGGTGGCAACCTTTGTAGATCTGCTGCTGCGGGTGATCCTGGCACTGACCCTGTCCCGGACCGCCTTAGGAGAGCTGGGCATCTGGGGCTCCTGGCCTGTGGGCTGGGTGGCTGCTGCGGTGATTTCCCTGAACTACTACCGCACAGGTCCCTGGATCACGGAAATAGACCCCGACGCAGAGATAGCGGAAGAAGATTGACTCAGAAGCACCCCGGCTTTGGGGTGCTTCTTTTATCCCCTTGACAGAAGGCATGGATCGTGCTATACTTTATTTAACAATTAGGTTAATTGTTAAATGAAAACAGAAAGGAGCTGGTCTCATGGGCTTGCAGCAGACGCTGAAGGCCTTGGCAGACCCCACCCGCCGGGAAATTCTGAATCTGCTAAAGAGTGGGAAGAAAAGCGCCGGAGAAATCTGCGAACATTTCGATATCTCGGCGGCGGCCATCTCCCGGCATCTGTCTGTGCTGAAGGACGCGGACTTGGTGTACGACACCCGGGAGGGAAAATTCATTTATTACGAGATCAACACCTCCGTGCTGGAGGAAACGCTGCTCTGGATCGCGGACCTGAAAGGAGAATGATTTATGTACAGCAAACGGACCCGTTTTTGGTGCTATGCCTTTACGCTTTTGCCCGGCCTGATTGGCCTGATGCTTTGGATGACTGGCAAGACGGCTTTTCCGGCGGGAATCTTGATGACCCCGGTGCTCATGGCCCTGACCCTGGCCCTGTGCCTTTACATGACCGACAGGCTGGAAGCGGATAAGCAGAAGAACAAAAAAATCAACAGTGTGGTGATCTGGACTATCCCGGTATTGTCCAACTTTACCTTTTGGATGTCCTATGTCCTCATTTATCGGGGAATGGAGCTGTCCGTGGTCCGCGCCATGGGCTGGCTTTTTGGCGCTATGTATCTGGTGCTGGGCAACTACATGCCCAAGTGCCGGATGAACAGCACTGTGGGCATCCGGGTGAAATGGACCTTCTCCAGCGAGGAAAACTGGAACGCTACCCACCGCCTGGCAGGACCATGCTACATGCTCTGCGGCTTTGGAATGCTGCTGGGGTCCTTCCTGCCGGAGAAGGCGGCCATCGCCTGCTTCGTCACGCTGCTGGTTTTGGGCAACCTCATTCCGATTGGGTATTCCTACGCCTTTTACAGGAAGCAAAAGCGGCAGGGCGCTGCATTCCTGCCTTGGCCCAAGTGGGAAGGGAGGGGCAGCAAGGCAGCTGTGGTCATCGGGGCGGTGATATTGGTATTTGTGGCTGTGATGCTCTTTACCGGCTCTGTGAACTACCAATTCCTGGACGATGCCCTGCGTGTGGATGTGACCTACTACGGCTCTACGGACATTCCCTATGGGGAAATCACCGATGTGGAGCTCCGGGACGAAAATGTCAGCGGCAGCCGCACCTGGGGCCTGGGCTCCTTCCGGCTTCTGGCGGGGCTTTTCGAAAATGACGAATTCGGCGGCTACACCTGCATGACTTACTACGATCCCCACAGTGCCATTGTCCTGAAAACAACAAAGGGGACCACCTATGTCCTCAGCGGGAAGGATTTTACGCAGACCCAAGCCCTTTATCAGCAGATCCTAGGGCATACGGGACAGAAATAAAACGATATTTCAGTGTTTTCCCCGGGAATCTTCTTGACTCCCGGGGAAAATTCCTCTATAATATTTAGAGCTATGGAAAGTTTCAGCTAAGAAAGGATTTTTGATATGGCTAAGGAATACAAAATCACAAGCCTGCGTCTGGCAGACCTGGAAAAAGAACTGAACTACTTGAAGACCACCCGGGAACGGGAAGTGGCGGCTATGATCGCCGAGGCTCGGTCCTACGGTGACTTGTCCGAAAACTCCGAATACGATGCCGCTAAAAACGAGCAGGGCAAGCTCTATGGCCGCATTGCCGAGATCGAGGACATCCTGTCCCACGCCGTTATCATCGAGGACGAGAACGAGGCCACCGGCCGGGTAGGCCTGGGCTGCACCGTAGTGGTAGAGGACGAGCAGGGCAAGCAGCTCGAGTACCGGATCACCGGCTCTCAGGAAGCCAACCCCATGGAAAACAAGCTGTCTGATGATTCCCCCTTTGGTCGCGGCATCGTGGGCAAGGCTGCCGGTGAAACCTTCACCGTAAATGCCCCCGCCGGTTCCTACACCATGAAGGTTATCAGCGTCTCCCGTGAGGGCTAAGCCATGGCAAAGTTTGTACCTCAGGCAGAAATGCCCCTGTCCGACCAGGTAAAGGTCCGCCGGGAGAAGCTGGAGGCCCTCCGTGCCGAAGGCAAGGACCCCTTTGTGCAGACCAAGTTCGATGTGACCTCCTCCGCAAAGGAGATCAAGGAACATTTCGAGGAGCTGGAAGGGAAGACCGTGACCCTGGCCGGCCGGCTTATGAG
>JBNMIH010000028.1:0-33965 GCA_050873165.1 Faecousia sp.
CTGAAGGCCGGGAAGAGCTACAGCGTCCAGCTGGAGCTCCTGCCGGAAAACGCCGCGGAAAACACGAAGCCCACAACCGTGAAGCTGACCGTGAAGGTCATGAAGTAAAGCAATGCCCCGGAAGGCCTGAAAACCTTCCGGGGCATCTTTTTAGGTTATGGGAATGGTCACGTTCCGGGCAACATCCAACCGGTCCCAGTCAGTGTATTGGAGGGTCGTGGAGATGCTTTCTACGCCGGAAAGGGCGCTTACATCGGTGCAAATGGTCTGGACGACGGCTTTGGAGCAGGGAGGGAAGTCTCCACAGAAGTCGTCAGCCGGGATCGAAGTGTTGCTGGTGTAGATAAACAGGTCATCTCCGGATTTGTTTTCCACGTAGAGGCGGAGCCTCGCTTTCGTCTCGCCATCGCCGGAAGCAAGGCGCATCTGGATGCCCTGGAAGGTGACGCGGACCCTCTCGTCTTCATAAATCAGGGGACCGTCGTCGCAGCTGGGCTGGACATAGTCCACAGGAGCCTCGACGGGAAAGGCGCAGTAGCCGGTAGACCCAATGTCTTCCAAGGTTTTGGGGTCCTGCAGATAAAACTGGAGGGTCATGGTCTCCAGCTGGGCGATCTGGCAGTTTTCCAGGCCGTCGGGATCCAGGTACATCGTCCCGGAGGCCAGGCCGCCTGCGGGCACTGTGAAACCGTAAAAGCCATAGGTATTCTGGTTGAAACCGTTGATGGTCAGATCCCTTGCATCTACCTCGAGCTTCCTCTGGGTGTGATTCTGGATGTACAGGGGAATGCTGTTGACAAGTCCTGCGGCGGGGTCCCACTGGGCATAGACATCGATGTCCCCGCCGGAATAAAGGGAGATCGCGTCCTCTGGAATGGTGACCTTGGGCTCGGTCAGGAATGCGAAGGGGTTCGGGACCGGCTGCTGCAAAAAGGGCAGGTCCTTGGCGGCGGACAGCAGCACCGTCAGCAGACAGCAGATGGCGATCACGATGCTGGGCCAGGAGGGGCTGCCGTTTTTCTCTTTCTTTTGCTTCCGTTTCGGGGGACAGCTGAAGGGGTCCGCTGTGGGGATGGGCCGCCGCTGGGAGTCCTGGATCACCAGAGGCTCTCCCTTGTGGGTGTGGAGCCGGTGGGCGATCTCCTCGTCGAAGGACTCGTAGCCGCAGTTGCGGCATTTTTTCCCGTTAAAGGGCTGCCCACAGCTTGGACAATCGTACTTCATGGTTTTTTCCTCCGTTTTGAAAAGCTCACTGCCAGCAAAAAGGGCAGGATGCAGAATAGACTGTAAGCGTAGCGGAACTCGGCGTATACCGGAGTGGCGATGAGCAGGGTGGCGATGACGGCCAGTGCGGGGACGGGGAGGAAAACGGCTACCCGGTCTTTTTGGACAAGACCCAAATACAGGGCTGCCAGGAAGAGCCAGACCCCGGCGCCGATGGAGAGGGTCAGCCTCAACAGGGGATTTTCTTCAAACAGCCGCTCGTAGGCAGTGAAGACATTTTTTGCACTTTCTACCGGCGGCGTAATGGAGATGCCCAGGTCGTTTTCAAAGGGGGCAGGGAAGTGCCAGTAGGGGTAGCCGCCGTTCCAGTAGCCCTTGGTCTGGTCTACCCAGGCCGTCACAAATTGCAGGGGGTAGCGCCGCAGAAGGCCCAGATAGAGCTTCAGATAGGCACCCTTGTTCTCCTCGATGGCGGCGGTGTCGGTGATTTCCTTGATGGGGTCGGAGATATAGGGCTTGTAAACCTCCGGCACCTGCTCCAGGTCCATGATCTGGGAGAGCAGGCTAGTCTCTTCCTCCGTCAGGGGGCAGCCGTCGGTGACTACCTTGGCGATCTGCTGCAAGGGGATGGACAGGGACTCCGTGAACCGGGGCTGGGGGACATGCAACAGCCCCATTACCGGCCCGGTGCAGACAAAGCCTGCCAGGGCAGCCCCACAGAGGGCCAGGCACAGCTTTTTTCGGTTCTTCCAAAACAGGGGCAGGAACACCACCAGAGCAAGGGCCAGGGCGATTTTTCCGTTGCTCCGGGTCAGGCACATGAGAAAGGCGGAGAGGATCAGCAGGACCCTGTCCGTTTTTTTGCGTCTGCCCAGGCCCTTCATCACCCGATAGAAGCTCAGGGTAAACAGCAGCACCGAGGCGGCAAAGAAGATGTCCTTCCACATGGCGAAGCTGTAGAGAATATGGTAGGGGAGCAGGGCATAGCACCCCAGCACCGCCCAGGGCATCCACTTCCTGGGGCAGCTCAGCCGGACGGTATCGACACTATAGGCGAAGCAGGCCGATAGGATGCCGATGGAGGCCACGCTGTAGGTTGCCACTGCGGCATTGACATTCCCAAAGAGGGCCAGTCCCAGGTGATAGCACAGGCCGATGAAGCGGGTGTAGAAGTAAGGATGGTGGTTGGTGTAGGGAGTCTGGCCCAAAACCTGCCGGAGCTGATACACGCTGTCGTAGGTCAGTACCCCAGGATAGTAGCACAGGGCAAAGACCAGCAGGTAGACGGCGGCGAGAATGCCGAAGCTGAGAAGAAAGCCCGGACCATATTCTGGGGGATTGTCGAACCGGTCTGCGGACTGGCTCGCAATGACACGCTCAGCCAGAGCGGCAAGGATATTCCAGAACCAAAAGCACCCTCCGATAAAGAACACCCCGGCCTTGATCCAATAATACCGGTTTGCTGGCCGCAGGCTGTTGCTGATGGGGTCAAAGAGCCGAAGATTGGCCAGAAGCACCAGAAAGGACAGCAGGAAAGCAAAGAGGAAGGTGCCCCCCGTTGCTTTCCGATGGGCGCGAAGCCCATCTACCCAGCAGCCCAGCCCCAAAACCGTCACGGCTATATATACGCTGTAGAAGCTGTCGGCATTTCGAAGGGTCAGGCACCAGTAGAGCCCCGCCCCTGCCCCCAAGAGGGAGGCAAGGGCGGAAAAGAGTTTCTTTTTCTCCATGGCATTACTTTTCCAGCAGCTGCCGCTGACGGTCGCTGGCCTGGATCAGGGCATGCTCGAAGGACTGCCGGTTCTGCTGCCGGATGGTCTCCAGGATCAGGCCGGAGAACAGGGACTGCAGGGAGGCGATCACCGTAAAGCCGCAGACGATGAGGGTGGGGAAATTGGGCACCAGGCCGGTGGCGGCGTAGGTGCTGAGCACGGGAATGAAGAAAATTGCGGACAGGAGGAACAGGATCAGGCTGATGGTTCCAAAGAAACCCAGGGGCTTATAGACCCGGTAGAGCTTAGCAATGGTTTTCAGCACCTTGAAGCCGTCGGAATAGGTGTTCAGCTTGGATACGGAGCCCTCAGGCCGGTCCCGGTAGTCGATGATGACATTTTCCAGGTGCATATTGTTCATGACGGCGTGGATGCTCATTTCCGTCTCGATTTCAAAGCCCTTGGAAATCACGGGAAAGGTCTTCACAAACTGGTAGCTGAAGGCCCGGTAGCCCGTCATGATGTCCTTGATGTTGTTGCGGAACAGCAGTTGGATGCTGCCCCGGACCAGGCGGTTGCCCAGGTTGTGGAAGGGCCGTGTATTCTCCGTGAAGTAAGTAGAGGAAAGCCGGTCCCCCACCACCATGTCTGCCTGACGATTCAGGACCCGGTCTGCCATCTCCCGGGCGTGCTCGGCGGGGTAGGTGTCGTCACCGTCGGCCATGATGTAGCACTCGGCGTCGATTTCCCGGAACATCCGGCGGATCACGTTGCCCTTGCCCTGCATGTATTCGTTGCGGACTACGGCCCCGGCTTTGGCGGCCAGCTCGGCGGTGCGGTCGCTGGAATTGTTGTTGTAAACGTAGACCGTGGCTTCCGGCAGCACCCGGCGGAAATCCGTGACCACCTTCTCCACTGTCTTTTCCTCGTTATAGCAGGGGATCAGTACGGCGATTTTATCCATTTGTTATTTCTCCTTTGTCTTTCAGCGAGAAGCTGAGATAGGCCGCCAGGGCCATGACCGTTACGGAAAGATTTCGATAAGTCATCCAATAGTGGACGGAAGAGTGATTTTTCAGCAGAAAATACCAGGCAAAGGGTACCAGGGCAATCAGGCCCAGGGCCGGAACGCTGCTTTTCTCCGGGACAAACCGGTATCTTTTCGATACCAGCAGCCAGAGAAACACAACCAGAAGACTGCCGAAGAGGATCAGATACGCAGGGCCCATCAGGGCTCCCAGATTCTTTGCCAGAATTTCCCCAAATCCGGTAGCGGCCCCTTCTCCCGCGGTCACCTCCGTGCCGGTGCGGTACTGGGCGGTGGTGATGGCATCGGCCAGAATGTTTTGTCCAGTGAGCAGGGAGCCGACGACCCATTTGCCGCTCCACATGCCGCCGTAGCCCAGACCCCAGCAAAAACCCGAGAGAATGGTTTTGCCCAGCTTTTCTTTGGCGCTGCCCTGGAAAAGCAGAATTTCCAGTAGCACGCAGATGCCGAAGGCAGCGCTGGGGTAGGTCAAAAAGTCAAAGAAGGCGGTGCAGATGCCGAGAAGCAGGTAGAGCATCCAGCCCCATTCCCTGGAGAAGCTGTCTATGTGGAGCTCGACCAGGGCGAAAATCATGGTCAGCAGATAGACGCTGGTAAACTGCATGCTCATGGCGGCGGATACCGGGTTCAGGCACACCAGAGCCAGCCCCAGGGGCACCGCCAGCCGGGCCCCCTTCTTTTTGCAGGCCAGGCACAGCAGGGCCGCCGACAGGCCAAACTGAAGGAGCATCAGCATCATCCGGATATCCGAGAGGGTAAAGAACAGCAGCAGCGGCTTTAGAAACAGCAGATATCCGTGCCAGTACCGGCCGTAGGAGGCGATCTCTCCGTTCCGGGCCCCGTAGACGTAGTTGATGAGGGCATCCCCGGGGGAGAGCTGGGCCTTGGGAAAATCCATCCGCCGGTTCAGCATGGCATCCTGGACCGGATTCCCGGAGCCCTCCAGCACAGCGGTTTGCAGCATGATGTTGTCCGTAAATCCGTCCAGGCGGCTGCCGGGATATCCCGGGGCCCAGGTAAAGCTGCCGCCCTCCGTATCGATGATTTCGTAGCTTGCGGCCGCATTGGTCAGCATCCGCCCGGTGGGCAGAAGGTAGACGCCGATCATCAGCACTGTTCCCGCGGCAATTGCCGCCAGCAGGACAGACAGGGCTGTCAAAACCCCTTTCAGGGCCTGTTTCTGATTCACAGGAGAGAATTCCCCTTTCTCTGGTTACAATTTCACTTATTATAGCATAGGTTTCCCTTGATTGCTACAGGAAAAAGAAAAAACCCTGGTCAGCACACACCCGAAAAAGCCCTGCTTCTTGAGGTAGCCCTCCAGGCTCTCCCCGTAAAAGTCCGGGCCGCTGGAGTTCGTATAGGTGTTGTACCCAACAAAGCCCCGTGCCTCCCGCCGGACCGTTACGAAGTGGGCACCCAGCCGCAGCCCCTTGCGCCAGTAGTAAAAAAGAATGGCGGTAGAGCCCACAGGCAGCATGGCGTCAAACTTTTTCACGTCTGATTGGGCCTCGACGGAAAAGCCCCACTTTTTCAGCAGGATGGCCGGGCCCAGGCACAATGTCCCAAAGGTGCCGTGGAGCCCGGGCATCTGACGCTCCAGCCCCCGGATGATCTCCTCCGGCTGCCTTGGGCTGCCAAGCAGCGCCAGGCAGTTATAGACGGCGATCCAGCCGCAGCCAGTTTTTGCAGAGGACCGGAGACCGTAGCGCCAGCGGTCTGCGGGAATTTGGGTTTGGTTCAGGATCAGGTCAGCCATAGTGGAAAACTCCTTGCGCGTTTTCTTTATTATACCACGCTGTACGGGCCTTCGCAACAACGCAAAAAGCCGCAGCCTTCCGAAAAAGGCTGCGGCGAAAGGGACAATCTTTACTTCTGTGCCCGGCTGCCGAAGTTGACCACGGCGGTATCGCCCTGCTCGTTGGCGCCGAACTCGTAATCCTTGCCGGGGAGAACGGCATTCATCAGAATGCCCACCAGAGCGGCCACGGCCAGACCGGAGAGGCTGATGGTGATGGAGCCCACGGGGATCTGGATGGAACCGGCGTAGCTGACGCCCACGGCCAGACCCATGATCATGGCGGCGATCAGAACGTTGCGGCTCTTGGTGAAGTCCACCTGGTTTTCGACCACGTTCCGGACGCCCACGGCGGAGATCATGCCGTAGAGCACCAGGCTGACACCGCCCATGGTGGCGGCAGGCATGGCGACGATGAGGGCGGAGAACTTGGGGCAGAAGGACAGGATAATGGCGAACACGGCGGCCATGCGGACCACCTTGGGATCATATACGCGGCTCAGGGCCAGCACGCCGGTGTTTTCGCCGTAGGTGGTGTTGGCGGGAGCGCCGAAGAGGGAGGCCAGGGTGGTGGCGAGACCGTCGCCAACCAGAGTCCGGTGCAGCCCGGGATCCTCTACGAAGTTCTTGCCCACGGTGGAGGAGATGGCGCAGATATCGCCCACATGCTCCATCATGGTGGCCAGGGAAATGGGCATGATGGTCACAATGGCGGTGACCAGCAGCCCCTTGTCCAGGCTGGCGCCGAAGATAGACAGCGCGGTCTTATTCCACACAATGGGAACACCGATCCAGTCAGCCTGGCTCACCAGAGTCACCAGATTCTGCCGGGAGGCGGGGTCCACGATCATGGAGAAGACATAGGAGCCGATGACACCCAGCAGGATGGGGATGATCTTTACCATGCCCTTGCCCCAGATGTTGCAGGCCACCACGATCAGGATGGCCACCAGAGCCACCCACCAGTTGTTGGCGCAGTTGGTAACGGCGGAGCCGGAGAGGGTCAGGCCGATGCAGATGATGATGGGCCCCGTGACGATGGGGGGGAAGTAGCGCATGACCTTCTTGGCGCCGAACTGCTTAAAGAAGAAGGCCAGGATCAGGTACACCAGACCGGCGCAGGCCACGCCGAAGCAGGCGTAGGGCAGCAGCGCGTCGCCGCCGTCCAGGGCCCGGATGGCGTTGTAGCCGCCGATGAAGGCGAAGGAGGAGCCCAGGAACGCGGGGATCTTCCGGCCGGTGATCAGGTGGAACAGCAGTGTGCCGAGACCTGCAAACAGCAGCGCGTTGGCCACATCCAGCCCGGTCAGGGCGGGCACCAGCACAGTTGCGCCGAACATGGCGAAGAGGTGCTGCACGCCCAGCAGGAGCCGCTTGGGCAGCGCCAGGGTGGAGGCGTCGTAGACGACGTCGGTATTGGTTTCAGGAGCAGACATGAAATACCTTCCTTTCTCTTTTCCGTGGGGCATCTGGCCCCGGTCCTGTGCGAAAAAGAGGGAGTCGCAGCCACAAAATGATGCCGCAATTCCCCCTTTCACATTTTATCCGTGTCAGTATAACCCGAGATAGGGAGAATTGCAAGGAAAAAAAGGCCTTTCTGTAACCAAAATGTGAACGTAAGAGAAAAGATTTTTTGTGGAATGTGCATCCTTGCCCTCTAAAACTGCACAGGCCATTTTGGACTCTTGCAGAATGCCGTAATTCTTGCAAAAGGCCGTAAATAAAAATAGTCTCTCGATGGACTGCTGAATTTGTAGAAAACAGATGGATACACAATGCTTAAATTAGACACTATGACGAAAACAGAACGCAATATTCATGGAAAAACTGTATATTTACGGCTATATTCGATAAAAGACCGAAAACAAATGTCCTCTGTGAAAAAATCATTGCAATTTTGCTATTGAAAAAATGCAAAATCTGTGGTATCATTCAGCCATGAAGTTTTTGGAGCAGCCAAAAACGAGAAGGAGGAAACATTTATGAAAATGAAGAAGCTGTTCACGTTGGCCCTGAGTGCCGCCCTGACCTTGTCCCTGGCCGCCTGCGGCGGCGGGAGCACCGCCTCCGCTACCAAGATGACCATGGGCACCGGCGGCTCCGCCGGCACCTATTACGGCTACGGCGGTGTGCTGGGCCAGTACATTAAGAATAAGGCTGGCATCGATGTGACTGTCGTCGCCACCGATGGCTCCAAGGCCAATATCCAGGGCATTGCCTCCGGCGACTATCAGCTGGGCACCGTCCAGTCCGACACCATGTCCTACGCCTGGGAAGGCACCCGGGCCTTTGAGTCCACCGGCAAGGTCGATTCCTTCCGGGTCGTCGCCGGTCTCTACGCCGAATCCGTCCAGCTGGTGACCATGGATCCCAACATCAAGACCCCCGCTGACCTGAAGGGCAAGGCAGTTTCCATTGGCGCTCCCGGCTCCGGTGTTTATTTCAACGCCATCGACGTGCTGAACGCCGCTGGGCTGACTGAGGACGACATCAGCGCCCAGTACCAGAGCTTTGCCGATTCCGCCGACGCTCTGAAGGACGGCAAGATCGACGCCGCTTTCGTGGTTGCCGGTGCCCCCACCCCCGCCATTACCGAGCTGTGCACCACCAATTCCGCCTACCTGGTTCCCATTGACGGTGCCATTGCCGACGCCATGATGGCCGCCTGCCCCTTCTACACCACTTATAAGATCCCTGCCGGTACTTACCCCGGACAGGATACGGACGTGACCACTGTTACCGTCAAGGCCACCCTGATCGTCTCCGCTTCCGCTTCTGAGGACGATGTTTACAAGCTCACTGCTGCCATCTTCGACAACGCTGCCGACATCGCCAAGGAAAACGGCAAGGGCGCGGAGCTGAGCCTGGAGAATGCCACCACCGGCATGACCGCCCCCTTCCACAAGGGCGCTGCCAAGTACTTCGCTGAGAAGGGCATTACCGTAGACGCACAGTAAGCACGACCCTCTCCTGGGAGAGGGTGGACCGGGCAAAGCCCGGGACGGGTGTGGGGGCGAGAAGCAGGACTGACCTGGTGCCGCCCCTCATCCGTCTCGGCTCCGCCGAGCCACCTTCCCCCAGGGGAAGGCAAAGGGAACGCTGAAGAAATCGCCCTACTGCAAGACGATTTCTTCAGCGTTTCAAATAAGGAAACGAGGAGGAGAACAAATATGAGTTTGTTTCATAAGAAACCCAAAACCGAGGAGCCCATGGACCTGGACTCCGTCATGAAGAAATATGACCAGGAGTCCAACGTCCGCATCTGGGAGGGAACGCCCCGAATCGTGGTCAATGTGATCCTGGCGGCCTTTTCCCTGTTTTGTTTGTACGTGACCCTGTTCACCAGCTGGCTGGAGGAACTGCGGCTGACCACCTTTGTGGCCTGGATCGTGTTTCTGGGCTTTTTGGTGTTCCCGGCGAGGAAGAGCCACCAGAGACCCAATCACATCCCCTGGTATGATATTGTGATGATGGTGGTTGGCACTGGCGCCTTCCTTTATTATGCCGTCAACGCCAAGACCATCATTCAGCAGGGCAGCATTTTCGCCCCCTACCAGATCATCATCGGCGTGGTGGGCATTCTGGCCCTGGCGGAGGTTTGCCGCCGGAGCGTGGGCCTGCCCATCCTGATCGTGGCCGGGTGCTTCCTGGTGTACGCTCTGACCGCGGGACTTTCCAACCCCAGCCTCTGGGGCAAGCTGAACTACACCATCCGCTACCTGTTCTATGGCAAGGAGGGCGTGCTGTCCACCCCCATCAATGTGTGCTCTAAGTTCATTGTGGTCTTCATCGTCTTCGGCGCCTTCCTGGAGCGGACCGGCATTGCCGACTATTTCATCCAGGTTGCCAACGGCCTGGTGGGCCGGTTCTCCGGCGGCCCCGCTAAGGTGGCCGTGGTGGCCAGCGCCCTTCTGGGCGTGGTCTCCGGCTCCTCCGTTGCCAACACGGTAGGTTCTGGTTCTGTAACCATCCCCCTGATGAAGGAGGCGGGCTATAAGGGCGAATTCGCCGGTGCCACCGAGGCTGCCGCCTCTACCGGCGGCCAGATCATGCCCCCCATCATGGGCGCCGCCGCCTTCCTGATGGCGGACTATGTGCAGATACCCTACGGCCAGATCGCGCTGAAGGCGGTGCTGCCTGCTCTGCTGTACTTCACCGGTATCTTCATTTCCGTCCACCTGGAGGCCAAGAAGCTGGGGCTTCAGGGCATCCCCAAGGAAAAGCTGCCCAAGATGGGCCCCCTGCTGAAAAAGAGCTACCTGCTGCTGCCCCTGCTGCTGCTGATTTACCTGGTCAGCACCAGCCAGAAGAGCATCCAGTACGCCGCGGCTCTGGCCATCGTGGCCTGCATTTTCGTCACCCTCTTCAGCCGGGAGACCCGGATCACCCCCATGCGCATCCTGGAGGCTCTGGCTTCCGGCGGCCAGGGCTCCATCACCGTGGCAGCCGCCTGCGGCATTGCCGGTATCATTGCCGGCACCATCACCATGACGGGCCTGGCCAACGTGATCATCAATGCCATCGTGGTCCTGGCGGGCAACAGTGTGTTCATCGCTCTGTTCCTGACCATGATCTGCTGCATCGTCCTGGGCATGGGTGTGCCCACCACTGCTACCTACTGCATCATGGCTGCCACCTGCGCTCCGATCCTGGTTCGGATGGGTGTGCCCCTGGTCGCCGCCCACTTCTTCGTGTTCTACTTCGGCATTGTGGCTGACCTGACACCTCCTGTGGCGCTGGCCGCCTATGCCGGCTCCGCCATCGCCCAGGCCAACCCCATGAAAACCGCCATCCAGGCCACTAAGCTGGCCATCGGCGCCTTCATCGTGCCCTACGCCTTTGCCCTGAGCCCCTCCATGCTGCTCATCGACACCACGGCGGTGGAGGTCATCCTCATCGTTGTCACCTCCCTCATCGGCATCGCCTCTGTCTCCGCCTCCATGGAGGGCTACATCATGGGGAATCTGAACTGGTTTCAGAGAGGCCTGATGCTGGTAGGCGGCCTGATGATGATCTACCCCGGTACTGTCACTGATGTCGTCGGCATCGCCCTGTCCGGTGTGGTGCTGATCATGAAGGTCCTGGAGAACAAGAAAATGAAGACCCAGCTTGCCTGACATATCCTTCCCCTTCTTTCCTACCCCCGGCGCAAGAAAAAATGCGCCGGGGGGCTCTTGTTGTTGTGGAAAATGAAGATTGCCAACGGCAGAAAATGGGTGTAAAATAAAACCATGAAAAAATGGAGGTAATACCATGATACAAGAAGAAGTGAAGGAGCTGCTCTCCTTCATCGACGGGAACCCCACTGCTTTCCACACCACCGCTTCCATCCGGGATATCCTTTTAAAAGAGGGCTTTACGGAGCTGCTGGAGAGCCAGAAGTGGCACCTGACCCCGGGGGAGGGATACTTTGTCTGCCGCAACGGCTCCAGCATCATCGCCTTCCGGCTGGGCAGGGACCTGACAGACTACAGCTTCAATGTGGCCGCCGCCCACACGGATTCTCCCTGCTTTAAGATCAAGGAAAACGCGGAGCTCCACATGGGCCAGAAGTACACCCGGCTGAACACCGAGGGCTACGGCGGCATGATCTGCTCCACCTGGCTGGACCGGCCCCTCAGCGTTGCCGGGCGGGTGCTGGTGAAGGAGGGGGGAGCCATCACCTCCCGGCTGGTGGCCCTGGACAAGGACCTGCTGCTGATCCCCAGCGTGGCCATCCACATGAACCGGGAAGTCAACGACAAGGCTTCCTTCAACAAGCAGGTGGATATGCTGCCCCTTCTGGGCAGCGACCTGAAGGACGGGGCACTGCTGGAACTTGTGGCCCGGGACCTGGGCGTTCCGCGGGAAAATATCCTGGGCAGCGACCTGTACCTGTATATCCGGGAAAAGGGCACCGTCTGGGGCGCTCAGGAGGAATACCTGTCCTCCGGCCGCCTGGATGACCAGGAGTGCGCCTTCGGCATCCTCAAGGGCTTCCTGCAGGGCAGAAGCGACCGATCCGTCAATGTGGCCGCCTGCTTCGACAACGAGGAGGTAGGCTCCGGCACCAAGCAGGGCGCGGCCTCCACCTTCCTTTACGATGTGCTCCGCCGGATCAGCCTGAGCCTGGGCGGGGGAGAGGAGGACTTTGCCCGGGCCGTGGCCTCCAGCTTCCTCTTCAGTGCCGACAATGCCCACGCTGTCCACCCCAACCATCCGGAGCACACCGATGCCAATAACTGCTGCTACATGAACGAGGGCGTGGTCATCAAGTCCCACGCCGGACAGAAGTACACCAGTGACGGCGTCAGCATTGCTGCCGCCAAGCTCCTGGCAGAGAAGGCCGGAGTGCCCCTGCAGTATTTCGCCAACCGGTCCGACAAAGTCGGCGGCAGTACCCTGGGGAACCTGGCCATGGCCCAAGTCAGCATGAACGCCGTAGACATCGGCCTGCCCCAGCTGGCCATGCACGCCTGCTATGAGACCGCAGGCGTCAAGGACGTCAAGTACCTGATGGACCTGATGACGGCCTTCTACAGCGCTCATTTCCAGGAGACTGGATACGGGGTGCTGGAGGTAAGATAAAAACCAAGACAGAAACGCCCACCTGCTGTGGCCGGTCCCCGGACAGCAGGTGGGCTTTGTTGTACAGAAGGTCATATCCACCCAAGGCTGACCATCAGGTAGAGCCAGCCGGTGATGGTGACCGAGGACAGAAGGGTGGACAGGAGCACCACGTTGGCGGTGAGGACACCGTCGCCGCCCATGTTTTTGGCCATGACGTAGCAGGCCACCGTGGTGGGGGAGCCTGCCATGATGAGAATGGCGATCAGCTCGCTCTGCCGGAAGCCCAACCAGACGGCCAAAGGAAGGAAAAGGGCAGGCAGGAGGACCAGCTTGATGAGGGAAGACACCACTGCCGGTTTCCACCGGGTCAGGGCCTCGCCGCCGGAGAAGGACGCACCCACGACGATCAGGGCAATGGGGGAGGCGGTGCCCCCCACAGAAGCCAGGGCAGAGTCGATCATGGTGGGGACCTGGAGCCTCAACAGGGAGAAGGGCAGACCCGCCAGAATGCCCAGGATCAGGGGGTTCTTGATCACATTCAGGCAGGCCTTTTTGACAGCCCCGCCGCCCTTGGAGGCCGGGATCAGATGTCCGTTTTCGTCCACCTGAGGAGAGAAGCTGAGGATCAGTACGGAATAGACGTTGAAAAATGGCACCGAGGACATGATCATCATGGGCACCATACCGGAGCTGCCGTAGATGTTGACGGCAATGGTCACGCCCAGGATGGCAGCACTGGACCGGACGGAGGCCTGGGCGAAGGCGCCGATCTGCCCTTTGTCCTTCAAAAGGAGCCAGCTGGCGCCCCAGATGCCGAAGAACATCACTGTGGTGACGGCAAAGCAGAACAGGCAGAATTTGGGGTCAAAGTCGCTGTAAAAGTCCATCCCGGCAATGGAGCGGAAGAGGCTGATGGGCAGGGCGCAGCGGAAGACATACTCGTTGGCGGTCTTATTAAAAGGGGCGTTCAAAAAGCCGATGCGCTGTAAAAAATACCCCAGCAGGATCATCAAAAACACCGGTACAGTGGCGTTGAGAGAAAAAATAAAATTGTCCATGGTCAACCCTCCTCAGGGAATAGGGGATAGTCCTTCACAAAGTCCAGAAAGGCCTGGATGCTGCGGGAGATATAGGCACTTTTGCGCCAGATGAGCCCAACCTTCTGCTCAATGGGCGGGTCCAGAGGGATGCCCACCAGATCCGGATGGTCCTGCAAAAGAGAGGCGTAGAAGAAACTGACGCAGGTGTTGTTGTGGACCATGGCCTTCATGGTGTAGATCTGGCTGGTGTAGATCAAGGCGTTTGGCACAATGCCCAGCCGGTCGAAACGGCTGCGGATGCTGTGATTCTGGACGGAGTCCGTATTGTACATGACCATGGGCACCCCGGCCAGCTCTTCCAGGGTGATGGACTGGCGCTGGGCAAAGGGGTGGGATGGGTCCACCACAATGACAAAGTGGTCGTGGCCGATGCACATGGACTGGAATTTGTCCGGATCGTTCAGCTGGAGGTTTACCAGGGCAACGTCTAATTCCTCTTCTTTTACCAGGGCTGCTGCCCGGGCGGAGCCGTATTCGTAGAAGGTCAGGCGGATATCCGGGTGCTTTTGGTGAAAGTCCCGCAGCAGGTCTGGGAAGAAGGTGGTGCCCCACAGGGGCGGGATGCCCACGCAGACCGGCCGGCTCAGGGCACCCAGGTCGTGGAGCTGCTGTGTGGCGGTGTCTACCTCCCGCAGGAGCTGGGCCGCCCGGTCATAAAACCGCTGGCCCTCCTCCGTCAGGTTCAGCTTGTTCCGGCTGTGGGTGAAGAGGTTCACGGAGAATTCCTTCTCCAGCTCCCGGATGGCCCCGGAAATGGCAGGCTGGGTCACATAGAGCTTCTTCGCGGCCTGGGTAATGCTTCCGCATTGGACGGCGGTACAGAAATATTCCAGCTGCGTCAGTTTCATGGCGGGTCCTCCTTACTGTAAAACTCGACTATATCATAACATATATCCCCACATAAGTAAATCCTTTTGACATTATAAGAGAAATTAATACCCTCATTTCCAATGCTGATTTTACATTCCGCAAAAGAAATGATACACTTAGGTCACAAAGCAGACAGACACCGGCCGGTTCCAGCTGCAAAAACGAAAAGAAATAGGAGGGCACCCCTTATGAGTCCCAGCACCATCACGCTGATCTTCCTGGCCTTTGCCATCATCAGCTTCGTTCTGGAAAAGATCCCCCTGGGCCTGACGGCCACCATCGTAGCCATCGGCCTGAACCTCACCGGCGTTCTCACCACATCCGAAACCTTCGCCGGTTACGTCAACAGCAATGTGATCCTCTGCGTCGGTATGTTTGTCGTCGGTCAGGCTCTGTTTGAGACCGGCATGGCCAACAAGATCGGCAGTGTCGTCACCAAGTTCGCCAAGTCCGAGCGGATGCTCATTGTGGCCATTATGGTCATCGTGGGCGTTATGTCCGGATTCCTGTCCAACACCGGCACCGCCGCCGTGCTGATCCCTGTGGTCTGCGGCATTGCGGATGAGTCCGGCTACTCCCGTTCCCGGCTGCTCATGCCTCTGGTCTTTGCTGCGGCCCTGGGCGGCAACCTGTCCATCATCGGCGCGCCCGGCAACCTGATGGGTGTCAACGCCTTGCAGGAGATGGGAATGCCCACCAGCTTCTTCATGTATGCCCCTGTGGGTGTGCCCATGCTGCTGGCCGGGATCCTCTTCTTCGCCCTGTTCGGTTATAAGCTGCTGCCCGACGGCATTCATGGCGGCGAGGCCCCCGAAGCTCCCGCGGACTATTCCCAGGTGCCCAAGTGGAAGCAGACCGTTTCCCTGGTGGTCCTGATCGTGGTGATCCTGGCCATGATTTTTGAGGATGAGATCGGCATTAAGATCCAGGTCTCCGCCTGCATCGGTGCGATCGTCCTGGTGCTCACCGGCGTGATCTCCGAGAAAGAAGCCCTGAAGTCCATTGATCTGAAGGTAGTGCTCCTCTTCGGCGGTTCCCTGGCCCTGGCCAAAGCCCTGGAGACCACCGGTGCCGGCAGCCTCATTGCCGACGTGATCGTAGGCGCTCTGGGCGAGACCCCCAACCCCATGATCCTGCTGGTCGTCATCTTTGTGGTGGGCTGCGTATTGACCAACTTCATGTCCAACACCGCTACCACCGCCCTGATGGTGCCCATTGCCACCTCTCTTGCCGGGAGCCTGGGGGCTGACCCCCGGTCCATGATCATCGCCACGGTCATCGCCTGCTCCTGCGCTTATGCGACCCCCATCGGCATGCCTGCCAACACTATGGTGGTGGGTCTGGGCGGCTACAAGTTCCGGGACTATGTGAAAGCCGGACTGCCCCTCATCGCCGTATCCTTTGTGATCTGCATTGTCCTTCTGCCCATTCTGTTCCCGTTCTACGGTTAAAAAATAGGAGGTAATACTTATGACGAAAGAAGAAAATGTTCAGCGCCTGACCGACATGGTGGCCAGCTTTGTGGGCCACATCGGCAAGAAGCTGCCCGATGACGTGGTGGCCAAGCTGGAGGAGCTGGGCCGCCAGGAGACCGCGCCCCTGCCCAAAGTCCTGTACGAGACCATGACCAAGAACCAGAATCTGGCGGTGAAGCTGGATCGGCCCAGCTGCCAGGATACCGGCGTCATCCAGTTCTGGCTGAAGTGCGGCACCAATTTCCCCTACATCAATGAGCTGGAGGCCCTGCTGAAGGAGGCTGTGGTAAAGGCTACCTTCGCTACCCCTCTGCGCCACAACTCTGTGGAGACCTTCGACGAGTACAACACCAAGCGCAATGTGGGCAAGGGCACCCCCACCGTGTGGTGGGACATCGTCCCCAACTCTGACCAGTGTGAGATCTACGCCTATATGGCCGGCGGCGGCTGCACCCTGCCCGGCAAGGCCATGGTGCTGATGCCCGGCGCGGGCTACGAGGGCGTCACCGATTTTGTCCTGGACCAGATGACCACCTACGGCCTGAATGCCTGCCCCCCTCTGCTGGTGGGCGTGGGCGTGGCAACCTCTGTAGAGACCGCCGCGCTGCTGTCCAAGAAGGCCCTGATGCGGCCCATCGGCTCCCACAATGAGAACGCCAACGCCGCCAAGATGGAGAAGCTCCTGGAGGACGGCATCAACGCCATCGGCCTGGGCCCCCAGGGCATGGGCGGCAAGTTCTCCGTCATGGGCGTGAACATCGAAAACACCGCCCGCCATCCCTCCACCATTGGTGTGGCCGTCAACGTGGGCTGCTGGTCCCACCGCCGGGGCCACATCGTTGTGGACAAGGACCTGAACGTAACGTGCGATACCCATTCCACCTGGAAGTTTAACGGTTGATCGGAGGTAACAAAAATGGTTGAAATCAGAGGAGACAAAAAGGTTCTCGTGACTCCCGTCAGCGCGGAGGACCTGAAGGACATTCATGTAGGCGACATTGTCTGGCTGGACGGCGATCTGATGACCTGCCGGGATGTGGCCCACCGCCGCCTGATCGAGTACGGCCGGGAGCTGCCCTACGACATCCGCAACAAGGCGATTTTCCACGCGGGCCCCATCGTCCGCAAGATCGAGGGCACTGAGGACGACTACGAGATGGTCTCCGTAGGCCCCACTACCTCCATGCGTATGGAGAAGTTTGAGTATGAGTTCGTCAAGCACACCGGCGTCCGGGTCATCGTGGGCAAGGGCGGCATGGGCCCCAACACCGAGCGGGCCTGCAAGGAGTTCGGCGCCATCCACTGCGTCTTCCCCGCCGGCTGCGCCGTGGTAGCCGCTACCGAGGTGCTGAAGATCCAGGAGCACCACTGGGACGAGCTGGGCATGCCCGAGACTCTGTGGTGCAACAAGGTCAAGGAGTTCGGCCCCCTGATCGTCTCCATCGACCCCGACGGCCGGAACCTCTTCGAAGAGCAGAAGGTCCTCTACAACGAGCGCAAGGAGAAGGCCAAGCAGGCCATCTATTCTGAGGTCAAGTTTATTAAGTAACGTATCCTTCCTTTCTTTCCCCCGGAGCTCTCAACAGAGCTTCGGGGGTTCTTGCATTTTTGGGGTGGAATGACTTGGCCGATTTTCCGCCGTCCAATTCTTGGGGTTCGTATCATCCGGAGCAAGCCCGGCAAGAATGGCTTCGTAGTGCGCTACTTTTTCGTCCATGTACTTTGCGGTGGCTTTTGCCTCCTCAATACGCTTATAGGCCTCAGCGCGCTGTTTTAAGATGATCGCATACCTGGCCCGCAGATTTTCCTCGGACTCTTCCAGCAGACACAGGCGGCAATACTCCTGGATATCCTCAAGGGAAGCACCACAGCCCTTTAAACATTGAATGCCCTGCATCCAGTTCACGGACTCCTCATCGAACACCCGGCGGTTGCCGCCGTCCCGCTGGCAGGGCAGCAGACCCTTGTCTGTGTAAAACCGGAGGGTGTGTTCCGTCACTCCGAACATCTGCGCCATCTGCTTGATTGTATAATACATGTCTGCGCCTCCAAAATTTCTCTTGACTTCGTGTTACTCGAAGTTGTTAGAATGATTATAGCATAGAGCATGGTTCTGTGCAAATACAATGACGGAGGATAAAACATGGAATATTTGACTTTGAACAACGGTGTTCAGATGCCGCTGGTGGGTTTTGGAACCTTTCTGCTTGGTGGAGAGACCTGCAAGGACGCGGTCAGGGCGGCCATCGAAACCGGCTACCGGATGATCGACACTGCGGAGGCCTACGGCAACGAAAAGGAGGTAGGCGAGGGGATCCAGGCCAGCGGCATTGACCGCAAGGAGCTGTTTCTGGTCACAAAAGTGAATTTCAAGTCCTATGAACACGCAGAAGAGACGGTTTTGCAGTCTCTTGCCAACCTGCAAACGGACTACATCGACTTGCTGCTCCTGCACTGGCCCTTTGCCAATTACTATGCCGCTTGGCGTTCTCTGGAAAAGCTGTACGCCGAGGGAAAGGTACGGGCCATTGGTGTTTCCAATTTCGAGCCGGACCAGCTCCTGGATTTGATTGCTTATAACAAGGTCGTTCCGGCTGTTGACCAAATCGAAACGAACCTCTATTGCCAGCGCAGCACCGAGCGAGGCTGGATGGACAAAAAGCAGGTGGCTCACATGGCCTATGCGCCATTGGGACAGGGAAACCGGGGAGAGATGTTCCGGGAGCCCGCCGTCTGCACCCTTGCTGAGAAATACGGAAAGACTCCGGCACAGATTATGCTCCGCTTTCTGACCCAGAAAGGTATTATCGTGATCCCAAGAAGCACAAAACCGGAGCATATCCGGGAGAATTTTGACCTGTTCGGCTTTACGCTGACCCAGGAGGAAATGGCCCAGCTTTCCGCACTGGACAAAAAGGAACCCCTGATTGGCAAGCCGGAAACGCCGGAACTGGTGGAGTTCTCGCTGACGTGGTGAAGAGAAGATAGCAAAGAGCGGAGACGGTTTTAGCCTTCTCCGCTTTTTATTGGTTATTCTTGCACCCAGCCTTCCACTAAATTCCGGGCAGCGTCCTGGTCATTCTGGGCCATGGTGCCCGCAATGGCGAGACCGTCGGAAACTTCTGCGCTGCCGCAGATGGCTTGAATGCTGCCCACCGTATCTGCCAGGCCGCTTCCGGCGTGGGTGCAGAAGGGGCGGATGGTCTTGCCGGTGAAGTCGTAGCTTTCCAGGAAGGTGTAGACCGCCATGGGCATGTCCCCCCACCAGATGGGGTAGCCCAGGTAGATCACATTGTACTCATCAAAATTCTCAATGGTAGAGGTCAGTTCCGGTCGGACCTGGTCCTGCTGCTCCTGCTTGGCTACCTCCGTACATTGGTCGTAGCTCTCCGGATAGGTATTCACGGTTTGGATGCGAAAAGCATCCGCTCCGGTTTCCTCCAGGATCATGTCGGCGATGATCTCTGTATTGCCTTTTTCTACCACGCCCACGCCGTAGTTTTCCCCGGCCCGGGAGAAGTAAGCGACCAGGGCCTTGGAGGACGGGGGAGCGGTGACGTCCGTCGGGGCTTGGCTGGCCTCGGTGACTGCTGGTTCTGTTGCGGAAGGGGCCGGCGCGGAAGCCGCCGGTGCGCCGCAGGCTGCCAGGGTGGACAGCAGCAGGGCAACGGTTACGAAAAGGGTGAGGGGTCTGTGCATTATTTTGCCTCCTTGACCCACTTCTCCAGGGCACTCTTGGCGCTGTCCACGCTGCTGCCATGGATGGCCAAACCTTTGGCGACCTTTGCTCCCGGGGCGGCCTTGCGGATGTCCTGCTCGGTGCGGGAAAGACCGCTGCCCTCGTGGGTGCAGAAGGGGTGGATGGTTTTGCCGGTGAAGTCATAGTGCTCCAGGAAGGTGTAGACCGCCATGGGCATGGTGCCGCAGTAGTTGGGGTAGCCCAGGTAGATTTCATCGTAGGCGTCCAGGTTTTCCGGCAGATTCACTACTTCCGGCCGGGCGTTTTTCTGGAAGTCCTCTCTTGCTTCCGCAACGCAGGTCCGGTAGTCATCGGAATAGGGCTTGGCCTGCCGGATCTGCAAGAGGGTGCCGCCAGTCAGGTCGGCGAGCATCTTTGCCGCCTTTTCGGTATTGCCGACGGAAATGCGGCGGTAGTTTCCGCCAAAGTAATTCTCTCCCGCCCGGGAGTAAAACGCGATCAATGTGGCCATAAAAAGGCTCCTTTCCTGTTTTGATTGCCTCTATTGTAACCGCTGAGACTTTGGGAGTCAAGCTCACGAATAGACTGGTGCAAATCAGTTCCCCTCCGGCTTCAGCGGCCCATAGAAGTAGCTGGCCGTGGCACCTCCGTCCACCAGGAAGGTGGAGCCGCTGATAAAGGCCCCCTTGCCGCTCATCAGGAGCTCTGCCACATTGGCTATTTCATCCGCTGTGCCAGGGCGGCCGGCGGGGCATTTGGCGAACATATTCTTGTAGAAGTCGCCCCGGGGGCCGTTGAATTCGTCCAGAGCCAGGGGCGTGACGATGATGCCGGGGGCGATGTCGTTAAGCCGTGCCCCTCGCTTGCCCCACTCCACAGCCTGGGCCATGACACGCTTCTCGTTGCAGCGCTTGGCCATCTGGTAGGCATGGAGGGTATCACGGATGTTTTCGGGCCGCAGGAAGTCCAGGGAAAGCAGTTCCTCCGTGGGAGTGGTGGCAAGAAGAGCGTCTTGTTCCGCGGTCAGGGCGGGCATCCGCCAGCCGGACTGGCTGGAAATGGTGACGCCCACGCCTCCGGTGGCGATGACCTTGCCTACTTCCTCCAGCAGCACCGCCGTGCCATAGAGGTCCACTTTCAGGATGGCCTCAATGGGGGCCTGGCTGGGGGAGACACCGGCGGCGTTCACCAGCATTTGGATAGGGCCGTATTTCTGCCCTTCGGCGATGAGGGCCTTGATAGATTCCCGGCTGGAAAGGTCCATCTCCACCGGGACCACATCATAGCCCGCTTCGTTCATGATTTTGGCAATGGCCTGGGCGTTCTCGGGCTTTTTGTCGCCTACCACGATTTTCATCCCCGTGCCCATCCGGCGGGCAATGGCCATGCCGATCTGTCCGGCACCGGCCCAAAGCATTACGTTTTTCATTCGTTTTTCCTCCTTGCTGTCATAAAAGTCTTCTTAGAAACGTTAGATGCTTCTATTGTAATGAGGAAAACAGCTGAAATCAATTTGACTTTGCGGGGCTTTAAATAAGAAAAACTGATACGAAGAAGCGCTGCCCAGGCTTTGGACAGCGCTTTTCCCTAATCTGTAAATTGCTCTTTCAACAGCTCCGCAAATTCTTCCGCATAGCTGCCGGAGCCCTCCCGCCTTCGGAAGGCACAGTAGCTGCGCAAAATGGGGGCGTCTCCCCGGACCAGGGGTATGTGGACAACGGAAGGGCCGGGGAGAGGGGCACCGTCTACGGGGAGAAAGCCCTTGCGGCTGATGACCATGAGCCGGGCCTCCTCCAGGGTTTCGGCATAGAGAAATTCCCCCGGAAAACCGATGACCGTCTGGTAGAATTCCCGTTCCGCGTCTCTCTGGGATTCGGACACAACCAGAATACAGGGGATATTTTTCAGCTCCTGGGGGGTGATGCGCGCCATTTGTGCCAGGGGACTGTGGGCGGATACCTCAATACAGCCGGGGCAGGTGGTCAGCACCAGGTTTACGTACTCCTCCGAAAAGGCCCGACGCTGGTCGTTGAGGATCAGTTCGACAGCGCCGGTCCGCAGAAGGCTGTAGAGCTCCTCGTGGTTGCCGTAGGCAACGGTTACCTCCACATCCGGGTGCTTTTCAGAAAACAGCGCCAGGGCCTGGTGGAGCTGGGTGCCGGCAAAACTGCGCAGGTAGCCCACCTTCAGGACGGCTTGATCACCGTTGGCGATTTTAGCGGCTTCCGCACACATCCGCTGGTAGTCTGCCGTTAAAATCAGGCTTTTTTGATAGAAATATTCTCCGGCAGGTGTCAGGGTAAAGCTCCGATTTTTGCGCTCCAGAAGCCGGAAGCCAAGCTCCCGCTCCAGGGCCTGGACCTGCTGGGAGATGGCGGACTGGGAGATATAGTTTTCCTCCGCGGCCTCAGAGAAACTGTTCAGGCGGACGACGGACTGGAAGTACCGCAGCTGTTTGAGCATGGTGTGACCTCAGTCCTTTTTTTGATGGGGCAAAAATTGGATCTCCGGCATAGCCAGATTGTCGTAGAGGATGCTCACGTGTTCCTCTTCCGTATTGTCCGTATTCTCCACCTCGTTGGTGTGGATCTCCGGCACGGCCAGGTTTTCGGTGGCGAAGGTCAGGCGCAGCTTGTTTTTCAGCTTCTTGAACATGGTTTTTACCTCTCAGACCAGATTGATGAACAGGGTGACGGTAAGGCTGTTGAGAAAATCGGCGAACATGGAGCCGATGATGGGCACCAGCAGGTAGGCCTTGACGGAAGGGGCATATTTCTCTGTGAGGACCTGCATATTGGCCATGGCGTTGGGGGTGGCACCCATGCCGAAGCCGCAGATACCGGCGGAGAGGACCGCGGCGTCATAGTTCCGGCCCATGAGGTTGTACACCACAAAGTAGGCGAAGAGTCCCATAAAGAGCACCTGGCCCAGCAGCAGAATGATGAGAGGGGCGGCCAGGGAGGCCAGCTCCCACAGCTTCAGGGTGATCATGGCAATGCCCAGAAACAACGAAAGGCAGATGCCGCCGATGTCGTTGATCTCGCCGATGTGGATGTAGAAGTGGCCCGTGAATTCGCCTACGTTTCGCATAATGGCGGCTACGATCATGGCCCCGATGTAGATGGGGAAGGTCATGCCCGTCAGGCTCAGAAGCCAGGAGACCAGGGTGCCCAGGCCCATGGCAATGGCGATCTGGTAGGCCGCCGGGGCGTACATGCTGACGGACCGGTGCTTCTTCTCTTCCTCTTCGATCAGGGGCGTTTCGTCCTCTGCTTCCACAGTGGAAAGCAGATCATGGCGGCGGATCAGCCGCTGGCCCAGGGGGCCGCCCATGAGGGAACCGGCAATCAGGCCGAAGGTGGCGGCGGCGGTGCACAAGGTCGTGGCGCCCTCTACGCCCAGCTGCTCCAGGATGGGCCCGAAGGCACCGGAGGTGCCGTGGCCGCCCACCATGGGGATGGAGCCGGTGCACAGACCAACCAGGGGATTCAGCCCCAGGGCCTTGGCAATGCCTACGGCCACGCCGTTCTGGGCGACGATCAGCACAATGACGCAGATGAGAAACAGCAGCAGGTCCACGCCGCCATTTTTCAGGATGCGGATATTGGCCTGGAAGCCTACGGATGTAAAGAAAATGACCATACACACGGTCTTTAGCGTTTCGTCAAATTCCAGCTCCAGAAGACCTGTGCTGTAGAGCAGCAGGGAGGCAAAGGCGAACACGACGCCGCCCACCACCGGGGCGGGGATGCAGAAGTGCTCCAAAAGATGGATGTTATGCTTCAAAAAGCCGCCCAGGTACAGGACGCCGACGGCCATAGCCAGGGTTTGGTACATATCCAGGGAAAGTTTCAGCATGGTTCCTCCGTAAAAAGCAAAATTTCGCCCATAATTATAAAGGAACTGTCGGCAAAATTCAAGATGAATTTGACTTTTGGCCGGAAGTATACTATAATCCAGCTAACGATGATTCGGACGGTGACCATATGAAACAGGAAGATACCAAACAGAAAATCCTGGAAAAGGCCCTGGAGTTTTTTTCAGAGCGGGGCTACGATTCCGTCAGCGTGGGGGAGATCGCCCAGGCGGTGGGGATCAAGGCGCCGTCCCTGTACAACCACTACCCCAGCAAGCAGGCGATTTTTGACGCCATTGTCGCATCTACTGCGGTCCAATACCAGCGGGATACGGACAAACTCCAGATCCATGTGCAGGATGACCGGCAGGATATCCCGGTGTTTGCCCACATCACCGAGGAGGGGCTTTTTCAAAAGGTGCAGCAGATTTTTGAGTATTCCCTCCATGATGACACCATCCGCCGATTCCGGAAAATGATGACCATCGAGCAGTTCCGCTCCCCGGAGCTTGGGGCCATGTATTCCCAGCGGTATGTGGACCGGGTAGTCCAATATCATGCCGGGATCTTCCGCAGCCTCATGGCAGCCGGGGAAATCCAATGTGAGGATCCGGACACTCTGGCCATGCTCTATGTGGCCCCGGTCATTACCTTGATTGCCATCTGCGACCGCCAGCCGGAGCGGGAAGGGGAGTGCCTGGAAAAGCTGAGAAAGCATGTGGGGCTCTTTTTCCGGATGGTGCATAGGGAGTAGCCCCTTCGGGCTCATTCAAACAGCTGCCCAGGCAGGCGGAGCTTCTCCTTCTTGGGGAACAGAGCGTCAAAGGCCTCGAAGGCCTCCGGGTCCTTGTCGGCGACAAAATATCCTTCCGGGTCCGTGTATGTACCGGTGACCCCCTCCAGGAAGCCGGGGATCAGTTCCTTGATGAGGAAGTAATCCGCCTCCGGGTCGTCAGCGTAGCGGATGCCCCTTTCTTTGGCAGGAACAAAGCCGGACTTCCCGTAGAAATCCATGTTTCCGGTGATGGCGGTTGCTCCAGCCCCCAGCTCCCGGGCCATAGCCAGAGAAGCGTCCAGCAGCTGCTTTCCGTAGCCCTGGCGCTTGTGCTTCGGGGCAATGCCGATGGGCCCAAAGGTCAGAATGGGAAGATTCTTTCCGTCGGAGCAGAGAATGTGGGACCGGACATAGACGACCTGCCCAATCAGCTCCCCGTCCAGTTCCATCACCAGGTCCAGCTCCGGCACAAAGGCCGGATCGTTCCGGAGGCAGTGGAGCACATAGTGCTCTGTGCACCCGGGGCGGTAGACATTCCAGAAGGATTCCCGGACCAGGTTTTCTACAGCCTGATCGTCTCTTTTCTCCTCACGGCGGATCCGAATTTGTTTGTCATTCATAGAACTGCCTCCTTTAAGCTAACGAATGATTGTTAGCAATATTGTAGCAGCGGGGAAGGGAAAAGTCAATAGAATGGCCCTGTTCTTTACAAATGGGAATTTTCGATTATAATAAACACAGGGAGCAAAAACATAGAACCAAAATAAGGAGGAACCCAATATGATTTACAAGGCCTTTCAGAACATCCGGCTGTCCCGGCTTGGCATGGGCAATATGCGTCTGCCTTCTGTAGATACTGGAGACCCCAACGCGGCTATCGATTGGAAAAAGGCCGAGGAGATCCTGGACTATGCCATGGCCCACGGGATCAACTATTATGACACTGCCTACATTTATAACAACGGCGAGTCCGAGAAGTGCGTAGGCGCGGCCCTGAGCAAATATCCCAGGGACAGCTATTATCTGGCAACCAAGTTTTATATTGAGGCGAATCCAGACTACGAGGCGGTTTTCGAGGAGCAGTTGAAGCGCCTGAGAACGGATCACATCGATTTCTATCTGCTGCACTGTTTGACCGACGGAAATCTGGAGAAATATCTCTCTTCCGGCTGCATTGACTATTTTGAGGAGCAGCAGCGCAAGGGGAGGATCACCTATTTTGGATTTTCTTCCCACGCATCCCCCGAAACCCTGCGGAAGATGGCGGAACGGAGGAATTGGGACTTTGCCCAGATCCAGATGAACTACCTGGATTGGGAGTTTGCCACCACCAAGGAGGAATACGAACTTCTGGTCTCCCACAACATTCCCATTATGGTCATGGAATCTGTCCGCGGCGGCAAACTGGCGGACCTGGGAGAAGAGCTCAACGCCAAAATGAAGCAGAAGCAGCCGGATTGGTCCATTGCTTCCTGGGCTCTGCGCTGGCTGAAGGCGAAGGAGGGCGTACAGGTCATGCTCAGCGGCATGTCCACCATGGACCAGATCAAGGACAATGTGGCGGTATTTGAAAGTGAAGATGCTTTGGATGAAGCACAGACGGTTTTCGTAAAGGAGATGGCCCACGCGCTGAAGGCAAGTCTGACGGTGCCCTGTACCGGCTGCCGCTATTGCTGCAGCGAGTGCCCCCAGGAACTGGACATCCCCGGAATGCTGAAAATTTACAATGCCTACAAGTATGAGGGCTGGTGGAACGGCAGTGAGCTGAACGGAATTCAGGAGGACAAGCTGCCCACCCAGTGCCTGAACTGCGGGGCCTGCATGAAGCACTGCCCTCAGGGTATTGAGATTCCCAAGTACATGAAGAAGCTGGCAAATTTGAAGCAGACTGGAAAGGAATAATCAGTCAGCCGTTCTATCTCATATGCTGGGATTTCGAATGCTGCTGCTTTGACCTAAGGAAAAACAGTGTCGGAGAAACGGAAACAAACAGGCCATGATCTGCAGAGATGCGATCATGGCCTGTTTGCCATTGTGCCTTATTCAAATCAACTGAAACCGGGTCCACTTCTGGGACTTCAGCCGCCAGATAAAAATAGCGCCCCGGAAAACCAGATCGATGCTCATGCCAATGGCCACACCGATGACGCCCCAGCCCAGCCACAGGCCGAAGAGGGCAGAGAAAAAGAGCCGTGCGGCAATGGTCAGGGTAATGGAGACCACCATGGTGAATCGTACATCCCCGGCCGCCCGGAGGCCATTGCCCAGGGAACCGGCAAAGGGATAGGCCAGGCCGTTGAAAATGTTGTTGATCAGTACCAGCCAGATCACCAGGTCTTTGGCTTCCTGAGAGACGGCGGAATAACGAACGATCAGCGGAGTCATGGCGAAGACCAGGGCGTTCCAAAAGATGGATAAGACCAAGGTGATTTTGTTTAGCTTCTTGAAATAAAGGTTTGCTCCATCCATGTCTCCGGCGCCCATGCACTGACCGATCACCGTGGTATACACCGGGGCCATGGCCAGCCCCATAATGGAGGCCAGGGACCAGATGCTCTGGGCGACGCCGTTCGCTGCGATCTGGTAGGTGCCGAACAGGGCTACCATACTGGAAAGGGCTACTTTTACAAACTGGTGTACGCCGTTTTCCAGCCCATTGGGCAGCGCAATGCCCATGATCCGCCTCAGAAGACCCCTATCCCAGGCGAGGATATCCGCCACCCGGTACCGCACCGGGTTTCTGGGATGGAAGCAGTAAACAGTTACCACAGCGGCGGAAAGCACCCGGGAAATCAGGGAGGGGTAGGCAACGCCTGCCGCACCCAGCCTGAGGACGAATACACCGATGCAGTTGCCGACGACGTTGATGACATTGGCAACGATGGAGATATTCATGGTCACGTTGGTTTTTCCGATGCTTCGGCAAAGAGCTGCCCCGGCATCGTAGATGGCAAGAAAGGGGAGAGACAGGGTTGTGATCCAGAGGTAGGATTGGCAGGCCGACATGACGTCCGCTTCGATCCTGCCGAAGAGAAGCCGCAGAAGCTGGGTATGAAATACCAGGATCAAGGCAGCCATTCCGGCGGAGATGGCAGTGGAGATCATCAGCAGCTGTCCGGAGGCGCGGGAAGCTGCCTTTTCATTTCGGCTGCCGATATACTGACTGATGATGACTGCGCCGCCGGAGGACAGGGCGGTGAAGAGAAAAATCAGAACCGTATTGAAAGAGGTGACCAGGGAAACACCGGAAACATCTGCCTCGCTGGAGAAACTGACCACAAAAGTATCTGCGATCCCTACGAACATCAGCAGAAACTGCTCCACGAAAAGTGGGACAATCAGATTCTTTAAATCCTTATTTGTAAACATATCAGGCCTCATATTCTTTTGTAAATGCACAGCGGGCACCAGCAAGCATCCTGCCGACCTTTTCCATATCCCAGTCGCAGAAGTCGGTCGCAATCATAGAAGCGATCCCATGGGCGTGCATCCACAGCTGGTCGTGGAGCAGGTCCGCTTCCTCGTGGCTGATAGGATAAGTGTCCATCAACTCCAGGATCGCCCCTTCAATCATGGGAAGCAGAGCCTGCTTTGTCTCTGAAAAGGCGTTGGCACGCATAAACAGGAATCGGAACAGCCGGGGCTCCTCTTTGGCAAATCGGATGTAGGCCATACCGTAAAGGCGAACCGTGCCGTCGGAACTGCCCTGCTTCATATCCGCTTCGAATTCGGCAATTGCCATGGGGATCAGCTCTGCCCGCAGCTCCTCCATTCCGGAAAAAGAGAGATACACAGGCTGGGTGGAGCAGCCCAATTCCTGGGCAAGCCGCTTGATGGTCACCGCCTCATAGCCCTGCTCCTTCAATAGCTTCAGCGCTGCGGCCAGAATATGGGCCCTTGTAACTTGCTTCTTGGCTGGCATACGGTCATCTCCAATAATAAATTAGTTTATTAATAACTTGGTTTATTCTATTGCCAATGGGAAAGATTGTCAAGAGGGGAACGAGATCAAAAAAATCGGCCATCACTGGCCGATTTTTTGTCTACACGTTCAGCAGCTCCTTCTTGTCCTGATACTGCTCCCACAGATCGTCGCTCATTTCCTGAAACACCCGTTTGGCACGGTAGGTGCCGTCCGGGAGGCGGCTGGCGGTCAGAGTCACGAAGAACTCGTCTCCTTCCTCGTCTTTGCCGTAGCTGATATAGTCCTGCTTCCAGCTGGCGATCCAAGGCTCGCAGGCGACGTTTTTGCCGCACCAGGGGCAGGGGAAACGGAGCAGGTCCTGGTCTTGCAGGAGGCTCTGGAGGCTTTCGAAGCTATGGTCGTTGGGCTTTTCGGCGAAGACCCGGGAGGCGTATTCGTCCAGGTATTGGTCCAGGTCCAGGTGGTCGCAGATTTTGGCGGTGTTTACGGAGTCGTTCATGGCGTCGTGGGCGGCACCGCCGGTTTCCTGGAGGACCTCCATGGCGTATTCCAGGGAGTACTTTACAGAAGAGCGCATGACCTCCCGGCTGAAGATCCGCTGAAGGTCGTACCAGTCCGGAAGGTTGGAAATATCAACGCCGTAGAGCACCATGTTGTCAATGAGGGTGGGCAGGTCGCTCATGCTCCAGGTCATGAAGGCGTATTCTTCCCCACACCAGTCGATGAAGGTTTGGTAGGCTTCCGGGAAGGGAAGACCCTGCTCCTCCAGGAGCTTGTCGTGGATGCCGGTGAGAGAGGCGATGCGCTTGTGCATTTTGGGATAATACCTCGGTTTGCTGTAGACCCGGAAGGTATCGATCAGCTGAAACCGGTCATCCAGCTTGGCGGCGCCGATTTCGATAATATCTCCGGGAAAATAGATGGGTTCCAAGAGCGTGGAGGTGTCGTCTGCCGGCTGGTTCCATTCCAGGTCGAAAATAACGTAGTTCATATCTAACTCCTTTATGCCACCTTTGGCAGGGCTTTTCCGCTGGCGAAATACGCCGTAAACAGTACAAACAGCAGAAGGTTGTGTCCGATCATGCAGCCCCAGGCGGAGATAAGGCCCAACCCCAAAAGTCGGGTGCAGATGAATGTGCCCAAAATGCGCACGCCCCACATACCGGCGATATTGAAGACAAAGGGGGCGGAGGTCCGGCCGGTGCCCTGCATCAGGCCTTCCAGAATGATGGGAACGCCGTAGAAGGGTTCTGAAACAGCCACCATCCGCAAAACGGTGGCACCCAGCCCCTGAACCTGAGGGTCCTTGGTAAAGATGCCCACCAGCTGAGGGGCGAAGAGGAACAGCAGACCGCCGGAAACAACCATCAGGCTGATTTCCAGGGGCAGGAAGGTCCCGGAGAGACTGTTCAGTCGTTTTCCATCCTTGGCGCCAAGGGCATTGCCTGCCAAGGTGGCGGCAGCGGTCTGCATGCCGTAGCCGGGGATGTAGAACAGGGACTCCACCGTATTGGCGATGGTGTGGGCGGCGGCGGAGACATCCCCTAAGGCGTTGATCATGGAGGCGAAGGCCACATAGCCCAGACTGGTGCCGAAGCGCTGGAGCATATTGGGGAAGGCTACCTTCAGGCAGGGCCGCAGCACCTGCATATCCGGCAGAAACCGCTGGCCTTTGGGGGAAATTTCCTCATGCTGCCACAGACGCCGGGTCATGGCAATGCCGCCGTAGGTATAAGCAATGGCGCTGGCCGCCGCCGCACCGTTGATGCCCCAGCCCGCACCCCAGAGGGGCAGGGAAGTGCCGAAAAGAGATGCAGTCCTGCTGGGATAGATCAGCAGAAAGTTCAGAAAGATGTTGATCAGGTTGACCTTGAGGCCTACCCGCATAGGGGCCTGGGTGTCTCCCACTGCCCGGAGCACAGTAGCAAAGAGAATGCTGGCTGCCCGGAAGAGCATGGGCATGTAGAGGATCCGGAAATAGGCGGCAGCGCTTTCCCGGATGCTGGGGTCCACCTGCATCCAGACCACAATTCGATTGCTGAGCCCGATGGTGACACCGGTCAGCAGCAGCCCTAACACCAGTACAGCCAGACAGGACTGGGCGGAGGCCCGCTTGGCCCGCTCCTGCTCCCCGGCCCCAAAGGCCTGGGAGATGTAGGCCAGGAAGCCCACGCCCACGGCGGAAACCGTACTGCCCACCAGCCAGGAAACGGTGCCGGTGGCCCCCACCGCTGCCGTGGCCTGGGTACCCAGAGAGCCCACCATAGCCGTATCGATGTACTGCACGGCGGTCTGCATCAGCTCTTCCAGCATGGTGGGCCAGGCCAGCGCAAAAATAACGGACAGCATCTGCCTGTCCAGTTTTCTCTTTTTCATAATTCCTCCGTAAACCCCACCTTCCCCTGGGGGAAGGTGGCCCCGCAGGGCCGGATGAGGGGCGGTACATGGTCCGACCTGGTACCGCCCCACACCCGTCAGGGCTTCGCCCTGCCACCCTCTCCCAGGAGAGGGTTATTCTCCCTTATTATACCGCTTCCCCATTTTTCGTCAAGAAAAAAATCCTCCCGCCGCAAGGCGGGAGGAAAGGGAAAAGTGAACTTATCTTGCCCGGGTCGCGATTTCGCTTCTGACCTTGGCGATGAAGTCGTCCAGGTTCATGACGGTGGTCTCGTCGGTGTCCCGGTTCCGGACGGAGATGGTGCCCTCCTCAGCTTCCTTGGCACCCAGGATCAGCATATAGGGGGCCCGGTCGATCTGGCGGGCCTCCCGGATCTTGTAGCCGATCTTCTCGCTGCGCTCGTCCAGCTGGGTGCGGATGTTGGCATCCTCCAGAGCCTGATTGACCTGCTTGGCGTAATCCATGGTCTTTTCGGACACGGGCAGAACTTTGACCTGCAGGGGAGCCAGCCACACGGGGAACTTGCCCTTGGTCTCTTCGATCATATAGGCCATGAAGCGGTCCAGGGATCCCAGGATGGCCCGGTGCAGCACCACAGGGGTCTGCTCCTTGCCGTCAGAATCCACATACTTCAGGTCAAACTTGGCGGGCAGGCAGAAGTCCAGCTGGCAGGTGGACAGGGTGTACTCGGCGCCTACGGCGGGCTTCACGTTGACGTCCAGCTTGGGGCCGTAGAAGGCAGCCTCACCGATTTCCTCGGTGAAGTGGATGCCCAGCTCCGTCAGCACTTCACGAAGGGCACTCTCGGCCTTGTCCCACATGGCATCGTCGGGATGATACTTGACCTTGTCCTCAGGGTCCCGCAGGGAAAGGACGCAGCGGTAGTCGGTAATACCGAAGTCCTTGTAGACATCGGAAATCAGGTTCACAACTCTTGCAACCTCGTCCTTGATCTGGTCGGGGGTGACGAAGAGGTGGGCGTCGTTCTGGCAGAAGTGACGGCCACGTTCAATGCCCTTCAGGGTGCCGCTGGACTCATAACGGAAGTCGTGGGCAATTTCGCCGATCCGGATGGGCAGCTCCCGGTAGGAGTGAGGACGGTTGGCGTAGATCATCATGTGGTGGGGGCAGTTCATGGGCCGCAGGACGAAGCTCTCACCGTCCACTTCCATGGCGGGGAACATGTTGTCCTTGTAGTGGGCCCAGTGGCCGGAGGTCTGATACAGTGCCACGGTGCCTACACAGGGGGTCATGACGTGCTGATAGCCCAGCTTCCGCTCTTTTTCCTTGATATAGTTCTCCAGCTCCTGCCAGACCGTATAGCCTCTGGGCAGGAACATGGGCAGACCACGGCCCACCAGCTCGTCGGTCATGAACAGGCCCATTTCCTTACCGATCTTCCGGTGATCCCGGGCCTTGGCCTCTTCCTGCTGCTTCACATACTCGTCCAGCTCCTCCTGGGAGAAGAAGGCCACGCCGTTGATCCGGGTCAGCATCTTGTTGTTGGCGTCGTTCTTCCAGTAGGCGCCGGACTGCTGGGTAATCTTGAAGGCCTTCAGTCCCTTGGTGTAGGTCAGATGGGGGCCGACGCACATATCGATATAGTCGCCCTGCTGATAGAAGCTGATAACGGCATCCTCGGGCAGGTCACCGATGTGCTCTTCCTTATACTTGGCGTGACGGTCGTGCATGAGCTTCACCGCCTCGTCCCGGGGCAGGATGAAGGGCTTGATGGGCAGATTGGCCTTGACGATCTTCTTCATCTCTTTTTCGATGGCTTCCAGGTCCTCGTCCGTCAGCTTCTTGTCGCCAAAGTCCACATCGTAGTAGAAGCCCTTCTCGGTGGCGGGGCCGTAGGCAAAGTCCGCGTCCGGGTACAGATGCTGGATGGCCTGGGCCATAATGTGGGCAGCGGTGTGCCGCAGCACATGCAGGGCTTCTTCGGGAGGACACTCAGCAACGGTGCCGTCTTTGTAAATGATTTTCATGGTTTTGTCTCCTTTTCGAGTGTAGGGATGCAAAAAGGCACCCCTGGATTTCCAAGGGTGCCTGAAGTAAGCACGGTTCCACCTTGACTTTTCACTCAAAGCCCACTGTCGCGGGGCGGAAAATGCGGTGCGCTTGCGCTCGTTGGCTTTCTCACGCACGGCTCAGAAGTGGTCTCCTCCGTATCCCCACAGCGGACTTTCAGCATCTGCCCGCCTCTCTGGGAAGGGAATCACACGGATTCGGTCTTCGTCAACGCTATTGCCAAGAGTATAGCACTTTTGGCGGGAAGATGCAAGTGCCTTTTGAAGTTTTTTCTTGACATTTTGCCAGAAAATCGCTAGGATGGGGAATAAACCTGCGTATTGCCGGAAATGCCTCCTGCTGTAAACCTGCGTATTGTCGAAACTTCTTGCTGTTTTAATATTGCGTATTGTGGAAACCTGTGTTAAAATACCTGTAGAGGTGAACAGTATGCTATTCAAGCGAAAAATTTACGACAAGTTCCTGGCATGGAAAACGGAGTGTGCCGGCAAGAAAGCGCTGCTGATTGAGGGCGCGCGGCGAATCGGAAAGTCCACAGTTGTGGAGGAGTTTGCAAAGAACGAGTACAAAAGCTATATCCTGATCGACTTTGCGAAAGCGTCCAGCGATGTAAAGGAATACTTCCAGCTGTATCTGAATGATCTGGACACATTCTTCATGCTGCTGTCTGTCCAGTATGGTGTCCAGCTGCATGAGCGGGACAGCGTGATCATCTTCGATGAAGTGCAGCTGTTCCCCAAAGCCAGAGAGGCCATTAAGTATCTGGTTGCCGATGGGCGCTATGACTATATGGAAACCGGCTCCCTCATTTCCATCAAGGAAAACGTGAAGGATATTGTGATCCCCTCCGAGGAACGGCAGATGAAAATGTATCCCCTGGACTTTGAGGAATTCTGTTGGGCACTGGGGGAAAAGCCTATGGTGGCCTATATCAAGACCTGCTTTGAAAAGCGAGAGCCTTTGGAGCGGACTCTGCACAACAAGGCCATGCTTCTGTTCAAGCAATATATGCTGGTGGGCGGAATGCCCATGAGCATTGTTGCATTCCTGGAAGGACGGAAGGATTTTGGCAAGGCTGATCTGGAAAAGCGGGACATTCTGGCACTATACCGGAACGACATTATGAAGATTCAGGCGCAATACCGTTCCAAAGTGCTGGCGATTTTTGACCAGATTCCCGGCCTGCTCTCCCGGCACGAAAAGCGGGTGGTGTTCAATCGCATTGCCGCCGGTTCTTCTGCTGACCAGTATGAGGAAACCTTCTTCTGGCTGACCGATTCCATGGTGGCCAACGAATGCCGCCGTGCCAGCGACCCCAATGTGGGTCTGTCCCTGACAGAATCCGATACCTATATCAAGTGCTACCTGGGAGACACGGGGCTGCTTGTCAGCCATGCTTTCGACGAAAACGAGCTGTTGGAGGATGAGGTCTACAAACAAATCCTGGACGGCAAGCTGGGGCTGAACGAGGGAATGCTGTACGAAAATGTGATTGCACAAATGC
>JBNMIH010000029.1:0-31553 GCA_050873165.1 Faecousia sp.
CAAAACAACTTTCATGGGATTCTCCTCTTTCTTTTGCGCCCCTGAATTTCCGTTTCCTTTAAATCAGCGCTTCCACGAAGGGTCTTGCCTCGAAGGGCATCAGGTCGTCTGCCTGCTCGCCTACTCCGATGAACTTCACCGGCAGGTTCAGCTGGTCCGCCACGGCAATAACAATGCCGCCCTTGGCGGTGCCGTCCAGCTTGGTGACGGCAATGGCCGTGACCCCGGCGATCTCCTTGAACTGCTTGGCCTGGATCAGGCCGTTCTGGCCCGTGGTGCCGTCCAGCACCAGCAGCACCTCCCGGGCAGAGCCGGGAAGCTCCCGCTCCACGATACGGCTGATCTTGCCCAGCTCGTTCATCAGGTTCTGCTTGTTGTGGAGCCGTCCGGCAGTGTCGATGATGATGACATCCACATCCCGGGTCTTGGCAGCCTGGATCCCGTCATAGACCACAGCGGCAGGGTCTGCGCCCTCGTGCTGGCGCACCAGGTCCGCCCCGCTGCGCTGGGCCCAAACTTCCAGCTGGTCCGCAGCGGCGGCCCGGAAGGTGTCTCCCGCCACCAGCAGGACCTTCTTCCCCGCATCCACCTGCTGCTTGGCGATCTTGCCAATGGTGGTGGTCTTGCCCACACCGTTAACACCAATGACCAGGATCACGCTGGGGTGGGTGGACAGGTCCAGATTGGGGTCTCCAACGCTGACCATGCTGGTCAGAATGACCCGCAGAGCCGCTTTCGCCTGGTCTGCCCGGGTGATGCCCTGGTCTCGGACGGCCTTGCGGAGCTTCTCCGTGGCTTTTGCCGCGGTCTCCACGCCCATGTCCGCCAGGATCAGGCTCTCTTCCAGCTCGTCATAGAAGTCGTCGTCCAGCTCCGTGTCCTCGGAGAAGAGGTCGTTCCAGCTCTCGCTGAGGGCATCCCGGGTCTTGGTCAGGCCCTGCTTGATTTTATCAAAAAATCCCATAAATTACTCCTTTATCCTTTCCCTTCCCCTGGGGGAGGGTTTTTATTATTCTCCAATGCCCAGATACTCTTCCATCTGGTTCAGATCCAATCTCAACAGCTTCGACACACCCTGCTCCTGCATGGTGACGCCGTAGAGCACATCCGCGGACTCCATGGTGCCTCTTCTGTGGGTGATGACAATGAACTGAGTCTTTTTCAGGTTGTGCAGATATCCGGCGAACCGGTCTACGTTCCGGTCGTCCAGAGCGGCGTCGATCTCGTCCAGCAGACAGAAGGGGGTGGGCCGGACCTTCAAAATGGCGAAGTACAATGCCGTTGCCACAAAGGCCTTCTCGCCGCCGGAGAGCAGGGTAATGGTCTTTACCTGCTTTCCGGGGGGCTGGACCCGGATCTCAATGCCGCAGGTCAGGGGGTTCTCCGGGTCTTCCAGGATCAGCTGACCCTTGCCTCCGCCGAACATCTCCTCGAAGACCTGACCGAAATAGTGGTTGATCTTGCCGAATTCCTCCACAAAAATCGTGGTCATTTCCTTGGTGATGTCCCGGATGATACTCTCCAGCTCCCGCTTGGAGGTGAGCACATCGTCCCGCTGCTCCGCCAGGTACTGGTAGCGCTCGTTGACCCGGGCGTATTCGTCGATGGCGCCCAGGTTTGGGGTGCCCAGGGCGGCGATTTTTCGCTTGAGCTCTCCGATGCGCCGGTTTCCCGCCGCCACGGATTCGATCTTCCCCCGCTTCTCTCCGGCGGTACCGGGGGTCAGGCCGTAGTTGTCCCACAGCTTGTCGATGATCTGCTTTTCCTCCATAGAGGTGGTGACCTTTTTCTGCTCTAAGAGGGCACAGGCCCGCTCCATGTTCAGAATGTCTTTGTTCTTCTCCTGAGCATCGTGCTCGGCCTTGGTCTTTCCGGCCTCGGTGTCTGCCCGGTCCTGGAGCATTTCCTGGAAGGTCACGTTCATAGCGGCGGCCTCCTGGTCGTTGGTCTTCTGCCGCTGCTCCAGGTCCTGGATCTCCCCGGCCAGGCGCTCATTTTCCTGTCGGATGGCGGCCATCAGGGCCTCTTTCTTCTCCCGGTCCCCTTCCATAGCACTGCGCAGACTCCGCAGGTCTTCCATGTGGGACTGGGCCGTGGTCTTTTCCGCCGTCAGAGCCGCTTCCTTTGTCCGCAGCTCCGTCATGTGGGCGGTAATGGCGTCGGTGGCCTGAGCCGCTTCACTCTGGCTTCCCTCCAATTGGGAAAGCTGCTGGCGGACAGAAGCCAGATCCTTTTCGTAGACCTGTATCTTCGCCTTCTGGGCCGATAAGCGCTCCGCGTCGCTCCGGTCCCGGCTGTGGAGGCTGTCCCGCTCTTTTTGGGCGGAGGCCTCCGCCTCCACAATGGCGTTATACATCACTTCGAACTGCTTTTCCTGACCCTGGAGCCGAAGGACCTGGTCCTCCGCCTCCCGGAGCTGGTCCCGGGCGGTGGAGAGCTGATACTCCACCTGGTCAAAAAGCCTTTGGCACTCCTGAAGTCTTGCTTCTTCCTCGGCCTTCTGCTTCTGGAGCTGCTGCTCCTGGGCCGTCAGCTTCTCCAGCTCGTTGGCCCGGGACAGGATGCCCGCGTCCCGGTTTACGGAACCGCCGGTCATGGAGCCGCCGGTGTTCATCACCTGGCCGTCCAGGGTCACAATGCGAAACCTGTTTTTATACTGCCGAGCCATGGCAATGGCCGCGTCCAGGTCGGAGGCGATCACCGTCCGGCCCAGCAGATTCAGGATCACATTTCGGTATTTGGCGTCACATCGGACCAGGTCCGCCGCCACTCCTACAAAGCCCCGGCAATTTTCGATGCCCGGCTCCTGGAGACTCTTGCCCCAGATGTTGGACAGGGGCAGGAAGGTGGCCCGGCCGCCGCCGGTGCGCTTCAGATAGTTGATGGCCGCCTTGCCGTCGGCCTCGCTGTCCACCACGATCTGCTGCATGGCAGCGCCCAAGGCGATCTCGATGGCCACGGCGTAGCTGTCGTCGGTGCGGATGAGCCGGGACACAGGGCCGTGGATGTTCCGCAGGGACCCCCGCTGGGCCTCCTGCATGACCATCCGGACGGACTTCTGATAGCTCTCATAGTCCCGCTCCATGGCCCGGAAGACCCGGACCTTGGCAGAAACCCCGTCTAAGCGGGAGGTAATGTCCCGCAGGGCCTCCATGGAGGCATCCCGATTTTTTCTCCGGCTCTCCTGCCGGAGGGCAAAGCCGGAAATCACATTGTTGGAGGCCGTCACCTGTTCCTGAGCCTTCTGCAGCTGGGTACGGCTGTCCTCCAGGCTCTTCTTGGCCTCCTCCAGCCGCTGCTTTCCGGCGCTCAAGTCCCCGTCCAATTCCTGGAGACGCTGGGCGGCGGTAAGGCGGTTCTCTTCAATGCCCCGGACCTCCGCCTCGCATCCGGCGATGTCCGCCGTCAGGGTGGATTCTTTGCCTCTCAGCTCCAGAAACTGGCGGCTGAGCCCCTGGGCAGAGGCGGTCATTTCGCTGAGCTTCTGGGCGCTGGCCTGGATGGAGCCGGTAACATCCGCCAGATCCTTGTCGAGCTGGGCAATGCGTGTCTGGGCCTGGGTGATCTGGCTTTCCAGGCCGCCGGACCGGTCCAGCGCCCCCTTGAGTTCCTCTTCAATGCGCCCTATGTTGGCGTCGTTGTTCTCCACGTTGCCCCGGAGCACCGCCATCTGGCCCTCCAGCTGCTGGTGGGTGCTCTGGAACATAGTGGTCTTCACCCGGACGGATTCCAGAGCCCCGTCCTTTTCCCGCAAAGCAGTGCCCAGCTCCTCCGCCTGGCGGTAGAGCCCGTCCAGGTCGTCGTGAGCCTGCTGAAGGACGAAGGACGCGGACTTATAGTCCTCCTCCGCCTTTTTCGCCGCGGCGGAGAGCTTATCCAGGGTGTCCAGCCACACGGCCACCTCCACTCCCTGAAGCTCTTCCTTCATCTCCAGGTATTTTCTGGCCTTTTCGGACTGGACCTTCAGGGGCTCCAGCTGCATTTCCAGCTCAGAGACCTTATCTCCAATGCGCAGCAGATTGTCCTCCGTCCGCTCCAGCTGCCGCTCGGTCTCTTCCTTCCGGTGGCGGTATTTGGAGATGCCCGCCGCCTCTTCAAAGATTTCCCGGCGGTCTCCGGATTTTAAGGACAATATCTCGTCAATGCGGCCCTGGCCGATGTTGGAGTAGCCCTCCCGGCCGAGACCTGTGTCCATGAGGAGCTCATTGATGTCTTTGAGTCTGGCGGACTGGCGGTTGATATAGTATTCGCCGTCGCCGGAGCGGTAATACCGCCGGGTGACCACCACCTCGTCGGCATCGTAGGCCAGAGCCCGGTCCGAATTGTCCAGGGTCAGTGTGGCCTCCGCAAAGCCCAGCTGGGGCCGCTTGGCGGTGCCTCCGAAGATCACATCCTCCATCTTGGCGCCCCGGAGGGTCTTGGAGCTCTGTTCGCCCATGACCCAGAGGATGGCGTCGGAAATATTGGACTTGCCGGAGCCGTTGGGGCCTACAATGGCGGTGATGTCGTCGCCGAAGCGGATCACCGTCTTGTCCGGGAAGGACTTGAAGCCCTGCAATTCCAGTGATTTTAAGTACACAGCAAAACCTCTTACAAGTAATATCGATAATGAATCAGTTTATTATATCCGTTTCCCCGGCGGAATGCAAGGGTTTTCACAAATATTTGCGGAGCAAAAAAACGCCGGGAAAGGGTTTTCTGAAAACTTTTTCTTGCTGTGATATCCATTTTGTGGTATACTAAGGTGAATATTTTTGTCCGGATGGCAGCAAACAGAAAGAGGGAATCAGCTTGTACTCGAAATATGGAAAGCGTTTTTTGGATATCATTCTTTCCGCCGGTGGGATCGTGGTCCTGTCCCCGGTGTATCTATTGGTGGCTCTCGCCATCAAGATCGACGATCCCGGCCCGATCTTTTTCAAGCAGAAGCGGATAGGGCTCCACAAGACCCACTTCAACATTCTGAAATTCCGCACCATGAAGATGTGCACCCCCCACGATGTGCCCACCCATCTGCTGGAGAACCCGGAGCAGTATATCACCCGGGTTGGAAAGGTCCTGCGCAAAACCTCCCTGGACGAGCTGCCCCAGATTTTTCAGATCTTCACTGGCAAGATGTCCGTGGTGGGCCCCCGGCCCGCCCTGTGGAACCAGTTTGACCTGATTGCCCTGCGGGACACGGTGGGGGCCAACGATGTGCGGCCGGGCCTCACCGGCTGGGCCCAGATCAACGGCCGGGACGAGCTCCCCATTGAGCAGAAGGCCGCTCTGGACGGGGAATATGTGAAAAACCTCAGCTTTCTTTTCGACTGCAAATGCTTCTTCGGCTCCATTGCCGCCGTACTAAAGCATGACGGCGTGGTAGAGGGCGGCACCGGTGCCATGGAGAAGAAGACCAAATGAAGAAAATTCTGATCACCGGCACCCAGGGGTATCTGGGCGCCGCTTTGGGGCAGTACCTCGCCCAATGGCCGGAATACGAAGTGGAACACATCAGCCTGCGGGACGGGCAGTGGGAAAGCGCCGATCTTCACAGTTACGATGCCATTTACCACGCCGCCGGGCTGGTCCACCAGAAAAGAACCAAGGACGATCCCGCTTATCTCCCGGAATACCGGAAGATCAACCGGGACCTGACCCTTTCTTTGGCGGAAAAGGCCAAGCGGGAGGGCGTGAAACAGTTTCTCTTTCTTTCCACAGAGGCGGTGTACGGTCTGACGGCCCCCTACGGGAAGGAGACCGTCATCACAGCGGACACCCCCACAGCCCCTGTGGATAACTATGGGCGGAGCAAGCTGGAGGCGGAGCAGGGGCTGCGGGCCCTGGAATCCCCTTCCTTCCGGGTGGCCATTCTCCGGCCACCCCTGATCTATGGCAAAAACTGCACCGGGAATTTCCGCACCCTGGAAAAAATGGCAGAAAAGCTCCCCTGCTTCCCAAAAATCGAGAACCGGCGCTCCATGCTCTACGTAGGGAACCTGAACGCCCTGGTAAAGCTGCTGATCGACCGGCAGGACCGTGGGCTCTTCTGCCCCCAGGACCCGGAGCCCCTGTGCACCAGCCGGGTGGTCCAGGCCATTGCCAAAGCCAAGGGAAAGGAGATGCCCCTGATCCCAGGCTTTGGCTGGACCATGGGCATTTTGCGGCATGTTTCCGGCAGCGTGGACAAGGCCTTCGGCAGCCTGCGCTACGACGAAGCCCTCAGCGCCTATCCTGAAAACTACCAGCGCTTTTCCTTTCCGGAAAGCGTATACCTGTCCCAAAAATAACGAACAGAAAGGAGCTGACCAGACATGCGGGACAAAAAGGACATTGTCTTTCTCTGTCAGTTCTTTCACCCGGAGTATATCTCCTCCGCTCAACTTCCCTTTGACACCGCGAAAGCCCTGGCAAAGGCGGGCTTTTCCGTGGATGTGCTCTGCGGTTACCCAAAAGAATACTACACCGGCGCTCCTGTGCCCAAGGCGGAAACTCTGGATGGCATCGGCATCCAGAGGCTCAACTACCTCCAGCCGGACCGGAAAAGCATCCTGGGGCGGCTGGTGAACTATTTTTCCTTCACCCTGGCCGTCTTCTGCCATCTGCCCCGGCTTCGCCGCTGCCGCACGGTGGTGGTGTATTCCAACCCCCCCATCCTCCCCTGGGTGGCGGCTCTGGCCAAAAAGTGCTTTGGCTGCAAACTGGTTTTCGTCTCCTACGACCTGTACCCAGAGCTTGCCCTGCAGACGGGAGCACTGAAAGAAGGCAGCCTCATTGCCCGGGTCATGGACCACATCAACAAGGTGGTTTATCCAAAGGCGGACCGGGTGGTGGCCCTGTCAACGGAAATGAAGGACTTTATCGCCGCCCATCGGCCCATTGCGGAAGAACGGATCGCCGTGATCCCCAACTGGTACCCGGACCACGGAGAGCCGAACCGGGACCTGACAGGAAACCGGTTCGCCCGGGAGCTGGAGGGCAAATTCGTGGTAGGCTACTTCGGCAATATGGGCACCGTCCAGGATGTGGACACGATTTTGAACGCCATCCGGCTCCTCAAGGACGACGACGGCGTGTTTTTCCTCTTTGCCGGCCACGGCAACAAACTGGAAGCCTTAAAGGAAACCATTTCCCGGGAAAACCTGATGAACGCCCGGGTGCTGGACTACCTCCACGGCAAGGACTATCAGGACGCCCTGGACGTCTGCTCCGCCGCCCTCATCTCCATTGCCGCCGGAACCACCGGCCTATGTGTACCCAGCAAGACCTACAGCTACATGATGGAGGGCATCCCCCTCATCGCCATCATGGACGACAGCGACATTGTAGCGGATACCAACAAGGGGGCCGGCATCAGCCTGAAAAACGGTCAGTCGGAGCTTCTGGTCCGGCAGATCAAGGCCCTGCAGGCGGACCCGGAGGCTCTGGAAACCATGCGCGCCCACTGCCGTCGGCTCTACTTAGAAAACTACACCCCGGAAATCTGCACCCAAAAATACGTGGACCTGTTCCGGGAGCTTCTTGACAGGGAGGCGGAGACGTGAAGTACCTCTTTATCAACGTTACCGCAGGAGTCGGGAGCACCGGCCAGCTGGTGCTGAAGGCCGCCCGGGAGCTCCAGGCCGCAGGAAACCAATGCCTCATCGCCTATGGCCGGGAAGCCGGAAACTGCGGCGATGTGGAGACTCTGGCCATCGGCACCCCACGGAACTGCCAGCTCCACGCCCTGCAGCACCGCATTTTGGGCACCGGGGGCTTTGGCTCCAAGGCCGCCACCAAGGCCTTTCTCACCGAGATACGGGAATACGACCCGGATGTGATTTGGCTCCACAACCTCCACGGCTATTACATCCATGTGGGACTCCTATTTGATTACCTTCGCACCTGCGGAAAGCGGATCATCTGGACCCTTCATGACTGCTGGGCCTTCACGGGAAACTGCCCCTATTTTACGTATGCCGGGTGCGAAAAATGGCGTACCGGCTGCGGCAGCTGCCCCCAGAGGGGGCTCTACCCCAAGTGCACCCTGGATGCCACCAAAGAAAACTACCGCCGGAAGAAGGACTTATTCACAGGCATTCCACAGCTCTCCATCCAGGTGCCCTCCCAGTGGCTGGGGGATCTGGTTTCCCAGAGCTTTTTGAAGGACTATCCCCTCTGCGTCGTCCCCAATGAGGCGGATTCCATCGTTTTTCACCCAACTCCCAGTAGGCTGCGGGAAACTTACCACCTGGAAGGGAAATTTCTGGTGCTGGGGGCCGCCAATGTGTGGGAGCCACGGAAGGGGCTGGCGGACTTTGTGCGCCTGGACTCCCTCCTGCCGGACAGCTGCAAAATTGTGCTCATCGGCATTCCGGCGGAACTGAAGAAATCCATCCCCGGAAGTATTCTTGCCCTGCCCCGGACCAGGAATGCCCAGGAGCTGGCCCAATGGTATACGGCGGCGGATGTTTTTGTCAGCCCCAGCGTGGAGGAAACCTTCGGTATGACCGTGCTGGAAGCCGCCCTCTGCGGCACGGTGCCTCTCGTTTACCGGAGCACCGCCTGTGAAGAGGTAGCCCGGGCCCAGGGCGGCATCATCGCGGACCGGGGGCCGGAGCACCTGGCCGAAGCCATTTTACAGCTGCAAAAGGAGAAAACCAAATGACCCGTTACCCCTTCCCCGCCGAGAGAAAATGGAAAGTGCTCTTCGTCGCCTACCTCTTTGCCCTGGTATATCTGACCCGGGACAGCCAGGCAGGACTGTATCTGCTGGGCTTTACCAGATCCCAGATGCTCTCCATTGGCTTTACCTTACTGGTGGGGCTTGTTTTTCTGGTATATAACCGGAAAAGCTTAAAAAACATCCTCCTGGATGGCAGAATTCCCCTTCTGATCCTGTTCAGTCTGACCATTCTCCTCCCTATGGCGGCAAAGCGGGACTGGCAGCTCATGTACATCAGCATGGTCTACTGCATTGCCGCCGCGGTGCTCATTTCCTACTTTGCGGATATCCGGCAGACGGCCAGGGGCTGTATTCTCCTCTTCGCGATCTTAGCCGCCGTGTCTCTTGTGTGCAGCTACGGCCTGCGGTTCCTGGCGGACCGAGGCATCCTGGACCCTCCCATCTTTGAGAACAGCTTCCAGGCCAAATTTTACAACTATCTCCTGTGCTACGTCCCCATCAACTACGCAAAGACCCGAAATTTCGGCATTTTCCGGGAGCCCGGTGTCTATCAGTTCTTCCTGTTTCTGGCTCTGTATCTCAACAATTACCAGGCGGACTGGGCGTCCGGGAAATTGACCTGGGGCCTGAACGCCCTGCTGGTCCTCACCATGCTCACCACCTTCTCCACCTGCGGCGTGGCCGTGACGGTGGTCTTCCTCATTGCCCTGTACTTCGACCGGAAGGTTTACGACACCCCTCTGGGGCGCAGGCTCAGCCTGGCCGCCCTGGCCGCCCTGGCTCTGGCCGCCGCATGGCTGGTGCTGGCGAAGCCCCCGCTGTATACCCAGCTGAAGCTCATGGTGGAGAAGCTCTTCACCTCCAACCCCTCTCTGGATGACCGGATCGACTGCATCAAGTTCAACCTCTATGTCATCCAGTGGGACCGGCTTACCGGCCGGGAGCTGGCCTACATCTTAGAAACCGTGACCCACAACACCAGTTCCTCCACCATCCTCTTCGGCATTCTGGGGATGCTGTCCGGCTGGCTGAACCTCTACGGCTGGGTCACCTTCGTCTGGAAGGGCAAGGGGCACCTGCTGATGAAGCTGGTGTGTCTGGCCGCTCTCGCTGCCACCTTCAACACGGAAAATCTGATCACCAACCCCTATTTCTGGCTCTTCCCCATTCTGGCGCTGACCGAGGGGCTGCTGCCCCTGGCAAACGCCCCCACAACGAAGCTCCGAAAGGCATAACGCTATGCACATTGTTTACGCCGTCACCACCTGCTCTGACCGAGCCTACGCCGCCCTCTTTGGAGGCTGCACCCAAAAGCCCGCATTTCAATCTCAAAAGTACCACCGGCTCCTGATCGAAGGCCTGAGCCAGTGGGCCGCCGTGGATGTGGCCGCCACACTGCCGGTCAACCGGGCAAACTGCCAAAAGAACTTCTTGCGCCTGCCCGAGGAGACTGAGGGCGGCGCCCGCTACCACTACGCTGCCGCCAGCCGTCAGCCGATTTTGAAGGCCCTGCTGGGGGGTGTGGGCACCTTTCACAATGTCCGGGCCCTCGCCAAAAAGGGGGATGCGGTCTTTGTGGACTGCCTGAACTGCACCACCGCCCTCTTCGCCCAGCTGGCCGCGAAAACAAGGGGCTGCCGCTGCGTCGGTATCGTCACAGACCTGCCGGAAATGCTGGGCGGAAGCAAGACTTACCTGGCCCTCACAAGCCGGGTGATCGGGAACTGCACCGACTATGTGTTCCTGACGGAGCAGATGAATACCCGCCTGAATCCCGCCGGCAAGCCCCATGTGATCCTGGAGGGCCACGCGGACATCACCATGGCGGACCGGGACCCTGCCGCCGTGGAAAAAGCCAGCCCCCGGGTCTGCCTCTACGCAGGCTCCGTTTGTAAGCTCTACGGCCTTCCCCAGCTGGTGGAGGGCTTCCGGATGGCGGACATTCCGGACACCAAACTGGTCATCTACGGCCCCGGGGACTATGTAGAGGAATTAAAAGCCATTGCTGAAAGGGACCCCCGCATCGAATACGGCGGTATGCTCCTGAGTTCCCAGGTGGTGGAAAAGGAAATGGAGGCTTCTCTTCTGGTGAACCCCCGGCCCACCAGCGAAGAATATGTGAAGTATTCCTTCCCCTCCAAAACCATGGAGTATATGGCCTCTGCCACCCCGGTGCTGACCACCCGTCTGCCGGGAATGCCCAAAGAATATTATCCCCATGTGAATTTTATTGACGAAGAGACCCCCGCTGGCATCGCCCGGGCTCTGGAGGCGGTCTTCTCCAGAACGGATGCGGACCTGCGCCGTCAGGGCCAGGCCGCCCGGGACTTCGTCCTGAAGGAACGAAACAACCGTATCCAGGCCAAAAAGATCCTGGATATGCTGAAGCAAACGGAAAGGAGCTGAATGCCATGCGGCTGCTATGGCTGTGTAATCTGCTGCCCAGCGCTATCCGCCAGGCGGTGACCGGCAGGGACGGCAGCGGACTGTGGATGGACCAGGTGCTGAGCGGTCTTCGCCGGGATGAGGCTCTGGAGGTTCGTCTTCTCTGCCGTGGAGACAAACCCGCCGCCGGTACCGCCGCACGGAACCTATCCTATTATGTCTTCCCGGAGCCCAAGGTCTACCGGTACAAGCAGGACCTGGAGCAGCAGTTCATGGACCAGCTCCGGGCCTACCAGCCCGATGTTGTCCACATCTGGGGCACGGAATACGGCCACACCCTGTCCATGCTCCGGGTCTGTAAACAGCTGGGGCTTCTGGACCGGACCGTGGTCAGCATCCAGGGCCTTTGCTCCGTCTACGCTCGGCACTATGCCGAGGGAATCCCTCCCAAAGTCTATTGGGGCGCTACCCTCCGGGACCTGCTGCGCCTGGATAATATCCCCGCCCAGCAGCGCAAATATGCCCAGCGGGGGAAGATGGAGACAGAAGCGTTATCCCTTACCCGCCATGTCATGGGCCGGACCCCCTGGGACAAGGCCTGCACCGAGGCTTTGGCGGAAGAAGCCCAGTACCACTTCTGCAACGAAACTCTCCGGGAGAATTTCTATACCGGCTCCTGGGACTTTGCCTCCTGCCGGAAGCACCGTATTTTCGCCTCCAGCCTGGAAACACCCATCAAGGGCTTCCATTATCTGCTGGAGGCCCTGACCCAGGTCCTCCGCCGGTATCCCGACGCCACCCTGGCCGTCCCCGGCAGGTCCTTTTTCCCACCGGACCCCAAGGCAGCTTTGCTGCAGCAGACCTACCACCGATATCTTTGCCGCTATGCCAGGGCCCATGGGCTGGAGGGCAAAATCGAATTTCTGGGCTTTCTGAGCCCGGAGGACATGAAAAAAGAATACCTCCAGAGCCATGTATTTGTCCTGCCCTCCACCGTGGAGAATTCCCCCAACTCCTTGGGGGAGGCCATGCTCCTGGGGGTGCCCTGCGTAGCCGCCGACGTAGGCGGCGTCAGCACCATGCTGAAAAACCAGGTAGAAGGGTTTACCTACCCCTCCACAGAGCCTCTGCTGCTGGCAAATGCCATCTGCCAGGTCTTTGATATGGAAGAAAATGCCGCCGCCATGGGTTTGGCGGCCCAGGCCCACGCCCGGGTGACCCATGACCCAGAGACGAATCTATGCATGCTTCGCTCCATCTACGGCAAGCTGCAACAGGGGGAGGTGCAGAAATGATTTCTGTCATCATCCCCGTTTACAACGTGGCCCCCTTTTTGAAGCGCTGTGTGGACTCCGTCCTCTCCCAGGCCCATGTAACAGAGATCCTGCTCATTGACGACGGCTCCACGGACGGATCCGGTGCTCTCTGCGACACTTATGCCGCCCAGGACCCCCGCATTCGGGTGGTCCACAAGAATAACGGAGGCCTCAGCAGCGCCCGGAACGCGGGGCTGGACCTGGCAAAAGGCGACTATATCTCCTTTGTGGACAGCGACGACTTTTTAGAGCCGGATGCCTACGAAAAAATGCTCTCCTGTGCCCAGCGCCACCAGGCAGAGCTGGTCTGCGCCGGTCGGTTCGACCTGGACGGGGCTACCGGGAAAAAGGAAAAAGGCCTCTGCCCGGAAAAGGAAGAAGCCCTGTCCGGGCCCGACTTTGTCGGCCGGATGTTTACCTGGAAGCACGTGGATTCCGCCGCATGGGACAAGCTCTACGCCCGCTCCCTTTTCGGCGGCCTCCGTTACCCGGAGGGAAAGATCTGCGAGGATGTGCCCGTCACCTACCGGGCGGCTTTGAACGCAGGCAAAGTTGCCCTGCTGCCGGAGCCCCTATATAACTACTACCACCGCCCCGGCTCCATCACCACCGCCCCGGTGTCCCAGAAGAATTTCCACTTTGCGGGCCACACCCTGGCCATCGTCCAGGACATCCAGGCCCGGTGCCCGGAAATTCTGCCCCAAGCCAAGTACCTTCGGGTCTGGTCTCTGGCCCATCCCATGATGCTCTGTCAGGAGTCGAACCAGGTGGAGGCCTTCCGTGGGGAATACCAGGCCTGTAAGCGAGAACTCACGAAAGAACTTCCCTTCTTTTTGTCCAGTCCCTTGTTTTCCAAAAAGGAAAAGCTCCATGATCTGCTGCTGGTCCTCGGTCTCTTCGGCCCCGCTTGGCATTTCACCGGCCACAGGAGGAATCCATGAATCAGCGAAACCGGGTCAGTTTTTTTAATATCTTAAGCACCTGCCTGCTCTACGGCATCTCCATTTTCACCGCTCCCCTGTTTTCCCGGCTCTTAGGCACCGGCGGCTACGGCAACGTATCCAACTACAATGTGTGGGTCAGCGTTCTGGCCATTGCCGCCACCCTGCAGACCCAGGGAACTTTGGTCAACGCCCGGGTCGAATATCCCGAGGAAACCCAAATAAAGTACCAGTCCAGCGTCATGGGCCTGTCCTTTCTGGTCTTTGCGTTGGTCACGGCCCTGGTGCTGCTGTTTCTAGAGCCCATCAGCAAAGCTTTGGATCTGAGCAAGTTCTTCATCTTCCTGGTGCTTTTCCAGGCCATCGGCACCTTCGGCGTCAACTTTATGAACACCAAGCTGACCTACGAGCTGAAGGCCGGGCGGAACATGCTATTGAGCGTGGGCACCAGTCTGGGGACCCTGATCCTTTCCTTGATCCTGGTCCTGTCCCTGCCGAAGGATGTGAACTACTACGGCCGCATTCTGGCCATTGCCCTGGTGTATGGGCTGCTGGGCCTGAGTCTGTGCATTTATGTTTTCTGCAAGGGCAAAACCTTTTACAACCGGGAGTTCTGGCGGTTCTGCATTCCCCTGGCCATCCCCTATGTGTTCTACAACCTGGCAGACCTGCTATTAGGCCACAGCGATGTGGTCATGCTGCGGCAGATGCTGGGAGAGGATGCCAGCGGCATCTATTCCATGGCCTTCCAGTTCGGCACCATCCTCTTCACCCTCTTCGGAGCCCTGAACAACACCTGGGTGCCCTTCTTTTACGAGGACACCAAGCACGGGAGAAACGAGGCCGTATTGCAGCAGTCCAGAAACTTTTTGGAGCTGTACACCGTCCTCTCCGTGGGCTTCATCCTTCTGGGCCGGGAAGTCTACCACATCTTCGCCGGAGTGGACTTCTGGGGCTCTACGGACCTGATCCCCATTTTCATCGCAAGCCACTACCTGAATTTCCTGTGCACCTTCCCCATCAACTATGAGTATTACCACAAAAAGGTGAAGATGGTCGCCGCGGCAACCATCTCCTCCTCGCTCATCAATATCGGCCTGAACTACATTCTCATTGGCGCTCTCGGCATGCCCGGGGCGGCCATCGCCACGATCCTGTCCCACAGCCTCCAGTTTTTGCTCCACTACCTCTATACCCGCTGCTACCTGGGGAAGTCGGATTACCCCTTCCCCATCAAGCTCTGGGGCCCTTACACGGCGGTATTTCTCCTGTTTGTAGGCCTCGTATATCTGCTGCCCGACGCCCCTCTGGTCCGTTGGGCTCTGGGAGCCGCCATCGGAGCGTGGGAGCTGTGGCGTATCCGCCGCCGGAAGGTTTTGATTTAAAAAGGGGGTTTTCCCATGTCCACAAAAAAAATTCTGTTTGTCGCCACAGTGGTCAAGACCCACATCATGCAGTTTCACATTCCCTACCTGAAAATGCTGAAGGAAATGGGCTGGGAAACGGCGGTGGCGGCCAAAAATGACTACGAAAACCCGGATGACTGCGTCATCCCCTACTGCGATACCTTCTACCCCGTCTCCTTTGGCCGGTCTCCCCTGGCCCCCAGCAACCGGGAGGCCTACCGGAGCCTGAAAAAAATCATCGACGAGGGCCAGTTTGACGTGGTCCACTGCCATACCCCCGTGGCGGCAGTTCTGGCCCGTCTGGCCGCCCGGGATGCCCGAAAAAAAGGCTGCAAGGTGATCTACACCGCCCACGGCTACCATTTCTTCCGGGGGGCGCCGCTAATCAACTGGCTGCTGTTCTTCCCGACAGAGTGGGCCTGCTCCTTCTTGACCGATGTGCTCATCAACATCAACCAGGAGGACTACGCCTTTTCCAAGAAGCACATGCACGCGAAACGCCTGGAATATGTCCGGGGCGTAGGCGTAGACCTGGCCAAATTCCAGAACCGGAAAGAAAACCGGACCAACCTGCGGCAGTCCTTGGGGCTGAGCGAGGACGACTTTGTCCTCCTGTCCGTAGCGGAAATGACCAAGAACAAGAACCACCCCATGATGCTCAAAGCCCTGTCCCGGATCCCGGACAAAAAGATCCGCCTAATCTGCGCCGGACGAGGCCAGGAGCTGGAAAATAACAAAGCCCTGTGCCAGGAGCTGGGATTAACGGACCGGGTCCAATTCCTGGGCTACCGCAGCGACGTGCCGGACCTCTACGGAGCCAGCGATGCCTTCCTCTTCATCTCCTTCCGGGAGGGACTGTCCCTCTCCTTGATGGAGGCCATGAGTTCCGGTCTTCCCAGCATCGTCAGCCCCATCCGGGGCAATACGGACCTGATTGAAGACCGCAAAGAGGGCCTCTACACCGCCCTGAATTCGGAATCTGTGGCTCAAGCCATCCAGGCCTTAGCTTCGGACCCAGACCTGTGTAAAAAGCTGGGCGCAAACGCCAAAGAAAAAGTCCAGGCCTTCGGCCTGGACACGGTGTCAGAGCAAATGCGGGAGATTTATCTGTCGCTGTAATCCCCTGCCCTCTCCTGCTTGGAGAGGGCTTTTTTTACACTCTCTTTCGAATGACCCGAAGCACCTGCTCCAGCATCTCGAAAATCGGCTTGTGGTTCACCACCACCAGCAGCACGAAGGCCGCCATCTGGGCAAAGGGCTGAATGGGGCTGTCCAAGAAGCACAGCAGGGACTGTAATACCATCAGGCCCGTGCTCACCGTCAGCCGCACGGAGAAGAGCTTGAAGGGAATCAGCCGCCGGGCGCTGACGGCACGGATGCCGAAGCACATCAGGTAGCTGATCAGCGTGGCAATGGCCGCGCCCTGGATGCCGATCCTGGGGATCATCCAAAGGTTCATCAGGATATTGGCCCCGGCCCCCCAGACCGCTGTCCACAAGGACAGATGGCTCTTCTCCATCACCACGTAGACGCTGTTCATAAAGGAGGAGAAGGCAGAGAACACCATGGCCATAGCCAGCACCGGCACATACTGCCAAGCGTCGTAGTAGCTCTTAGCCGCCAGAATGCGAATTTCCAGCCGGCTCAGGGCGATCATCACACTGCCCACCAACACCATGGCGGAGAGGAAAAAGCTCCACACCTGGGAATAAAACCGAATATGTACTTCCCGGTCCCCGGTAGCCTCAGAGATAGCAGAAAACTGCCAAGCCTCCATGAAGATGGTGGAGAGCAAACTCAGGATCGTGGGAATTTTGCAGGCCACGGCATACAGGCCGTTGGCCTCGGTGCCTAAGAACCAGGTGACCATATACCGGTCCGACACACTGGTGATCCACCAGAAAATCGTAGCGGGGATCAGGGGGATGCTGTAGCGGAGCATGGCCTTGGTGACGCCGTCGTCAGGCTTGGGCACCAGCAGCTTCCACAGCTTCTCCCGGAGCACCAGGTAGCCGGTGCAGATGCCGTCGGCCACCACCACAGACATAACGTAGCCGAAGACACCCAGCTTGAACACCTGCAAAAAGAGGATGTTGAACCAGATGACCAACGCCGTGTTGAAAATACCCTGGCCTGCGAACAGGGCCGTCTTCCCCTCTGCCCGGATGTACTGGGCGCAGAGGCTGTGAAGGCAGGAGGCTAACGTGTAGGCACAGATCAGCTTCACATACTCATGGAGGCTGTCACTTCTGGCGAGAAGCGGCCCCGCTGCCAGCAGGATCAGAGACCCCAGCAAAATGGTGTAGAGCCCCGCGGAAAAGATGCTCTTCCGGTGCTCCTTCCGGTCCAGAGCGAAGCGGAAGACACCGTTGGTAATGCCCAAGGACACCACCGGCAGCAGCAGATTCGCCGTCTGCATGATGAGGTCCGCCGTGCCGTAGTCTGATGGCGTCAATACTCCGGTGTAGAACCGGACCATAACGAAGGTCAGGAGCTTCGAGCCAAAGGTACCGATGCTGAGCAAAAAGGTATTGTCCAGCAGAGTCTTATATTTATTCTTTTGATTCATTGGTTTTTGTCTTTCTCCTGGAATGTTTATAAGCTGTATTATAGCATACACGCAGCCATATTACCAGAAGAAAAGGCAAATTTTCTTTTCACGGACCGGGATTCAGGGCCGGACCGCCGTCCTTGTGTAATACTTCAACCATTCCAGTCCCACCAGAATGGCAGTCCCCATCAGGAAGCCCAGGACCTGGAAGTTTCCGAAGTTCAGGCCAGGCTGCGGCACATCCAGGGTTGTGGGGCCCATGGCGATGGCGTAAAAGGAGCCCAGCATCAGCCCCAGGATCAGGTAGATCATTTTGCTTCTGTGGTTCTGCAGGGCCTTTCGAATGCCGTTGGAGGTGAAGATCACCCCCAGGCCCACGCCGGCGGCCAGGGACAGCACCCCCGGCAGATACTCAAAGTGCAGGTGCAGCAGCTCCTTCACAGCGTTGACGGCAGGGACATAGACCCCGAAGATCAGCAGCAGGGTAGAACCGGAAATGCCGGGCAGCAGCATGGCAGAGATGGCCAGGCCGCCGCAAATCAGCAGGTAAAGGAGCTGCACCACGCTGAGGCTCTGGAAGCGGATGTTCCCCAGTCCGCCGGAGAACTGCCGCAGAGCCGTCATACCGGCAACCAACGCGATTCCCAGCAGGGTAAACACCAGGTTCTTCCCCTGGTCCTTCACGCTGTCCCACTCCTCATAGAGGATGAAGGGAATGGCCCCCATGGTCAGCCCCAAAAACAGGGAGCTGAGGAAATAGATATTCTCCGTAAACACCTTGCTCAAAAGCAGGATAGAGCCTCCCATGCCGATGACCCAGCCGACGGCGAATTTTACCAGGTAGAAGAAAGCCGCCTTCCGTCTGGCCGCCTCCCGACCGAAGAAGTCGTGGAGGGCTCCTAAAAACCGCTCATAGAAGCCCAGGATAAAGGCCACCGTTCCCCCGGAGACCCCGGGGACGCTGTCGGCCAGGGCCATAGACAGACCGTGAAATATCGTTGCGATCATTGTAGTTCTTCCTTTCTTGTTCCGTTTCTTCCGTCCCATAGGCCCCGTGCCACGGAGACCACCGTCAGCAGCAGGGCGCACAGGCACATAACGTCGATGAGCCGGACATTCCGGTCCCAGATGCCCATATTGGGGTTATACCAGTTCAGCACCCGCAGAAGGAGCAGGACGCCCCCCTGGATGCCCAGCAGATGAATGAGGATCGTTTGGATGCGTTTCATGCTCTTCCCTCCGTGATCAGGATGGTGTCCGGGACCTCGTATTCCCGGTCGTACAGGTGGTTCAGGATGGTGCCCTCCATCTCCATGCAGCTGCTGTGGCCCCCGTCCAGGTTGTAGGCGGCCTTGCAGCCCAGCTCTTCGAAGAGATCCGCCATCTCGTCCAGAAACATCCCCCGGGCATCCTCCTGCCGTCCGTCTACCGCCAAAAGGCAGTAGTGGCCAGGCTCGTAGTAGCCGATGGCCGTCCTGGGGTGAGACCGGAAGAGGTAACCATTGGCAATGAAGTCCATCTTCGCCCTTCCCTCCTCATCCAGAAGGCTGGGTCCAAAGACCCAGCTCTGGTAGGCCCCGGACTGGGCCAGAGTCTCCATGCTGATTTCCCCGGGAGGATAGATGACCATCGTACCGTCCCAGTTCAGCACACAGGTTTCCGAGTCCGAGGGGTTGCAGCGGTAGATGATGCCGTTGCGCACCACAATGCCGTTGTTCTCCTGCTGATTGTCGCTGTAGGAGTCCCCATTCGCCGCCAGAACAGCTCCGGTCCGGGCCGCCATAGCCGTCGGTTTTTCCAGGTTGCCGCCATAGTAGTTGTCCCCTGCAAAGGCAGTCTGGAAGCAGGTGATATCCGCCATATAAATGTCCGCCAGTACGTAGCTGACCTCCGTACCGTATTCTCTCTGGTTTTTATCCTCCCGGCCCGTGTCGAAGGTGCCGTAGCGGATCTCTATCGAGAGATTGGGGCTGGTGTAAGAGGTATCCGTGGCGACCACCGTATCCGTAAAATGTCCGGAGAATTTCTCCCGCCAGCCGGTTTCATCCTGCTTCACATCGGTCTGCACCATCGGTGCGTCCCCGGCCCAGGCGGTCTTCCCCGGCCCGTAGTACTCGTAGCCAATGAGCGAGGCGCACAGCACCACCGCCGCCAGGGCGTCCGCCAGAAGGCTCAGGATTGCTTTGCGCATGGCCCCTCTTCCTCCGGTTTTCCGATAGTCGCTTTCAAAACAGCGCCCTGAAACTGAAGGAGCAGACTGTCCTTCCAGAGCATCAACGTTTCCCTTGTCAGGTTGATTTCCTTGGGCATTGCATTTTCTCCTTTCTGTTTTCTGTTGAGAGCATACCACAGGAACATAAACTGATTTTGGGAAAATGTTAAACTGGAGATAAAATATTTGAGACGCAAAAGCTCCCGAACCGGGCCGGTTCGGGAGCTTTTCAAAAATTCTATTCGACGCAGAACTGGTATCCCACCCCGCGTACGGTCCGCAGGTACTGGGGGTGGTTGGGGTCATCCTCGATCTTGGTGCGCAGGCGGCGGATGTGGACCATGATGGTATTGTCGTCCACCACCGTATTGCCCCAGACATTGCCGTAAATCTGCTCTTTTGTCAATACCTTATTTTTATTTACCAGGAAATAGCGCATAAGAAAGCTCTCCTTGCTGGAGAGCGGCACCTCTTCCCCGGCTTTCAGCAGCCGCATTTCATCGATCTTATAGTAGAAAGGCCCCGCCACAATGCTGTGGTCTTCTTTTTGGGCGGCGGCGCACCGGCGCAGGCAGGCCTTGACCTTGGCACAGAGCACAGAGGGAGAAAAGGGTTTCGTGATATAGTCGTCGGCCCCGATGCCCAGGGCGAAGATCTTGTCGTTGTCCGCCTGGCGGCCGCTGAGGATGAATACCGGGGTGGTGATGCCCAGGCTGCGGATCTGGTGGACCACCTGGAAGCCGTCCATGCCCTCCATAATGATGTCCAGCAGGATGAGGTCATAATTCCGGGAGCTGACCAGCTCGATGGCCTCCGTGCCGCTTCCCGCCTCCTCGGCGGTCATCCCCTCGCTCTGGAGCACCCGCAGTACCGTCCTGCGGACAGAACGGTCGTCATCTACGATCAAAATGTGTGGATTGTCCATTTGTACGGCCTCCGTCTGTCAAATCTGACGGTATTATAGCATATACGCGGCGGCATTACCAGAATATTCCACAAATTTCTTTCTTACCTTACAAAGAATTAAGGAAAACCATAGTCACCAGTTAAGGATAGAGCTGTACTATTTAACCAACGAGAGGGTCAGGCAGTTCGGATCATCTGTGGAAAACGACGGTAGTCTTCTCCCGGATGCTCCAAAGCCCTCCCGTCCGCAAGATACAAATCTAAGGAGGAAATGTACATGAAGAAGAAACTGTCCGCGATTCTCGCCGCTGTGATGGCCACCGCTATGCTGGCCGGCTGCGGCAGCAGCAGCGCCCCCGCTGCCACCACCGCAGCTCCTGCACAGGACTCCGGCGCTTCCGCCGGTACCCAGACCGAAGCTCAGGCCGCTGATTGGACCTGGGAGCGCAAGGTCACTCTGGTTTGCCCCTGGGGCGTGGGCGGCGGCGCTGACGGCACCCTGCGTCCCCTGCAGACCGTTCTGGAAAACGAGCTGGGCGTTCCCGTTGAGATCGTCAACGTAGAGGGTGCCGGCGGCGCCAACGGTATCGACTTCACCTGCAAGCAGCCCGCCGACGGCTACACCTACGTCCTGGGCACCCAGTCCCACATCATGCTGGACCTGCAGAAGATCCTGCCCGTGGACTTCCGCAAAGAGCTGGAGCCCGTCGCCAAGCTGGTCCACTCCATCAACATCATTGCCGGTTCTAAGAAGGCCATGGAAGGCAAATACTCCAACTTCACCGAGTTCATCGCCTACGCCAAGGAGCATCCCCAGGAGCTGACCTGCGGCATGCTGACCGCCACCGGTGCTGACTCCGTAGCCATGAAGCAGACTCTGGCCGGCGGCCTGGGCTGCGACGTCACGGAAGTCGAGAAGTACATCAAGGTCGTCAACTACTCCGGCGGCGCTGAGCTGAGCTCCGCCATCGTAGGCGGCCACGTAAACATCATGATCACCGGCGCTGACGAGATCATGGGCCTCATCGAATCCGGCGACATCGTTCCTCTGGTCTCCATCTCCGAGAACCGCATGTCCACCCTGCCCGACCTGGAGTGCACCGGTGAGCTGGGTATCGACTCCTACGTGGGCACCTGGAGAGGCATTCTCTGCCGCAGAGGCACCCCCGAAGCCGCCGTTGCTTCCATGGCTGCCGCTCTGAAGAAGGCCTGGAAGTCCGACGAATATCAGGCTTTCCTGAAGTCCGCCTGCTACCTGGACCGTCCCGGCTACGCAGACGCCGCCGAGTTCCAGAAGCTGATCGATGAGGAGTACGCCACCTTCGAAGCCTACCTGAAGGGCGCCGGACTGATCTGACCTATCCATTCCGTGTCATTGCGGGTCGGCGCAGCCGCACTGGCCCGCAATGACACACTTTTATTCCCAAATAGAGTTATCAAGAGAGGAGCTGCATCTATGGCACTGGAACTGATTTTTAACCTGCTGCTTCTGGCATTCTGCGGCGTCTGCTTCGTGAATGTCACCACCAAAATGCCCCACTCCGCCGCCAACGAGCTGGGCGCGGAGCAGTGGCCCCAGGCGATCCTGGTGCTGATGGCCATCGCCATCTGCTTTAATCTGTACAAGTATTTCAAATCCCACTCCAAAGAGGAGATTTCCGCCGCCTTCAAGGACTTCTTCTCCGACGTACTCCGCTTCGTAAAGAGCAAGCTCTTTATCGGCATGGTGCTGGTGGTGGTCATGGCCCTGATGTACGAGCCCGTGGGCTTCATGGTCACCTGCCTTCTGTTCCTGTTCTGCTACGGCTTGCTGCTTGGGCAGAGAAACATCCCCCTGCTGATCCTGACCTCCGTGGTCATTACCATCATCCTTTATATCGGATTCTCCGTCCTGTTGGGCGTTATGCTCCCCAGAGGCCAGATCGGATTCCTGCGGAATTTCGCTCTGTTCATCGAGTCTCTGGTCCCCAGATTCTAAAAGGAGGCGCGTTATGTTTGATTTGCTGTCCAGCGGCTTAGCCGTTGTTTTCGCCCCCAAGATGTTCGTGCTCATCATCTTCGCCGTGTTCCTGGGCACTCTCTTCGGCGCGCTGCCCGGTGTCTCCGCCACAATGGCCGTTACCCTGGGCATTCCCTTCACCTACAAGATGGGCGCAGTAGATGCCATTGCGTTCCTGGTGGCCATCTACTGTGCCTCCATCACCGGCGGCGGTATGACCGCCATCCTCTTCAAAATTCCCGGCGTTCCCTCCTCCGCCCCCACCACCTACGACGGCTATCCCATGGCCCAGCGGGGCGAGGCGGGCAAGGCCCTGGGCGTGCAGCTCATTTGCTCCGCCTTCGGCGGCATGGTGGCAGCTCTTGCGATGCTGCTGCTGAGCCCCCAGCTGACCCAGGCGGCCCTGAGCTTCGGCCCCTCCGAGCTCTTCGCCATCTCCTTTATGGGCCTGTCCATCCTGACGAGCCTGGAGACCGACAACATCTGCCGCACCATTATCTCCGGCCTTTTGGGCCTGCTTCTTGCCTGCATCGGCCTGGACCCCCTGCTGGGCGTGCCCCGTCTGACCTTCGGCACCCGGTTCCTGACCTCCGGCATTGAGATGATCCCTGTCATGATTGGCTTCTTCGCCGTTACCGAGGTCCTGAAGCAGACCAACAAGCCCGCCAAGCTGAAGGCCGTAGGCAGCGAAGAAGGCAAAAAGATGGATATGTCCGCCAAGATGCCCAGTCTCAAAGAGTTCTGGAGCCTAAAGTGGACCCTGATCCGCCAGTCCCTCCTGGGCACTGTGGTGGGCATTCTCCCCGGCGCCGGCGCTACCATCGCCTCCTTCCTGTGCTATTCCACGGAAATGAAGCTCTCCAAGCACCCTGAAAAATTCGGCACCGGCTGCCTGGAAGGCATCGCCGCCCCCGAGTGCGGCAACAACGCCGCCACCGGCGGCTCCATGGTGCCTCTGCTGAGTCTGGGCATTCCCGGCGGCAATGCCGCGGCCATCATGATGTCCGCCCTGGTTCTGAAGGGCGTTACCATGGGCCCCCTGCTCCTGGTGAACCAGCCCCAGTTCCTCAGCGCCACATTTGCCTCCATGTTCGTTTCCAACATCGTCATGGTCTTCGCAGCCATCATCATCGCCAAGATCTTTGTGCAGGTCCTGAAGATCCCCTACAGCATCCTGGGACCCACTATCATTATGATGGCCACTATTGGCGCTTACGCCACCAAGAACACCGCCGTAGACGTGCTGCTGATGGCTATCTCCGGCCTCATCGGCTTCGTCTTCGTCACCTGCCGGTTCAATAGCTCCGCTATGATCCTGGGTCTGGTGCTGGGCACCATCTGCGAGTCCAATCTCCGCCGGGCCTATACCATCGCTGACGGTGCAACCCTTTGGGAGGAGACTGTGGGCCTTCTCTCCCGCTCTGTCACCGGCATCGTCATGCTGGTCTGTGTCATCGTCCTTCTGAGCCCGGTGCTCAAGCCCATGCTGGAAAAGCGCAAGACTGCTGCCAAAAAGTAAGACCGTTCCTTTCTTTCCTTGCGGACCGGTGGCTTCGGCCATTGGTCCGCAAGCTTTCTCTTTTGGAGGTATTTTCAAATCAACTCAAGTATGCTATGATAAGAAAAATGGGGGTGACAGACATGCACAGGCTCTCCAAGGAAATGACCCAGTTTTTGATTGCCCTGCTGGTGATCCTGCTGCTGGGCACCCTGGCCTATGCGCTGGAGCAGACCTACAGCGCATATACCCAGAGCGTGGTAGAGGAGCGGCAGGAGCATCTGCTGATCACCTCCCGGGCTGTAGCCCAGAACCTGTCGCTCTACCTTTCGGAGCAGCTGACGGATGTGGATATCTTAGTCCGCACCCCAGGCTTTATCCGGGAGCTGACGGACTACTACGAGACCCAGGACCCCTTTCCACTGAAGGAATACGTGCTGTCCTATATGCTGAACCAAACCTCCATCGTGGCCCGGATGTACCTCTTCGACCAGGAGGGTAATGAAATTTTCCACTACAACTGCCGTCCGCCATTGGAAGACTTTAATGAGCAGGTCCTCCACTTCGACCTGCTCTGCGCCAAGCCCCAGTCCGGCATTGGCTCCGCCTTCCGCATCAGCGACACCCACTACGGCCTGACTCTCAGCAACGCCATTGTGACAGAGAACCGGCACGTAGGCACCATCGTCACCATATTGGACCTGCAGGAGCTTTACCGGCAGTATGTGGCCCCTCTGGACATCCAGAAAACCGGCGTCATCGTGGTCAAAAACCAGCGGGGCACCGTCATCATGCACCCCAACCCCAAAATGCTGACCTTCAACTACTTCCGGGACATTCCGGATCTGGAGCGCCTGCCCCAATACGCCAGCCTGAACCATATGCTTCAGCAGCAGTACAGCCAGGAGGAGGGTGCTGCCGTCTACCGGCACTTCTGTAACGGCATCCAATCGCCGGAGGAGGAGATCGCCGCCTTTTCCCGGATGAACGTAGGAGATACCGCCTGGTATGTCTCTGCCGTGCTCCCCTACTCCCAAGTCACAAAGCAGATCAGTGAAAATACAAATCGCTACAGTCTGCTCATTGCCTCCATTTTCCTGGTGGTCAGCGTGGGCATCATCACCATCTACGCCCTGGAGAAAAAACGGCAGAAGCTCCGCATGGAGGCGGATTACCTGCGCACCATCAACAGCACCCTGGAGGAGCTCCACCAGAGCCGGGACCAGGTGAACCACTACCGAAAGCTACAGACCCTGGGGGCTCTGGCAGGGGGTATCGTTCACGAGTTCAATAACCTTTTGACCCCTATTCTGGGCTACTCGGAATTTCTGAAAACCCAGATGGGCGAAGACAGCGAATATTACGAGGACATCGACGAAATCTACAAGGCCGGTTCCCGGGCAAAGGAGATCGTAGACCAGATCCTGCCCTTCAGCCGGAAGGAGACGGATTCCACTGTGTACCGCCTATTCAGCATTGATGCCGTGATCCGGGACGCCACAAAAATGATCTCCATGATCCTGCCCAGCCGGGTAAAACTCCGGGTGGAATGCGGCTGCGAAAACATCTCCGTCTACGGCAGCCCCACCCAGATGAATCAGGTTCTGCTGAACCTGTGTACCAACGCCTACCAGGCCATGCCCCAGGGGGGCGTCCTTACTGTAGAGAGTGCCCTGATTCCCGCCGCCCGGCTGCCGAAGCAGTTCCACCCCATGTCCGGGGGCCGCTATGTGTTCGTCCGGGTCACGGATACCGGCAGCGGCATCGATCCGGAAGTCCTGCCCCACATTTTCGACGCCTTCTTTACCACCAAGGAGGCGGGTTCCGGCACCGGCCTGGGGCTGAGCGTGGTGCAGAACATTCTGGTGAGCCACGGCGGCTTCATCCAGGTGGAGAGCACCCCAGGCCAGGGCAGCAGCTTTACCTTCTACCTGCCGGAAAAGGAGACTTTGCTATGACAATTCGAAAACGCCTGTTCTGGTCCAACATTCTGATGATTCTGGTGCCTGCCGGGGTGACCCTGCTCATCGGGCTGTGCTGTACGGGACTGATTTTCTTTCTTCTGACCCACGGCACCAGTCTGCGCATTCGCTCCACAGAGGACTTTGACCGGATCTGCACAGTCACGGCTGAAATCGTGGAGAAGCACCTGGATGCGGGCCTGGTCCCCTCCGCGCTGGACCCTCTGCTCCAAAGCAGCGGCATGGCCCTGCAGGTCTACCAGGGAGATACGCTTCTCTATTCCTATGGCGATGCTGACGAGAAGGACCCTGTTCTTCTCTCCGCCGCCAAGGGGCTGGGAGGCGACGCCACCGTCTCCAGCGGCACCCGGCAGCTCTTTCTCAAAGAGGAATCGGTCCGGGGGGAGCCCTACACCACCTGTCTCTTTGGCACGACAGGTATAAGGGACATCAAGCCTCTAAAAATCGCCCTGGCCGTCTGCTGTCTGTTGATTTTCCTGGCTATTGTCCTGTCCATCTGGGTCACCAACCGTTTTCTCACTCGGTTCGTCTTCCGCCGGATCGAAGAGCCCCTGGATATTCTCACCCAGGGGGTCCACCAACTTCGGGACGGGAATCTGGACTTCCGTATTCTCTACGACCGGGAGGACGAATTCCGTCCTATCTGCCAGGACTTCAACGAAATGGCCGGGCGGCTGAAAGCCAATGTCCTGCAGCTGCAAAACGAGGAGCAGAGCCGAAAAAACCTGATTGCCGGCATTTCCCACGACATCCGCTCCCCCCTGACCTCCATCCAGGCCTATGTAGAGGGGCTGCTGGACGGAGTGGCCCGGACCCCGGAGGCCCAGAAAAAGTACCTGACCACCATCAAAACCAAGGCCGAGGATCTGGAGCACATCGTCTCCCAGCTGTTTCTCTATTCCAAGATGGAGCTGGGAGAGGGGGCGGACCGACTGGCCCCCCTGCGCTTAGACACCTTTCTGCGGGACACCTTAGAGGAAATGAAGCCGGAATACGCACAAAACGGCCTGGACATCCAATATGATCTGGTCCCCGCAGAAATTCTGGGGGACCCGGTGCAGCTGGGCCGCATCGTGACCAATCTTGCCGACAACAGCCTGAAATATAAGACTTTTCCCCAGTGCCGCATGGATATCCGGCTCTTCCGGGAGAAAGAAAATTTGATTCTATCCTTCGCCGACGACGGCCCCGGGGTCCCGGAAGAGGCCCTCCCCCACCTGTTTGAGGTCTTCTACCGGGGGGATCCGGCAAGGCAGGACCCCGGCTCCGGCAGCGGCTTAGGGCTCGCCATTGTGGCCGGGGCGGCAAAAAATCTGGGGGCAGAGGTCACCGCCCAAAAGAGCCCCCTGGGGGGACTGGAAATACGCATGATCTGGAGGGAACGCCATGGAAAAGATACTGAGTATAGAAGATGACGCCGCCATCGCCGAAATCGAGCGGGACTACCTGGAAATCGACGGCTTCCAGGTAGAGATTGCCCCGGACGGAGTGTCCGGTCTGGAACGGGGCCGGTCCGGAGAATTTGACCTGATCTTATTGGACCTGATGCTTCCAGGTCTGGACGGTTTCACGCTCTGCAGGAAGCTCCGGGAAACCCTGGACATCCCCATTTTGATGGTCACCGCCCGCCGGGAGGACATCGACAAGATCCGGGGCCTCGGCCTGGGTGCCGACGACTATATTGAAAAGCCCTTCTCTCCCAGCGTCCTGGTGGCTCGGGTCAAGGCCAATCTGGCCCAGTACAAGCGCCTGACCGGCAAGAGCCCTGCCGCTTCCGAAATCACCCTGGGTCCCGTCCGGGTCAATACCGGCACCCGCCGGGTCTTCGTTGGAGACAAAGAGGTAGAACTCAAAAACAAAGAATATGAGCTGCTGCTCTTTCTCATGCTGAACGTAGACGTGGTCTTTGACCGGGAGACCCTCTACGAAAAGGTCTGGGGCCTGGACGCCATGGGGGACAACGCCACAGTGGCCGTGCATATCAACCGTCTCCGGGAAAAAATCGAAGAGGATCCGTCCAAACCCAAATACATCGAAACCGTCTGGGGGGCCGGATACCGGTTCACCCTGAAAAAACGGTAAAAATACCTGTAGGGGCGGCTATCAGCCGCCCGCGAGCAAACGGAATTGAGCGTTTCAACCAGATGCTCAGTTTCGAAAGTCAGCGGGCGGCCAATGGCCGCCCCTACAGGCTTCTTCTTTATTTCAGCTTCTCCACGACCTTGCGCATCATGGCGCTCTGGGCGTGGGCAGCGGAGGAGATGGCGCTGAGGTCGCTGCCGGCGGAGATGAACTGGATGCCCCGGTTCAGCCAGAACAGCACGTCCTCCTCGCTGTTGGCCCCCACGGCAATGCCGATGGGCACTCCCGCCGCCTTGCACTTAGCGACGCAGGTATCGATGAGGGCCAGCACCTCCGGGTGGAAGATATCATTCAGGTGCCCAATGGAGCCGGACAGGTCGCAGGGGCCCAGAATGATGCCGTCCAGCCCGGGAACACGCAGCATCTCCTCCAGATTGTTGACGGCGTCCACATGCTCCACCTGGGCGAAGCGGCACATCCGGTCCGGAGCCTCCTCGATGTACTGGAACAGGTCCTCAGAGCAGTAATTGCATGCCCGCCGGGGGCCAAAGCCCCGGCTGCCCTTGGGGGGGTACAGGCAGGCGTCCATGGCCTTTCTCAACTCCTCGGCGGAGGATACCTGGGGGAAAATAATGCCGTCAGGCCCCATCTCCAGCACCCGCTTGGCAAGATACGGTTTCACGATTTCATAGATATTTGGAAATAATTTCACGATTTATGAAATCGTTTGACATATGTGACAGAATATGGTAGTATATTTCTAATCAAATCGGCAAATTAGGAGAAATCCATATGATTGACCAGAAAACCATTGCGGAAAAGGCCGGTGTCTCCCGGGCCACGGTATCCCGGGCCTTCACCCAGAATGCCAACGTGTCCCCCAAGTCCCTGGCAAAAATTCAGGCGGCTATGGAGAGCCTTGGCCTCCAGCCCCTGGCCTGGTTCCCCAGTGATATCCGCAAAAAGTCCAAATATGTGCTGATCCTCTGCGGCGACATCAGCAACGCCTTCTTCTCCCAGGTCATCAAGGGCATCAGTGACCGTTTGCTGCGCTTAGGGCTGCTGCCCGTGGTCTGCAACACCAACTATGATCCGGATCTGGAGGAAAGTCAGATCGAAATGGCAGATGCCAACAACTATCTGGGCATCATCTTCGTCACCGCCACAGAGCGGCCCACCCTGGCCGCGACCCTCTACCGCACCAACACCCCCGTGGTCCTGGTCAACCGCTATATCCACTCCTTCGAGACCCACACCGTCTGCATTGACAACTACAAGGGCGGCTATATCGCTGCCATGCACCTGATCGAGAAGGGCCACCGGCGCATTGCACATATCGCCAGCTATAAGGGCACCACCCCCCAGATGGACCGCATCCAGGGCTTCCAGGACGCCATGCAGTGCCTCCCCCGGGACGAATACCGCTATCAGGTCTACTTTGGCGAGGGCACCCTGGAACGGGGCAGCCAGGTTGCCCGGGAGCTGATCAAAAACGGCATGCCCTACACCGCCCTGTTTGTGGCCGACTGCCAGATCGCCATCGGCATTGTCAATACCCTGCGGGAGCAGGGCTTCCGGGTCCCCCAGGACATCAGCATTCTCTGCTTCGACGACTCCCCTTACATCAATCAATATGGCCTCCGGCTCTCCACCGTCAGCTACGCGCCCATGTCCATGGGTGCCACCGCCGTGGACCTGCTGGCGCAGATCATGAGCGACCGGCTGAGCAGTATCTCCCATGTGAACCTGACCCCTCAGCTGATCCAGAGAGACAGCGTCATGGACATCAACAAAAGATAGCGCTGCCCTCTCCTGCTTGGAAAGGGCAGCGCTATCTTTTGCGTTTACGCGTCGGGAAACAGCTTCCCGATGGCATCCCGGGCGGATTCCTGCTCCGCCCGCTTTTTGCTGGTGCCTTCGCCCTGGCCCACAACAGTGCCGTTGAGGGACACAGCCACGGCGAAGTGCTTGTCGTGGTCCGGGCCCGATTCAGCGGTGAGCTCATAGGTCAGCACCTGGTTTTTCTTCTGCTGGACCAGCTCCTGGAGCTTGGTCTTGTAGTCCACGTTGTGAAGCTGGCGCACGGGAACCTCCACCAGGATAAAGGTCTGGATAAATTTCTTAGCGGCCTGGATGCCGCCATCCAGGAAACTGGCAGCAATGACGGACTCCACGGCATCAGCCAGGATGGAATCCCGGGTCCGGCCGCCGCCCTGCTCCTCTCCATGGCCCAGGAGCAGATGCTCCCCCAGGTGAATTTCATTGGCCACCTTGGCCAGAGTCTTTTCGCAGACCATGTCCGCCCGCATCCGGGTCAGCTCTCCCTCTGGCCGGTCCGGGAAGCTGCGATACAGGTACTCCGCCACCAGCATGCCCAGGATGCTGTCCCCCAGGAACTCCAGCCGCTCGTTGCTCAGGAGGCTGTTGTGCCAGCGCTCGTTGGCATAGGAGGAGTGGGTCAGCGCGTTTTGCAGCAGGGAAATATTGTGAAAACGATAACCAATGGCTTCTTCCAAATCTTTAATCATGAACGATTTGCTCCTTATATTTGGCAAGCTCTGCCAATCTCTTTTCCAGCTCCGGCGTTAGGTCGTGGCTGGCAGCGTCCATGGCCTGCTTCACCGCGTTGCGGAAGGCCAGGGCATCGGAGGAGCCGTGGGCCTTGATGACGGGCTTCTTGATGCCGAGCAATTGGGTGCCGCCAATCTCGTGGTAGTCCAGCAGCTTCATCATCTGCTTCACACCGGAGGAGCACAGAAGGTAGCCCAGCTTGGACAGGGCATTCTTCTTGAACATTTTCTTCTTGAGGCTGCCCATGAACATGGCAGTGCCCTCAATGGATTTTAAGAGGATGTTCCCCGAGAAGCCGTCGCAGACCACCACGTCCACAGTCCCCAGGGGCACATCCCGTGCCTCTACGTTGCCCACAAAGTTCACAAGCCCCTTCTCGGAGGCGTCCTTCAAAAGGCCATAGGCCTGGCGCTGCAGCTCGGTGCCCTTGCTGTCCTCGGTGCCGATGTTGAGAAGACCCACCTTGGGATTTTCCACCCCCAGCTTGCTCTGGGCATAAGCAGAGCCCACCAGACCGAACTGGAGCAAAAACTCCGGGGTGCACTCGGCGTTGGCGCCGCAGTCCACGATCAGGGTCTGCCCGCCAGCTTTGTTGGGAACAGCGGGACCCATAGCTGCCCGGCGGATGCCCTTCACCCGCTTGACGATCAGGGTAGCGCCGCTTAAAAGGGCTCCGGTGGATCCGGCAGAAATGAAGGCATCTCCCTGGCCGTCGGCCAGGAGCCGGAGGCCGATGATCATAGAGGAATTCTTCCGCTTGTGGATCACCGTGCCGGGATCGTCGTGCATATCCACCACATCCTCCGCTCCGGCGATCTCTATCCCCTGGGGCAGGTCGTTGTAGCCATGCTTCTGCATGATCTGTAGGATCTCTTCGCTGCGGCCCACCAGGGTGATTTCTGCCCCGTAGGACTTGACCGCGTCAATAGCCCCCAGAACGGGAGCCTCGGGGGCCAGATCGCCGCCCATTGCGTCCAGGATGATCTTCATTGGATTTCCTTCCTTCTTTGTGTATTCGTCTCTCCCCTGCCCTCTCCTGCTTGGAGAGGGTGCCGCCGCA
>JBNMIH010000030.1:0-31441 GCA_050873165.1 Faecousia sp.
GACATAAGTTGGTATTGATTGCGACGAGGGTCCACCTGTTCCCATCCCGAACACAGAAGTTAAGCTCGTCCGCGCCGACAATACTTGCAGGGTGACTTGCCGGGAAGATAGGTAATGCCAACATGAAAAGAAAACCGCTTCGCTTACGCGAGGCGGTTTTTTGTATATATCTCTGGTTCTTGCGTTCATCCGGGGCTGCCACTTATCTCTGGGTGTCCCCTCCACACCCGTCCCGGCTTCGCCGGTCCACCCTCTCCAAGCAGGAGAGGGCTTTCGCTGCGGCGGGGAGCTATATCCGCAGCGGCTTTCAATAGGCTTTCTGCTCATGCCGTTCATACATAACGATGCAGGAAGGCAAAACGGGAACTGCTCCCTGTCAAGTAGACAGGGAGCAGTTCATGCTGCAATAGAAACAGGGGCGTATTTAAAACATTATGACGAACGGATTGTGCTTCCGGCTTAAGAGATCACAAATTCGTTGGTGGCTACCGGGGCACCGTTGAAGTAGACGGTGACGGAGTAGCTGCCGGAGTCGGTGGGGGCTTTGGGGAGGTCCAGCTCACCCAGCTGGTAGTTGCCATCGAAGAACAGGTCGTACCAGTCGATGGTGCTCTGGGAGACCAGGGCGGGGATGGGATTTCCGGTGGAATCCCGATAGACGTACATTACTTGGATGTCCTCGTGCTGGACGTAGAACTTGACGGTGGCCTCCAGGACCATGGAGATCTTGTCGCCGGACGGGAAGACGGTGGTGTAGTCTTCGCTGGCCACATCATCGGCCAGCCAATGGGATTCACTGGGTGTCTTCAGCAGTTGGGACTTGATCTTATCCGCAGACAGACCCTGGGTGGAGAAAGGCTCCGCCGCAGTGGTGGTGTAGGAGGTGGTGTTGTTAAAGATGGAGGTATCGTCGGACAACTGCAGGGTCAGGTGGTAAGTGGTGTCCGGGATCATGGGAGAGATGCTGCCCTTGGGCTCGCTGCACTTGATGACGCTGGAGGTCTCGGAATTGTTCAGGGAGTATACCAGCAGCCAGCCGTCAGCGGGAGCGGTGCCGTCGAAGGTCCAGCTCACATCCAAGGTACCCTCGTCGGACTCCGTTACATCGAAGGAGGCGACGGTGATGGGGTTGGCGGAGATGGTCAACCGGGTGGGCTCAGTCTGCCCGGCGGCGGTGACCTCCAGAGTATAGGACTTGTCGTTGCTGGTGCCGGTAAAGGTGGCGATGGTGCCTGCAACGGTCTGGGTCTGGTCGTAATTATCAGCATAGCAGCGGACGGTCCAGCTGTCCACGGTGATATTGGCGGGGCCTTCCCAGCCTACGGTCAAATCGCCGCCCAGGCGGGAGATGACTTCCAGATTGTTGGCGGTGACCAGGCTGACCACCTTGAATCGGGTGCTGGTCTGGCCTGCCAGCTTGGAATTGTCGGAGGTGTAGAGCTGGAAGGTGTACTCCTTGCCCACTGTCAGACCCTTCAGGGTCACGGAATGGCCGGTGAAGTTCTGCATGATGTTATCTTCCCCTTCGCAGCTGGCGGAAACCACCCAGCTCTCCGGGTCGTGGCCGTTGACGGTCAGATTCAGCACCACGTATCCTTCGTCCTGGCCGGAGGTGACAGTGAAGTCCACGATCTCCGTCTGGCCTTCGGTGGTGAAGACATCGGAGATCTGGCCCGTCAGCTTGTGCAGGCCGTCGGTGGTAACGAGAATATTGTACAGGGAGTTGGGAGACAGGCCAGTGAACACTGCCTTGCCGTCCGTCACTTGGGATTCCAGGCTGTTGCCGTAGACATCAGTACAGTGGACGGTGAGCAGACTGTCGGAAAGGGAAGTATCCACGGTGACCACCAGTTCGTCCTGGGTGCCGGAGACGGTGAGGGCATCAATGGCCTGCAGATAGAAGTTGTTGTAAAACCAGTGGGCGAAGAAGCCCACGGCACAGGCGAGAACCGCCAGAGTGAGCAGCACCAGGGGTGCCTTGCTGTGGGGCTTGTCCGACACGGTGACGGGAGTCACATTTTCCATCACCGGTTTGCGGACGGGCCGTGGGGTCATGGTGGGGTAACGGGGAGCCTGAGGCTTCAAAATGTCGTTGACCTCACTGAGCTCACTGTCCAGGTCAAAGGCAGGCTGGGAAGCCTCAGCGGTGACCACCGGGAAGATCACATCCTCCTGAGCGTCCTCTGCGGAAGCTTCCGGCTCCTGGGGAAGCTGGAAGTCCGGGGCGGCAGGCGCTTCCGGCGCATCCGCCACGGCAGTGGCACCAGGGGTAAAGCGCATGGTGGACTGGCTCAGCATTGGATCCTGTGGGGCGGTAGACGGAGAAACGGGAATGTCCATCCGTATGGTGGAGTCCTGAACGGCAGCAGCCTCATTCTGGGGCGCTTCCGCTGGCTGAGGTGTTTCCTCGGCGGCAGGTTCCGGGGTGGCTTCTGCCTGGGGCATGGGGGCAGGATTTTGGCCGGGCTGGCTGATGGGGGTGTCCCCAATGGTGCCCAGTTCCATGTAGGTCACGATGGCCTGGCCCATCTCCGCCGGGTCCTGCCACCGGTCTTCCGGCTTGGGCGCGCAGGCCTTGAGGATGATTTGGGCCATGGCCTCGTCGGCGTTGGCGGGGGCCGGCAGGGGCCGTGCCGGGTCTTCCGGAAGTTCTGGCAGCACGCCGCCATTGAAGAGCCGATAGAGGATCATACCTAGGGCATAGGTATCCAGGGTGGTGTTCAGGGCGGACATGGGGTCCTTGACCTCCGGGGCCGTGTAGTCGCTGATGTAGCGTTCCGGCATGGAGCTGTAGCTCAGATACCGGGTGGATACAAAGCCCAGGTCCGCGATTTTGAAGTGGTCCCCCTCAACCATAATATTGGAGGGCTTCAGGTCGATGTACAGGTAGCCTGCCCGGCGGCACAGCGACAGGGCAGCGCACAGATCAATGGCCAGGTTCACCGCCTGAAGCTGGGTAATGGCGGTGCGGCGAATGGCTTTTTCCAGGGTCCGGCCATAGCAGCTCACCAGGAATACCTGGTAACCCAGCCGGTTGGTCTTCATGGGCACCACCTGCCAGCCCTCGAAGCCGGCAAAGCCCTCCAGCTTGGAAAGACTCTGGAGGAATTCTGCCTCCGCGGCAGTGTCGTCTGCCTGCTGGCGGAAATAGTCCAGAGCAGCGGCAGGATCTTTATAAGCGCCTGTCACCAGCAGGGCATCCAGCTGAACCTGGGACGCGGGCATGGACAGGATCTTTACAATATACTTTTGATCGGAGTTCTCCTTCATCGCCGGGCAGCACTGGACCCCCGGGCGCTCACTCATGGGGGCTCCTAGGCGGAAGCCGTCCAGCAGTGGAGAGGCCAACGATTCTTGGGACATAGATAGATCGCCTCCTTAACCCTCATATCATACCGGAAAACCACCAAAAAATCAATACTTTTCTGTGTACAAATGAACTTCTCTTCTTTTTTCGATGGCAGAAAAAGCTGGGAAGACCGGAAAAGCTGCCCAATGGAAAAAATACCAGAAAGGTTTTACGTTACCCCCCTTGTAATCCGGAAAAAATGGTGATATAATTTGACGATAAAAGGGGACCTGCGGCGCTGCCCACGGAATTTGGGGAAGGCCGGAGGCAAAGAACAAAAAACTTGGGCTGATCGTCGTATTCCGGCGGAAGTGCCCATGGTGAGGAGGAATATCCATGAGTAAGATCACTTGCGAGGTTTGCGGCACCGTATTTCCGGATACAGCGTCCAACTGTCCGATCTGCGGATGGTCGCCCACAGGCGACAAGCCCAAGGTAGAGACGGATATGGGGGACTTCGACGTCAATACTCCCCGGGAGCCCAAGATGGGCGGTGCCCAGCAGGGCAGGCGGATCTTTGACTTCGACGAGGCGAACGGCCGCAGGACCGTCTCCGCGGAGACGGAGGAGGACGACACCGCCTACTACGGCGGCGGGGACCCCGGCATGGGGGAGCCTCCCCGCAAGACCAATACGGCTCTCGTGGTGGTCCTGGTCATCTTCATTGTTTTGGTGCTCATTGCCACCGGCGTGCTGGTAGTGAAGTTCCTGCTGCCCGGCAAGAAAGCAGACACCAAGGAGACCACCACTCCCACCATTGTGGCGGAGACTGTGGATACCATCGCCACGGAGGAGACCACCGAGGAGACCACCGTGCCCTGCACCAGCCTGTATGCTCCCGCCGTGGATACGCTGACCGAAGTCGGTCAGATGTACCGGCTGAACGCCAGCGCCAGCCCCGACAACACAACCGATGATATCACCTACACCTCCGAAGACGAGAACGTGGTGACCGTGGACGAGAACGGCAACCTGACCGCCGTAGGCAACGGCAGCACCAACATTGTGGTCACCTGCGGCGAGCAGCAGATCAAGTGCGCTGTCACCGTAGCCATCGAGGAGACCGAGCCCACTACCGAAGAGACGGAGGCCCCCACCGAGGAAACTGAGGCCGACGCCACAGAGGAGACCAAGAAGTCCTCCTCCAGCGATGTGACGTTGAAGCTGAAGCGCTCCGACATCACCTTCTCCCGACTGGGCGTCTACTACACCCTCCAGCTGGACTGCGACCTGAGCGCAGAGGACATCACCTGGAGAACCAGCAACTCCGCCATTGCCAACGTGAACAACGGCGTTGTCACGGCCATGGGCCCCGGCATCGCCAAAATCACCGCCAAGTACGGGGACCAGGAAGTCAGCTGCATCGTCCGCTGCAAGTTCTAAAATCGTGCTTTTCCGCGCACCGGCAAAAACCGGTGCGCGGTTTTCATTCTTGCAATACCCCCTGAAATAAGGTATAATACCACCAGACTGTTTACCCAAAGGAGATAAAAACTATGGAATACCGTTACGATACCCAGCTCCTCATTGCGGGGGAGGATCTGGACGAAGATGTGATCCACGACTATATTGAGGACAACTTTCAGGGGGACTGCCTGCTGGCCGTGGGCGACGAGGACCTGATCAAAATTCACTACCATACCAACGCCCCCTGGAAGGTGCTGGAGTACTGTGCCACCCTGGGAGAAATTTACGACATTGTGGTGGAAGACATGGACCGGCAGGCCCGGGGCCTCCACGGCTGAGGTGGAGCGATGGAAGAATTGGAAACCTTTCGGCATGAATATAAGTACATCTGTTCCCAAGGGGATCTGACCATCCTGGAGCATCGGCTGAACGCCGCTATGGAGCCGGATAAGCACGCCGGGGCCGACGGAATGTATCACATCCGCAGCATTTACTTTGACGATCCCTACGATTCCTCCGTCCAGGAGAACCTGGCAGGTGTGAACCACCGGGAGAAGTGGCGCATCCGGGCCTACAACTGTGATGCTTCCCGGCTGACCCTGGAGCGGAAGGTAAAGGAAAACGACATGATCCACAAGGACATCTGCCGCCTGACCCGGGAGCAGTTTGACCTTTTGGTGTCGGGCCGTCCGGTGCCTGTCACCCAGGATACCCCCCAGCTTCTGAACCGCTTCTCTTATCTGATCGCCACAAAGGGTTTTGGCCCCAAGGTCATCGTGGGCTACGACCGGCGGCCCTATGTGTGCAGGGCGGGGAATGTGCGGGTGACCTTTGATACCCACATTTTCTCTTCTCCGGATATCGGAGCCTTTTTTGAGAAGGAGCTGTGCCGCCGACCGGTTCAGCGGACGGGTCAGCATCTGTTGGAAGTAAAGTATGACGAACTGCTGCCGGATTGGCTGCTCCACGCCATTCAGCTGAAGAATATGCAGCGGACGGCCTTTTCCAAGTATTACCTGTGCCGGACCTACGATGTTGGAGGCGTTACCCGGGTGGTGACCCGGATCCCGGAACGGGAAAGCGTGTAAGATGGCAAAAAGGAGATTTGCGCTGCTCCTGGTGGCTGTCAGCGTGCTGATGCTGTCGGGGGTGCTGCTCTACGGCCATACGGTGCGGTTTGCCTTTTCCAGGCCTTCAGGCTTCTACGACGAGCCCTTTCTGCTGGAGATTCAGGCTCCCAGCCGGGAGGTTTACTACACCCTGGACGGCTCTGAGCCGGACCGGAATTCCTTGCAATACACCAAAAAGAAAATTCGCATCGGGGATGCCTCCGAAAATGAAAACACCCTGTCCGCCCGGGAGGACCTGGATTCCTACGGTCAGAATCATCCGGAGATGATCGACACCCAGATCCCGGAGGAGAAGGTGGACAAGTGCACCATTGTCAAGGCGGTGTATTACGATGCCGCCGGGAATAAAAGCGAGACCATCTGTGCAAGCTACTTTGTGGGTTTTCAGAATAAGACGGGCTACGGCACCACGAAGGTTGTCTCCATTGTCACGGACCCCAAAAATCTGACGGATTACGACACCGGCATTTTTGTCCGGGGCCGGACCTACGATGAGCTGAAAGAGGGATGGGGAGACCAGGCTCCGGGGAACTACTCCAACAAGGGCCGGGAATGGGAACGGGAGGCTGTTTTCCAGTATTTCGGCAGCGATGGCAAGCTCCTGTACGAGACGGGTTGCGGCATCCGCATTATGGGAGGCTGGCACCGGAAGGCTGTGACCAAGAGCTTCAACCTTTATGCCCGGGAGGAGTACAGCGGCTCCGACGAATTCGGCTACGACTTCTGGGGCACCGGCTACGATCCCCACAAAATCACCCTCCACTCCGGCTCCAACGATTACTATGGCAAGGTCCAGAATATGCTGGTATCCGATTTGACCCGGGGACTCAGCTATGGCACCATGCACTATGAGGTCTGCCTGGTGTTCCTCAACGGAGAATACTGGGGTATCTATAACCTGACGGAAAAGTACGATAAGACCTACATTGCCGAGACTTATCATGTAAAAAAGAAAGACATTGTAAGCGTCAAAGCCGGGAAGCTGGAAAACGGAGAAGAGGAGAATTTTTACCTCTATGAAGACGCGGAGGAATTTGTAGAGCATGCCGATATGACCCAGGAGGAAAATTATCGGCGTTTTCAGGAACTCTTTGACGAGCAGAGCCTATTAGACCTCTACGCCGTGGAAATTTACTGCGGCCGGAATTACGACTGGCCCAGCGGGAATATCCACCTGTGGCGGACTGTTACGGAGGGCGGCCCAGGCTATGCCGACGGAAAGTGGCGGTATCTCCTCTATGATATGGACTCTTCCGGCCTGACCCGGGGCCAGCTGGACCTGGACACGGTGCAGACTGCTATGGACGACTCCTCCTTTTTCCGGAGCCTCTGCCGGAACGATAGCTTCCGCAAGAAGCTGGGGGCGGACATCCTGCGAATCGGCCGGGAATATCTGACGGGTGAGAAGGTCAGCGCCTATATTGACGAATACGAAGCCTGGCTCACCGAGCCTATGAAGACCTATTTCCAGCGGTTTTTCAACTCCGACGAGACAAAATTCCACCAGCGGCTGCAAAGCAACCGGGATTTCTTCAACGGCCGGCTGGAGGTCATGGAAGAAATTCTGGCGGCGCATGATATGCTGCCCTAGCTCCCCGCCCTCTCCAAGCAGGAGAGGGCTTTTTCACTCTGTATCCCGGAAAGCTTCCTTCCGGAAGAAAAAGGTGATGCACCACAGCCCGGCCAGGCCTACCAGGGTATAGACGATGCGGCTGAGGATCGTGCCGGAGCCTCCAAAGAGCCATGCTACCAGGTCGAACCGGAACAGACCCACCAGGCCCCAGTTGACGCAGCCGATGACGGAAAGTATCAGCGCGACGGTATCCATAATCGATTACCTCCTTTCCTTTGGTGGCAGTATGCCCGGGAATGGGAGGTTTATACATTCTTGCGCATTGCTTTTTTTGCCGTCATCCGGTATAATGAAAAAAAGAAAAACAGAAGGAGACTGATTATGACGACTCTTTATGAAGGCGCTTTTGCCAAGGTAAATCTGACCCTGGATGTACTGGGGAAGCGGGAGGACGGCTACCACGACCTTCAAAGTGTGATGCAGACCCTGTCCATCCGGGACGATGTAGAGATCGATGTGGGCACCGGCAAGCCCTGGAGCCTTTCCTGCTCCCGGGAGGATCTGCCCCAGGACGAGACGAATCTGGCCTGGAAGGCGGCGAAGGTGTTCTGCGACAACCTGAAAATCGACCCTCAAGGCCTTGCCATCCGCATTACCAAGCGGATCCCCTCAGAGGCGGGCCTTGGCGGCGGCAGCGCCGATGCCGCAGCAGTTCTGCGGGCATTGAACCGGCACTATGATTCGCCTCTCTCCATCCTGGCTCTGGCGGAGCTGGGAGCAGAGGTGGGCAGTGATGTGCCCTTCTGCGTGCTCTGCGGCACGGCTATGGTGGAGGGAAGAGGAGAGCGGCTCCAGAAGCTGCCGGATCTGCCGGACTGCGTGTTTGTGGTCTGCAAACCGGATTTCTCCGTATCCACCCCGGAGCTTTATAAGAAGCTGGACACCGTGGCCATTGCCCATCATCCGGACAACAAGGCCATGGAGACGGCTCTGCTTGCCGGGGACCTGGAAAAGATCGCTGAGAACGTGTACAATGTCTTCGACCAGGTGGTCACCCAGGACCACCTGGAACTGAACTACATCAAGTCCATCTGCAACACCTACGGGGCTATGGCCCAGCAGATGACAGGCTCCGGCAGCGCCGTGTTTGCCATCTGTCCGGATTTTGAGGTGGCTGCCGTGATCTGCGGTATGCTGAAAGACAACTTCCCCCAGGTTTTCCTGGCAAAGCCCGTATAATTCCCGCAAAACCCGTCCAGAATGAGTGCAAATCTTTCTGGACGGTGTTTTGTATGAAAAAGCTGCTTCATTTTCTCCTTTTTTGTGCCCTGGCTGTCGGCTGCTTTTACTTAGGCGGCATCATGGCGGACCGGCAGGTACTGTCGGACCAGTGGGTCCGCATCCACGTGGTGGGGGCCTCGGACGAGCCGGCGGATCAGGCGGTGAAGCTTCAGGTCCGGAACCGCCTTCTGGAGAAACTGGAGACGGAATTACTGGATGCCGAGCCCGATCAGGCTTGGGACACCCTGGAAGCGGAGCTCCCCCAACTGGAGGAGCTTGCTCAGCGGACCCTGGTGGAATCCGGCAGCATGGATATGGCTCGGGTGAGCCTGGAGCAGGAGACCTTCCCTCGGCGTTCCGGTGATGGCTTCCGCCTACCGGCAGGGGTGTACCGGACCCTGCGGGTGACCATCGGCGAAGGAAAAGGCCACAACTGGTGGGGAGTCCTCTTCCCCCAAACCTGGGCGGAGGAGTCGGTGAGCGCGTCTTTGACGGAGGAAACGCCCCAAATCCGGTTTTTCTTTCTGGAAAAGCTGGGGGAGCTGGAGAATTGGCTGGCATCGAGAAACTAGAAAGGATCAGTGGTATGCTTCGTTTACTACTAGGAAAAGACTGGAAGGCCCTGCGTGCCCAGGTGCTTTCTGAACTGGCCGACGATGTTCGGCAGCGGAAGCCCGGGCGGGTCTATATGGTGCCGGAACTCATGAGCCATGAGGCGGAGCGGGCCCTGTGTACTGCGGCGGGGGATACGGCCAGCCGATATGCTGAGGTCCTGTCCTTCACCCGGCTGTGCCGCAGTGTATCCGATACTGTGGGTACTTTGGATCGGGAATGCCTGGATGGAGGCGGCCGGGTGGTGGCCATGGCCGCCGCCGCACGGATCCTGTCCAGCCGCCTGAAGGCCTATGCCGCCTTGGAGAGCAAGCCGGAATTTTTGAAGGAGCTGGTGGATGGGGTAGACGAATTCAAGCGCTGCTGCATCACCCCAGAGGATTTAAAGCACGCCGCCGAAAAAAGTGAAGGGGCTTTTGCCCAGAAGCTGGAGGAGCTGGGCCTTCTCATGGAGGGCTACGACGGCCTCTGTGCCCAGGGCAAGCGGGATCCAAGAGACCGGATGACCTGGCTTTTGGAGCAGCTGGAGAACTGTGATTATGCGGAAAACCATGTATTCTACATAGAGGGGTTCCCGGACTTTACCCGGCAGAACCTGGCGATCCTGGAGCATCTGATGCGCTCCAGTCCTTCCGTCACTGTGGCGCTCAACTGCGACGAGCCCGGCACGGAGCTGCTGGCTTTTGAAAAGGCCGGGAAGACAGCTCAAGACCTAATCAAAATCGCCCACCAGCGGGGTGTAGAGGTGGACATTCAACGTTTGCCAAAAACGCCGGATCCTCTGGCCTCCGTCCGGGAGAAGCTGTTCCAGGGAAATCTGCCTAAGAACATCCCGGCGGAACGTCTGGGGGTCTACCAGGCTGCCGATCCCTGGCAGGAGACCATGGCGGCGGCGGAGCAGGCGGCGGAGCTCATCCGTGGCGGCTGCCGGTGCCGGGACATCTCCCTGGTGGTATCGGATGAGGCTCTTTACTCGGGCCTTGTGGGTCTCATCTTCAAACGGATGGGCATCCCTGTGTACCGGGCGGGCACGGAGGAGATCTTGACGAAAAGCGTCATCGCCACGGTGCTCTCTGCTCTGGAGGCGGTGGTGTCCGGTTTTGAGCAGAGAAGTGTCCTAAGGTATCTCCGGTCCAGTATGTCCCCCCTGACGGCGGACCAGTGCGACAAGGTGGAAAACTACGCCTTTATCTGGCGCCTCCGGGGAAAGGAGTGGCTTTCCTCCTGGAAAAGCCACCCGGATGGTTTGGCCGGGAAATGGGAGGGGGACGCCCAGGCACGGCTGGCAGAGCTGAACGCCCTACGGGAAACCACCATGGAACCCTTGGCGAAACTCAACCGAGGGTTTGAATCGGCCCAGGATCTGCGGGGCCAGGTGCTGGCCCTGTACGCCTTTCTCCAGGACATTTCCCCGGAAGAAAAGCTGGAGAACCAGGCAAAGGAAATGGATGAGGCCGGGGACAACCGCAGCGCCCAGATATTAAACCAACTGTGGGAAATTCTTCTGTCTGCCCTGGAGCAGATGTACGATGTGCTGGGGGAGACCCATTGGAAGCCGGAACATTTTCTGCGGCTATTCCGGCTGCTCCTGAGCCAATATGATGTGGGCACCATCCCCCCGGTGCTGGATGCGGTGCAGATGGGCCCGGTCAGTGCCCTGCGGTGCCACCCCTGCAAGCATCTTTTGGTGCTGGGGGCCCAGGAAGGCGCCATGCCCGGCTACTCCGGCTCCAAGGGGGTGCTGACGGACCAGGAGCGGGTGGCCCTGCGGGCTATGGGCCTGACGCTTACTGGCGGCGCAATGGAGGGGATCCAGGAAGAATTTGCCGAAATTTACGGTGTATTCTGCGGGGCTTCCCAGTCTATCCGGGTCTATTGCAGCGCCGAGCAGCCCTCCTACCTTTTCACCCGATTGGGAGAGATGGCCGGAGGCGTGCAGACCATTGTCCCGACCCTGGAATTCGCCTGTGCTGACCGGCGCCAGGCGGGGGCATGGCTGGCCAAATGGGGCCAGGAGGCGTTGGCGAAAGATCTGGGAGCGGAGGACGGCTACCTGGATACCCGCACCCGGGCGGACTACCGGCTGGGAGGGCTCCAGACAGAGACGGTGAAACGTCTTTACGGGAGGCGCTTAGAGCTCTCTGCCTCCCAGGTGGACACCCAGGAGGACTGTCGTCTGCAATATTTCCTGAAATATGGCCTGCGGGCCAGGGAGCGGAAGGCGGCGGAGGTGGATCCGGCGGAGTTTGGCACCTATGTCCACGCTGTGCTGGAGCAGACGGGCAGGGCCGTCATGGAGAGGGGGGGCTTCCACGTTGTACCGTTGGAAGATACCCTGTCTTTGGCGAGAAATTTTGCCGACGCCTATGCCCGGGAGCGGTTCCGGGACATGGACTCCCAGCGGCTGACCTACCTCTTCCAGCGGAACAACCAGGAGCTGGAGCTCATTGTGGAGGAGCTGTGGAAAGAACTCAGCGCCGCTGCCTTCCGGCCTGTGGGCTTTGAGGTGGCTTTCGGCAAGGGCGGACAGATGCCTGCGATCCAGATACCCAATTCCGCCATGCCGGCCTTTCTGCGGGGCTTTGTGGACCGGGTGGACCTGTGGGAGGACGAAACCGGACGGTTCCTCCGGGTGACGGACTACAAAACGGGACAGAAGAAATTTGACTACTGCGATGTGACCCAGGGTGTAGGACTGCAGATGCTCTTGTACCTCTTTGCCCTGGAGCACGGGGGCGGGGAGCTCTTCGGACGAAATCTGAGACCCGGCGGCGTGGAGTATTTCCCTGCCCGGGCGCCTTACCTGAAAGCCGATGGCCCTATGGACCCGGCGGAAGCGGAACAGGAGCGGATCAAGTCCTTCTCCAGGTCCGGCCTCTTCCTGGAGGATGAGCGGGTGCTGGAGGCTATGGAGCCGGGGAAAAAGGGGGACCGGCTGCCGGTGATAGAGAAGAAGGACGGAAGAATGTCGGGGAGTCTGGCCTCTGCCCATCAGTTCCGGCTGCTGGAGGGATATGTATTCCACCTGCTGGCGGATATGGTATCGGAGATCGCCTCCGGAAACGTCTCCCCCAATCCCTACAGCCGGGGGTCCGCCCACGATGCCTGCCGGTTCTGTCCCTATGCCGCTGTATGCCATCCGGAGAAGGAGGCCCAGCGTCGGAACTACCGCACCCTGAAAGCCCAGGAATTTTGGGAACAAATCGAAAAGGAGGAGACCCATGGCTGAGACATTGACCCCCGCCCAGCAGGAGGCGGTGGAGAACCGGGGCGGCAAGCTCCTGGTCAGCGCCGCTGCCGGTTCCGGCAAAACCAAGGTCCTGGTAGAACGGCTGATGGGCTATCTCATGGACCCCAAAGGCCCGGCGGACCTGGATGAATTTTTGATCATTACCTACACCCGGGCGGCAGCCTCGGAGCTCCGGTCAAAGATCGCCAAGAGGCTCAACGAGCACATCGCCGCCAACCCCGAGGACAAGCACCTGCAAAAGCAGCTCCAGCGCCTGTATCTGACGGAAATCTCCACGGTCCATGGATTTTGTGGGGACATTCTGAAGGAATATGCCTACCGGCTGGACCTGGACGCAGATTTCCGGGTGGCGGATGAAAACGCCTGCCAGGAGCTTCGGGAAGAAGTGCTGAAGGACCTTCTGGATAATGCCTACGAAGATCTCCTGGAGGACCCGGGCTTCCGGGCATTTGCGGACACCCAGGGCCTGGGCCGGACGGACAAGGCTCTGCCGGAGCTCATCACCAGGGTCTACGACAGCGCCCGGTGCCATCCGGACCCGGAAAGCTGGCTGGAAGAGTGTCTTCTTGGCAATATCACCCAGGCGGAAGGGGCAGAGGAGACCCCCTGGGGGAAATTCCTGATGGAGGACCTCTACCGCTTTTTGGATGGTCAAATTGCCGCTTTGGAGCGCTGCATGGCGCTGGCGGGGGAGGCTCCCGCGGTTCAAAGCAACCTGGCGGACACACTGTATCAGTTAAAGCATCTGCGGGAAAGCAAGACCTGGGATGAGGCGGCCCAGCGCATCCAGATTTCCTTCGGGCGGCTGACCTTCCCCAAGAAGGGGGACCCGGTGCCAAGAAAAGAGGAAATCAAGGCGGTGCGGGATGCCTGCAAAGAGGGGCTCGCCAAGCAGGCGAAGATATTCTCCCGGGACTCGCAGTCCCTTCTGGAGGACTTAGCGCAGATGGGCCTGTCTCAACAGGGCCTCATTACCCTGGTCCGGCGGTTTGGGAAGGAATATGCCGCCCTCAAAAAAAAGCGCCGAGTCCTGGACTTTGGAGATCTGGAGCATAAGACGCTGGACCTTTTGCTGGGTCCCCGCCGGGACGGCCCCACTGCCGCTGCCCGGGAGATCGGAAGACGGTACCGGGAGGTGCTGGTGGACGAATACCAGGACTCCAACGCCGTCCAGGATGCCATTTTCGGCAGCATCACCGGGGAAAAGCAGAATTGCTTCCTGGTGGGAGATGTAAAGCAGTCCATCTACCAGTTCCGGCTGGCAGATCCGGGAATATTTCTGGAAAAATACAACTGCTACGGTCCTGCAGCCCAGGCCCGGCCCGGGGAGGGGCGGCGGGTGCTCCTCAGCGACAATTTCCGCTCCGGCGGGGAGGTCGTGGAGGCTGTGAACCATGTGTTCTCCTGCTGCATGAGCGAAGAAGTAGGCGGCTTGGATTATGGGGAAGCGGAGGCCCTGCGGGAGGGCATCCGCCACGAGAACCTGCCGGACCCAGGGGTGGAATTCTACACCCTGGAGGCCCGGGAGGATACCAATCAGGAAGAGGCGGCCTTCGTGGCCGGACGCATCGGGGAAATGCTGAACCGGGGGACCCTCGTCAGGACCAAGGAGGGGATGCGCCCGGTGACGCCGGGAGACATCGTGATCCTTCTCCGCTCCCCGGGATCCGTAGGCGGTACCTTCCGGCAGGAGCTGGAAAAGGCGGGTATCCGCTGTGCCACAGGAGCTGGGGAGGATCTGCTGAAAACCCCGGAGGTGGCAACGCTGCGGTCCATTTTGCAGACCATTTCGAATCCCAGGCAGGATATTCCCCTCCTCAGTGCCCTGGCAAGCCCTGCCTTTGGTTTTACTGCCGACGACCTGGCACAAATCAGAAGCGGGAAAAAAGACGGCTCTATCTATGACGCCCTGCTTACCAGCGATCTCCCCAAGGCCCAGTCTTTCCGGCAGGAACTGGAGGAGCTGCGGCAGAAGGCAAGACGGAGTTCTCTGACGGAACTCATGGAGCACCTGCTCCTATTGACAAACCTGGATGGAGTCTACGCCTCTCAGCCGGATGGGGAACGGGCCAAGGAGAATCTGCGTTCCTTTTTCCAGCTGGCGGTGAACTACGAGCAAGGGAACCTGTGTACATTGGAGCAGTTCCTGGAGCATTTGGAGGCCCAGGAGGAAAAAGGACTGCTGAAAGCCGGGGCACCCCAGTCCGGGGCTGTGACGATCATGAGCATCCACAAGTCCAAGGGCCTGGAGTTCCCGGTGGTGTTCCTTTCCAATCTCTCCCGGAAATTCAACCAGGAGAGTCTGCGGGAAGGCATCCTCTGTGACCCCGACCTGGGGCTGGGGCTCATGGCGGCAGATACTGCCGCCCGGGTCAGATATCCCTCTCTCGCCCGACTGGCCATCTCTGCCAAAATGAACCGGGAGGCTGTCAGTGAGGAGCTGCGGGTGCTGTATGTGGCTATGACCCGGGCCAAGGACCGGCTCATTATGACCTATGCCGCGAAAAAGGCGGCGGAAGATGTGCAGGGATTGGCTCTGCGCCTGGGGCTGACAGGACGGGAAGACATGTGCCGGGTGGCCAGATGTCCCGGGGACTGGGTGCTGCTTTCCGCCCTGCTTCGCACGGAGGCCGGGGAACTGCGGGGCCTTTGTGATGTGCCCCTTCCCGGCACTGTCAGCGACATTCCCTGGATCATCCGCTATCTGGATGCCCCACAGGAGGGGGAGCGGGTGGAGGACCGGCAGCCCCAGGAGGCGCTGTCTATGCCCGAGGGGGCGGCGCAGACGCTGAAAAAGGCGTTGATGTTCACCTATCCCTACGCCGCCGCCACCCGGGCACCCTCGAAGCAGACGGCCACGGGCCGAAAGGGCCGGGAAAAGGACCGAGAGGCGGCAGAAAATGCCCCGGAGGAGAAAAAGCCCCAGCGGATCTGGCGGGGCCCCTCCTTCTCCGCTGCCCGGCAGGATGGCAGAAGCTACGGCAGCGCCATGCACCGAGCCATGCAGTACCTCCACTTCGATGCCTGCGGCAGCACCAAAGGCGTCAAAGAGGAAGTCAAACGTATGGTGGCGGAAGGCTTTTTGATACCGGAGGAAGGAAAAAAGATCGACTGTGACGCCATCGCCCGGTTTTTTGAAACAGACCTGGGCTGGCGTATCCGCCTGGGCGGCGATGTCCTCCGGGAATTCAAGTTCTCTGTCCTGGACGAAGGGGAAAAGTACGGTCCCGGCCTGGAAGGGGAGCGGGTCCTTCTACAGGGCGTGGTGGACTGTGCCATTCTGGAGGAGGACGGCATCACCGTGGTGGACTTTAAAACCGACCGTATCGCGGAAGAAATGCTGCCCCAGGCCGTAGACCGCTACCGCCCCCAGGTAGAAACCTACCGGGAGGCCATGGAGCGGATCTACGAAAGGCCGGTCAAAAAATGCCTGCTGTATTTCTTCCATCTGGGGAAGTTTGCGGAAGTCTGAGGGCCCTTTGTGTTTGGAAACGCTTGTAAAATCCTTCGATCCGCTGTATAATGTGTAAAAAACGCCAAAGGAGCTCTCTATGGAATACAACAAAAATGTAAAGGATATGGTGCCTGGGGATAAGGTAGAAGGGTTTTACATTCTGAAGGAGGCCTACCAAAAGGTCTCTTCCAACGGCAAGCCCTTTTTGAGTGCGGTGATCGCGGACAAATCCGGCACCATGGATGTGAAGGTGTGGGATTATTCCGGGCCCGTGGGAGCTCAGGAGGATGTGGGGAAGATCATCAAGATTCGGGGAGATGTGTCCGAATTCAAGGGGAACCCCCAGCTGTCTCTGTCCAATATCCGTATGGCCCTGCCGGAGGACAACTGCGACACGGCCCGGCTGGTGGCTGCCGCCCCCATCGACAAGGACGAGACGGTCCGTAAGGTCCGCTCCCTGGTGGACTCCATGGAAGATGCGGATTACCGCCAGGTGGCGAAAACCATGCTGGAGCGGCATCTGGAGGCCTTTGCCAACATTCCGGCGGCCAAGAGTGTCCATCACAGCTTCTTGTCGGGGCTGCTGATGCATACCGCCAATATGATGGCCATGGCGGACTTCCTGGCAGGACAGTACGCCTCCGTTATTGACCGGAGTCTGCTGCTGACGGGGACCCTCTTGCACGATTTTGCCAAGGAGATCGAATTCCGGTTCTCGGACTTGGGGATCGTGACGGATTACTCCGTCAAGGGCCAGCTGCTGGGCCATCTGGTGATGGGGGCCCAGGAGGTTGCCCAGGTCTGCGCCGAGCTGGGCACACCGGAGGAGAAGAGCCTCCTCTTGCAGCACATGATCCTCTCCCACCACGGGGAGCCCGAGTACGGCGCGGCTGTTAAGCCCATGTTTGCCGAGGCGGAGCTCTTGAGCTACATCGACATGGTAGACAGCCGGATGGAGATCTATGCAGAGCTGCTGCCCTCGGTTCCGGAAGGAGGCTTCAGCGGACGGGTGTTCGCTCTGGACAAACGGATATACCACCATAACTAAAAAATTCACATTTGAGCCCTTGACAAACAGGGGCTCTTTTTTTATAATCATAGCCTACTAACTTAGTAAGCATTTAGGGGATGGAAGAAAACAGAACATGGACAAACAATGCGTGATATTCCTGCAGGGCATGACCTGTCAGCTATGTGTGCAGCGGGTGGAGCGCTGTCTGCAAAAGCAGCCTGGAGTCCGGTCTGCCCAGGTGAATTTCGGCAAGGCCCGGGCAGAGGTTACCTATGACCCAAGTCGAACCGGGCCGGAGGCCCTGTGCGCGGCGGTGGGTTCCGTGGGCTACGGCGCGTCTCTGACCCCGCCGGGAAGAGCACTGGGCGCACTGGCCGGGAAGCTGCTGGCCCTGTGGGGGCTCTTCTTCCTGCTGGAGCGGTTTGGCCTGCTGAATGCCCTGGTGCCCTCCCAACTGGCGGATGGAAATATGGGCTATGGTATGCTTTTTCTCACGGGACTTATGACCTCGGTCCACTGCGTTGCCATGTGCGGCGGCATTGGGCTGAGTCAGAGCCTGACAGGCGTTCAAAAGCAGACCGGCGCTATGGGCCCCGTGCTGCAATACCAGCTGGGACGGCTCCTGTCTTATACGGGCCTGGGGGCCATCCTGGGTGGGGCCGGCGGGCTGCTGACTGTTGGGGGCCTGAGCTATGGCTTCCAGGGAGCTGTGAAGCTGCTGGCTGGCGGGGCCATGGTGATGATGGGCCTGAATATGCTGTCCTTACTGCCGCCCCTGCCAAGGCTTCGGTGGCTTCCGAAATTTTCCCGGCCCAAAGGGCTGACGCCTTTTCAGGTGGGACTTCTGAATGGCTTCATGCCCTGCGGCCCTCTGCAAAGTATGCTCCTGCTGGCTCTCGCCAGCGGCAGCGCGGTGCGCGGAGCCTTCAGCATGCTCTGCTTCTGCCTGGGGACCCTGCCGCTGCTTCTGGGCTTCGGGTCTTTGGCCGCCTGGCTGGGGAAGCGGTTTACGGCAGCGGTGCTCTCCGGGGGCGCAGTGCTCATTGCCGTGTTTGGCCTTTCCATGCTGAGCCAGGGCGGCAGCCTGACGGGGCTGTTTTCGCCGGACCTGCTGCTCTATGTCTCCGCCGGGCTGTGCTGCGTACTGTTTCTTCGGAAACTCCCTATTCCAAAGGCGGCAAAGGCTGCCGGAATGCTGGCCTGTCTGGCCATCCTTGCCGGCTTGTCTCAGATACAGCCCAAGAGTGGGGACATTGACCAGGCCCGGATGGAGGAGGACATCCAGATTGTGGAAAGCAGCCTTCTTTCCGGCAGCTACCCCAATATTCAGGTCACCGCCGGAGTTCCCGTCCAGTGGACGATCCAGGCCGACGCTGAGGAGATCAACGGCTGCAACAACCGGATGCTCAGCCGGGACTTCGGTCTGGACCTGACCTTCCAGCCGGGAGAAAATACCCTTACCTTTACCCCCGATGCCCCGGGGACCTATTCCTACAGCTGCTGGATGGGCATGATCCACGGCACCATTACCGTTACCGAATAAGGAGACCGATATGAAACGCTTTCTGATGTTTATCCCGATTTTTCTCTTGCTGCTCACCGCCTGCGGCAGCAAACAGACCGCTTCTGCCGCGATTGCCGAGGACGGAGCCCTGGAGATCCCCGTGGCGGAGCTTTCTGAAAAAATTAAAATTTATTCCTTTACCGTAGACGGTATGAATATGGAAATTCTGGCTGCCAAGGATGCCGACGGCACCGTCCGCACCGCCTTCAATACCTGCCAGGTCTGCAATGGCTCCCGGAAGGCCTACTTCAAGGAAGAGGGGGACCATGTGGTCTGTCAGAACTGCGGCAATTCCTTCGGCAAAGAGGACGTGGGCGTCCTCTCCGGCGGTTGCAATCCCTATCCTATCTTCGAAGAGAACCGGGAGGATACCGGGGACACGGTGGAAATTTCCTATGACTTTCTGAAATCCGCCGAGGGACTGTTCACCCGGTGGAAGGAGAACGGGCAATAACGCTCTAAAGCCCTCTCCTGCTTGGAGAGGGTGGCACGGCAAAGCCGTGACGGGTGTGGAGGGAACACCAAACGACAAAGAATGGGCTAGGTTGAATGGAAACGTGACTGTTTCTGTTCAACTTAGCCCACCTTTTATTTGCAGGGGTCCCCTCCACATCCGGCCTGCGGGCCACCTTCTCCAGCAGGAGAAGGCAGGGGCTGTGGAAAATCAGTTCTCTGGCACCCGCAGCATTCTGCCATCCGACAGCCGGATATGGTCCACCTGGTCCAGGTCGATGGGTGTGCGGAACATATCTCGCGCGATATTCCGATCGCTGCCCCCGAATGCTGTCGGTACTTCGCTGCCATCCTTCAGAATGACGTCGGTCATGCCGATGTCCGCTCCGTTTTCGGCGGTGATAATGAGGAGTCCCAGATGCCGTACCTGAATGGAGGTGATGGTGCGGCTGCGGTTACGGTAGGAGAAGGAGAGCGGTTTCGCTAGAAATTCGATGCTCCCGGCGTCGCAGTCCGCAAAGCGGATCTCCGTCTCCCACACACCCTGGGCGATGAGCTTGTTGATATCCTTCTGGCCGTCCCAGATCTGGGCGGCCAGGTCTTCTGTGCGGAGGGTAAATTTGGCGTTCCAGTCAAAACTCAAATCGTCCGGATTTTCTACGCCGAAACGGTAGACAAGGTCTGTGGTGTTTTTCTTCCCGTCCCCGTCCTCTTCGGAGGCGATTTGCCAGGAGTTGATGGCAACGGCTTCCGAGCCGCAAAACAGGAACTGGTCGTTGCAGGAGAAAACGTAGCCTTCGTCGTCGCTGGGCAGCTTTGTCCCTCTGGGGGCCGTCAGATGGAGGACGATCATGCCGTAGTTGCCATCGAAGTCTACGGATTTCAGCGCTAGTTCCCAGCCCTGGGGATGGCCGATGACCTGGGCGGCGGAGGCATCCGGCAGTTGGGGACGGATGGTGAAGTCGATGGCATCGGCAATCTGCTCGATCTGACGGTCCGTCATCCATTCTGCCTCAAGGTCTGGGATGTCAGTCTCCGGGTCAAAGCCGGAGGTGAACTGCACCGTCAGGGTGGCATCTCCGCAGTCGCAGAAGAAATAGGCTTCTCCCTCCTCTGCCCGGAGGATCAGAATGGTGGGGCCGGAGGCGGTGGGATAGTTCCACTCCTTCCACTGCTGGTCCTCGCTCAGGTACGCTACTTCTGTGCCAAGACAGTCCTTCCGGCAGTAGTACAGGCTGGCGTTGACGGTGTAGGGCCAGGAGCTCTTGCTGTTCGGCATATTCAGTTCCAGATCAATGTCAAAATTCCCGCCGGGATAGCAGTTACTGTTGCTTTCTAGATATGAAGAGAATTTGCTTTCCGGCAGGAGTACATGGTCGATGCCCAAAGCCCGGGCGAAGCCGGACATGGTGGTGAACTCCATAGGGGCGCCCAGGAGCTTCAAATTGTATTTTTCTGCCAGGGCTTCCAGCTTGTCCTCCATCTCCTGGGAGTAGACGCTGTAGGTATCTGACGTTTCCGAGAAGGGGTCTTCGCCGTTTTGCAGGTACGCTTTCCAGATGGCCTTGTCCTGGTCATAGCTCTGGAGAAAGTCGAACCATTCCTTGGCCGCCTGGTAACTGGGACTGCCCCGCAGGCCACTGAAGGTCAGCACGTTCTGAGAGACCGGCTCCGTGCCGATGATCTCCCGATGGTATTCGTCAAAAATGTATCGGGTGGCGTTCCGTTTGCCGATGTTCAGGTCCTGGGATTGGAGCACATAGACCACGGCGCAGCCCACCAGCAGCAAGGCCAGGGCGATGGCGGCGGCGACCAGCAGCATGTGCTTCGGGGTTGGCCGCCGGGACCGGACACCCTGCTGCAATTCCTCAGCCTCCGTCAGGTTCGCTGCGCTGATGGAGCCGATGGCCTGAAAAAGTTCCCAATTCGTCATCTCAGTCCCTCCTATTCCAACTGCCGCTCCAACTTATTCCGGGTCCGGTGGAGCATAGATTTGATCTTCCCGATGGAAAAGCCGGTCTTTTTGGAGATATCTTCCAGGGAATTTACGTAAAAATACCGGCATAGGAAGACGGTCCGCTCTTCCTTGGGCAGGGCAGAGAGAAAGCGGTCCAGACAGAGGACCAATTCCTTCGCAATTACACTGTCCTCTACCCCTGGCTCCCCGGAGACACACTGGGTCAACTCATCCAATGCCAGCGCCGCTTCTCCGCCGCCCCGCTTCTGGGCACTGAGCCCCCGCCAGCGGTCAATGGAGATATTCCGGGTCAGCCGCCCCAAAAATGTGGAGAACCGGTTGGGCCGCCGGGGCGGAATGCAGTTCCAGGCGGCAAGATAAGAGTCGTTCACACTCTCCTCCGAGTCCTCCCGGTTGGCGAGGATCCCGTAAGCGATTTGGTAGCAATAGCCGCCATATTTCCGGTCCGTCTCCTGAATCGCCGCTTCCGACCGGGCAAAATACAGATCCAGGATCTGAGAATCATCCATGCTGTGTTCATTCCTTTCTGTGTGGGTGCTTTCACCTGTATACACGGAAAATGGGGGAGAAGGTTTCATATTTGGTAAAGATTTTTTTCATTATAGCATGAAAGAAGGGGGAGGGACAGGGAAATATGACCAGAGCAGGGGGAAGCGTATTATTTTGAAATTTGGGTTGTATTTTTGTTAAGCAGTGTGTATAATAAAAGCGTGATTATAAGCACAGAAATCGCAATAAAAATGTGAGGAGAAAGCGCGTGGAAAGAACGATTCTGAACAAGCTGCTGGACTGGAAGAATTCTCCATACCGCAAGCCCCTGATTTTGAAGGGGGTGCGCCAGGTGGGGAAAACCTGGGTGCTAAAAGAATTCGGCAGACGCTACTATGAAAATACCGCTTATTTCAACTTTGACGAAAACGAGGAATACAAGCAGTTCTTTGAAACCACCAAGGACGTTGACCGCATCCTGCAAAATCTGATGCTGGCCAGCGGGCAGAAAATCGTGCCTGAAAAGACCCTCATCATTTTTGACGAGGTACAGGATTGCCCCAAGGTCATCAACTCCATGAAATACTTCTGCGAGAACGCCCCGCAGTATCATATCGCCTGCGCCGGTTCCCTGTTGGGCATTGCGCTGGCAAAGCCGTCCTCTTTCCCTGTGGGAAAAGTGAATTTCATGCAAATCGACCCCATGACCTTTTCGGAATTCCTGGTTGCCAATGGAGACGAAAATCTGGCAAAGTATCTGGAGACTGTGGACGAGCTAGAGCCAATCCCGGACGCGTTTTTTAATCCTCTTTATGAGAAGCTCAAGATGTACTATGTCACAGGCGGAATGCCGGAACCGGTCCTGATGTGGACCCAGGCACGAGATGTGGCGGCCATGCAGGAAGCTCTGGGCAATATCATCGGGGCCTATGAGCGGGACTTCGCAAAGCACCCAAACGTAAGTGAGTTCCCCAAAATCTCCATGATCTGGAAGTCCATTCCTTCTCAGCTGGCCCGTGAGAACAAGAAGTTTCTCTACAAAGTTGTGAAAGAGGGGGCCAGAGCCCGGGAATATGAGGATGCGCTGCAATGGCTGGTAGATGCCCGGCTTGTCCATAAGGTCTACCGCAGCACCGCACCGGGACTGCCCATTGCGGCGTATGACGATTTGTCCGCCTTCAAGATTTACCTGGTAGATGTGGGCCTCCTCCGCCGCCTTGCCCAGCTGGCTCCCACAGCTTTTGGTGAGGGAAACCGCCTGTTTACGGAGTTCAAGGGCGCGCTGACGGAAAACTACGTGCTGCAATCCTTAATTCCACAGTTTGAAGTGATGCCCCGTTACTGGACTCAGACCAACCCGCCCTATGAGGTGGACTTCCTGATTCAGCGAGAAAATGACATTTTCCCGGTGGAGGTCAAATCGGAAGCCAATACGTCCAGCAAGAGCTTGAAGAAATTCAAAGAGTTGTTCCCGGACCAGGTAAAACTCCGTGTGCGGTTCTCCCTGGATAATCTGAAGCTGGACGGGGATGTGCTGAATATCCCACTGTTTATGGCCGACCAGGCGGACCGGCTGATTGGGGTGGCGTTGGAAAAGCAGTGAGCATGGATCAATACAGAGAAATGAAGGAGCAAACAGATGAGAAGAATTTTATTTATTTGCCACGGCAATATCTGCCGCAGCACCATGGGGGAGTACATCCTCAAGGACCTGGTGAAACGGGAAGGAAGAGAAGCGGAGTTTGAGATCGACTCGGCGGCGGTGAGCCGGGAGGAGATCGGCAATCCCATCTATCCGCCGGCACGGCGGGAGCTGCTGAAAAGAGGCGTGGCGGTGGGGGACCACCGGGCGCGGCAGGTGACTATGGAGGACTACCGGCACTTTGACCGGATCTATTTTATGGATGAGAGCAACCGCCGGTATTTGCAGCGGCTGCTGCCCCAGGATACGGAGAAGATCCAAAAACTCCTCCCCAGGGATGTGGCGGACCCCTGGTACACTGGGGACTTCGCTCAGACCTACGAGGACCTGCTGGAGGGATGCCGGAACATATTGGAGGAATTTCAGTGAATTATGAAAAGCTGGAGGAGGCGCTTTCAGAGCTGCCTCTGTATGTCTATGCCTGGGTGGAGCCGGCGTCCCTGGAATTTTCGGATCGGGTCCGGTGGATCTGTCAGCATGAATGCACTATGTACGGCTCTACCTGGGCCTGCCCGCCAGGGGTGGGGACAGTGGCGGAATGCAAAAAGAAATGCCTGAGCTACAACAAGTGCCTGATGATCTCCACGATCAATGAAGTGGCGGATATCAGCGATTTGCAGGCGACTCTGGCCACTCGGGGAGACCACGAGGCCATTACGGACCAGGTGGGGGACGTCCTCCGCTCCCTGGGGGCGGAGCCCTACATTCTCTCCACCGAGGCCTGCGCCATCTGCAAACGCTGCGCCATCCTGGACGGCAAGCCCTGCCGGCATCCGGATAAAATGCACCCCTGTGTGGAGAGCCAGGGCATCAATATCATTCCAACGCTGGAAGCCAATGGGCTGGATTTTCAGTACGGGCAGAATGTGGTGACCTGGGTATCGCTGCTGCTGTTTTGTGATGCAATATAGATAAAATATATCGATAAAAAAGTGCTAATTTTAGCATAACGCACAAAATACCAGGGGCTTTTTGTACATCCCGATAAAAATTCCTGGAATTGGGAATTCTAGTTGCAATTAGAGGTAGCCCGTGGTATACTATTTTGGCACTAAAGATATTGAAATGTGTAAAATCTATGCAAAATAGCATTGCTTGCTATAGGAAAGGGGTATTTTATGTCTCACAAGTATGTCTATATGTTCACAGAAGGCGATGGTTCCATGCGTGAGCTTCTGGGCGGTAAGGGTGCCAACCTGGCAGAGATGACCAGGATCGGCCTCCCGGTTCCCCAGGGCTTTACTATTTCTACCGAAGCCTGCACCAAGTACTACGAGGATGGCCGGAAGATCAACGATGAGATCATGGCTCAGATCATGGAGTACGTGGATAAAATGGAAGAGGTCAACGGCAAGAAGTTTGGCGACCTCAATAACCCCCTGCTGGTTTCTGTCCGCTCCGGCGCCCGGGCCTCCATGCCCGGCATGATGGACACCATCCTGAACCTGGGCCTCAATGATGATGTTGTGGATGCCATGATCAAGGGCAATCCCGACCCCAAGTTCGCCCGGTTCGTTTACGATTCCTACCGTCGGTTCATCCAGATGTTCTCCGACGTTGTCATGGAAGTGGGCAAGAAGTACTTCGAGCAGCTCATCGACGAGATGAAGAAGAAGAAGGGCGTCACCTATGATGTGGAGCTCACTGCCGACGACCTGAAGGAGCTGGCCGGTCAGTTCAAGGCTGAGTACAAGGCCAAGCTGGGCGTGGACTTCCCCTCCGATCCCAAGGTGCAGCTCTACGAGGCCATCCGGGCTGTGTTCCGCTCCTGGGACAACCCCCGCGCCAACGTTTACCGTCGTGACAACGACATTCCTTATTCCTGGGGCACTGCTGTCAACGTTATGCCCATGGTCTTCGGTAACCTGAACGACAACTCCGGCACCGGCGTCGCCTTTACCCGTGACCCCGCTACCGGCGAGAAGAAGCTGATGGGCGAGTTCCTGACCAACGCCCAGGGCGAAGACGTGGTGGCCGGTGTCCGGACCCCCATGCCCATTGCCCAGATGGCGGACAAGTTCCCCGAGGCTTACGAGCAGTTCACCAAGGTCTGCGCTCTGCTGGAGGATCACTACCGGGATATGCAGGACATGGAGTTCACCGTGGAGAACGGCAAGCTCTACATGCTCCAGACCCGTAACGGCAAGCGTACCGCCAAGGCCGCTCTGAAGATCGCCTGCGATCTGCTGGATGAGGGCATGATCGACGAGAAGAAGGCCGTGGCTATGATCGAGCCCCGGAATCTGGATACCCTGCTGCATCCTCAGTTCGATGCCAAGGCCCTGAAGGAGAATACCCCCATCGGCCGCGGTCTGGGCGCTTCCCCCGGAGCTGCCTGCGGCAAGATTGTCTTCTCCGCTGAGGATGCCGAATCCTGGGCTGCCCGCGGCGAAAAGGTGGTTCTGGTCCGTCTGGAGACTTCTCCCGAGGATATCACTGGCATGAAGGCTGCTCAGGGCATCCTGACCGTCCGCGGCGGCATGACCTCTCACGCTGCCGTTGTGGCCCGTGGTATGGGCTCCTGCTGTGTCTCCGGCTGCGGCGACATCAACATGGACGAGGAGAACAAGAAGTTCACTCTGGGCGGCAAGACTTTCCACGAGGGTGACTGCATCTCCATCGACGGCTCCACCGGCAACATCTACGACGGCCTGATCCCCACTGTGGATGCCGAGATCGCCGGTGAGTTTGGCCGCATCATGGCTCTGGCCGACAAGTACCGCACCATGAAGGTCCGTACCAACGCCGATACTCCCGCCGACGCCAAGAAGGCCCGGGAACTGGGCGCCGAAGGCATCGGCCTGTGCCGTACCGAGCATATGTTCTTCGAGCCCGAGCGGATCGCTGCCTTCCGGGAGATGATCTGCTCTGACACCGTGGAAGAGCGGGAAGCCGCTCTGGAGAAGATCCTGCCTTACCAGCAGGGCGACTTCGAGAAGCTTTACGAGGCTCTCGAAGGCATGCCTGTGTGCATCCGTTTCCTGGATCCCCCTCTGCACGAGTTCGTGCCCACCACCCCCGCCGAAATCGAGGCGCTGGCCAAGGCCCAGGGCAAGACCGTGGAGGATATCAAGATCGTCATCGCTTCCCTGCATGAGTTCAACCCCATGATGGGTCACCGCGGCTGCCGTCTGGCTGTCACCTACCCCGAGATCGCCAAGATGCAGACCCGTGCCGTCATCCGTGCCGCCATCAATGTCCAGAAGGCCCATCCCGACTGGAAGGTGGAGCCAGAGATCATGATCCCCCTGGTTGGCGAGGTCAAGGAGCTGGCTTACGTCAAAAAGACCGTGGTGGAGACCGCCGACGCGGAGATCGCCGCCGCCGGTGTGGACCTCAAGTATGAGGTGGGCACCATGATCGAGATCCCCCGTGCGGCTCTGACTGCGGACGAGATCGCCAAGGAAGCCGAATTCTTCTGCTTCGGCACCAACGACCTGACCCAGATGACCTTCGGCTTCTCCCGTGACGACGCCGGTAAGTTCCTGAACGCTTACTACGACGCCAAGATCTACGAGAACGATCCTTTCGCCAAGCTGGACCAGAATGGTGTGGGCAGACTCATGAGCATGGCTATGGAGCTGGGCAAGAAGACCCGTCCCGACCTGCACTGCGGCATCTGCGGTGAGCACGGCGGCGACCCCACGTCTGTGGAGTTCTGCAACACGCTGGGCCTGGACTACGTGTCCTGCAGCCCCTTCCGTGTGCCCATCGCCCGTCTGGCCGCCGCTCAGGCTGCCATCAAGCAGGAGGCCGCCAAGGCTTCTGAGGCCAAGACCGCCGAGGAAGACAAGGCTGCTGCCCGGGAAGCTGCCAAGGAAGCCGCTAAGGAAGCTGCCAAGGAGTTCGCCGAGAACGCCAAGGAAGCCGCTCAGGTGGCTGCCGATGTGCTGACCGATGTAGCCAAGGCCGGTATCGCCGGCGCCAAGGCCGGTTTTGCTGAGGCTAAGAAGGTCTTCGAGGAGACTCGGAATAAGTAAGCCATAACTGTTTTGCCGGGGCCGCCCTTCGGGACGGCCCCGGTTTTGCTATAGCTACAGGATAAAAAGACTCACCGAAACCGAGCTGTCATTCCGAACCAGTCCGCAGACTGGTGTGGGAATCTCCCGGAGTTTCTGATTGTTAAGTACGGGCAGCTCTGCCCTCTCTCCTGCTTGGAGAGGGTGCCGCCCGCAGGCGGCGGGTGTGGAGGGGAGCAGCGGGGATGAGGAGCGGTGAAGTTTGAATGATGATTCTTATTCTTTGTATAAGGAGAACTATTACCTATTGTGTCTCAAGCAGACTAATAGAACAAATACAGAATACATATTATTGATTCATAAAACCGTATTGCTGTTACTTGTTTAAATCGGAAAAACGTGTTAAAATAAAAATGTTAAGGTAGTGTGCATATTTCCCTGAAAGGATAGTGAAATTATGGCGCAACATTCAAATTTGATATATGCGTTACGGGATGGATGTATCACAAGTATTTCTGATGTAGCAAGTGGACTAAAATGTGGATGTGTTTGCCCGGCTTGTGGCGCAGCACTTGTTGCGCGGGAGGGTGCAAAAAGAATGCATCATTTTGCACATTATGCAAGTGAAAACTGCGAGTATGGATATGAAACATCGTTGCATTTGGCTGCAAAAGATATTTTGTCCCGCATCAAGAGGATTGTTATCCCAGCAGTCTATGTTGAATTTCCAGAATCCGGAAAAGAAAAAGTAACAGTGAGCCAGGAAATGGAGATTCCAATTGACCATGTTGAATTGGAGAGAACTTTTGAAAATATTACACCGGATGTAGTGGTATATTCAGGAAAACAATTTTTCTTTATTGAGGTGTTTGTTACGCATGCTATTGACGAAGAGAAACTCGGAAAATTGAAAGAACGGAAGATTTCAACGATTGAAGTTGATTTAAGCCATGAGGAACGCAATATTTCAGCTGACGAACTTGCGGACATCCTGATAAAGAGTAATGCAAAGAAAATATGGAAGTACAATGCAGTAGCAGATAAGTGGTATAATTGTTTTTTAAAAGTAGCTGAAAAGAAGCATATAACAGTGCGCGGTATGGCGCTACATGTTGACGGCTGTCCAATGGGAATGCGGAATTATAGAGGAAAGACCTACGCAAACTTTACTGATGATTGCATAGGTTGTGAGTATTGCATTTCAGGCGAACATGAAGGCTATATGTTGTGCTCTGGCCGTAAAAAAATCTCAACAATTGCGGATTTTAAGTCGGAACAGATCAGGCCGAGCGCGAAAAAGTGAAACTACTTAAAATTTGACAGAGTCTGGCCGTGGCTAAACAGGTCCCCTCCACACCCGCCGCCTGCGGGCGGCACCCTCTCCAAGCAGGAGAGGGCATAAGTTGCTCGTACTTGGCGGGTGAAAAATCGGTGGGATTGCCACGACAGTGTGCGCACTGTCTCGCAATGACAGCCTCGTTTTTTAGGTTATTAAATTCTGATTTTTTGCTTTGACATTATAATTCACGGAGGAACAAACCATGAAAACCATCGGCATCGTCAGCCTTTCCGCCGGAACCTTGGGGGAACCCTTTGTTTCCCATGAGCTTGCCATAGGCATCAACCGCCTGGAGAGCATGGGCTGCAAGGTCAAATTCCTGCCCAATGCCCTGAAGGGTATCGCCTACCTGAAGACCCATCCCGAAAAACGGGCCCAAGACCTGCTGGAGGCCTACCGGGATCCGGAAATCGATATCATTCTCTGCGCCATCGGCGGGGACGATACTTACCGGCTGCTGCCATACCTGTTTGAAAACGACGAATTAAAAAAGGTGGTATCGAATAAGCCTTTTCTGGGCTTTTCCGATACCACGGTGAACCATTTTATGCTCCACAAGCTGGGCATTCCCACCTTCTACGGCCAGTCCTTCCTGGCGGATGTGTGCGAACTGGAGGAAAACATGTTCCCCTACACGGAAAAATATTTCCGGGAGTTTCTGGAGACCGGGACTATCCGGCAGGTCCGGCCCAGCGACGTTTGGTATGAGGAGCGGACCGATTTTAGCCCGGGCCAGGTGGGGGCCCCCAGAGTGAAGCACCCAAATGAGGGCTTCCAGCTGCTCCAGGGCTGCCCGCAGTTTGAGGGGGAAATTCTGGGCGGCTGTATCGACACTATGTTCGACTTCTTCGACGGCACCCGCTACCCGGATATGCCGGAGCTCTGCCGCAAGTATGACCTGTTTCCCCGGGACTGGCAGGGAAAAATTCTGCTGCTGGAATCCTCCGAGGAGAAGATGCAGCCGGAAAAATACCGAAAGGCTCTGGAATATTTGAAAGAGGCCGGGGTATTGGCGGCGGTGGGCGGCATTCTGGTGGGAAAGCCCATGGACGAAGCCTACCAGCGGGAATACCACGCTATTCTCCGGGAGATTGTGGCGGACCCCAATAAGCCCATTCTGGCAAACCTCAACATCGGTCACGCCACCCCCAGGTGTATTCTGCCCTTTGGGGTGAAGGCCAAAGTGGACGCGGAGAAGCAGGTCATTTCCTTCAGATAAACAAAATCGGGGCGGCCCAATGGGCTGCCCCGAAAAATTTATACATTGAACAGGAAGTTGACGATGTCGCCGTCCTTCATGACGTAGTCCTTGCCCTCGCTGCGGACCAGGCCCTTGGCCTTGGCGTTGGCCATGGTGCCGCAGGCTTTCATATCCTCGAAAGCGATGACCTCGGCCCGGATGAAGCCCCGCTCGAAGTCGGTGTGGATCTTGCCGGCGGCCTGGGGAGCTTTGGTGCCCTTCTTGATGGTCCAGGCACGGCACTCGTCGGAGCCGGCGGTGAGGAAGGAGATGAGGCCCAGCAGTGTGTAGCTGCTGCGGATCAGCCGGTCCAGGCCGGATTCCTTCACGCCCAGCTCCTCCATGAACATGGCCTTTTCCTCAGGATCGTCCAACTCGGCAATGTCTGCCTCCAGCTTGGCGCAGATGGGGATGATCTGGCTGCCCTCTTCGTCGGCCAGCTGCTTCACGGCCATGTAGTGGCGGCTCTGCTCGGGGGTGTTGACCTCGTCTTCAGCCAGGTTGGCGACGTAAATGGTTTTCTTCAGCGTCAGCAGGTCAGAAGTGGCAATGAGGGCCATGTCCTCTTCGCTGCAATCGAAGGTCCGGGCCAGCTTGCCCTGGTTTAGGTGGGCCAGAAGCTCCGTGAAGAGCTCGGCTTCCTTCAGGAACCGCTTGTCGCCGCCCTTGGCAGCCTTCTGGCACTTGTCGATGCGGCGCTCCACCATCTCAATGTCCGCCATGACAAGCTCCAGGTTGATGATGTCAATATCCCGCAGAGGATCGGTAGTGCCCTCCACATGGGTCACGTTGGGGTCTTCAAAGCACCGGACTACATGGACAATGGCATCGGTGGTACGGATGTTGGACAGGAACTTGTTGCCCAGGCCCTCGCCCTTGGAAGCGCCCTTCACAAGCCCGGCGATGTCCACAAACTCAATGACTGCGGGGGTCACCTTCTTGGGCTTGTGCAGGTCCGCAAGCCAGGTCAGACGCTCGTCCGGCACGGACACCACGCCCACGTTGGGGTCGATGGTACAGAACGCGTAGTTGTCGGCAGGCACGCCGGCATTGGTTATGGCGTTAAACAGGGTGGATTTACCCACATTGGGCAGGCCCACAATACCTAATTTCATCTTTTTCAAAATCTCCTTTATTCTCTATAGTGTTTTGGGTTTCGGGGGATGGCCACCGCACCAATTTTTCTGAGGCGTACTATAGTCCGCAGTCCAGTCTCCAATAGCAGGACGTACTGCCTGTAGTTGTGAGAGCGTTTTGCTACCTCGAGAAAGTTTTCCTGTTCTTCCACGGTTAGGAATTTTATGTCGTCTACCGCCCGAACAGGCTTCGTATAACGAACGCCGTTCATGGGGTGTTTTGTGAGCATATCATTCATAATCGCGGCCCGGAACATGGTTCCCATGGTGATATACGCCTGACGGATGGTAGAACCTGCATAGGTTGCCTCTATTCGATTCAGGATGATCTTACAGTGCATGGGTTTGACATCGCACAGCCGCATACTGCCAATGACTGGCTGGATGTTCATACGATACCGTTCCCGGTAATTCCGTTTGGTATTGGGTGCCAGATCCGCAATGAGATTCGTGATCCAGAACTCAAACCAGGCATCCACCGTCATTTCGGAGGAGGCGCTGTGAACATCGTGC
>JBNMIH010000031.1:0-30056 GCA_050873165.1 Faecousia sp.
CCTATGAGCAGAGCTGATGAGCTGTACAAAGCCACCTGCCGGGACATTCTGGCCAATGGCTTTTCCGACGAAAATCTGGAGGTGCGCCCCCACTGGGCCGACGGCACCCCTGCCCACACCATCAAAAAGTTTGGCGTGGTGAACCGCTATAACCTGGCGGAGGAGTTCCCCATTATGACCCTCCGGCGGACCTACTGGAAGAGCGCCGTGGACGAGCTGCTGTGGATATGGCAGAAGAAGTCCAATCGAATCGCAGACCTGGGAAGCCATGTCTGGGACGAGTGGGCCGGACCTGACGGCACCATCGGCAAGGCCTACGGCTATCAGCTGGGGATCAAACACCAGTACAAAGAGGGCATGTTTGACCAGGTGGACCGGGTGCTGTATGATTTGAAGCACAATCCGGCCTCCCGGCGGATCCTCACCAATATCTATAATTTTGAAGACCTTCATGAGATGAACCTGTACCCCTGCGCCTATTCCATGACCTTCAATGTAACGGGGGATACCCTGAACGCTATTCTCAACCAGCGGTCCCAGGATATGCTCACGGCCAACAACTGGAACGTGGTCCAGTACGCGGTGCTGGTCTATATGATGGCTCAGGTCAGCGGTCTGAAGGTTGGGGAGCTGGTCCATGTGATCGCGGACTGCCACATCTATGATCGCCATATTCCCGCTGTGAAGGCCATGCTGGAACTGGAGGGCTACGATGCCCCCAAATTCTCTGTGGACAAGAGCATTACGGATTTCTATGCCTTTACCAAGGACTCCTTCAAGCTGGAGGGCTACCAATACCATCCCTTCGATTTTGAAATTCCCATGGCCATTTGAGGTGCGGCTATGGAATTGATCGTTGCGGTATACGACGGCTGGGGCATCGGCCGGGCCGGGACCCAGCCCATCGCCTTGAAAGCGGACCGAAAATTCTTTCGGGAGACCACCAAAGGCTGCCTGGTCATCGCCGGCCGCCGGACGGTGGAGGATTTCCCCGGGAAAAAGCCCCTGCCGGGGAGAGAAAATGTGCTGCTGACCCGGCACGGGGGGGATTACCCGGGCTTTATCCGCTGCCAGAGCGTGGAAAAAGCAGTGGAGCTGGCGGGACATGCAGCCCGGGCTATGGTCATCGGCGGCGGCAGCATCTACCGCCAGCTGCTGCCCTATTGTGACAAGGCCTATGTGACCAAGGTCCACACAGGTGTGAACTGCGATACTTTTTTCCCCAACCTGGACGAGGACCCGGATTGGGGAGCGCCGGAGCTCCTGCAATCCGGCGAGGAAGAGGGCATTCGATATGAGATGCTGCTCTATCGGAGAAATATGTAAGAAAGCGCAGACAAACCAAATGAGAATGAGAATAGGAAGGCGATGGCTTGCTATCGTGCTGTTCCTGGCAATGGCCGCGGCGCTCCTTCTGGGCTTCAGCGAGGAAAAAGCACCTCTGCGGGTTTCCTTCGGTTCGGCGGAAGAACTGGCAGGAACCTGGCTTCAGGAGCCAGGGCAGCTGACGCTTTTGGAGGAAATTCCGGAAGACAGAGATCAGCAGGTCTTGCTGTTGAGGACCCATTGGCAGGATTATGATATATTTGTGGACGACAGCCTGATTTTCAGCGCACGGGAAGAAAGAATGGGGGCGGTGCACCTTTTTGCGCTCCCGGACGGGAAGACACTGCACATTCGCTTTTATGCGGAAAAGGACGCTGCCTTTGGGGCAATCAGACAGTCGAAGGCCTATCTGGGTACAAAAAGCGGCATTTACCGGAAGGTGGTCAAAGAGAATCTATACGCGGTGCTTTTTGGCTTTTTGGCTCTGACGGCTGCTGCGGCGGTCCTCTATGTAGGCTTCCATATGCGTGCGGTCCACTTTGGAAATTCCCTGGGCAGCATGATCAGTCTGGGACTGTATATCCTCTGCGCAGGGATCTGGGTGCTGACGGATTCGAGTTTTTTATTGCTGGTTACGACGAGAACAGGGGTCGTGGAGCTGGTTTCGTTCCTGGCTTTTTATTGTCTGCCTCTGCCTCTGCTGGAATTTACCAAGCGGATGGCGCCTGGGCGGGAGAAGGTCCTGAATATCCTACAAACGATGTTTGAAGGAACGCTGCTGCTATTTGTGATCAACTATCTTGCGGATATTGTGACGGTTACGGTCCTGATCGTCGTGGAGCATTTGCTGATGGCTGTGACCATCGCCTATATGCTCTGTTTTGGCTTGCGGGAACTGAAGCAGCGGAGGAACCGGAAATTGGTTCGGGTCATGGTCGGATATGCGGTGTTCTTCCTGTGCAGCGCAGGGGCGTTGGTGTATTTCTATCTGGGAAATGCGCGGGCTTATTCCTGGCTGTATGTGCTGGGAATTCTGGGCTTTATCATCTGCCTTGCCAACGCGGCCTGGATCGAGATCTATGAACAGATCCAGGAAAATGCTAATGTGGAACTCTATGCAAGGCTTGCATTCCAGGACCGAATGACCGGACTAAAAAACCGGTCGGCGTTTATAGAGGAGATGCACCAGCTTAGAGAAGGACACGGGGCGTTGGGCTGTATTGTGCTGGATGTGAACAATCTGAAAAAGACCAACGACAGTCTTGGCCACAGTGCGGGGGACGAATTGATCACCCGGGTCGCGGGCTGTATTCAGCGATCTGTGCGGGAGAAAGGAAACTGCTACCGGGTGGGTGGAGATGAATTCGTTGTCATCCTACGGGACATGGACCGGGAGAAGACAGCCTACATGGCCGACACTATCCACACAGAGATTTGCCGGGAGGATGCAGGAAGCACGATCCAAATTTCTGCCTCCCTTGGCTGGTCTTGGACGGATCAGCCGGAGGAAGACCCGGAAGTACTCTTCCAGCGGGCAGATGCGGCCATGTATGAGGAAAAACGCAGAAGCAAAGCATCCAGACAGGAATAAAAAGGTGAAAAAATACCTGCCACTTCCCTTTGAGGAGAGCGGCAGGTTTTTTTTACACAGACATTATTACGCCCGCGCCGGTCTTGCCGCCAGCATTCTTGCCACACAGCAGCAGACGGAAAATGCGTACCGGGAGTCCCGGTCGATGTCCGGGGTCCGGGAAAGGTAATCCTGGTGGTGTTTGGCAATGGTGGCCATGACGGAACTGGCAGGGCGCTTTTCCGGGGTGCCCCGGCCCTGGAGGAACCGGAGAAAATGGATCTGCAGGGCGTCCTCATACTTTTTGTGCTCCTGCAGGCTCACGGGGAAGCTGGAATTGTGGGCGTATGTAAAGGCGTCCACGGTGTAGTGGATCAGCTTTCCCGCCGTATAATAGTCCAGACAGCTCCAGGTGCGCTTACGCTCCAGGCGGCGGGCGATGCGGCCCATGAAGCGCTTGGCGTTTTCATAGTTGTGGCCCCGGAGCCACTGGGCCCGGATGGAGCCCTTCAGATAGGTGGCGGGGTTGCGGTCCGGTTCGATGCAGCCCAGCAGAAAAGCGGTCCGGTAGGGGCCGGAAATCTGGGGAAAATAAGTATCTACAAGGTAACTGCCCAATTGGCAGTGGCTTTTTCCACGCATGTGCGGCGTTCCTTTCTTTTTCCAGGCAAATCGTTTTTACGGTTTCCAATTATAGCACCACATTCAAAAAAAGTGTGAACATCCGAAAATCTTAATAAAGATTTATGAATCAGACAAAAAGCGGAAAGCGTCTCCCTGCTTTTGCGTTATTTCGACAGATTCAGGCCGCTATAATAGAGATGGAATCCAGAAAAGAAGGGAGAAACCCCAGTATGAAAGAGTTCCTGTTTGAATTTGCCACATTTCTGCTTGCCACGGCTCAGGCGGCTGCCTTCATGTGGATCATGGCGGTGTTCGTGCCCTAGGGGAAAAGGGCGGATACTGGCAAAACCACCAAAGAATGCGGAAATACAAAATCATGGTTGTAAAAATCCCGGGGACGATGTATAATGTACCGAGTCACGAATTTTTTCTTTCGTTCGGGGGATAGATACATGAATAAAAATAAGGATATTTCCGCATACCTGAAGCCCGGCAGCCATGTGCATCTGGTGGGCATCGGGGGCGTATCCATGCGTCCGCTGGGACTTGTACTCAAGGGAATGGGCATGACCGTTTCCGGTTCGGATATGAGCTCCTCTGTATCTACAGACGAATTGATCGCCCACGGCATCCATGTGGACATCGGCCACAACGCCCGGAATATTGCCGGGGCTGACTGCCTGATCCGCACTGCTGCCGCCCACAACGACAACCCGGAGATCGCTGCGGCCCGTGCCGCCGGTATCCCGGTCTTCGAGCGGGCTCAGGCCTGGGGCGAGATCATGAAATCCTATAAAAACGCCATCTGCATTTCCGGCACCCACGGAAAGACCACCACCACCTCTATGATGACCCACATTCTCATGGAGGCCGGGGCTGATCCTACGGTGATGATCGGCGGCTATCTGCCGCTGCTCCATGCCGGTCACCGGGTGGGCAATGGCGATACTATCGTGCTGGAGAGCTGCGAATACTGCGACTCCTTCCTGAATTTCTTCCCCACCATCGCCGTGGTGCTGAACGTGGAGGCGGACCACCTGGACTACTTTAAGGACCTGGCGGATATTCAGAAGTCCTTCCATAAATTTGCCGGTATGGCAACTGACGGGGTAGTAGCCAACGGAGATGACCCTCATACGGTGAAGGCCCTGGAGGGCATCCCCTATGTGTCCTTCGGCCTGGGAGAAAGAAACCGGGTCACTGCTTCGAATATCAGCGCCGACTGGCGGCATTTTGATGTGCTCTGCGACGGCAGCTTTTACTGCCACCTGGACCTGGGAGTTCTGGGGCGGCACAATGCTATGAACGCTCTGGCCGTAGCGGCCACCTCTTGGGTCATGGGTATCTCCGGAGAAGCGGTGTCCAAGGGTGTAGAGGCCTTCCACGGTGCGGGCCGACGGATGGAATTCAAGGGCACCTACCATGGGGCCCAGGTGTATGACGACTATGCCCACCACCCTGACGAGCTCCGGGCTACCCTGGAGGCCATCCGTGGCATGGGGGATCACCGGCTGGTGCTGGCCTTCCAGCCCCATACCTACACCCGGACGAAGCTCTTGATGGATGATTTCATCCGAGAGCTGAAGAAAGCGGACGTGGTGGTCCTGGCAGAGATTTACGCTGCCCGGGAAAGCAACACGATTGGCATCTCCTCCGCTGATCTGGCGGCCCAGATCCCCGGAAGCGTCTACTGCGAGACTTTGCAGGACGTGACGGAGACCCTGCGGAAAATTGTCAAAGAGGGCGACATCGTGGTGACCATGGGTGCCGGAGACATCTTCCGGGCCGGAGAAGCCCTGCTGGCGGAGTAAAGAAAAGAGGCAGTTAGCTATGAAAAATTTGAGCGTTTGCATTCTCTTCGGCGGCGTCAGCCCGGAGCACGAGGTGTCCCTGCGCAGCGCCGAAGCGGTTCTGAACAACATTGACAAGGAAAAATACAACATTTTCCCTGTGGGCATTACCAAAGAGGGAAAATGGATCCTCTACGGCGGCAAGGATTATTCCGACCTGCCCAGCGGGCGTTGGCTGACCCATCCCGACAACCGACAGGCAGCCATTTCCCCCATTCGGGGCCAGGGGCTGCTGACTTTTGAAGGGGACTGTGTGGTCCGGCAGCGGATCGATGTGGTCTTCCCGGTGCTCCACGGCGAGAACGGGGAGGACGGCACCGTCCAGGGCCTGCTGCAGCTGGCGGGCATCCCCTATGTAGGCCCCCACGTGGCGGCCTCTGCTGTGGCCATGGATAAGACTCTGACCAAACTGGTGGTGGACCATGCCGGCATCACCCAGGCGGCCTGGCATCTGGTCCGGCGCGCCGACATGGGCAGCCGGATGGAGGCAACTCTGGATGCGCTGGAAGCCAAATTTGCCTATCCTATGTTCGTCAAGCCCGCCGGTACCGGCTCCTCCGTTGGCGTTTCCAAGGCCACGGAGCGGGAGGACCTGAAAAACGCGCTGCTGGCGGCAGGAAAATACGACGATAAGGTTCTGGTAGAGGAATTTATCCGGGGCCGGGAAATCGAAGTGGCGGTCATGGGCAACGAGAGCCCTGTGGCCTCCGTCTGCGGCGAGATCGACTCCGGCGCGGACTTCTACGACTATGATGCCAAGTATATTACGGACACCTCCGTGGCTTATGTCCCTGCCCGGATCCCCGAGGACGTGGCGGAGACGGTGCGGGATACGGCGGTGCGGGTCTACAAGGCCATTGGCTGCCAGGGCCTGAGCCGGGTGGACTTCTTCGTCACCTGGCAGGAGAACCGGGTGGTCTTCAACGAGATCAACACCATCCCTGGCTTCACCTCCATCTCTATGTACCCCAAGCTCTTCGGAGCCAGCGGCGTGCCCTACAGCCAGCTTATTGACAAGCTCCTGGAGCTGGCCCTGGAGGCCTCCAAATGAGCACGACACCCGTTGTCCTCTCCATCACCGGCCGCCAGACCTACGGCAATCAGGACCCGGAGACCATTGAGTTGGTCACCGATGGCACTATGACCTTCCGGGATGGGGGCTGGGATATCTCCTATGAGGAGAGCGCCCTTACCGGACTGGAGGGGGTCACCACTACCTTCCGGGTGGAGCCTGGGATGGTCACCCTGTCCCGGGTGGGCAAGCTCAACTCCACCATGGTTTTCCAGGAGCGGGTGCCCCACGACTCCCTCTATCAGATGGAGTTTGGCGCGCTGCTGCTCACCATCAACGCCACCCGGGTCTACTACGACATCGTCCCCGACGGCGGTTCCATCGACCTGGTGTATGAAATTTGTATCGAAAATGCGGAAGCCGGTGTGATCGACTATCACCTGGATATCCGGGCAAAATAAGCGCATCAAAACGGCGCACCCCGAAAGAAGGGTGCGCCGCGTTTCTATCGGTTTAGCTTTCCAATTCCAGGGCCAGCTCGATTTCTTCCTCGTCGCTGTTTCCGGTCTCGGCAAATCCGAGGCCTTTGTACAGCGCCAGGGCGGGGGCGTTTTCCACATTGCAGGTCAAAACCACCCGCTCCGAGTCCCCGAAGGGTTTCTTGGCAATGTAATCCAGGCATTTTTCCAGGGCGGCTTTTCCGCAGCCCTTACCCTGGTGGTCTGCATCGATCATCATGTGCCAGATGTTGTATTCCGCCAGATCGTAGTCGTAGATCACCATCACATAGCCGACCATCCGGTCACCGCAGTAGATGCCAAAGGGTGTGCACTGGTGGTAATACACATAGGCCTGGGCAAGGCTCCGGATGGGGTGGGAAACAAATCGCTCCTGCCCCGGCCCCAGCTTCAGGTGAAAGGCGTCCAGAAAGTTATTTTCATCAATTTTTTGTAAGGTAATTTGGTTCATACATATCCTCCTGTGGATGCAGGGGGATCAGAAGATGGTATCCCCCTGGTTCTTGTTGGTTACGAATGCGTGTTTCAGCATAATGAACATCTCCTTTCGGGTGTGGGATATCTATGTAAACGCGGCAGGACCGCGGATGGCTCTATCATAAGCGAAGAGAACAGAAAAAGTCAAGAAAAACTTAATTTGACGAACCTCGTCAGCTATGGTATAGTGCAACCAAAGAACAATGCAGAGGAGAGAGACTATGTTTTTTGGATTATTCAACATCCTGTTCACCATCGCCTTCGTGGCGGTAGCCGTTGTCATCATCGTAACGGCCATCAGAAGCCTGGGCCAATGGGCCGAAAACAACAATTCCCCCAGACTCACCGTCCCGGCAACGGTGGTCGCCAAGCGCACCAATGTGGATCACCACAACGGAAATGACGCCGCACAGTACCACAGCTCCACCACCTATTACGCAACTTTCCAGGTAGAAAGCGGGGACCGCATGGAACTCCGGCTGGCTGGGAATGAGTACGGCCTGCTGGTGGAAGGGGACAAAGGAAAGCTGTCCTTCCAGGGAACGCGGTTTCTGGGGTTTGAGCGAGGATGAATATGGTAAGGCCCGGGTGTTCCGGGCCTTGGTTACTCTACGCCAAAAATATTGTAAATATAGTTTTTCCTTGCGTCTGTGATATGGTATATATAGATAACCTCATCGGATATCTTATAAATGCAGGCGTAGTGCTGAATAAACAGGGCACGAAATCCATACTTGCCCATCAATGTATTTGGTTTCAAAACGCCCATTTCCGGGAAAAGGGTAAGGTTTTCCACAGAGTCCATGATTGCTGAGGAGAAACGTCTTGCAGATTCCAGGCCTAACTGATAACGGTAAAATGACAACAGTTCTGCGTACTCTCTTTGCGCTTCATACATCCATTCAATTTTCATGGAGCAGTTCCTCAGTCAGAGAACGCATTTCCTCCTGGCTAACTGTTTTGGCCCCGGCCAGACGGTTTTCTTCCCGACGGAGCATTTCAGAGAGCAGATTTAGTTCTGCCTCGCGCTTTTCCCAGAGCTCCAATGGCAGAAAGACCATCTCTCCCTCACCGTTTCGGGTCAGAAAAATTGGCTCCTGCTTCTCTTTTGACAGCTTTACCATGCCATCGTAGTCATTACGCATGGCGGTAGCAGAACGAATCATCATTGTGTATCCCTCCAAATTCATTTATTGATACCTTATTATACACGAATAAAGTATTAAAGTCAAAGCGTTTTTAGGGTCCGGAAAGTCCGGACCCTAATTTTACCCCGCCGCCCCCAGCATATTCTCAATGAAGATCCCATACCCCGCCGTAGGATCATTCACCAGTACATGGGTCACCGCCCCCACCAGCTTCCCGTCCTGGAGCACGGGAGACCCCGACATTCCCTGCACGATCCCGCCGGTGGCTGCAATCAGCGCTGGGTCAGTGACCTTCAGCAGGAAGTTCCGGCCGGTTTGCCTGTCTTTTGGATATATTTTCAGAATTTCCACAGAATATTCCCGGGGCTCGCCGCCCTGGACGGTGGAGCGGATGGCGGCGGTTCCGGTATGCAGGTCCTCCCAGGCGGCTACGGGGAGGGGCTGGCCGGAGAAGGCTTCTTTCGTGGTGCCGAAAATGCCTTGAGGGGTGTTGCGCAGGATGGTGCCCATGGGGGCTTCCGAAAGGGCTTTGCCCCTTAATAGGCCCGGTTCTCCGGCTTTCCCTCGTTGGGCGGCCACCGCCTGAGCTGGGTAGATGCTGCCGCTGACCAGGGGCAGCAGGCAGTCCTTGGCAGTACTGACACCGTGACCCAATGCACCAAAGGTTCCGGTATCCGGGTCATACCAGGTGACGGTGCCGATGCCGGAAATGCCTTGGCGCAGATAGACCCCCAAAAACCGTTGGCCGTCCTGCTCCCGGGGCTCCAATCGTAAATGGATGGCCTTGCTGCCCCGCAGGATCTGAATATCCGCGGTACCGCTGCCGGAATCCAGCGCCTGGGAGACCTGTTCCGCCTCCTGTATGGGGATCCCATTGATGGCAGTGATCTGGTCGCCTACCTTTAGCCCCGCCTCCCGGGCGGTCTGGCCAAGGAAATCATCAAAGGCGGCTACAGTTACCATGCCGCTGCGGACCTCCAGCCCCACCAGCGATCCCACCGGCACCAGAGTGCCTGCTGCCTGGGCTGTCAGCGGCAGCAGACATACAAATAAAAAAACAAAAACGCCGCGAACGACTCGCTTCATAAAATGCCCTCCTTTCTGTCTCCGCCTTTTTAATATTCCGCTTTGGAGGTCGATTAACCGCTGAAAAAGTCGAGAAATCTGGACGGGGCAGGGAAGTCGGGAAAAAACTGGAAAATGACAGAATGTCCTTTTTTGATCTGCCTATTGACAAGGTAGGTAAAATGTGGTATGCTCCCTACAGAGTTAGTAGGGAGCTTGCGCCCCCACGACCATTAGGAGGTTTTTCATTTATGACTGTTTACGCAGATAACGCGGCAACGACCAAGATGAGCCAGACGGCCATCGACGCCATGCTGCCCTATATGACCACCATCTATGGCAACCCCTCCAGCCTGCACTCCGTAGGCCAGCGGGCCAAGGAAGCCCTGGATGCTGCCCGAGAGACTGTGGCGAGCTGCCTGGGCTGTGAGCCTCGGGAGATCATCTTCACTTCCGGCGGTTCCGAGGCCGATAATCAGGCCATCATTTCTGCTGCCAAACTGGGAGAGAAGAAGGGAAAGAAGCACATTATCTCCACTGCTTTCGAGCATCACGCCGTGCTGCACACCCTGAAGAAGCTGGAGAAGGAAGGCTTTGAAGTTCAGCTCCTGGACGTGAAGCAGGGCCACAACGTCACCGCCCAGCAAGTGAAGGACGCCATCCGGCCGGACACCTGCCTGGTGACCACTATGTACGCCAACAACGAGATCGGCTCCATTCTGCCCATCGCCGAGATCGGCGCCATCTGCAAGGAGGCCGGTGTGCCTTTCCACACCGATGCCGTTCAGGCTGTGGGCCACCTGCACATCAACGTGAAGGAACAGAACATCGATATGCTGAGCCTCTCCGGCCACAAGTTCCACGGCCCCAAGGGCATCGGCGCTCTGTATGTCCGGAAGGGCTTCCCCCTGGTGAACATCATTGAGGGCGGCGCCCAGGAGCGAGGCAAGCGGGCCGGCACCGAGAACATTCCTGCCATCTGCGGCATGGCTGCCGCCATGAAGGAAGCTTGCGACCACATCGATGAGAACGCCGCCAAGGTTTCCGCCATGCGGGACAAGCTCATTGAAGGCCTGTCCAAGATCCCCCACAGTGCCGTTAACGGTGATCTGGTGCACCGCCTCCCCGGCAATGTGAGCTTCTGCTTCGAGGGTATTGAGGGCGAGAGTTTGCTGCTGCTGCTGGACCAGAAGGGCATCTGTGCTTCCTCCGGTTCCGCCTGCACCTCCGGTTCCCTGGATCCCAGCCATGTGCTGCTGGCCATCGGCCGGGTCCATGATGTGGCCCACGGCTCCCTGCGCCTGAGCCTGTGCGAGTGGAACACCATGGAAGAGGTGGACTATATTCTGAAGGCTGTCCCCGAAGTGGTGGCGTACCTGCGCGGTATGTCCCCTGTGTGGAGAGACCTGCAGACCGGCAAGAGAGAATACATTCTGTAATTTGGAGGAAAAATAAAATGGCACTTTACAGTGAAAAAGTTATGGATCATTTCACCCATCCCCGGAACGTCGGCGTGATCGAGGATGCCAACGGCGTGGGTGAGGTCGGCAACGCCAAGTGCGGCGATATCATGAAGATCTACCTGAAGATCGAAGATGACATCATCAAGGACGTGAAGTTCGAGACCTTTGGCTGCGGCAGCGCCATCGCCTCTTCTTCCATGGCCACCGAGATGATCAAGGGCAAATCCATTCACGAGGCTATGCGCCTTACCAATAAGGCCGTCGCCGAAGCGCTGGACGGCCTGCCCGCCCACAAGATGCACTGCTCCGTTCTGGCGGAGGAGGCTATTAAGAAGGCCCTGCAGGACTACTATAACCGCGCCGGTCTGCCCTACGACGAGAAGGATTTCCCGGACTGCGAGCATTGCGAGCACTGCGAGTGATATGATCGTATCGACCAAAGGACGCTACGCCCTGCGGGTGATGTTGGCAATGGCCCAGCGGGGCGGGGAGGAGTACATCCCCATTAAGGAGATCGCCGAGCAGGAGGGGATCTCCCTGAAGTATCTGGAGTCCATTATGACGGTGCTCTCGAAGGGCGGCCTGGTGGACGCGGTCCATGGCAAGGGCGGTGGCTACCGCCTGAACCGCAGACCCGAGGAGTACACCGTTGGCAGTATCCTGAAGCTCACCGAGGGCGGCCTGGCGGTGGTTTCCTGCACGGCCGAGGGCCCTGCTGCCTGCGCCCGGAAGCATTGCTGCGAAACCAGGCCTATGTGGGACAAGCTGGATCAGATGATCAACGACTTCTTTGAGGGGATCACCCTGGCGGACCTGCTGAAAGAGAATATGGAATAAGAAGACACGGCTTGAACGGAAGGTTCAGGCCGTGTCTTTTGCAGAGAGGGGCGAAATCACAGAGACTTCAGCAGGCTATAAAATGCGGCGTGCTGTAGAAAGGAAGCAGGATCGTTCAGGTAGTCGATATATCGGGAATACAGCGCCTCATCCAGCAGGCGCATTCCGGTCTGGAAACGCCGGGTGAGGGAACTGGGGTGGCGGACCCGGATCGTGTCGGACAGGTCGGTTCCCTCCAGCTCTACGGTCAGAATTGCATTGCTGCCCTTTGGGCAGGTGAGCACCACAACGCCATCCTGGATAGAGGCGGTGCAATCAGGATTATCCACATGGATGGTCAACGCCTGGATTTCCGCGTCGGTCAAGCCCTCGCAATAGGTCTGAATGGTCATGGTATCTTCGCCCGCCATACAGTAGTCGTATAGAAAGTCACCCTGGGCATCCATGAGCTTCAGGTATCGAAGTCCGGAACTTGGCTGGGTGGAGAAAGCCTCGATTTCTGTCAGCCCGGCATTGCCACCTTCTGTTTCTGCCAGCCGGACAGAGAACCAGGTGATCCCTGTTTTCTCAACCGGGATGGTCAATGCAGCGCCCTTGGAGGGCAGCGGGCCGCAGGTCAAGCTGCTGCCATCGGAGAAGGTGATGACGCAGCGCAATACGTTGTCATCGGCGGAAGGGTTGTCGTAGAGGCGGATGCAGGCAATGGCTTGAGGTTCCGAGAAGGCGACGGTGGCGGCTTTTTCGGGGTCGGTGGGGATCCACGTTCCGTCTGCGGGGATCCGATGCTTTTCCGTTACATCCTCATTGTCCAAAAGCATGAAGTTGTTCAGCAAACTTCCGTCGCCGGAGGAGACCTGGATATCTGCCTGATAGCACAGAGAATGGGTGTCCCGGGACCAGAACACCTTATCTCCGTTGATGATGGAGTCTGCCCGGTCGTAGGCACCCTGGGAGGTATAGAGCGAGAGCTCTTTGGCGGTTTCGCAGCGCATCAGGGAATGGGCCAGAGAACCGTCCCAGACAGGCAGACGGACCCGCTCCTCCCAATGGTATACGGTGGGTGTCTCCTGGGAGGCCTGGGTGGATAGAATGTTGAGCGTAAAAAAGTCTGACGGGGCATGCCAGGCAGAGGCGTAAGTGCAGCCTTTGAACACCAGCGGGTGATACTCCGGGTGCTCTTTCAGCAGAAGCCCCATGACTTTGTCAAAGGCCAGACTGACGGCCTTATGGTCCGGATGCTCTTCGTGCTCAGAGCAGAAAAGCACATCCGGCCGGTATTCCCAGATCACATCGTGGATATCTTCCAGAAAATGATCAGAGGTATAGGACCGCCCCTCCCGGTAGGCGGCGTGGGCGGAGGTGCCATAGGTGGCGCTGCAGCCAATGTGGGAGGTGAGGACCTGTTCCGGCTCCGCATTGTAGATATGGGGCCCATCTTCCTGGTATTTATCCCCGTAGCCAAGAAAAATGGTGTGTTCGGAGGAAATACCGATCCGTTCCAGAACAGAAAGGGCTTCCTTCATACGGGTTTCGGCATTCCCATAGTAGTCTCCGTTGGTTACGAAAACCGGGTAGACTTCGCTGCCATAGCGAACATACGCATTCAGAACGCCGCTGATCAGATTCAACTCATCGTCTTCGTGGGGGACAATCACCATGACACGTTTTCCGGCATAGAGCTGCTGTTTTCCATCGTCGATGGATGGGAAGCTGCTGGAGGTGTAAAACTGCCGCCAGGTAAAGCCGACTGCAAAAAACAGGACGCAGACACCGGCCAGAAAAATCAGAGACGCCTTGAGAAGAAGTCCCGGATGCCGGCGGAAGAGGAGAACGGATAAGACCGTCAGGCTTGTCAGTTCGATCCAGAAGCGGGGGAGGCTGTGGGTTTGCTGTGTCCAGAGTGCGCGGCAGTCCAGCAGCAGCAAGAGGGCGGCGGAAAGGATCAAACCGCCCACAAGACAAATGGACAGCTGTTTGATAGATGATTTTTTTCTCATGGAGCGTCTCCTTTGGTGTCCAAACGACGATATTCTTCGTTATTATATTGGGAGGCCTGGAAAAAATCAAGGGGAAGTGATTTTCAAACGAACATTCCCGAATTTTCGTTTGAAAATCACTTGTAACATTTTTAACTTTGTGGTATAATAGAACGCACGAAAAACGAGACTACACCCAGAGAGGTAATGTATGAACGACAGAATCATTGTCCGGGGTGCCCGGGAGAATAACCTGAAAAATGTGGATGTTTCCATTCCTCGAGATAAAATGGTGGTGTTTACCGGCCTCAGCGGCTCCGGCAAGTCCAGCCTGGCTTTTGATACCATCTATGCCGAGGGCCAGCGGCGGTATGTGGAGAGCCTGAGCTCCTATGCCCGGCAGTTTTTGGGGCAGATGGACAAGCCGGATGTGGATTCCATCGACGGCCTGTCCCCGGCCATATCCATTGACCAGAAGACCACCTCCAAGAGCCCTCGGTCTACCGTGGGCACGGTGACGGAGATTTACGACTATCTCCGGCTGCTGTGGGCCCGGGTGGGGACCCCCCACTGCCCCAAGTGCGGCAAGGAGATCAAAAAGCAGACCATCGACCAGATCGTGGACCGGGTGGAGGCCCTGGGAGAGGGGACCCGGTTCGTGGTGCTGTCCCCGGTCATCCGGGGGAAGAAGGGCGAGCACGTGAAGGTGTTTGAGGACGCCCGGAAGCAGGGCTTTGCCCGGGTCCGGGTGGATGGGATCCTTTACGACCTGACGGAAGAGATCAAACTGGAGAAGAACAAGAAGCACACCATCGAACTGGTTGTGGATCGGCTGGTGCTGAAAGAGGGGCTTCGCCGCCGCCTGACGGACTCCATTGAGACGGCCTGCGCCCATTCCGGCGGCCTGGTGATCATCCAGCTGCCTAAGGAGGACCAGGAGCTGAGCTTCTCACAGAACTATGCCTGTGAGGACTGCGGCATCAGCCTGACGGAGCTGGAGCCTCGGATGTTCTCCTTCAACAATCCCAACGGCGCCTGCCCCAGCTGTACCGGTCTGGGCTTCCAGCTCATTGCCGACGAGGATCTGGTGATCCCGGATAAGAGCAAATCTATCTTCGAGGGGGCCATCCAGGCCTCCGGCTGGCAGAGCGCCCGGACGGATTCCATCTTCCGGATGTATTTTGAGGCTCTGTCCCAGAAGTATCACTTTTCTTTAACAGAGCCTGTGAAGAACCTCTCCAAGGACGCTATGAAGGTGATCCTCTACGGCACCGGAACGGAAAAGCTGCGGATGACCTACAACCGTGGCAACGGCATGGGTGTTCTGGAGCAGCCCTTTGAGGGGATCCTCAACAATATCTCCCGCCGCTATCGGGAGACCCAGTCCGACTCCGCCCGAAAGGAGCTGGAGGAGTGTATGGCCACGGCTCCCTGCCCCAAGTGCCACGGAGACCGGCTCAACGAGCTGGCCCTGGCCGTTACGGTAGGCGGACTGAATATTATGGAATTCTGCCGCATGAGTGTGGTCCAGGAGCTGGAATTCATGGAAAACCTCCGCCTGGAGGGCAATATGGCGGTGGTGGCCCAGCAGATCGTCCGGGAGATCACTTCCCGGCTGCGGTTCCTGACGGATGTGGGATTGAGCTACCTGACCCTGTCCCGGGGGGCCGGGACCCTCTCTGGCGGCGAAAGCCAGCGCATCCGTCTGGCGACGCAAATCGGCTCCTCCCTTATGGGGGTCCTGTATATCCTGGACGAGCCCTCCATTGGTCTGCACCAGCGGGACAACGACAAGCTTTTGGCCACCCTGAAGCACCTGCGGGACCTGGGCAACACCCTGATCGTGGTGGAGCACGACGAGGACACCATGCGTGCGGCGGACTACATTGTGGATGTGGGGCCCGGTGCGGGAAGCCACGGCGGAAAGATCGTGGCTGCGGGAACCCTGCAGGACATCCTGGACTGCCCGGAGTCTATCACCGGCCAGTACCTCTCCGGAAAAAAGAAGATCCCCGTGCCGGAAACCCGGCGGCCGGGGAACGGGAAGTTCCTGACCGTCCGGGGGGCCAAGGAAAACAACCTGAAGGATGTGGATGTGTCCATTCCCTTGGGGACCTTCACCTGCGTCACCGGCGTGTCCGGCTCCGGCAAGTCCAGCCTGGTCAATGAGGTGCTGAACAAGACCCTGCTGGCGAAGCTGAACTACGCCCGCTGCCGCCCCGGTGCCTGTACTTGCGTAGAGGGCCTGGAGAATCTGGACAAGGTCATCGATATCGACCAGAGCCCCATTGGCCGGACCCCTCGGTCCAACCCGGCTACCTATACCGGACTCTTTAACGACATCCGGGATCTCTTTGCCTCCACGGCGGATGCCAAAATGCGGGGCTATGGCCCTGGCCGGTTCAGCTTCAATGTGAAGGGCGGCCGGTGCGAAGCCTGCTCCGGTGACGGCCTGGTGAAGATCGAGATGCACTTCCTGGCGGACGTGTACGTGCCCTGCGAGGTCTGCCACGGCGCCCGGTACAATCGGGAGACCCTGGAGGTTCAGTACAAGGGCAAGAACATTGCCCAGGTGCTGGACATGACTTGTGAAGAGGCTGTGGATTTCTTTGAGAACCTGCCGAAGATCCGCAGGAAGGCTCAGATGCTCTGCGAGGTGGGCCTGGGCTATATCAAGCTGGGCCAGGCCAGCACGACTCTGTCCGGCGGTGAGGCCCAGCGGGTGAAGCTGGCTACGGAGCTGAGCCGGACGGCTACGGGCCGAACCATCTATATCCTGGACGAGCCTACCACGGGCCTCCATGCTGCGGATGTCCACCGGCTGATCGAGGTTTTAAACAGGCTTGTGGATGCCGGGAATACGGTGCTGGTCATTGAGCACAATCTGGACCTCATCAAGACAGCGGACTACCTTATCGACCTGGGCCCCGAGGGTGGAGACGGCGGCGGCACCATCGTAGCCACAGGTACCCCGGAAGAGGTGGCGACGGTGCCGGAGAGCTATACGGGGCAGTATTTGAAGAGTTATCTATGACTTGATCCCCCTGCGGCACAAGCCGCAGGGGGTAAAAACCCTCTCCAGGGAGAGGGTAGCAGGGCGAAGCCCTGACGGGTGTGGGGCGGCACGCAGGACCGACTTATTACCGCCCCTCATCCGCCGCTGCGGCGGCACCTTCCCCCAGGGGAAGGCGAGGAGCATACCCCAGCACGCACCAGCGCAGTACCGGGATCCGGCGGATAAGCTGATACAGGATATACGCCCCCACAAATCCGGCCGCGGTAACGGCGGGGTAGCACACCCATGGGGTATGGACGCCTAAAGTGTCCAGCCAATAGCCGCAGGCGGAGATCCCCAGGTAGTGGAACACATATAGTCCCCAGCTCCAGGAGCGCATCCAGGCTCCAAGGGGGGATTCCTGATCCCAGAACCGCTTTGCCAGGGAGAGAACGGCCAGAATGGCGCTCCAGGCGTAGGCGTTGCACAGGAAGGTATCCAGGACCTCGTGGTGGGCATAGGGCTTTCCCCAATAGGTGACCAAGAAGAGCACGCACAGGCAGGCTGCGGCGGTGGTCAGGGGAAGCCAGACCTTTGCCAGCCCAGCGATGACGTCCTCGTGGGAGAAGATAAAGTACCCCAGGAAGAAGCAGAAGCCGTAAAAGCCTACCCGGTACACGATGACCTGTGGGGCGTTCAGAATGTGCGAGGCGCCCCACAGGGGGAAAGCCAGTGCAGCGAGGGCCCACACCGGAATATTTTGACAGAGCCGGTACAGCCGGTCTTTTTCCAGTTTTCGGACCCAGAGGAGCACCAGGGAATAGACCCAGCAAAGCTGGACGAACCACAGGACTCCAGTGCCGCTGGCAATGAGAATAAGGAACCGGACAAAAAAGGGAAGACCATCGAAGATACCCCCGGAGATGCGGACACTGACCAGGCCCTGGACCCACTGGAAGACGAAAAGGCCTACCGTGGAGGGCACCAGCAGCTTCCGGGTCCTGGCGCGGAGGTATTCCTTCTCTGTGCGGCGTTCCAGGTACAGCCGGGAGGAAATGCCGGAGACCGCAAAGAGCAATGCCATAAACCAGGGATAGACCATGTACTGGTAAGCATCCTGATACTGCACTGGCCGGAAGGGCCCCAGCCCCAGCTCCGGCTCTATGGCGTTGTAGAGGAAGATCACGTGATAAAAGACAACCAGAACCACAGTGGACCAGCGGATATTATCTATGTAGTGTCTGCGCATAGCTGCCCTCCCGTCGTGCCGCCGGAAAATCTTTCGGCGGCGGTTGCATTTTTGAAAAGGGCCCGGTATAATGGGCCCAAAAGGATCGCAATCTTTTAAAATTCCCGGTAGCAGTCCGCTGGAAGCACATCTGACAATTCAATCAGCCCATGGTCCCGTTCGCCGGAGTAGTCGATCCGCAAAATGGGGGAACGGAAGCCTTTCGGGGCATCCTGCCGGATGGCCAGGGTCAGGGTGACCCGGGTGCCAACGCCGCCGGGGCTGTCAATGAGGACGGTGCCGCCGTGGTGGGCGGCGGCGGAGCGGACCAGCACCAGCCCCAGGCCGATGCCGTAACGCCCATCCTCAATGGCGGGCTGCCGCAGATACCGGTGGAAGACATTCCCCAGAATGGCTTCCGGAATTTGCTCCCCGGAATTTTGGACGGTGAGATAGAGCATCCGCCCCCGGCGGGTCAGACTGGCTCGGATCTCGGAACCCGGGGGGGAAAATTTGGCGGCGTTGGACAGTAAATTCAGGGCGGCGCGCTCCAGCTCCTGAGGGTCTGCAAGGGTGTAAAGACTGATGGGAAGGTCCTGATAAATCAGCTTCCGATCCGCAGCTTCCAGCTGGGCAGCGGCTTTTTGGAAAACCTCCGCAAAGAGAGCGCTGATATCCAGCAGCTCTGGATGGTGGGAGGGGTTGGCGGCAGCGGACATATTGCCGAGAATGCGGAGCATCCGGGCAATGCTGCGGTTCAGGTGAGCCGCGTCCTCCTGGGTCTCCGCCCGGAGGCTCAGGCTTTCTGTGGTGGCGGTCAGAGCGGCCAAGGGGCTGCGCAGGTCCTTGGCTGCCAGGGCCAGGGCGGTGAGCTCCTGGTTCCAGTTTTCCTCCTCCAGGAGGAAGAAGTCATAGCCGCCCTTTCGTGCCACACTGGCTCCAAAGACGGTGCCCCCCAGCTCCAGCGTCAGGTACAGGCTCCCGCTCTGAAAATCGGCGTACTCCTCTTTGCCGGTGACGAGCAGCCCGCGGACCGGGTTCCCCAGGGGGAGAAGCAGTCGATCAGCTGCGGCATTGCAGGCGGTGATGACTCCATCCTTTACGCAGAAGCAGGGAGCAGCAATCAGATTCAGCATATCCATATATGGGGTTTGACCATCCATGATGTTCCTCCAGACGCCTGTTTTCCGATGGCTATAGTTTGCACAGAACCGGAAAAATCTTTCCCGGCGGGTTTCGACGGAATTCGTTTACCGCTATTCTACATAATATAGGACAAAATAGCAAGAGGCAACATACAATTATGGGAGATGATCGCATGCACGACGGCCACAGAGCCCGGGTCAAAAAACGGTTTCTGGAAGAGGGGCTGGATTCCTTTTCGGATATTCAGGCTCTGGAGCTGATTCTTTTCTATGTGATCCCCCGGTCGGATACCAACCCCATTGCCCATGCGCTTCTGGACCATTTCGGCAGCCTCTCCCAGGTGCTGGAAGCGGATGTGGAGGAGCTGCAAAAGGTAAAGGGGGTAGGGGAGAATGCGGCGGTGTTCCTGACCCTGATCCCCCAGATTGGGCGATTTTACCTGGTGGATCGGACGAAGCAGGCTTCCATCCTTCCGACACTGGACAGCTGCGCCCAATATCTGCTGCCCCGGTTCTTTGGCCGGAAGACGGAGACGGTGTTTCTCCTCTGCCTGGATGCTAAGTGTAAGCTCCTGTGCTGCAAGGAGGTGGGCCAGGGCGGCACCAACTCCACAGGAATTTCCATCCGGAAAATCGTAGAGACCGCTATCGGGGTCAACGCCTCTACGGTGGTGCTGGCCCACAACCATCCCAGCGGCCTGGCGGTGCCTTCCCCGGAGGACATCCAGACCACCCGCCAGATCGCCCAGGCCCTCCGGGCCGTGGAGATCACCCTGGCGGACCATATCATCGTGGCGGATGACGACTATGTGTCCATTGCCATGTCTGACGAACGATTTAACGAGTGCCTGCTAATATAAGGAGAAGCATATGGATCATTTTGAATTGGTTTCCGAGTATAAGCCCTCCGGCGATCAGCCGGAGGCCATTGAGGCGCTGACCAACGGTGTCAACTGGGGACTGCGGGAGCAGACGCTCCTTGGCGTCACAGGCTCCGGAAAGACATTTACTATGGCTTCGGTCATTGCAAAGCTCAACCGGCCCACACTGGTCCTAGCCCATAATAAGACGCTGGCGGCCCAGTTGTGCTCGGAGTTCCGGGAATTTTTTCCCAACAACGTGGTGGAGTATTTTATCTCCTACTACGACTATTATCAGCCGGAAGCCTATATTGCCCACACGGACACCTATATCGAAAAGGATGCTTCCGTCAACGAGGAGATCGACCGGCTGCGGCACTCGGCTACCTCGTCTCTTTTCGAGCGGCGGGACGTGATCATCGTAGCCTCTGTCAGCTGCCTGTATGGTTTGGGTGACCCCATCGACTATAAGAGCATGGTCATTTCCCTCCGGGTGGGGATGGAGCGGCCCATGGACGAAATTCTCAAAAAGCTGACAGAAATCCGCTACGAGCGGAACGACCTGGACTTCTCCCGAAACAAGTTCCGGGTCCGGGGGGATACGCTGGAGGTCTATCCCGCCTACTGGTCCGGCCGGGCCATCCGCATCGAGTTTTTTGGAGACGAAATCGATCGGATCAGCGAAATCAATGCCGTCTCCGGTCTGGCAGAGCGGTATGTGGACCATGTGGCCATCTATCCCGCCAGCCATTATGTAGCCTCCAAGGAGAAGCTCCAGCGGGCTATGCTGGAGATCCAGAAGGAATGTGACCAGCAGGTAGAAAAGTTCCGGGCGGAGGGGAAGCTCATCGAGGCTCAGCGCATTGCCCAGCGGACGGCCTACGACCTGGAGATGATGACGGAGATCGGCTTCTGCAACGGCATCGAGAATTATTCCCGGGTCATCCAGGGCCGGGCTCCTGGGACACCCCCCACCACGCTGCTGGACTACTTCCCGGATGATTTTCTCATGTTCATCGACGAGAGCCATGTGACCCTGCCCCAGTGCCGGGCTATGTACGCCGGGGACCGGAGCCGGAAAGATGCGCTGGTGAATTACGGTTTCCGGCTGCCTTCGGCCTATGATAACCGCCCGCTGAACTTCGCGGAGTTCGACCAGAAGATCAACCAGGTCATCTATGTATCTGCCACCCCCGGAGAGTACGAGCGGACCCGGTCCGGCCAGATCGTGGAGCAGGTGATCCGGCCCACAGGACTGCTGGACCCCCAGGTGGAGGTAAGGCCCATCGACGGCCAGATCGACGACCTCATTGGGGAGATCAATCAGCGCACCGCCCGGCAGGAGCGGGTGCTGGTCACCACCCTGACCAAGAAAATGGCAGAGGACCTGACGGTGTACCTGCAAAAGGCGGGGATTAAGGTAAGGTATATGCACTCCGATATCGGTGCCATGGAGCGGATGGAGATCATCCGGGATCTGCGGCTTGCCAAATTTGATGTGCTGGTGGGCATCAACCTCCTGCGGGAGGGCCTGGATCTGCCGGAGGTGAGTCTGGTTGCGATTTTGGACGCAGACAAGGAAGGGTTCCTCCGCAGCGAAACCAGCCTGATCCAGACCATGGGCCGGGCGGCCCGAAACGCCGACGGCAAGGTCATTATGTACGCCGACACAGTGACCCCCTCTATGCGGGTGGCTATGGATGAGACCGCCCGGAGACGGGAGATCCAGGACAAATTCAACAAGGAGCACGGCATTGTGCCCAAGACCGTCATCAAGTCCGTCCGGGACCTGATCGAAATTTCCTCTCCCACCGCCGAGCGGAAGGGCCGAAACGGCGTGAAGATGACCAAGGCCGAGAAGGAAAAGGAAATCGCCCGCCTGGAGAAGCAGATGAAGGAAGCGGCCAAGATGATGGAGTACGAATACGCGGCTGTCCTCCGGGACCAGATCGTGGAACTGCGGGGCAACGGCCTGTAAAAAAGGTTGCAAATGCGAAAAACCCTGTTATAATGGATTTCAACCATAAAATGCGTTCCTATGGCCTGCTGCCATAGGAAGAAAGGCAATCGAATGTCACTGAAAAACAAACTGACGGCCTGGTTTATGAAGCGGCGGGGCAGGGCACTGAGCCCGACGAAAATCATTGCGACCACCTTCCTAATCCTGATTTTGGCAGGCGCCTTCCTGCTGACCTTGCCGGTATCTACCCGGGACGGGCGGGGCTGCGACTTTCTCCGGGCGCTGTTTACGGCAACTTCCGCCACCTGCGTCACCGGGCTGACCCCGTTTGACACCTACACCCAGTGGTCCGGTTTCGGCCAGGGCGTGCTGCTGGGCCTCATCGAGATCGGCGGCCTGGGTTTTATGTCCATGGCGACGCTGTTCGTATTTCTGCTGCGCAAACGCATCGGCCTGAAGCAGCGGATGGTCATGGCTCAGGCTCTGAGCCTCAACGATATGGAGGGCGTGGTCCGGCTTCAGCGGACGGTGATTTTTGGAAGCCTGTCTGTGGAAGCCATTGGCGCTGCCATATTGGCAGCCTACTTCACGCCGCGGTTCGGCTTTGGAAAGGCACTGTGGCTGGGTGTATTCCATTCCGTCTCGGCCTTCTGCAACGCGGGCTTTGATGTTTTCGGCTTTCTGGAGCCAGGGGCCAGCCTGATGACCTTCCAGAATGACCCCCTGGTGCTGCTGACGCTGGGAGCTCTGGTGGTCATTGGCGGCCTGGGCTTCCTTGTGTGGGAGGAACTGGCAGAGCGGAAACCCTTCTCCCGGATGACGGTGTATACCCGGCTGGTGCTGGCCACCACAGCGGCTCTGCTGCTGGCAGGGTGGGTCCTCACCTGTCTTCTGGAATGGAACAACCCGGAGACCCTGGGGAACATGCCGGTTTGGGAAAAGCTCCTGAACGGCTTCTTCCAGTCCGTTACCTTGCGGACGGCGGGCTTTGCGGCCGTTGACCAGGGGAAGCTGACGGAGGGCGGCAAGGCTGTGTCCATGATCATCATGCTCATCGGCGGCTCCTCCGGCTCTACGGCAGGAGGCCTCAAGACCGTGACCTTTGTGGTGCTGGTGCTCTTCATCTGGGCCCGGCTCCGGGGAAGAAGCACGGTCTGTGCCTTCCAGCGCACCATTCCCCAGGGCCAGGTGCTGGATGCCATGACCATTGCCATGGCCATGTTCATTTTGTCCATGTTCGGGGCGGTGTTCATCTGCGCTACCTCTCCCGTGGGCTTTACCAACGCCCTGTACGAGGCCATTTCGGCTTTGGCTACCGTGGGCCTGACGGCAGATACCACGCTGCGGCTCAGCGTGCCTGCCCAGTGCCTCATCATTTTGTATATGTATTTCGGCCGTGTGGGCATTCTCACCATCAGCCTGGGCTTCCTCACCGGGGACCGGGCTGTGGAGCGGTTCCGTTATGCCCAGACGAGCCTGTTGATCGGGTAAACAGTATCTGTCATTGCGAGCCAGTGCGCACACTGGTGTGGCGATCTCCCGGTTATTTCGTGTAAGGAGGAAACATATGAAATCCTATGTTGTGATCGGCCTGGGCCGGTTTGGGTCCTCTCTTGCCCGGCAGCTGTGCAAGCTGGGGGCAGAGGTGCTGGCCCTGGATGTAAAAGGGGACCTGGTGCAGCAGGTGGCCAGTGAAGTGACCCACGCCGTGGTGGGAGACGCCCAGGATAAGGAAGTGCTGCGGGCATTGGGGGTCCGGAATATGGACTGCGCTGTCATTGCCATCGGCGACAATCTGGCGGCCTCGGTGCTCATTACCATGAACCTGAAGGAATTGGGTGTGCCCTTCATTGTCTGCAAGGCCCATGACGAGACCCACCAAAAGGTGCTGGAAAAATTGGGCGTGGACCGGGTGGTGATCCCGGAGCAGGAGTATGCCCAGCGGCTGGCCCGGACCCTGAACAGCCACAATGTGCTGGACTATATTGAACTGTCCGAGGACTTTGGCATTCTGGATGTGCCGGCCCCTGCTGCCTGGATCGGAAAGACCTTGCGGGAGCTGAATATCCGGGCCAAGCTGGGGGTCAACATCATTGCCGTGGAGAACGGCGGCAAGACCAACGTGTCCCCCAGCGCGGACTACACCGTCCAGTCCGGAGATACTATGGTGGTTCTGGGGGACAATGTCTCCCTGGAAAAGGTACAGAAGCTGTGATGGAGGAGCGGATCACATCCCGGAAAAATCCCCTGGTCCAGCAGGTGAGAAAGCTGCTGACTTCCCGCCGGGAGCGGGAGAAGATGGGGCTCTTTGTCTCCGACGGCACCAAGCTGCTATTGGAGGCGGTAACCTATTACCCGGGGCTCCACACGGTGTTTCTCACCGACGACGTTCAGGTGGAGCTGCCGGAAGGGGTGCGGCTCATTCGTGTGAGCCGGGAGGTCATGGAGGCCATTTCCCCCATGGAGACCCCCCAGGGGGCGGTTTTCCTCTGCAGACTGCCGGAAAAACAGGATTTCCATCCGGAAAAAGGATGCCTGCTCTTGGACGGCATCCAGGATCCGGGCAACGTAGGCACCATCCTGCGGACGGCGGACGCCTGGGACGTACCGGTGGCCCTTTTGGAGGGCTGTGCCGATCCCTTCAGCCATAAGGTGGTCCGCGCCTCCATGGGAGCGGTGTTCCGCAGAAAGGTCACCGTGACCACCTGGGAAGAGGCAAAGGCCAAATGCCGCCAGGCTGGGATCCCCATTGCGGTGACAGCCCTTCGGGATACGGCGCAGGACATCCGCAAAGCCAATATTGCGGACATGGCTGTGGTCATCGGCAGCGAGGGCCAGGGAGTCCGGCAGGAGGTCCTGGAAAGTGCGGACCAGTGCCTGATCATCCCCATGAATCCCCATTGCGAGTCCCTGAATGCCGCTGTGGCGGCCACTGCCGTTATGTGGCAGATGGGAAAGGTTTAAAAAACAGGAGGGAACACCATGCTGCTGCACAGTTTATGGCTGGCGGAACGGCCCAATATGAGCGATGGGCTCAAAGCGGCCCTTCTGCGGCATTTTTCCAGCCCGGAGGAGCTGTACTACTGCAAAGAGTCGGAGCTGCTGGAGCTGGAAATTCACGGCATGACCTCTGAGGGACTGGATGCCCTGAAGGACAAGAGCCTGGACGGGGCGGAAAAGGTCCTAGAAAAGTGCCTGAAGGATGGCGTTTCTTTCCTGACTACGGAAGATCCGCAGTACCCGGACCGGCTCCGGGCCCTGTATGACGCACCGGTGCTCCTATATTACAAGGGGACCCTGCCGGAATTTGATCAGCTGCCGGCCATTGCCTTGGTAGGCACCCGGAAGGCCAGCCCTTACGGCCTGAAAACCGCCCAGCGCCTGGGCGGGGAGATCGCCCGGGGCGGCGGCCTGGTGGTGTCCGGTCTGGCGGACGGCATTGATTCTGCCGCTATGCTTGGGGCGCTGAATGAGCGGGCCAGCGTCGTTGGGGTCCTGGGCTGCGGTATTGATGTGATCTATCCCCGGAAAAACAAATACCTTTACTTACAGACGGAGTGCCAGGGGTGCATTCTTACGGAATACGCTCCTGGGACGCCGCCTTTGCGGTGGAATTTCCCGAAACGGAACCGTATCATCAGCGGCCTCAGCTGCGGTACCGTGGTGGTGGAAGCCCCGGAGAAAAGCGGGTCGCTGCTCACGGCCAGGTACGCCCTGGACCAGGGCCGGGATGTATTCGTGGTTCCCGGCAATGTGGATGACCCTCGCTGCGCCGGGAGCAACCGGCTCCTGCGGTCCGGCGCCATTGCCGTCAGCTGCGGAGAGGATGTGCTGGCAGAATACGATGGGATCTATCCGGGCAAACTGCCCCGGCACGCCGGCCTGCTTTCCCCCACTTCCCGAGGGGAAAAGTCGGAGAAAACACCGGCAAAGGAGCCCCGAAAGAAAAATTTAACAGGAAACCCCATTGACAAAGCTGCCCCGGGGCTTTATAGTGACCAAGTGGCGGCTGGCCCCAAGCTCACAGAGGAGGAGCAAAAGGTCTGCGATGCCATCGGTCCCGGGGAAATTCTGGTGGACGAGGTCATTGCCAAGTCTGGGCTTCCTGCGGGAAAAATTTTGAGTCTTCTGACCATGCTGGAGCTGAAGGGGGCCATTTGCCGCCTGCCTGGCAAGCGTGTGTCAAAAAAGCGGTGATATCCGCAAATACAGGGCGGAGAACCTTTCTTCGCCGGAAAAAAGGGAGTATTTCATGGGCAAAGCCAACAATCTGGTGATCGTTGAGTCGCCTTCCAAAGCAAAAACCATCGGTAAATACCTGGGCCCCAACTACGTAGTGAAGGCCAGCATGGGCCACCTGCGGGATCTGCCGAAGAGCCGCATGGGCGTGGACCTGGAGCATGATTTCACGCCGGAGTATCTGCCCGTCCGGGGCAAGGAGGCCCTGATCAAAGAACTGAAAGCCGCTGCCAAGGACGCGGATACCGTGTATCTGGCAACGGACCCGGACCGGGAGGGCGAAGCCATCTCCTGGCACCTGAAAGAACTGCTGAATCTGCCGGACGAAAAGGCCCACCGGGTGACCTTCCACGAGATCACCCAGAAGGTGGTGAAGGATTCTATCCAACACCCCAGGGAAATCGACTATGACCTGGTGGATGCCCAGCAGGCAAGAAGAATTTTAGACCGCATTGTGGGCTATGAGCTGTCCCCCCTGCTGTGGAAGAAGATCCGCCGGGGCTTGTCCGCCGGCCGTGTCCAGAGCGTGGCCACCCGGATGGTGGTGGACCGGGAAGAAGAGATCCGGGCCTTCCAGGCCAAGGAATACTGGTCTCTCGATGTGACCTTGGACCGCGTAGGCCGCCCCGGCTCTTTCCTGGCCCATTATTACGGGGAGGAAAAGAAGCGGGACCTGGAAAATGAGGCCCAGACAGATGAAATTATCCGGGATATCCAGGGCCGGGACTTTACGGTGACCAATGTAAAGAAGGCGGAGAAGAAGCGCACTGCCGCGCCTCCCTTTACCACCTCCACCCTACAGCAGGAGGCCTCCCGGAAGCTGAACATGACCCCTAAGCGGACCATGGCCATTGCCCAGCAGCTCTATGAAGGCGTGGATGTGGAAGGAGAAGGGACCCTGGGCCTCATCACCTATATGCGTACCGACTCCGTCCGCCTCAGCGACGAGGCCATGGCTGCTGCCGCTCAGTTTATTTCCAGCCGCTACGGGAAGGACTACTACTACGGCTCCTTCCATGTGTATAAAACAAAGGCCAACGCCCAGGACGGCCACGAGGCCATCCGCCCCACCCATGTGGAACTGGACCCGGAGCGGGTCCGGGGCAGCCTGACGCCGGACCAGTATCGGCTCTATAAGCTGGTATGGAGCCGGTTTCTGGCCAGCCAGATGGCCAATGCCCTCTACGACACCGTGTCCATTGATACGGAGTGCGCCGGGCATACCTTCCGCTCCACCCACCAGAGTCTGCGATTCCCCGGCTTCATTGCCGTCTACGAAGAGGGCAGGGACGAGGAAGGGGAGGCATTGGGCTCTCCTCTGCCGGACCTGACTGTGGGCGAGAAGGCCACGGCCCGGGATGTGGACAAGCAGCAGCACTTCACCCAGCCCCCAGCCCGGTATACCGAGGCTACCTTGGTCAAGGCCATGGAAGAAAAGGGTGTGGGCAGACCTTCCACCTATGCTGCTACCATCTCCACCATTGAGGACCGGGACTATGTGGTCAAGCAGGACAAGCGCCTGGCTCCCACCGGTCTGGGTGAGGTGGTCACAGGTCTTATGAAGGACAAGTTCAAGGATATTGTGGATGTGGGCTTTACCGCCAGCATGGAGGACCGGCTGGACGATGTGGAGGCCGGAAAGCAGAACTGGAAGGCACTGCTGGCCGATTTTTATAAGGATTTTGAAAAGGAACTGAAGGACGCAGAGCAGTCCCTGGAGGGAGTCCGGCTGAAGGTCCCCGAAGAGGAGATGGATGAGGTCTGCGAGCTCTGCGGCCGGAAGATGGTCATCAAAATGGGCCGCTTCGGCAAGTTTCTGGCCTGCCCCGGGTTCCCGGAGTGCAAGAACGCCAAGCCCCTGGTGGAGCGGATGCCCGGTCGGTGCCCCAAATGCGGCAGCGGCATGCTGAAGCGGAAGTCCAAGCGGGGCTACGCCTTCTACGCTTGCGAGCGGGGGCCGGAGTGCGGCTTTATGACCTGGGATGTGCCCACTGCTGAGGATTGCCCCGAGTGCGGCCAGACCCTGTTTAAAAAGTCCGGCAAGGGCCGGATGAAGCCCTTCTGCATCAACGAAAAGTGCCCCCGGTTCCTGCCGGAGGATCAGCGGGGCTATTACCGCAAAAAGACTGCGGAGGAGGCTCCCCAGGAGCCCGGCGAACCTGCCGGAGCGGCTCCGGAGGCGGCACCCAAGAAGACCACCGCAAAAAAGGCCGCCAGGAAGACGGCGACCACGAAAAAGACGGCTGCCACAAAGAAGACGGCGGCGAAACCCAAGAAAACCGCGAAGGAGCAGAGCTGATGGAAGTGAAGGTCATTGGAGCGGGTCTGGCCGGTTCGGAGGCTGCCTGGCAGCTGGCGAAACGAGGCATCCAGGTGACGCTCTATGAAATGAAGCCCCGGAAAATGAGCCCTGCCCACCACTCGGAAGATTTTGCAGAGCTGGTTTGCTCCAACTCCCTCCGGGGGGACCGGCTGGAAAACGCCGTGGGGCTCCTGAAGGAGGAGCTGCGCCGCTGCGGCAGCCTGATTATGGAGTGTGCCGAGGCCACGAAGGTAGAGGCCGGTGGATGTCTGGCCGTAGACCGGGCGGGCTTTTCCCGGATGGTAACGGAGAAGATCCGGTCCAACCCCAATATCACCGTGGTCTCCGAAGAGGTGACCCAGGTCCCCGTGGGACCGGTCATCATTGCCACGGGGCCTTTGACCTCTGACGCCTTATCCAAAGCCATCGGGGAATACTTTGGGGCTGACTATCTCCACTTCTTCGACGCTGCGGCTCCCTTGGTGACCGCTGAATCTGTGGATATGGACCTGGCCTGGTGGCAGAGCCGCTATGACCGGGGGACTCCGGACTATGTGAACTGCGCCATGGACAGGCAGCAGTACGAGGCCTTTGTAAAGGAGCTGACCACCGCCCAGGAGGCAGAGGTCCACGGCTTTGAAGACAAGCGGGTCTTTGAAGGCTGTATGCCTGTGGAGGTCATGGCGAGACGTGGCTTGGATACCCTGCGCTACGGTCCCATGAAGCCTGTGGGGCTCACGGACCCCAAAACCGGGGCGGAACCCTACGCCGTACTGCAGCTGCGGCAGGACAACGCTGCTAAGAGCGTATACAACCTGGTGGGCTTCCAGACCCACCTGAAATTTGGGGAGCAGAAGCGGGTGTTCTCCATGATCCCGGCGCTAAAGAACGCGGAATTCGTCCGCTACGGGGTCATGCACCAGAATACCTTTCTCCAGAGCCCCAAGCTGCTGGATAAATTCTATGCGGACCGCCGCAATCCCCTGGTGGCCTTTGCCGGGCAGATGACCGGCGTAGAGGGCTACGTGGAGTCTACCGCCTCCGGCTTCCTGGCCGCGGTGGCCATGGCTGCCAAGGTCCAGGGGAGGGAACCCCCGGAGTTCCCCAGAACTACTGCCATCGGCGCTCTGGGGCTGTACATCAGCGACAGCAGCATCGAGAATTTCCAGCCCATGAATGTGAATTTCAGCATCATTTCTCCTCTGGAGTACCGGGTGCGGAAAAAGGCAGAAAAGAATCTGGCCATTTCCCAGCGGGCACTGGGGGTTATTGACGGGTTGATTGCCGAAGGCTTATAAGCCCTCTCCTGCCTGGAGAGGGTGGACCGGGCGCAGCCCGGGACGGGTGTGGAGGGGACCCGAAAAAGATGACCTCCGAGCTCGGAAAATACGTGAAGACCCTAAGTTTTGGCTGGAGCATTCAACGTTCTCCGGTTTCAGACGATAGGGGTCCCCTCCACAC
>JBNMIH010000032.1:0-29525 GCA_050873165.1 Faecousia sp.
GGTTCAAGTCCCGCCTCGCCCACCAATTTCTTGTCTCTTTGAAAAAGCTGATACGGGCGAGTGGTGGAATTGGTAGACTCGCTAGATTCAGGTTCTAGTGTTCACTGCGGACGTGCGGGTTCAAGTCCCGCCTCGCCCACCAAAAGAAGTACATCTGTTTGGTGTACTTCTTTTTTATGCTGTCATAAAAATTGCAAAAAATATGAAAAAAGTGCTTGCAATTTGGAAGGGTTTATGCTAAACTAAATCGGTCTGAAATCAAGGTGTGTCCTCTGCCGCGTATGACGGTATGAACGCCTAATATTTAAGGAGGACAATCAACATGGATTTAGTAAAAGCTCTGAACAGCCAGTACATGAAGGAAGAGCTGCCTGAGGTTCGGGTAGGCGACACCGTTCGTGTGCACGTTCGCATCAAGGAAGGCGCCCGTGAGCGTATCCAGGTCTTCGAAGGCACCGTCATTGCCCGCAAGCATGGCGGCATCGGCGAGACCATCACTGTTCGCCGTGTTTCCTACGGCGTGGGCTGCGAGAAGGTCTTCCCCCTGCATTCTCCCAATGTGGCTATGATCGAAACCGTCCGCAAGGGCCAGGTTCGTCGTGCCAAGCTGTACTACCTGCGTGACCGCATGGGCAAGGCTGCCAAGATCAAGGAGAAGGTCTAAAGAACTTTTCATAAAGAAAGAGGGCTCGGCCCTCTTTTTTTATGCCCTGATGGCCGAAAAATTCCTTTTTTCCTATGGAAAAGCCCGGAAATTCGTGATATAATAAAACGCAACTGTGAAACTGGAGGATTCCGCCATGGCGCTTTTTGCGAAAAATAAGAAAAAAGAAGAGGAGCTCGGCTTTCGGAAGAGCACGGCCATGTATCTGCACGACCTGTGCTGGATGCTCAGCGTGGTTCTGGTGCTGTTTCTGGTGTTTTTCCGGATCATTGTGGTGTCTGGTCCCTCTATGAAACGGACGCTGCTGGATGGGGATTATCTGCTGCTGTACAGCAATCTTTTCTACCGTCAGCCCCAGAAAGGGGATGTGGTGGTGATCAGCAAGCAGTCCTACGACAACGGTAAGCCCATCGTCAAGCGGGTCATCGCCACCGAGGGCCAGATTGTGGATATGGATTTTGATAATGGAATCGTCTATGTGGACGGTCTGCCATTGGAGGAGGATTACATCAATACTCCCACCAATCTGGATGAGGGCCAGATTTTCCCCCAGATCGTGGAGGAGGGCTGCGTCTTCGTTATGGGCGACAATCGGAACCACTCCAAGGACAGCCGTTCTACAGAGATCGGCCAGGTGGACAAACGGGAAATTCTGGGCCGGGTGGCCCTTCTGCTGCTCCCCGGCACGGACAGCGGCGCGGAAGCAAGAGACTACGCAAGAATCGGAACGGTGAAATAAATGGATAACAACATGAATATTCAGTGGTATCCCGGCCACATGACCAAGACCCGGCGGCAGATCGAAGCAGACCTGAAGCAGGTAGATGCGGTGTGCGAGATCGTGGATGCCCGTATCCCGGTGTCCAGCCGGAATCCGGATATCGATGCTATCTGCGGCAGCAAGCCCCGGATGATCGTCCTGAACCGGATGGACCTGGCGGACCCGGCGGCGACCCAGCGCTGGCAGACCTATTTCAAAAAGAAGGGCATAGCGGTGCTGGCCACGGACTGCAAGACCAAGCGGGGTATTAACGGCTTTACCCCTGCTGCCCGGCAAGCCTGCGCCGAAAAACTGGCCCGGGATGCGGCCAAAGGTATGAATCGCCCTCTGCGGGTCATGGTGGTGGGTATTCCCAATGTGGGAAAGTCCACCCTCATCAACCAGATTTCCGGTCGGAAAGGCGCCAAGGCGGAGAATCGCCCCGGCGTCACCAGAGGCAAGCAGTGGGTCACGGTGGACTCCGGTCTGCAGCTGTTGGATACCCCGGGTATTCTCTGGCCCAAGTTTGAGGACCCGGAGGTAGGCATGATGCTGGCCTTTACCGGGGCGGTCAAGGAAGGGGTCATCGACATAGAGGAGCTGGCTTGCAGGCTGCTGGAGCTCCTGCTGGAATATTACCCGGAGACTTTGAAGGATCGCTACAAGGTAGAGGCCCCTGCTGGGACCCCTGGATACGAACTGTTGGAGATGGCGGGGAAAAACAGGGGCTATCTGCTCTCCCGGGGAGAAATCCACACGGAGCGTATGGCAAAGGTGCTGCTGGATGAATTCCGCAGCGGAAAACTGGGAAAATTTACCCTGGAGCAGCCCAAGGAGGACATATTATGAGCGAAATTGATCTGTGGGCTATTGAGGATGCCTGCAAGGAAGAGGAATATGATCTCATCTGCGGCGTGGACGAAGCGGGCAGAGGGCCCCTGGCGGGCCCGGTTTGCGCGGCGGCGGTGATCCTGCCGGCACACCTGGAGATCCCGGGGCTCAACGACAGTAAGAAGCTCTCCGATAAGCGCCGCCGGGAGCTGTTCCCCGTCATTCAAAAATCTGCCTTGGCTTATGGCATCGGCTTTGCTTCCTCGGAGGAAATCGACGAGATCAATATTTTACAGGCCACCTTTCTGGCCATGCGCAGAGCATTGGAGCAGCTGACCGCGAAGCCGGACCTGGCCCTGATCGACGGCAACCGGGAGACGGAATTCGGCGTCCCTTGCAAAACCGTCATCAAGGGCGACAGCCTCAGTGCCAACATTGCGGCTGCCTCTGTGCTGGCCAAAGTCAGCCGGGACGACCTGATGCTGAAGGCGGCGGAGGAGTACCCAGGCTACGGCTTTGAGATCCACAAGGGCTATGGCACCAAGGCCCACTATGCGGCCCTGGAAGCGCTGGGGCCCTGTGCCATCCATCGGAAGACCTTCCTGAAGAAGTTCTATGCGCAAAGGTGATTTGGAGGATGCCGTAACATGAAATTTCCTGTATTTGATCTGCACTGCGATACTGCTCTGGCTCTGCTGGGGGAGGATATGAACCAGGCGGGGAGCCTCCGATCCAACGCCGGCCAGGTGGATCTGGACCGGGCAGGAAAGCTGGGAGGCTACGCCCAGTGCTTTGCCTGCTTTACGTCTCCACTGATGGAGGAGGAGACCCACGTTTCTCCCACCGTGGTGTTTGAACGAGAAATCGCCACCATCCAGCGGGAGGTGGACCGGAACAAGGACCGGATTGCCCTCTGCTACACCCCGGAAGAGGTGGAAGAGAATCGAAAAAAAGGCCGGATGTCTGCCATTTTGACCATTGAGGGCCCGGCGGGCTTCGGTTTTGACCCGGAGCTGTTGGAGAGCCTGTATCTGGCAGGCTTCCGGATCTCCACTCTGGGCTGGAATGAGCAGAATAAACTCATCGGCTCCCATCTCACCGGCGGCGGACTGACGGACCTAGGAAAGGCCTATGTGAAAAACGCCCAGACGTTGGGTATGCTGGTAGATGTGAGCCATTGCAGCGACGAGGGCTTCTGGGATATTCTGAAAATCACCCAGGCTCCTATCATTGCCTCCCATTCCAACAGCCGGGCAGTGTGGAACCACAGCCGAAATGTGACGGATGATATGTTCCGGGCCATCCGGGATACCGGCGGCGTGGTGGGAATCAATGAGTACGCCGCCTTCCTGGGAGAGAATGTGACTCTGGATACGGTCTGCGACCACATTTTCCACTTTATGGAGCTGGACCCCGAGGGCAAGCACATCGCCCTGGGCGGTGATCTGGACGGCTGCGATCAGCTGCCCCAGGGCTTTACGGGAGTGGACAGCTACCAGGCCCTTGCTGAAAGGCTCCTGGCTCGGGGCTTGACGGAGCAGAATGTGATGGATATTTACTGGAACAACGCTTTGGGAGTGATGTCAACTGCGTTACGCAACAACAAGATCGACTGACCCTTGTTACGATTTTCGTCAGGCCTTCGGTGAAGACCGGAGCCCGGACGGAGGGCTGTACCTGCCGGAACGATTGCCCAGGCTAACTCGGGAGGACATTTTGACCCTGGGCCGTCAGTCGGAGAATACCGCGGTAGCGAACCTGCTGAACCTTTTCTGGGAGGAAAAGCTCACCGGTTGGGACCTGGACTTTTCTGTGGGTCGCCGCTGGATCCGGCTCTGCGACCTGGAGCGGAAGGCCAAATTCTGCCAGTGCTGGCATGCTCCAGAGGGACGGATCGATTCTTTGACCAACTTCCTTTCAGGACGCCTTGGCATCTCTTGGGGCTTCTGGGGCCGGACGGCGGCACGGATTGCCGTGCTGGGTATGGGCCTTTCAAAGCTGCTCTCCCAGGAGGAGGAAGCGCCCTTTGACCTTGCCATGGTGGGTGGGGACTTTTCCGGTGTCCTCGCCGGGCTCTGTCTGAAGGCTATGGGCTTTCCTGTTGGGAAAGTCATCATCTGCTGCAACGAAAATAACAGTGCCTGGGAGCTGGTGCACCTGGGGACCCTGCGGACCGACGGCGTGACCGTCACCACGAAGACGCCGGAGGCAGATGTGTGGCTACCGCTCGGTTTGGAGGCGGTTCTGTGCCTGCTGGGAGGATCTGGCCCGGCGGTAGAGTATGCCAGGTGCGCTTATATGGGCAGCGACTATGTCCCAGGGGAGGATCTGCTGAAGGCCATGCAGCACCTACTGTATGTCAGCGTGGTCAGCGACAGCCGGATGCTCTTTACCATCTCTGGGGTGCTGCAAACGGCGGACAGGCTTCTGTCCCCCTACGAGGCTTTGACCTACGCAGGGATCCAGGACTACCGGGCCAAGGGCGGGGAAAATCGCCTGTGCCTGATGCTCTCGGAGAAGAGCCCGGCTTTGGATGACCTGGTCTGCGCCCAGGCGCTGGGAAAGAAACCGGAAGAAATTCGAGCGATTTTAAGGAGGTGACGGCTTGGCACTCTACGCGATCGGTGACCTGCACCTGTGCCTGGGAGCTCCGAAGCCTATGGATGTCTTCGGCGGTGCCTGGGTTGGATATATGGAGAAACTCCGCGTCGGCATGGAGGTGCTGACGGAAGAGGACACCCTGGTCCTCATGGGGGACCTGAGCTGGGCATTGGACCTTGCCAATGCCAGCGCCGACTTTGCCTGGATCAACGCGATCCCCGGCAGGAAGATCCTTTTGAAGGGCAACCATGACTACTGGTGGAGCACCCAGGCAAAGTTTGCCAAGTTCTGCCAGGAGCACGGCTTTGAAAACCTGAACCTGCTCAATAACAACTGCTATTTTTATGAGGATACAGCCATCTGTGGTACTCGGGGCTGGTTTTTTGAAGAAGAAAAATCCGGCCAGCACGACGAGAAGGTCTTCCGCCGGGAACTCATGCGCCTGGAGGCCAGCCTGAAAGCAGCAGGGGAGATGCAGAAGCTGGTCTTTCTCCACTATCCCCCCCGGTACAAGGGTTACACCTGCCGGGAGATCCTGGACCTGCTGGAAAAATATGAAGTTCGCCAGTGCTTTTATGGCCACCTTCACGGCGGGAGCCACAAGCTGGCCATGGAGGGCCTCTGGGATGGGGTGGAATACAGGCTTCTTTCTGCGGACTATATCGGCTTTCAGCCATACAAAGTAAAAAAATGAAAATTTTTTTTGAAAACAGTGGACAATTCCGCTATTGTTTGATAGAATATATCGGCTATGTAAAAAAATAAAGGATGCGTGAGAGCGCATCTATCAGGAGGAATACACAAATGCAAGTAAAGAACGTTGAGAAGAAGGGCAATCAGGCTACGATTGTTGTGGAAATCGACAAGGACCTCATGGAGACCGGTATCAACAAGGCTTACACCAAGGCCCGCAAGAGCATTATGATCCCTGGCTTCCGGAAGGGCAAGGCTCCCCGGAAGATGATCGAGGCTATGTACGGCACCCATGTTTTCTATGAAGACGGCCTGGAAGAGATCTTCCCCGAAATCTATGATTTTGCTGTCGCCAAGCAGGAGGGCTTCAAGGCCATCGGCCGCCCCAGCCTGACTGATATGCAGATTTCCGATGACAACATCGTTACCCTGACCATCACCACCGATGTTTACCCCGAGGTCACCCTGGGCCAGTACAAGGGCCTGGAGGTCGAGAAGACCGAGCCCACCGTCACCGACGAGCAGGTTCAGGCCGAGCTGGACAACATGGCCAAGAATGTTGCCTCCACCGAGAATGTTGACCGTCCCGCCGAGATGGGCGACACCGCCAACATCGACTTTGAGGGTTTCGACAACGGTGTTCCCTTCGACGGCGGCAAGGGTGAAAACTTCGATCTGAAGCTGGGCAGCGGCTCCTTCGTCCCCGGCTTTGAAGAGCAGATCGTTGGCATGTCCGCCGGTGAGGAGAAGGACATCAACATCACCTTCCCCGAGGACTATCACAAGGAGCTGGCCGGTAAGGCTGTCGTGTTCCATGTGAAGGTCAACAAAATCACCATCACTATTGTGCCCGAGCAGGACGATGAGTTCGCTAAGGACGTTTCCGAGTTCGACACCCTGGAGGCCCTGAAGGCTGACATCCGTGCCAAGGCTCTGGAGAAGGCTCAGAAGCAGGCTGACTCCGCTTTTGAGAACGCTGCCGTAGAGAAGGCTGCCGAGAACACCACTGTGGATATGCCCAACGCTCTGGTTGAGAAGGAGCTGGACATCCAGATGGAGCGCTTCGGCTATCAGCTGCAGATGAGCGGCTACTCCATGGAGCAGTACGCCAAGATGATGGGCGGCGATGTGAACACCATGCGCAATGCCTTCCGGCCCACCGCCGAGAAGCAGGCCAAGATCTCCGTGACCCTGGAGAAGATCGCCGAGGTGGAGAACCTGGCTGTCACCGAAGAGGACATCGAGGAAGAGTTCCAGTCTATGGCCAAGCAGTACGAGATGGAAGAGGACAAGATCAAGGAGATGGTCCCCATCGATGAGCTCACCGAGAGCCTGAAGACCCGCAAGGCTGTCAAGCTGATCGTGGACAGCGCCGTGGCCGTGGCCCCCAAGGCAGAAGAGAAGACCGAGGAATAAGCAGCCTACCAAGTGGTTAGAATGTTTCACGGCAATTCTTACGCCCCTTGAAAGGAGACATCACCATGAGTTTAGTACCCTACGTTGTTGAGCAGACCAGCCGCGGCGAGCGCAGCTACGACATTTTCTCCCGTCTGCTGAACGACCGAATCATTTTCCTGTCCGAGGAGGTCAACGACACCACCGCCAGTCTGGTGGTCGCTCAGCTCCTGTATCTGGAGGCCCAGGACCCGGACAAGGATATCCAGTTCTATATCAATTCCCCTGGCGGCAGCGTCACAGCCGGTATGGCCATTTACGACACCATGCAGTACATCAAGTGCGATGTGGCTACCATCTGTGTAGGCATGGCTGCCTCTATGGGTGCCTTCCTGCTCAGCGCCGGTACCAAGGGCAAGCGGATGGCTTTGCCAAACTCCGAGATCATGATTCACCAGCCTTCTGCCGGTACCCAGGGTCAGATCACAGATATGGCCATCCACCTGAAGCGCCTGGAGATCATCAAGGCCCGGATGAACCGCATTCTCTCCGAGAATACGGGCAAGAGCGTAGAAGAGGTTACCGCCGCCTGCGAGCGGGACAACTTCATGAGCGCAGAGGAGGCCAAGGCCTTTGGCCTGATCGACCGGGTGCTGGAGCACCACTAAACCATATCCCAAAGATGGGCGCTGATCAAGCGCCCATCTTTGAAAGTTTGATTCTACAGAAACGAGGTACCTGCCTGCATGGCAAGAACGAGTGAACCCCCGGTTCGGTGCAGCTTCTGCGGGAAACGGGAATCTCAGGCCGGACGGCTGATTGCCGGTCCCGGCGTTTACATCTGCAGCGATTGTGTGAAGGCCTGCAGCGACCTTCTGGCGGACGAAATTGAAGTAGAGCGCGGCATTCCCAAGTTGGACAGCCTGCCTACCCCTATGGAAATGAAGGCCTTCATGGACCACTATATCATCGGTCAGGAAGAGGCCAAGATCGCCTTGTCGGTCGCCGTATACAACCACTATAAACGCATCAACTTTCCGGATAATTCCGATGTAGACCTGCAAAAGAGCAATATTCTGCTCATTGGACCCACGGGCTGCGGCAAAACCCTCTTTGCCCAGACGCTGGCGAAGATCCTCAACGTTCCATTTGCCATTGCCGATGCCACCACCCTGACGGAAGCCGGTTACGTAGGCGACGACGTGGAGAACATTCTGCTGCGCCTGCTGCAGGCGGCGGATTTTGATGTGGAACTGGCCCAGCGGGGCATCATCTACATCGACGAGATGGATAAGATCGCCCGCAAGAGTGAAAATACCTCCATCACCCGGGATGTGTCCGGCGAGGGCGTTCAGCAGGCTCTGCTGAAAATTCTCGAGGGGACCGTGGCCAATGTGCCTCCTCAGGGCGGCAGAAAGCACCCCCAGCAGGAGATGATCCAGGTGGACACCACCAATATTCTCTTCATCTGCGGCGGCGCCTTCGATGGCCTGGATAAGATCATTGAGGCCCGGACAGACCGGAGCACCATCGGCTTCGATGCTCCCGTAGAGAGCCGGAAGAACAAGGATGTGGGCAAGCTCCTGGCCCAGGTAGAGCCCCACGACCTGATGAAGTTCGGCATTATTCCGGAGCTCATTGGCCGTATGCCTATGATTGCCTGCCTGGAGAGCTTGACCAAGGACGACTTGGTTCGGATCATGGTGGAACCCAAGAACGCCATTGCCCGCCAGTATCAGAAACTGTTGGAGATGGACGGCGTGGCCCTGGAGATTACCGACGAGGCCCTGAATGCCATCGCCCAGAAGGCCATCGACCGCCAGATCGGTGCAAGAGGCCTGCGGGCCATTATGGAAAAGGTGATGACGGGCATTATGTTCCGCATCCCCTCTGACCTCACCATTCAGAAGGTGGTTTTGACCCCGGAGTGCATCGATGGCGGCGAACCCCAGATCATTCGGGACCCCCAGCACCCCAGACAGCCCCTGAACGGGAAGAAATAATCCGATATAGGGGGCAGAATCTTCTGCCTCCTTTTTGCTATTTTGACACTGAAACTCCATTTAAAGGAGGTTTTACCTATGAGCGAAACCATTTATGCCGGTAAGATGCCGATTTTGGCCCTGCGGGGGCTGACGGTATTCCCGGAGCAGACGGTTCATTTTGATGTGGGTCGGCTGAAATCTGTGATGGCCCTGGATGCGGCCATGAAGGACAACCAGACATTGCTGCTTGTGCCTCAGAAAGACATCCAGGTGGATGATCCGGGCCTGAAGGATATGTATGCCGTGGGCACCATCGTTATGGTCAAGCAGGTCCTGAAGGCACAGGATGAGAACCTGAGGGTGCTGGTCACCGGACTGAGCCGTGGCCGGATCACAGAGCTGACCCAGACGGATCCCTACCTGATGGGCTATGTAGAGTCCATCCCGGCAGGGCTCAGCCCCAACACCCCCCGAAACCTGGCTCTGCGGCGGGAGGCCAATACCCTCTACGCCGATTACACGGATATGACGGAGCATCCTGCCCAGGCCATCCAGTTGAAAATGATCGACAGCGACGACTCCGGCTTCCTGGCAGACTCTATCGGCCAGAATTCCGGCCTGGATTACCGGGACAAGGCCGCGCTGCTGTGCCAGCTAAATCCCACCAAGCGTCTGGAAATGGCGGTTTCCATGTTGCGGCAGGAAATCGAGATTTTGAAGCTGGAGGGGGAGATCCAGGATAAGACCCGGGCCAGCATGGACCAGAACCAGCGGGATTACTATCTGCGTGAGCAGATGCGCGCCATCCGGGAAGAACTGGGAGAAGAGGATGAGGACGAGGAGCTGAACGAGGATATTGCCAAAATTCAAGCCCTGAAGCTTCCTGAGGAGCTGGAAAAGAAGCTCATCAAGGACGCCAATAAGCTGAAAAAGCAGCCCTTTGGCTCCTCTGAAGCTTCTGTTCTCCGAAACTATTTGGATACGGTATTGGATTTGCCTTGGAATGTAAAGACCAAGGAGCGGGTGGATGTGGCAGCCGCCAGAAAGATTCTGGACCATGACCACTTTGGTATGGAAAAGGTAAAGGAGCGGATCCTGGAGGCCATGGCCGTCCGGGAAATGGCCCCCGAAAGTCAGCACCAGATTCTCTGTCTGGTAGGCCCTCCCGGTGTGGGCAAGACTTCTATCGCCTATTCCATTGCCCGTAGCCTGAACCGGAAGATGGTCCGCATCTCCCTGGGCGGCGTCCATGATGAGGCGGACATCCGAGGCCACCGAAAGACCTACGTGGGTGCTATGCCTGGCCGAATCATGACTGCTATGACCCAGGCAGGGACCATGAACCCGGTCATTCTTCTGGACGAGATCGACAAGATGGGCTCCGACTACCGGGGGGACCCCAGTGCCGCCCTGCTGGAGGTCCTGGATGGGGAGCAGAACAGCACTTATCGGGACCACTATATTGAAATTCCCTTTGATTTGTCCGATGTGATGTTCATTACTACCGCCAATACCCTGGACACAGTGCCGAGACCCTTGCTGGATCGGATGGAGATCATCGAACTGGGCTCCTATTCTGACGAGGAGAAGCTGATGATCGCCAAGGATCATCTCATTCCCAAGCAGCTGAAAAAGCACGGTCTGAAAAAGACGCAGCTGAAGATCACGGATGACGCCATCCGGGAGATCATTTGCTGCTATACCCGGGAGTCTGGTGTACGGAACCTGGAACGGGCCATTGGGGATATCTGCCGGAAAGCGGATATGCGGCTGCTCTCCCAGGAGGAGAGCAAGAAGGTCACCGTTACCGCGGGAAACCTGGAGGAGCTGCTGGGTGTCCGGAAGTTCCTGCCAGATCGAGTGCCTGGTACTGATCAGGTGGGACTGGTCACCGGCCTTGCCTGGACCAGTGTCGGCGGCGAGACCCTGGAGGTGGAAGTCAATGTTATGGACGGCTCTGGCAAGCTGGAGCTCACCGGAAACCTGGGCGATGTGATGAAGGAGTCTGCCCATGCTGCCCTGAGCTACATCCGGGCCAACTGCAGTAAGCTTGGTGTTGCTCCCGATTTTTACAAGACCAAGGACATCCATGTCCACTTCCCGGAGGGCGCTGTGCCCAAGGATGGTCCATCCGCCGGTGTAACGGTATGCACGGCTATGGTTTCCGCCCTGACCGGCATTTCTGTCCGGCGGGATGTGGCGATGACCGGTGAGATTTCTCTCCGGGGCAGAGTCCTGCGCATCGGCGGCCTGAAGGAGAAGACCATGGCAGCTTTGCGTCACGGGGTCCGGACTGTCATCATCCCCCAGGACAACGAACGGGACCTGGAGGAAATTGACCAGACTGTCCGCAAACAGTTGAACTTTGTCAGTGCTGCTACCGTTGATACAGTGCTGGATGTAGCCCTGAACCGTCCTGGTGAGGCTGCTCCTACGATTCTGGGCACCATTCCGGAGGAGGTCTCCGGCAAGGCCCGCCGCCAGGAAATTCGGCAGTAAGGAGGCAGACATGAACTTTCAAAATGTAGAGTTTCTCATTTCTGCCGCCGCTCCAAAAGATTTCCCCGGAAATCGGCTGCCGGAAATTGCCTTTGCCGGGAAGTCAAATGTGGGCAAGTCTTCTGTCATCAACCGTCTTCTCCAGCGCAAGAGCATGGCCAAGGTGGGGGATAAGCCGGGGAAGACCATCCACGTCAACTATTTTCTCCTGGACCGGAAGTGCTACCTGGTGGACCTGCCCGGCTACGGCTTTGCCAAGGTCTCTCAGGCGGAAAAAGACCGGTGGAGCAAACTCATGGAGGATTACTTTGCTGCCAACCGCATTACCCTGGGCGTGCTCATTGTGGACTATCGGCATCCGCCTACGAACAACGACATCACCATGGCCAAATGGTTTCTGGATTCTGGCTGCCCCTTTGTGGTGGTGGCCAATAAGAAGGACAAGCTGAAAAAGAGTGAGCTGGTACCGAACTTAGAAACCATCCGCCGGGACTTAGAGCTGCCGGAGACTACCCCGGTGATCCCGTTCTCTGCCGAAAAGGGCGATGGGCGGGACGACCTGGTAAAGGAAATATTAAAGGCCGTTCAAGAGTAAAGAAAAACGCTGGCACTTACAGAAAACGTAGGTGCCAGCGCCTTTTTATTGAAATCTTGCGGCATACCCGCAGCGTTTACAAAGCGCCTCGGCAGCCTGTCCATTGGAAAAGCCATCGTAGATGGCTTTTGCTCGGGGGGAGGACAGAATATCAGCTAGATCCTCCTGGAACGCATTGCCCAATGGGATATCCCCCTCATGGTCCAGGCAGCAAGGGACCACCGTACCATCGGCCAATATCCCCAGCTGGTCCCGCAGGCCGTAGCAGAAGAATGGGCCGGTGCGCTCCGGAGCGGACAGGTCCGGCCAGTCGAACTTTTCCCCTGGCTCCAAAAAGATGCGGTCTCCAATGGCGGTCCCCCGACGGCCGGGGACCCATTCCCCCGGGAAAGCCTCGTGGAGCTGATCCAGAATTTCCTGATTCTTTTCATTTTGGCCACCCTCGTTCCAGAGACGGTAGACCACGATTTTTTCCCCCTCCGCAGTCTGACCGAACCGGAAGCAGTCCCAAAGATAGTCTTCAAAGGGTACGGAAAGATCATTGGCTTCAAAGGCGTGGAGGGAGATATGGATCTTGTGCAGGGCAGGGGAGGCAAGGAGCAGTTCCTGCTTTTGCTTTAGCAGGGTACCGTTGGTAGTGAGGATCACCCGGAATCCGTTCTCCTGGGCCAGCTCCATAAACCGGTCCAGCTTAGGGTGGCACAGCGGCTCCCCAAGGATGTGAAAGTAGAGATAGTCCGTATAAAGCCGGAGCTTTGGCAGCAGCCAGGAGAACTGCGCTTCGGTCATCGCCAAAGAGCCCCGGCGGGTGCCGGGGCAGAAGGCGCAGCTTAGATTACACTTGTTAGAAATCTCTACATAGATTTTCCGAAACCGCTTCATTACAGCAGGGGGATACCGGCCTGCTCGCAAGCAGCCATGGTCTCCTGGTCCCAGATACTGGACTGGACCTCGCCGATGTGGGCGCAGCCCATGAGGAGCATAGCCAGCCGGGACTGGCCGATGCCGCCGCCGATGGTCAGGGGCAGCTCATTGTTCAGCAGCATCTGATGGAAGGGTAGGCCCCGCCGGTCATCACAGCCTGCCAAGGTCAGCTGCCGGTCCAAAGACTCCGCGTCTACCCGGATGCCCATAGAGGAAATTTCCAGAGCGCGGTTCAGCACCGGGTCCCAGAAGAAGATATCACAGTTCAGATTCCAGTCGTCGTAGTCAGGAGCCCGGCCGTCGTGAGGCTTGCCGGAGCGCAGCTTGCCGCCGATCTGCATGATGCAGGCGGTGGGGTGCTCTTTGACGAAAGCATTTTCCCGCTGCTGGGGCGGCATATCGGGATACTTGTCTTCCAGTTCCTGGGTGGTGATGAAGCTGACCTCCCGGCTGAGCTTCAGTGTCAGCTGAGGGAAGCGGACATGGAGCCGGTCGTTGGTGTCGCAGATGGCACGGACAATAGCCTCCACAATAAGCTTTAGATAGTCCAGATTCCGGTTTTCCCGGGTAATGACCTTTTCCCAGTCCCACTGGTCCACATAGATGGAGTGGATGTTGTCCAGCTCCTCGTCCCGGCGGATGGCGTTCATATCGGTGTACAGGCCGTTGCCAACAGTGAAGCCGTAGCGTTTCAGGGCCAGACGCTTCCATTTCGCCAGGGAATGGACTACCTGGGCTTCCTTGCCCACGGCGGGGATGTCGAAGGACACAGGCCGCTCATAGCCGTTCAGATTGTCGTTCAGGCCAGAGTCCTCGGTGACAAACAGAGGGGCAGAAACCCGCTTCAGGTTCAGACCATTGGAGAATTCCTGCTGAAAGGTCTGCTTGATGTAGGCGATGGCCCGCTGGGTGTCGTAGGCATCCAGTTTTGGGGTATAATTTTCCGGAATGGTGATGGTACGCATAGTTTCGCCGTCTTTCTTTTCAAAATTATAGAATATCTTTCAGGTGCTCTTTGGATTCTGCCAGGATTTCCGCGATTTTGCCCCGGAGGCCGGCCCGCTGGTCCTCCAGCTTGGCAAGTCCCTCCATGAGTTCCCCATTGGCCCGGAAAACCGGCTCCATATGCTTCTTATGCGGGGCATAGAGGCCGGATTTGTAACGATCAATAACGATCTCATATCGTTCCATGGCAATCTTCACGGCATCACTCCAGGAGAGGTATAGCTCCTTCTGGGCGTGCTCGCCGATGACGCGCATGGCCTTCTGATCCAGGGACCGCAGGCACTGGGCCAGGGAGTCGCTGTTTTCTTCGATCAGCAGCCCATTGCGGCCGCCTTCCACGTCCTCTGCGGCGCAGGAGCCTTTTATCAGAACGCTGCCCAAGCCACAGGCTGCCGCTTCCCGGACTACAAGACCGTTGGTATCGAAGGTAGAGGGGAAGAGAAATAGATCCGCCCGGCAGTACCAGGCCCGGAGGGCCTCCCGGTCGTGGATGGGACCGGCAAAGAAGACACGGTTCCCAAGATTCAAGGACTCGCTATAAGCTTTTACCTCGTCAAAGTCCCCACCGCCGCCAACAAAGACCATCCGGAATTCTTTTCCCTCTGTCTGGAGGGCTGCCAAAGCGTCCAGGATGATTTTCAGGCCTTTGTACCACATGATCCGGCCAACAAACAGATAGCATGGGATGTCGTCAGGAAGGTCAAACCCAGCGGCGGCCGCCTGGATGGCTTCTTGGCTTACCCGGCCCCTGGGCAGGTCTACGCCGTTGTGCATGACGATGCAGTCCCCCTCGTAGCCAAGGGAGCGGAGGTTCTCTGCTGCCCCGTGGCTCACAGCCCAGACTTCATCGCAGGCGTTGATATTCTCCAGCAGCGCCCGCTTGCTGCCCTCCTGGAGGGCCTTGGAGCGGATGACATTGGCAATGTCAATGTCGAATTTGGTGTGATAGGTCAGCACCAGCGGCACATCCAGCACCTGCCGCAGCTCCCGGGCTACCATGGTAGACACGATGGGGCAGTGGGCATGGAGCAGACGGACTTTGTAGGGTTCCAGCTGCCGCAGCAACTCTGGGGCGAAGGGAATGCCAGCCATATAGCCGGTTTCCTTCCGTAGGTCCAGGCTTGGGTAACGGAAAATAGGGTAGGGAAATTTGCTGTCCTCGTTATCCGGGCAGTCCGGGGTAATGACAACACCGGTTTGCGTACCCTCGTTGTGGAGACACTGGGCGTAGTTCATCACAGCGTTGGCCACCCCGTCGATGACGGGAGGAAAAGAATCGTTCAATAGGCAGATGGCTTGTTCCATAGGTGTCACCTTAGTTTTTAGAATCCACTTTAGGATACCATATTCCGGTGGGGAATGTCAATGGGAATATCGCTCCTTCAGGTAGGCCATTGCCTCCTGATACCCGGCGAAGCCATGACCCTTGATGGTTCTTTCGCAGGCAAGTCCAGCGTAGGAAACCTGCCGGAAGGGCTCACGGGCATCCACATCGGAGATATGGACCTCTACAGCGGGGATGGATACCGCCTTCAAAGCGTCCAGAATGGCCACGCTGGTGTGCGTATAGGCGGCGGGGTTGATGACGATGCCGTCCATTTTCCCATAGGCCCACTGAATCTTATCCACCAAACTGCCTTCGTGATTGGACTGGTAGAGTTCAATTTCCACGCCCAGGTCCTTGGCAGTCTGCTCCAGCAGGGCGCAAAGATCGGCGTAGGTGTTCTTTCCGTAGATGCCCGGTTCCCGGATGCCCAGCATGTTCAGGTTCGGGCCGTTGATGACTAAAATTTTCATATTCTCTCCTCCAAAATACGGATGATCTCCCGGGCTGTTTCCTGGGGGTCCCCGCTGTTTTCCACGGTAAAGTCGGCAAACCGCGTATAAAGGGGGGCCCGCTTTTCATACATTTCCCGCAGGTGCCCCGCCTGGGACAGAGGACGGCCATTGGTAGGAAGCAAATCAAGGTCCCGCTTCAACCAGATGATGGTGCCGTTGCGGTGGAGCTTTTCGTAGTTGTTCGGAACCGTGACGCAGCCGCCGCCGGTGGCAATGACAAGGCCAGACTGCTTGCCAAGGTCCAGGAGGGTTTCCGATTCCAGGACCCGGAAGGCCGCCTCCCCGTCTGCGGGGATGATGTCCGTGATTTTCCGGCCTGCGGCTTTTTCCAGCTCCGTGTCTGCGTCCTTCAGCGGACGGGACAGTGTCTGTGCCAGGAAAGTACCTACGGTGGTCTTGCCGCAGCCGGGCATCCCGATGAGAATGATGTTCTCCATCTGGCGGCGGAGAGAATGATAGATTTCCTGGATGCAGCTGTTGTCAATGGATCCCCCGGTAAACCACTCGGCGGATTCCTTGGCCTGGGCCACCAGCATCCTGAGGCCATTGATGGCGGGGATGCCCAGAGCCTCGGCCTTCAAAAGAATGGAGGTCCTGGCGGGGTTATACACCAGGTCCAGCACGCCCTCCAGCTTGGGGAACACGGAAAGGTCTTCGATAGGGGAGGCATCTACATTTGGATACATACCCAAAGGGGTGGCGTTGACGATGAGGGCGGCGTCGGAGTGCCGGTCCAGGTTCTGATAGTTATTCTCCCCGGAGCGGGACAGCACAATTACATCGGCTCCATGCTCCCGCAGCACGGCGCAGGCAGTATTGGAGGCGCCGCCGCTGCCGCAGACCAGGGCCTTTTTACCCCGGACGGAAACACCGGAAGAGAGCAGCATGGTCTCGAATCCAAAGTAATCTGTGTTGTGTCCGATGAGCTTCCCATTCCGGCGGACGATGGTGTTCACTGCCCCCAGTGCCTGTGCCCGGGGGGAAAGCTCATCTAAGTAAGGAATCACATCTTTTTTATAGGGAATGGTTACGTTCAGACCGGCAAAATCCCCCTTTTTCAGAAAGTCCTGCAACGCCTCCGGCTCCTTTTCAAAGAGTCGGTAGTCGTAGCCGTCCAGCTGGGCATGAATCTGGGGGGAGTAGCTGTGGCCCAGTTTTCGCCCCAAAAGTCCGCACTGCATTAGACCACCTCCGTGTAGCTGCCCAGATACTTGAATTCCTCACATAGGCTTTCCAGTTCGCACATGAGCTCGGCAAACTGGCCCGAGTAGATGGAGGTCTCCAGGTCGAAGTAGAACATAAACTCAAACTCCCGGTCGGGGATAGGCCGGGACTCCAGCTTGGTCACGTTGATACCCAGGGAGTAGATTCGGGCCAGGACTTTGTAGAGGGCACCGGGCTTGTGACTCAGGACCATCATAATGCTGGTTTTGTCGGAGCCGGGGTAAATTTCCATATTCTTGCTGATGCAGATAAACCTTGTCCGGTTGTTGCCCTTGTCCTGGACGGAGGCAGCCAGATTTTTCAGGTTGTACAGCTCCATGCAGGACCGGCTGCTTAAGGCCGCTACGTCCTTTCGTCCGGAGGAGGCTACCATCTCGGCGGCTACAGCGGTATTGGCCACGGGCACCACGTTGACCCCCTTCAGGCTGTGGAGGAAGGCAGAGCACTGGTTGATGGCCTGCTCGTGGGAATAGACCTCCTTGATATCTTCCAGCTTTGCCCCGGGATTTGCCAGCAGGTTGTGGTCGATTTTCAGCCGGAAGGTCCGAGCAATGTAGAAGTTGTGCTGGATCATCAGGTCGTAGACCTTGGTGACGGACCCGGCGGTGGAATTCTCAATGGGCAGGATGCCATATTGGCACAGCCCTTGGTCGATGGCCTGAAAGACGCCGTCGAAGGTCTTGAAATACATGATCATGGGGTTCGCGAAAATCTTCTCACAGGCCAGCTGGGAATAGGCGCCCTCCACACCTTGACAGGCCACCATGGCGGACTGGGGGAAGAGCTTGGGAGTGGAATCGATGGCCTTGGTGATGGTCTCATATAGAGCCTTATTTCCACCGAAGAGCTTGCTTTGGTAGCTCCGGCTCAGTTCAAAGAGCATCGTATAGAGCGTGCGGGTGTAGCCTGCCATTTCCGGTCCTGCTTTCTGGGCCACATCCTGAAGCTTTTCCCGCTCCCGGGCGGGCATGAGGATAGGCAGGCCGTTTTCCTTCTTATATTGGGCTACCTGGGCGGCAACGTCCATCCGCTGGCAGAAGAGTTTCACCAGCTGGTCGTCAATTTCATCGATTTGGCCTCTTAATTCCTTCAGATCCATTTTCTCATTCTCCTGTCTTTTGGGGACGAAAGGCCCCTTCTCCAAGCAGCAGATCCATCAGAGCGATGGCTGCTGCCGCCTCCACTACCGGCACAGCCCGTGGGACAATGCAGGGATCGTGACGGCCCTTCACAACGAGCTTCCGGTTTTCTAAGCCAGAGAGGCTGACGCTTTGCTGCGGTTTTGAAATCGAGGGAGTAGGTTTCAAAGCCGCCCGGAAGAGAATGGGCATTCCGTCAGCGATGCCGCCAAGGATCCCGCCGCAGTTGTTGCTGGTTGTGACGACTCGGCCCCCTACGATTCGGAAGGGATCGTTGTTCTCGCTGCCAAGGCGGTCAGCAACACCAAAGCCTGCGCCAAACTCTACGCCTTTTACGGCGGGGATGCCGTATAGGATCTGGGCCAGTTTTCCCTCTATGCCGCCGAACATAGGTTCGCCAAGGCCGGCGGGAAGACCCACCACGGCGCACTCCACAATTCCGCCCACGCTGTCACCGGCGGACCGGGCTTCTTCAATTTTTTCCCGCATCCTGGTTCCCTGGGCCTGGTCCAATACTGGGAAATCTGCATGGACGGCACTGAGATCTGGATTTACCGGATCAAATAGCTGGTCTTGGATTCCCGCAATGGCGGCAATGTGGGCGGAAATAGAGATTCCTTTTGCCTCCAGCCACTGTTTGCACATGCCTCCGGCGATGCACAGAGGGGCCGTCAGCCGACCGGAGAAATGGCCGCCGCCTGCTGTGTCCTGGAAGCCTCCGTATTTGATTTGGGCCGTGTAATCGGCATGGCCGGGCCGGGGGCAGTCCTTCAGATTGTCATAGTCCCCGGACCTGGTGTTGGTGTTGCGGATGATGGCGGCGATGGGGGCACCGCAGGTAAACCCATCTGCGATCCCGGCGAGAATTTCCGGTGCGTCTGCCTCCTTTCGGGGGGTGGAATAGGCGTTCTGCCCTGGGGCCCGACGGTGCAGAAAGGCGGCAAGGGCATCCATATCCACAGGCAGCCCGGCTGGGATGCCGTCAAGACAGGCTCCAATAGCCGCCCCGTGGGATTGGCCGAAGATGGATAATTTCAAATGTTCACCGTAGGTACTGGACATAGCTGCCTCCTAAATGGGTGTATTCTTCAAAGAATTGGGGGTAGGATTTTTCCACGCACTCTGCACCGAGGATGGTCACATTTTCCTTGCAGACCGTAGCCGCAATGGCGGCGGACATGGCAATGCGGTGGTCATTCCGGCTGTCCACGGTGCCGCCGATGAGGCCCGTGCCGAAGACAGTCAGAGTGCTCTCATCCGCCCGGGCTTTTCCACCCAGGGCAGCGATCATATCGATCACCGAGGCTACCCGGTCTGATTCCTTCAGCCGCAGCCGCTGGATATCTTTAAAGACAGCACCGTGATTGGCGGCAGCAGTGACGGCCAGGATAGGAACCAGGTCCGGGATATCTGCAGCAGAGATGGTCTGTTTACTCTGTACCAGCCCCGGCAGAAGGGAAGCGCAGGCTCGGTCCCCCTGAGGGGAATCGAGGTCCAGGTTTTCGACGGTTACCGGGGAACCCAGGGCCTTTGCCGCCAGGAAGAATGCGGCGTTGCTCCAGTCGCCCTCTACAGTTAAGGTCCCGGGCGAGTGGAGGCCTCCGCCGGTGACGCTGAAGTCTTCCGTGCTTTTCCCGAAAAGGGAGCAGGCCCGCTGGGTCATGGTCACATAGGGAGCGGATTGGAGCTGCCCAAGAACGTGCAGACGGCTCTCTCCCTTCATCAGGCAGAAAGCCAGCAGCAGTCCCGTGAGGAATTGGCTGGAAATACCGCCATCTACATTGTAATCTCCATTGTGGAGTTTTCCGGTACAGAGAATGGTGTCCGTCGTAGGCCTGGAGAGTCTGCAGCCCATGCGCTCCATCTCCTCCCACAGGGGACTCAATGGACGCTGTGGCAGCCGTCCGGTCATGTGGAAGGTAGCATTGATGCCCAGGGCCCCCACCACCGGCAGGAGGAAGCGCAAGGTTGAGCCACTGTCTTGGCAGGGGAGGGAAGCGGCTGTGGGGATGGTCGTGACCGGGCGGACCCGGTAGCCGGTCCCATCCTTCTGAATGTTCGCACCCAGCGCACATAGGCACTGGGCGGTAGCGTCCATATCCCGGTTGGTCTCCGGGCAGAGGAGCCGTGTTTCCCGGTCCGCGAAGGCTGCAAGGATCAGCATTCTGTGGGCCTGGGACTTGGAGGGAATGGCCTGAACAGTACCTTGCAGACGCTTTGGTGTAATGGTAATGTCCATAGTTTATAACCCCGCAGCAATGAAGGTTTCCAGCTCTTCTACCGGTGTCGGAAGAATTTCGCACCGGCCAATGGACCGAGGAACGATCAAATGGACGGTGCCACCAGTCCGTTTTTTGTCCGATAAGGCGAATTCCGCCAAAACCTTGGCAGACTGCTCTGTCCGAATGGGAAGATGGAAGGATTTCAGAATATTTTCGATTTTTCTTGCATCTTCTGCAGAAAGCAACCGATGGTTGACAGAACTGCGGGCAACGATTGCGGTGCCAATGGCCACGCCTTTTCCGTGGGACAGGGTAAAATGGCTTCCGGCCTCCACCCCATGGCCAACAGTGTGGCCCAGGTTTAGCAGCCGCCGATCACCAGTGTCGAATTCGTCCCGGGCCACTACGTCCCGCTTCATCTCCACGCAGCGCTGGACCACATAGGCCTTGTCAAAGTCATCACCATGCTTTTCCAAATATTCAAAGAACGCGGCATCGAAGAGAATGGCATACTTGATGACCTCAGCGCAGCCGTCCCGGAAAATATCCTTGGGCAGGGTATCCAAAGTGTCCGTGTCACAGAGAACCAGACTGGGCTGCCAAAAGGCACCCACCAGGTTCTTGCCTACACTCAGGTCAATGGCTGTCTTGCCGCCTACGGAGGAATCCACGGCGGCCAACAGGGTCGTGGGCACCTGGATAAAGGGAATTCCCCGCAGGTAGGTAGCTGCGGCGAAGCCTGTCAGGTCGCCAACCACGCCGCCTCCCAGAGCGATGATGGCGTCCGTTCGGGTCAGGCGGTTTTCCGCCAGAAAATTCAGCAGCTTCAGGTAGGTTTCAGCGTTTTTGCTCTGCTCTCCGGCGGGGAATACAAAGCAGACCACTTCCAGCCCGGCTTCCTTCAAAGAGACCTCCGCTTTTGTCCCGAAGAGGGGGTACACTGTACTTTCACTGACCAGGGCCACCTTCTGGATTTTTCCCAGATTTTTCACCCGGCTGCCCAACTGGGGAAGCAGGCCGGAACCAATCAGAATATCATAGCTTCTGGATGCGGTTACTGTTACGGTTTTCATCCGTCTACCTCCTCTTTCCGCTTTTTGCCTGCCTCCAGCAGGGCAGTCAGGGCTTTCTCGTCCCTTGCCTCCAGAGCATCCCGATACTCTGTCAGGCTGTCAATGTAGGTGTTCAGCTCAAAGAGCAGATTCTCTCGGTTTTCCAAAAACAGTTCGCTCCACATGGGGGCATTGAGCCAGGCGACTCTCGTCAGGTCTTTGTAGCTTCCAGCAGAAAAGCCCTTATGGTTCAGGGCAGTAGGGGACTTAATGAAGGCGTTGCTGAGGACATGGGGCATCTGAGAGGTGAAGGCGATCATTTTGTCGTGGTCCTGGGCAGTGGTGACGGAAAACATTCCGAAGCCGCAAGGGGCCAGCAGATCTTTGACATGCTGCAAGAGCTCGATATCGTCGTATCTGGGGGGCACCAACACCATGGGAGCCCCGTGGTAGAGGTTGGCCCGGCTGTATTTGAAGCCGGAGAACTGGGAGCCCGCCATGGGGTGGCCGCCTACATAGGTAAAGCCGTACTTCTCTGCCACTGGGAAGCACCGGGCACAAACCTCCTGCTTGATGCCGCAAAGATCCATCACAAGGGCTTCTTTTTTGACATACTGTCCGTTTTTTTCCAGCCATTGGGCGCAGCCGCCGGGGTAGATGGAAAGAAGGATCAGGTCACATCTGGGGATGGTGCTTTCTTCCAGCAGTCCGTGTACCGCACCGGAGAGCATGGCGAAGGACAAAGTGGATTCGTCCTTGTCGTAAGCAAGAACTGTATGGCCAGCCAAGGCGTAAGCTCTCGCCATGGAGCCGCCGATGAGGCCCAGTCCCAAAATTCCGACGGTCATACCATCGCCTCCCGAATGGCGCTGACCCTGCGGCTGACTTCGTCAAACTGGGCAGGGGTCAGAGACTGGGCGCCGTCGCATAGAGCGTGCTCCGGGTCGTTGTGGACTTCGATCATCAGTCCGTCAGCCCCGGCAGCAGCCGCCGCACAGGCCATGGCGGAGACATAGCGGGACTTGCCTGTGGCGTGGCTGGGGTCTGCAACCACCGGCAGGTGGCTCAGTTCGTGGAGCACAGGGATGGCGGAGATGTCCATGGTGTTCCGGGTGCAGGTCTCAAAGGTCCGGATGCCCCGTTCGCAGAGGACAACATTCTCGTTGCCCTCGCTCATGATGTATTCCGCGCTCATCAGCAGTTCCTGGAGCGTATTGGCCAGGCCCCGCTTCAAAAGGATGGGCTTTCTGGTTTTGCCCAGCTCTTTCAATAGCTCAAAGTTCTGCATATTCCGGGCACCTACCTGGATCACATCCACGTTTTCGAAGAGGTCCAGGGCATTGATGTTCATGATTTCCGTGACGATGGGCAGCCCCGTTTCCTGTTTGGCAAGTTCCAGCAGCTTGAGGCCCTGGGCACCCATGCCTTGGAAAGCATAGGGGGAGGTGCGAGGCTTGAAGGCGCCGCCCCGGAGCAGGGTAGCCCCGCTTTTCTGGACCGCCTTGGCGATGGAGACGATCTGCTCTTCGGACTCTACAGAGCAGGGGCCGGCGATCATAGCAAAGTAGCCGCCGCCGATCCGGGCAGGGCCCGCCTCCACAATGGTATCCTGGGGGTGGAATTTCCGGTTGGCCTGCTTGAAGGGCTCCGTTACCCGCTTGACGGACTCCACGATCTCCAGGCTGCTGAGGAGCTCCATGTCTACCCGGCTGGTATCGCCCACCAGGCCCAGAATGGTCACTTCCTTACCTTCAGATACATGAACGTCCAGATTTTGCTTGTGCAGCCACTGGATCAGATGGTTTTTCTGCTCCGGTGTGGTGCCGTTTTTTAAAATTGCGATCATTTTTCTCCATCTCCTTACAAAAAATGCGCCGCACGGAAATTCGTGCGGCGCCAATACTGACATTTTGGGACTCCCGAAAGGAGGACAGCACAAACTTCTATTACCTTTTCTTCTCAAAAAAGTAATAGTAATAAAAGCTGTAGGTAAAGGAAGACATCATTGCTTGTTCCTCCAAAGAGTCGTTACACGGATTATACCACCACAGAGCGCCCTTTGCAAGAGGTTTCTGAAAATTTTGTTTTTCTATGGAGAAAGAGTGTATCCGTCAAAAAGACAGTGGACATTTGCAAACATATGCTTTATAATGAAGAAAACGGCCAGGGAGGCGGACTATGGACTATTTACAGCAGCTGAATCCGGAGCAGCGGGAGGCAGCCACAACCACGGAAGGATACATCCGGGTGGTGGCCGGGGCAGGCTCCGGAAAGACAAAAACATTGGCGGCCCGGTATCTGTACCTGGTGGATGCCCTAGGCATTTCCACCGCCAATATTCTCTGTGTCACTTTTACCAACAAAGCCGCCGCCGAGATGAAAAAGCGCATCCGCACACAGCTGCCGGATCAGGACCTGGCCAGGATCACCACCTTCCATGGCTTCTGCGTAGGCCTTCTGACAGAGGACTGGCATGTGGTAGGCGACCCCAAAACCTTCCTCATCCTGGACGAGGAGGACAAAAAGGCCATGCTTTCCGTCGTCTTTGAAGATTTGGGCATTACAGGCCGGGACATCACCATCCAGGAGGCAGTGGACCATATCGGCTGGCGCAAGGGCGGCCGGGGGTACGTCAAAACCCTCATCAACGCCGATATGGAAGAACTTCTAGACCTGGTGAAAAGTGCATCTACGTTAAAAGATAAGATTCTATACCGCTACTTTTACGAGCAGCGCAAGTGCTTTGCGTTGGACTTTGACGATCTCGTTTACTTTGCTCTCTACATTCTGGAACACAGCCGGGAGGCCAGGGAGAAATGGCAGCAGAGGCTGGAATACATTATGGTAGACGAGTTCCAGGACATTGATAAGGACCAGTATTCTCTGGCGGATATTTTAAGCGGCTACCACCACAACCTCTTTGTGGTGGGGGATCCGGACCAGACCATCTATACCTGGCGTGGGGCGGATGTGAAATTCATTCTGGAGTTTCCTACCCGGCATCCGGGAGCCAAAACCATCTACCTGAATCGGAACTATCGGTCCGCTCCTCAGATTCTGGCGGCCTCTAACGCCCTCATCGATAAAAACCGGGACCGGCTCAAAAAAGAGCTGACCCCGGTCCGGTCAGACAATCGGAAGCCCCTGTATTTCCACGCCAAGACCAGCGCATTGGAAGCGGACTGGATCACCGCCAATATGCGTGCCCTCCACGAGGGGGAAGATGGACTTTCTTATTCCTCCATGGGGGTCCTCTACCGGGCCCATTACGTGTCCCGGGCTTTGGAGGAGTCCCTGATCCGCAACAAAATTCCCTATGTGCTTTACTCCGGCGTGGAATTCTACAAGCGGAAGGAAATCAAGGATGTTCTGAGCTACCTGCGGATGATCTACAACCCGGATGACATCAGCTTTTTAAGAACCGTAAACGAGCCCCGCCGGGGGGTAGGCCGGACCCGGATCGCCGCTCTGAAGGCCCATGCCGCCGCCAGAGGCTGTACGCTCTATCAAGCCCTTATGGATAACCTGGAAACCGACTCCTTCCGGCGCTGCAAGGCGAAGGAATATGTGCGCCTGATTGAAAAATACCGGGCGATTTTCGACCAGATGGACCTGACGGACCTGCTGGCTGGGGTCCTCCAGGAAAGCGGCTACGAACAGATGCTCCGCACCGCCGGGGAAGAAGAACGGCTGGATAATCTGGCGGAGCTGAAGCAGGCTATTTTCGACTTTACCCGGAAGGCAGGGGAGACCGTCACTCTGGGAAATTACTTAGACCATGCCGCCCTCTTCACGAATATGGATACCGGCGAAAAGGCCCAGGCGGTGAAGCTCATGACTATTCACTCCGCTAAGGGGCTGGAATTTCCCGTAGTTTTTGTCTGCGGTCTGTCCGAGGGGATTTTCCCCGGAAAGCGGGCCAATACCCGGGAAAAATTGGAGGAGGAGCGGCGGCTGTGCTACGTAGCCTTTACCCGGGCCCGGGACCGGCTGTTTCTATCCGACGCTGCCGGCACCAGCTACGATGGCTCCTTCCGTTACCCCAGCCGGTTTCTCCTTAACGCGGAAAAGGAGAATGTGGACTATGTAACACCCCTGGACCCCGACCTGGAGGAGAAAACCATGGCAGCGATTCGGGGAACGGAAGACCTGGCCCCCAATACCCCAAAACAAAGCGACCTGGTGGGCAAACGGGTCACCCACCAGGTCTTCGGCCCAGGTACCGTCATCGGCATTCCCAGAGACGGACAGGGCGTCATTGTTCAGTTTGACTCCATTGTGACACCCAGGACCTTTGCGGATGCGGGGAAGGTAAAGATGGAATAAAAGCCCTCCCAGTCAGCTTCGCTGCCAGCTCCCCCGGAGGGGGAGCAGAGGGGCTTATCCCTCCGGACAGAGCGTCTTCCATTCCTTGTTGACGCTCTCCTCGCAGGAGCGCATAGCGAGGATGGTCTTCTCCATCAACTCCTCCAGTGTCCAACCCAGGCGCTCGGCGCCCTGACGGATCACATCCCGGGAGCAGCCGGCGGCGAACTTCTTGTCTTTGAATTTCTTTTTCAGGCTGGAAACTTCCATGTCGCTGACGCTCTTGCTGGGACGCATCTTGGCGGCGGCACCGATGAGGCCCGTCAGCTCGTCAGCGGCGAAGAGGACCTTTTCCATCTGCTCGGTGGGCTCCACATCGCAGCAGATCCCATAGCCGTGGGAGCAGATGGCGTGGACCATCTCCGGCTCCGCGTTGATTTCCGCCAGGAGCCGGGGAGCTTCCAGGCAATGCTTTTCCGGCCACTGTTCAAAGTCAACATCGTGGAGTAATCCTACAATGCCCCAAAAGTCCTGGTCTTCGCCCATTTCCTGGGCAAAGTAGCGCATGACACCTTCTACGGTGAGGCCGTGAAGGATGTGGAAGGGTTCCTGATTGTACTTTTGCAGCAGGGCCAGAGCCTGGCTGCGGCTGACATTTGTCTTCATAGCAAAGCCTCCTTACAAAGTTACCCACTATTCTACGGTTTTCTCATTGGATTGTCAATCTTGAAATCTTCACAAAATCAGGGTATCATACCCGTAAGAGGTGATACCATGGCAAATATTCTGGACTATGTGGCCTGGCGGGGGGATCTGCCCTTTTCTCTGGATGGCCCCAATGAGGTGGATGCACTGATTTTTTCAGCCTTGAGCTACATTCCTTTCCGGGGGCGGGTGCGCAAAACTCCGGGGACCCCGGTGCCCCTGAGGGATGCGGCGGCGGATTTTTTCGCTTCTCCGGAACCTATCGGCTATGTGCGGCCGGACTATGATCTGGCGCTGCTTCGTTGTGCCGGGGAAAGCCGCCGATTCGGTCCCGTAGGTGTTTTGAATTACCGGGAGGTCTTCGTCCCGGAGCGGGACACCCAATTCGCCGCGGTGACCTTCCTTTTGGAGGATGGGAGCCTCTATATCTCTTTCCGGGGTACAGACAACACGCTGGTTGGCTGGAAAGAGGATTTCAGCATGTGTTTCCGTCAGGAAATTCCCTCCCAGCGCCTTGCCAAGGAGTACCTGCTGGAGACGCTGATGACCCATCGGGGGACCATTCGGGTCAGCGGTCACTCCAAGGGCGGCAATGCGGCGGTGTACGCTGTGTCACAGCTGCCCCCGGTGCTCCGGAGCAGGGTGGTGGAGGTTTATGATCAGGATGGTCCTGGCTTCCCGGAGGAATTTCTGGAAGACCCGGGATATAAGGCGATCCTGCCAATCCTCCGGACCCAGGTGCCCCAGGGCAGTATGATCGGCATGATTCTCTACCACCTGGAGCCCCTGACGGTGATCAAAAGTGCCGGTTCCGGCATTATGCAGCACGATGCCTTCACCTGGGAGGTGGTTGGCACCAGGCTTACCCCAGCAGAAGAATTAAGCGGCAATTCGATATTTTTACGGCAGACCATTGACATCTGGCTGAAGGGAACGGATGTGGATACCCGTGTGCGGATGGTGAATATGCTCTTTGACCTGCTGACCTCCAACGACGCGGAGGTGACAGGGGATATCTTCCAACCCAAAAATCTGGTTGCTTATATCAGCCGCCTCCGTTCTTCGGAATTATTCCGCAAATATCTGGCGGAGGACCTATCGAGCCTGTTCCGGGCAGCAAAAAAGGCCAGGCTCCAAATGGGCAAAGAAGGGAAGCCTCAGAAGCCGCTGACGAAATAGACAAAGCCCCAACAGAAATCAGCACAATTTTTCACAGATTCGCCCCTTGCTTTTTCCTGGCCGGTGGCATAAAATCAGCTGTAGAATTGCGCAAATATGTTAATCGAAAGGAATGTTTCCAATGGCCCTATTGAATGTCCCGGAAATTTTTGGCAGTGATGTATTTAACGAGGCGGTCATGAAGCAGCGGCTCCCCGTGGAGGTCTATAAGGCCTGGGAGACCTGCATCCAGACCGGCTCCAGTCTGCCCCTGGATGTGGCCAATGAGATCGCGGAGGCCATGAAGATCTGGGCCTTGGAAAAGGGCGCCACGCACTACACCCACTGGTTTCAGCCCATGACGGGTATCACTGCTGAGAAGCATGATTCCTTTATTTCGCCCACCGGCGGCGGCCGGGTCATTATGGAGTTTTCCGGAAAAGAACTAGTCCGGGGTGAGCCGGACGCCAGTTCCTTCCCCTCCGGCGGTCTTCGGGCTACCTTCGAGGCCCGGGGCTACACCGCCTGGGACCCCACGGCCTGCGCCTTTGTCAAGGATAACAGCCTGTATATCCCTACCATGTTCTTCTCCTACACCGGGGACTCCCTGGATAAGAAGACTCCGCTGCTGCGGTCTCTGGAAGAGGTCTCCCGGGAGGCCATCCGCATTCTGCGGCTCTTCGGCGACACCGAGACCCAGCGAGTCATCACCTGTGTAGGAGCAGAGCAGGAGTATTTCCTACTCCCGAAAGATCTCTATGCACAGCGGGAGGACCTGCGGCTCACCGGCCGGACCCTCTTCGGCGCTGCCGCCCCTAAGGGTCAGGAGCTGGATGACCACTACTTTGCCGCCATCCGGACCCGGGTCTCCGAATTTATGCAGGATTTAGACGAGCAGCTATGGCGGCTGGGCATCCTCTCCAAGACCAAGCACAACGAAGGCGCTCCCTGCCAGCACGAATTGGCCCCCATTTACACCGATGCCAACAAGGCCTGCGACGACAACCAGCTCATTATGCGCACCATGAAAAAGTGTGCCGCCAAGCACAATCTGGTGTGTCTGCTCCACGAGAAGCCTTTTGCCGGCGTCAACGGCTCCGGCAAGCATAATAACTGGTCCCTGGCTACGGATACGGGGAAGAACCTCTTCAGCCCCGGCAAGACCCCCCGGCAGAATGCTCAGTTTCTGGTGTTCTTGGCGGCATTCATCCAAGGTATTGATGAATACCAGGAGTTCCTGCGCTGCACAGTGGCATCTGCCAGCAACGACACCCGTCTGGGCGCTAACGAGGCTCCTCCCGCCATCGTCTCCATCTTCCTGGGGGAGGAGTTGGACGGAGTGGTCCAGTCCATCATCGACGGAACCAACTATACGGAGCCGGAGAAGAGCCTGCTGCGTATCGGCGTGGATGTGATGCCCGCTATCCCCAAGGACACCACAGACCGGAACCGAACCAGCCCCCTGGCCTTCACCGGCAACAAGTTTGAGCTGCGGATGCTGGGTTCCTCTCAGTCCATTTCCGGCCCCAACATCGCTCTGAATACCATTATGGCTGAGGAGCTGGGGCGTTTTGCCGACGCACTGGAAAAGGCGGAGGATTTTGATGCTGCCCTGCAAAAGCTAGTGAGCAAGGCTCTGAAAGACCACAGACGCATCATCTTTGATGGCAACGGCTATTCCGAGGAGTGGAAGCAGGAGGCCGCGAGAAGGGGCCTGAGCAACCTGTCCTCCACAGCAGAGGCCATGCGGGCCTACCTGAGCCAGAAAAATATCGACCTGGTCACCCGTCATGGGGTCTTTACGGAGACCGAGTTCCGGGCACGCCACGCCATCTACCTGGATGACTACCGGAAGAAGGTCAATATCGAAGCAAAGACTATGGTAGATATGGCTGTTCAGCAGATTCTCCCTGCCGCCATGGGCTATAC
>JBNMIH010000033.1:0-28219 GCA_050873165.1 Faecousia sp.
GTAGTAGTTCATCATGGAGAACATGCCCTTCTTCATCTCGCCGCCGTACCAGGTGTTGATGATGACCTGCTCACGGGAGGTGATGTTGAAGGCCACGCAGGTCTCGGAGTTCAGGCCCAGCTCCTTGTAGTTTTCTACCTTGGCCTTAGAGGCGTTGTAGACGATGAAGTCGGGCTTGAAGTTCTTCAGCTCCTCAGCGGTGGGCTTGATGAACATGTTGGTGACGAAATGAGCCTGCCAGGCCACTTCCACGATGAAGCGGACGGCCATGCGGGTGTCGGGGTTGGCGCCGCAGAAAGCATCCACAACATACAGCTTCTTGTTGCACAGCTCCTTGATAGCCAGCTCCTTGACAGCCTTCCAAGTCTGCTCGCTCATGGGATGGTTGTCGTTCTTGTACTCGTCGGAGGTCCACCACACGGTGTCCTTGGAGTTCTCGTCCATGACGATGTACTTGTCCTTAGGAGAACGGCCGGTGTAAATACCGGTCATAACATTGATGGTATCCAGTTCGGTCTTCTGGCCGACCTCATAACCGGTCAAGCCGGGCTTGGTCTCTTCCTCGTAGAGCGTCTCGTAGGAAGGATTGTGGACAATTTCCGTGGTGCCGGAAATGCCATACTTTTCAATTCCGTATGTTTCCATGCTGGGTTCCTCCTAGATATTTTTCTGGCGTTAAGAACGAGCGGTTTTACCCGCGGTTTCAACACAAATTGGTAAGGACTCAGGAAATTCCCAAGTTCCACCACATACATATTAACACAACAAATCCAGAATGTAAACAAGAAATTCGATAATTTTTTACCGCTTCCTAATATAAGACAAACCTTATACATTTTCTTCGTAACTTCATAGGAACTTAATATTTGCCCACTTTTTTTCTTCACATTTGATTGGTACAATAAAGGCAAATCAAATATGATTTCTTCATCTTTTTCATTTTCCTCTCCTCTTTTTTTGTTGCAAGGTCCGCAGCCGCAAGGCTGCGGATTTTGTTTTTGTGCACCAAGTACAATTTGTGCAAGAAATCTCTTGCACTTTCCAGCAGGGTGCATAGGTCCCGTGCCTTCCCCTGGGGGAAGGTGCCGCCGCAGCGGCGGATGAGGGGCGGTACCAGGCCGGACTTTGTACCGCCCCACACCCGTCACGCCTACGGCGCGCCACCCTCTCCCAGGAGAGGGTTTTTCCCACTTGCTTTTTGCTTGCCGCACCTATATAATAACATCACCAAACGAAAGGAGGGACGCCGGTATGAGAGACATTCTGCCCCGGATGCGGGGGGCGCTGCTGGGTCTGGCCGTGGGGGATGCCATGGGCTATACCGTAGACGGTCTCAGCATTCAGGAGATCCGCCAGAGCTACGGTCCCAATGGCCTGCTGGGCTACGATCTTGTCAACGGCTACGCCGACGTGACCTCCTATACCCAGCTGGCAGCTTTTACCTGCAACGGGCTCCTGCTGGGGCTCACCCGAGGGCAGATGACGGGGAAAATGCTGCCTCTGCACCGGTATGTGGGGTTATCCTCCCGGGAATGGGCTGCTTCTCAGCGTCCCTGGGGCCGTCCCAGCACCACCTTCTGCTGGTTGCTGCGGCAGCCGGAGCTGTGCCGCCGCCACTGTATGGACACCCGGATGCTGGATGCCCTGAGCCGGGACACTCTGGGGGGCATGGAGGCCCGGTTCAACTCCTCCACCACCCCCGGAAGTCTGACCTCCGCCGCAGGCGTGGGGCTCTTCAGCCACCTGTACCCGGTGGAGCAGCCGGAACTGGACCTATTGGGAGCCGAAGTGGTAGCCCTGTCTCACGGCAGCCCCCTGGCCTTCCTCTCCGGAGCCGCTTTGACGCACCTGGTAAGTCGGAGTCTCTCCGCTCCGGATACCCCTCTAAAAAACCTGGTGTTGGAAACCGCCCAAAGCATCAAGGCCCAATTCGGCCACCAATACAGTCAGAGCTTTGAAATTTCCAATCTTTTGAATCTCGCCGTCTCTCTGGCGGAGGATTCCCGGCTTCCCGCCGTCACCGCCATGGAACAGCTTCACTGCGTGAGTGCCGCCCAGGTCCTGGCCGGGGCGGTCTACGCCTGCCTGATGAACCCCAAGAGCTTCGACACCGCCATGATCACCGCCGTCAATCACTCCGGCCGCAGCGCCGCCGTGGGGGCTGTGGCCGGCGCCATTCTGGGAGCCCGGCTGGGGGAAAAAGCCCTGCCCGGCTTCTATATCGAGTGCCTGGAGCCCGCCGGTGTGCTGGCAGAGCTGGCCTATGACATGTCCAGCGGCTGCAGCATGGAGATGGGCAACAAGCTCTTCGACCTGGACTGGGACCGGAAGTACGTGCACGGGGGAAGATAGAGCCATCAAAAGCCCTCTCCTGCCCGGAGAGGGTGGACCGGCGAAGCCGGGACGGGTGTGGAGGGGACATCTAAACATTTAGGGCAGGCCCTGATGAATGGAACGCACCTACGCCGATAGGTACGTTTTCGCCATTCAACGCACCTGATTCTTTTCTTTCAGGTGTCCCCTCCACACCCGGCCCTGCGGGGCCACCCTCTCCAAGCAGGAGAGGGCAGGGAGTCTCTTCTAAAATACAGAAAGGAACTTACATTTCCATGGCATCCAAAACCGCTGCCCGGGGCATTTCTATGACCCAGGGCTCTCTTTTTCGGAATATTTTTCTCTTCAGCCTGCCTTTGATCTTCTCTCAGCTGCTGCAGGTCATGTTCAATATGGCGGATGTGGCCGTGGTGGGCAAGTTCTCCAGTGCCACAGCCTTGGGCTCCGTGGGCTCCACCAGCATCCTGGTGACCCTCTTTACCGGATTCCTCATCGGCATGGGCTGCGGCGTCAACGTGTGCGTGGCCCAGCACCTGGGGGCCTGCCAGAAGCAGCGGGTACGGGAATCCGTTCACACGGCACTGGTGCTGTGCACTCTGGCGGGGCTCTTCATCGCCCTGGTGTGCTTCTTCGGGTCCCGGTTCTTTTTGGAGATGCTGAACACCAAGGAGGACCTGCTTCCCGGGGCCGTGCTGTATCTGCAGATCTACGCCTGGGGTATGCCCGCCTTGGGCATCTTTAACTTTGGCAACGCGGTCCTGAGTGCCAGCGGCGATACCCAGCGGCCTCTGGTATATCTGACCATTGCAGGCATTCTGAACATCATTTTGAACCTGGTTTTCGTCATTGGCTGCCGCATGGCCGCTGACGGCGTGGCCCTGGCCAGCATCCTCTCCCAGTATGTTTCCGCCGCTCTTGTCCTGTGGCATCTCATTCGCCTGCCGGGGGACTGTGCCGTAGAGCCGAAAGCCATCCGTGTTTATTCCGGGGAAGTCAAGCGGCTGCTGGTGCTGGGTGTTCCCGCCGGTCTGCAGAACATGATCTTCGCCTTTGCCAACCTGTTCATCCAGGCCGGTGTCAACTCCTTCGATTCCACCATGGTGGCCGGTAATGCCGCCGCAGCCAATACGGATACCATTGTCTACAACGTCATGGCCGCCTTCCACACCGCCTGTTCCAGCTTCATGGGCCAGAACTGGGGAGCCGGAGACCACAAGCGGGTGCTGAAGAGCTATTTTATCAGCCTCAGCTATTCCTTCTGTGCCGGTGCCATTCTGGGCCTTGGGCTGCTGGCTGTCGGCGAAGGGTTCCTGTCCCTCTTTACCAACAGCCCGGAGGTCATTGCCGCGGGCATGCAGAGAATGCGGATCATGTGCTGGAGCTACTGCCTCAGCGCCTTTATGGACTGCACCATTGCCGCCTCCCGGGGCATCGGCAAGAGCCTGGTGCCCACCATTGTGGTGATCCTGGGCTCCTGCGTCTTCCGTGTGATCTGGGTGTACACGGTATTCGCCTACTTTAAGACCATCCCCTCATTGTACCTTCTCTATGCCTTCTCCTGGACCATCACCGCTGCGGCGGAGATCTGGTATTTCTTCCACAGCTATCGGAAACTGACCAGGCAGCACGCCTGACCACGAAAAGCAGCAGCAGCCGGTGCATCGATGCACCGGCTGCATTGGATCCTACAATTCGATGACCCGGGCCGCTCCAAGGAGGGCGGCATCTTCTTTTCTGTGGGTCACCAGCAGGATGGTGGCCCCGGAGGCACACTCCCGGATGGCGGCTGCGCTTTGCTCCCGGGCGGCAGCGTCCAGGCCGGTGAAGGGCTCATCCAGGATGAGCAGCTCCGGTTCTGCCAGCAGCGCCCTTGCCAGGGCGGCTCTGCGGGCCATGCCGCCGGAGAGCTGGGAGGCCGGCAGGTCCAGAGTCTCGCCGATGCCCAGGGCTGTCAGCAGGGCCCGGATCTCCGGGTCCTTTTTGCTGCTTCCGCAGACCATCCGCAGATTCCCCCCTACCGTCAGATTCCCACAGAGCCGGTCCTCCTGGAAGACGGCGGCAGTTTTCACCGGCCGCCCGGTGACGGTGCCGGAGTCCGGCTTGGTAAGCCCCAAAATGATGCGAAGCAATGTGGTCTTTCCCCTTCCGGAGGGAGCCATGACGCAGGTCCTGGAGCCCTGGGGGAAGGTCAGGGTGATGTGCTCCAGGACCTTCCTTTCGCCGTAGGCTTTGCTGATATCTGTTAGAATCAAGTCCATATCACACCGCCCTTTCGATCCACCGAAACACCCGATCCAGAAGCCATAAAAAGACTTTTTCAAAGCATAGGCTTAAAACAACGATGATGAGCGTCCAGGCAAAGAGATCGCTGATCTCCAAATACACCTTGGCATCGTAGAGCATCCCGCCGATGGAGTGGGAGGTGACTGCGATGACCTCTGCGGCCACGCCGGACTTGAAGCACATGCCCAATGCCACCCGGCAGCCGGACCGGAGGCTGGGGGCCAGGGCGGGCAGGTAGATGCCCGGGACCTGCCGCAAAAGAGGAACATGGAAGACCTTCGCCATTTCTTTTAGCTGCGGGTCCGCGTTTTTCAGGCCCTGGAGGGCGTTGGAGTAGAGCACCGGCAGCACCATCAGGAAGGAAATGAAGGTAGAGAGCCGCTTTCCCGAAAGCCACAGCAGAGCGATGACAATGAAGGAGGCCACAGGCACAGACTGGATGGCCAGCACATAGGGCCGCAGCAGCACCTCTGCCCAGGGGAAGGCCGCTACCAGGCTGGCCAGCACTAAGGCCAGGAAGAAGGCCAGAAAAAAGCCCAGGCCGATTCGGGAAAAGGTGAAGGCAATGGCCTGCCAAGTGGTCTTCTGCCCCAGCAGCGCCCAAAGCCGAATCACTGTCTGGATAGGTCCCACCAGCAGCAGCCGGTTATGGATGCCCCGGGCCGCCAGTTCCCACAGAACCAAGGCAAGGCCTGCGGAGAATATCCGCAGGCCTTTGCTTACTTGTTTCTCAGGCCCCATAATAGAAGTCGTCCTGGGGCAGGGCTCCGCCCACGGCGGCAGGGTTCTGCTGGAACAGGACCTCCAGGCAGCCGCTGAGAGCGGCCTTCATGTCGCTGCCGGTAATGCAGACGATGTTGCACTGGGGAATGGCCTTCTTGGCAATGGGGGCCTTGACGATCTCATACTGGCCGCACAGGTCACCGGCGGCCTCCACGTTCTCATTGACCCAGGCGGCGCTTTCTGCAAAGTCCGCCAGGAACTGGTCAACGGCAGTGGGATTCTCCTCGGCAAACTGGCTGCGGACCAGGATGCAGGCGGTGGTGCAGGGGGTGCCGCCGCTGACCTTCTGCCACTCGTCAGAGACGGACAGCTTCACCTGGAAGCCCTCCCCCAGCTGGGCAGCGGCAGCGGTGACATAGGGCTGCGGCAGCATGGCAATGCCGCTGCCCTGGCCATTGAGCACCGCCAGGACCTCGCTGGGCTCGCTCTTCCAGTCCATGGTCACATCGGTATCCGGGTCCAGGCCGTTCTGTGTCAGGATGTAGCGCAGGAAATATTCGGGGGTAGAACCCTTGCCGGTGGCGTAAATGGTCTTTCCCTTCAGGTCCGCCACGGAGGTGATCTCGTCAGAGTTGTACTCCGCCAGGTACAGCACGCCCAGCACGTTGACGGCCAGAGCCTTCACCTTGCCCTCAGTCTTGTTGTAGAGGACAGAGGCCAGGTTGGCAGGGACGGAGACAATGTCCAGCTCTCCCTGGAGGAGCATGGGGGTCAGCTCGTCGGCGGCGCCCTTGATGGTGTAAGTATAGGGGGAAGCGGGATCCTTGTCGGTGTCGTCAAACAGCTTCACCATGCCGATGCCGGTGGGGCCGGTCATGGCGCCCAGGCGGACAGGGGCGGCGGCTTCCGTAGGAGCCTCAGTGGCTTCTGTGGTGGGGGCTTCCGCAGCAGCCGTGGTCTCCGGAGCGGCGGTGGTCTCCGGGGCGGAGGCGGCGCCGCAGGCTGTCAGAGAAATGAGCATTGCCAGCAGGCAGGCAAACGCGGTCAATTTTTTCATGGTTTCTTCTCCTTCCGTTGAATAGAACCATTGTACAATAAAAAAGCCCGGGAATTCCGTTGCATTTGCAACGTCTCCCGGGCTCTTTCCTTACTCCTCGAAGGTCAGCACATCCTTGTACTTCTCTTTGAAAATATCGTAGACCGCGTTGAGGATGGCCTCGTCCTGAACGGAGATGTAGTTTTCCGTCTCCTCGTCCACCGGCTCCACCTCCAGGATCACCACATCCGTGGCCGCCTCGTCGGCGGGCAGCAGAAGCAGGTACTCCTTGCCCTCGTAGGGGATGCAGTCCAGATATTCAAAATCGGTCTCTACGCCGTTTTCGTCGGTCAGGGTCAGAATGCTGCTTTCTTCGTCCTCGTTCTCGAGGATTTCTTCGTTGTCCATCGTTCAAAAGCTCCTTTCGCTTTTGGGGCCATTATACCGGAGATTTTATAGAATTTCAAGGCCTAAATCATCTTCTCCGGATGGAACACCTCGTCAAACCGCTCTTCCGTCAGAAAGCCCAGCCTCACGCAGGCCTCTTTCAGGGAGATATTCTCTTTATAGGCCAGCTTGGCCGTCTTGGCAGCGTTTTCGTAGCCGATATAGGGATTCAGGGCGGTGACCAGCATGAGGGAATTGTGGAGGTTGTGGTCCATTTTCTCTCTGTTTGCCCGGATGCCCGCCACGCAGCGGTCGTGGAAGGACACCATGACCTCCGCCAGGAGCCGGGCGGACTGGAGGAAGTTATAGGCCAGCACCGGCATAAAGACATTCAGCTCGAAGTTGCCCTGGCTGGCCGCCATGGAGACGGCGGTATCGTTGCCTATGACCTGGACCGCCACCATGGTGACAGCCTCGCATTGGGTCGGGTTCACCTTGCCGGGCATGATGGAGGAGCCGGGCTCGTTTTCCGGGATGAAAATTTCCCCCAAGCCGTCCCGGGGGCCCGAGGCCAGCCAGCGGATGTCGTTGGCGATCTTCATCAGGTCCGCCGCCAGGGCCTTTAACGCCCCGTGGGCGAAGACCAGCTCGTCCTTAGAGGTCAGGGCGTGGAACTTATTGGGGGCGGTGACGAAGCGCTTGCCGGTGAGGTCCGTGATTTTCTGAGCCACCAGGGTATCGAAGCCCTTCGGGGCATTGAGTCCGGTGCCCACGGCGGTGCCGCCCAGGGCCAGCTCCCGCAGAGGGTCCAGGGACAGGGCGATCAAGGCCTTGTCCCGCTCCAGGCTGGTCCGCCAGCCGGAAATTTCCTGGGAGAAGGCAATGGGTGTGGCATCCTGCAGGTGGGTCCGGCCGGACTTGACGATGCCTTGATTTTCCTCCTCCAGCCTTTGGAAGGCGGCGGTGAGCACATCGATGGCGGGAATCACCCGTTCCTCCAGGCTCAGCACCGCGGCAATGTGCATAGCTGTGGGGAAAGTATCGTTGGAGGACTGGGACATATTCACGTCGTCATTGGGGTGCAGCAGCTTCTCCCCCGCGATGGCGTTGCCCCGTCCGGCGATGACTTCGTTGGCGTTCATGTTGGACTGGGTCCCGGAACCGGTCTGCCAGACCACCAGGGGAAAATTGTCAGAAAGGGCCCCGGAAATCACCTCATCTGCCGCATCGGAGATGGCGGCCAGCTTCTTTTGGGTCATTTTCTCTGGCCGAAGCTCGGCATTTGCCTGGGCGGCGGCCTTTTTCAGGATGCCGAAGGCGTGGATGATCTCCTCCGGCATGGTCTCCAGCCCCACGCCAATGGGGAAATTCTCGTGGGACCGCTGGGTCTGGGCCCCCCAGTATTTGTCCGCGGGGACCTGCATATCCCCCATGGAGTCGTGTTCAATGCGGTAGTCCATATTGATTCCTCCTCTTTTTCTTTCACTATACACGTTCCCCACGCCCCTGTCAACGGCGGTTTTCCCTTTACTTTCCCGCTGGAATAGGGTAGAATAGGGAAAATGTTTTTACCCTATGGAGGACCCATTATGTTTGACAATCCCAGAAAGGAATTGGAAAAGCTCCAGCAGGAGCTGCTGGCCGCGGAAGCAGAGCAGGACGAAGAGGCAGACCTGGAGCAGGAGGAAGATTACAGCACCCCGGCGGAGTGGGACGAGGACGACCGGGAACCCCTGTCGAAAAGCTATACGGATTCCGACGATGATACCCTGATCTGGCAGACCGAGGAGCCGGAACCGGAGGAAGCAGAGGAAGACGATTTCCCGCAAAAGCCGGAAAAGAAGCACTACACCGGCCTGAAATTTGCCATTGCCCTGGAGCTTCTGGGCATTGCGGCCCTGTTCTGGTGGTGGTATCTATGGATCCGGTGACCCCTGTGGGCCGGTTCGCCCCCACCCCCTCGGGACGGATGCACCTGGGCAATGTGTTCTCGGCAATGCTCGCCTGGCTGTCCGTCAAGTCCCGGGATGGAGAAATGGTCCTGCGGATGGAGGACCTGGATACCCAGCGGACCAGCAGCGAATACGCCCAAATTCTCCGGGAGGACCTGCTGTGGCTGGGCCTGACCTGGGACAGGGAAACCCCTGCCCAAAGCCGAAGAAGCGAAACCTACGACCGCTACTTTGAGATTTTAAAGAGAAAGGACCTCCTGTACCCCTGCTACTGCACCCGCAGCCAGCTCCACAGCGTCAATGCCCCCCACCTGAGCGACGGCACCTATGTCTACCCCGGCACCTGCCGGGACCTGACAGAGGCCCAGCGGGCACAGATGAACCGCGCCCCCGCCTGGCGGGTCAAAGTACCGGACAAGCTCTGGCAGGTGGAGGACAAAATTCAGGGGCATTACACATGTAACCTGGCCACAGACTGCGGGGATATGGTGGTCCGCCGGGCCGACGGCGTCTATGTCTACCAGCTGGCCGTCACCGTGGACGACGGAGAAGCCGGTGTCACGGAAGTGGTCCGGGGCTCGGACCTTTTGAGCTCCGCCCCCCGGCAGATGTACCTGCAGGAGCTCTTCGGCTTCCCCCATCCGGAATACGCCCACGTGCCCATGCTCCTGGCCCCGGACGGCCGCCGCCTGAGCAAGCGGGACCGGGACATGGACCTGGGAGCATTGCAGCTGAGCTGCACCCCGGAGAAAATCATCGGCGCTCTGGCTCACTGTGCCGGGCTGCTGGAAAAAAACGAACCCATTTCCGCAAAGGAGCTCTGCGAAGAGTTCCGCTGGGAGAAAATCCGAAAGGAAGATATCCGTCTGGCGCTCTGATCCTTCCCCTGTTCACAAATTGCCATGGAACTCTTTACAATTTATTCACTATACTGCTGGGCTTTGCGGTATAATGAGGATAAATAAGAAGAAATGCCCCAAGGGGCAAAAAGGAGAGGATCACCAATGGCAGTATCTGTATTGATCGTAGAGGACGACCGGAATATTGCGGAGCTTTTGCAGATGTATCTGGAAAAGGAGGGCTACGCCGTGACCATCGCGGCGGACGGCGGCCAGGGCCTGGCCAAGTTCCGGGCCATCAAGCCGGACCTGGTGCTGCTGGATGTCATGATGCCTGTTATGGACGGCTGGGCAGTATGCCGGGCCATCCGGGCCGAAAGCCAGACTCCCGTCATCATGCTCACCGCCAAGGGCGAGACCGACGACAAGGTAGCCGGCCTGAAGAACGGCGCCGACGACTACATCACCAAGCCCTTCGAAATGAAGGAGGTTCTGGCCCGGATCGAAGCGGTGCTGCGCCGCAGCAACGGGGCCACTGCCGAAAAGAAGGCCCGCCGCCTGGTATTTGACAAGCTGGTCATTGACATGGATGCCTTTGAGCTCACCGTCAACGGCAAAAAGGTGGACACGCCTCCCAAGGAGATGGAGCTCCTCTATTATCTGGCCTCCTCCCCCAACCGGGTCTACACCCGCAACCAGCTGCTGGACGAGGTATGGGGCTTTGACTACTTCGGCGACTCCCGCACGGTGGATGTCCACGTCAAGCGCCTGAGAGAAAAGCTGGAGGGCGTCTCCGACCAGTGGAACCTGAAAACCGTCTGGGGTGTTGGGTACAAGTTTGAAGTACAGCAGCAGTAAAATAGGATGAGCCCGCCTTGACGTTTCGGGCGGGCTGTGGTATAGTAAGCATGAAAAGAGCATTACCGATAAGCGGTTGGCTCGGTTCAAAGTGTTTCTAAATAAGCATTAGAAGTCGTCACTTGCCCGAGTGGCGGCTTCTGCTTTTTACAGTGATCGTAATGGTATATCTACCAATATGTACAGTCAAAGTAATTGGCACGGCTCTCACCCCCTTCCAGGAGTGCAGCCAACCGCCTATCCGTATTATGGTAATGCTCTTCCCAGTCCAATCAAAGGACCATGGCTATTCTATCAGCGTATAAATCATTTGTCAATTTTGTTTTCTTCCGTGGAGTCAGAAGGTTTCCACGGAAGTTTTTTATGACCCAACCGCTTTTCTGATCGATCCCGCTACCGGATCTTCCGGATCACATCCAGCACGGTGCCGTCTCTGGCCTCTACCACAGCGACGACTTCGCTAGTAGTCGTGATCTGCTTGGGGGCTCCTGTGATGGACTCTGCCAGGTCCCGCAAGGACTGGATGGAGACGGTCCCGATACCCGCTTTCTCCAGGTCCTGTTTCAGCTGCGGATAGCTCCGGTGCCTGGAGTTCAGAGCAATGCCGGCCTGGGTCACCACGCAGGCCACGCTTTCTCCCGGGGTGCAGCAGGTAAAGACCCGGCTGACCACGGAGGGGGTCCGGCCCCGGACAATGGGCAGGACCACAATGGAGATGTCCGCTCCCTCCGCCACATCCGGGCCGCCGCCCAGGCCGCCCATCATCTGGCCGGAGGAGCCGGTGAGGATATTCACGTTGAAATCCGTGTCCACCTCCAGCGCACTGAGAACGCCGAAATTCAGGTGATCCAGGTAGCTGCCCCGGCGGAAGGGGTTGGAGTAGTCCGAGTTGTCGATCTCGTAGACCCCGGGGCGGCTGGGGATAGCCCTGGCTGCCACAGCGTCAAAGGACTGGCTGCAGGCCACAGCCCGGACCAGCCCGGCATCGTACATGTCGATGATGGCGGCGGTGATGCCCCCCAGGGCAAAGCTTGCGGTAATGCCCCGCTCCCGCATTTTCTCTGCCAGATAGTTTGTGCAGGCAATGCTGATGGCTCCCACCCCGGTCTGGAAGGAGAAGCCGTTTTGGAACAGGGACGAGGCGCAGATCAGGTCCGCTGTCATTTTGGCGATCATCAGATCCCGGGGGTTTTTGGTAAGTCGGGCGGCTCCCGCCCCGATTTTCGCCGGGTCCCCGATCTGCGGCACGGTGACCACATAATCCACGTACTGCTGACTGATGCTCACTGGCACGCAGGGGTAGTCCACCAGGGTGTCCGTGATGACAATGACCTTTCCCGCGTGCTGGGCATCCACAAAGGCATAGCCCAGGCTGCCGCAGGGGTTGGCGCCAATCTGCCCTGTGCAGTTGCCCCAGGCGTCCGCCGCCGAGGCGGCCAGGAAGGCCACATCGATCTGCAGCTCCCCGGCTTCCACGGCCCGGGGCCGTGCGCCATGGGGCCGGAGGACCACAGGCTCCCTGAGGGTCACTTCCCCGCTGAGCAGGCCGTCACCCAGAGCGCCCCGAATGCCGCTGGCCTCCACGGCGGTGATGGTGCCGTCCCGGAGGAACTCCAGCAGATCGCAGTTCCGGATGTTCACCACGGCGCTGGGGGCAAAACGGAGGTCCTTGATGCCCAGGCTTTGGATGGCCTTCAGCACCAGGCCTACGGTGTAGTCCCCCTCCCGGAAGCAATGGTGGAAGGAAATGGTCATGCCGTCCTTCAGCCCTGCAGCCTGGATAGCGGAGACCAGGTCCTTCTGGAGCTTGGGTTCCCGGATGTTTTCCCGCTGGACCGTCCGCCGGGTCTGGACCGTGCCCTGATGGTGCTGCTCCCGGCCCAAACCGGCATAGGGGTGCACTTCATAGCTGCCCACACGCTCCGGCAGCTCTCTTCCCACAGCGTTTTTCATAAGCACTCCTTTCCCAGCAGACCGGCAGCCCGGGCCTGGTCCAGCACGGTCCGCGCCCGAATTTCCACAGGCTTATCCACCATGCTGCCGTCTACCACCACCACGCCGGTATGATGTTTGGCCCCCTGCTCCAGGGCCGCCACGATTTTCAGGGCATTGCGGATCTCCTTATCCGAGGGGGTAAAGGCCCGGTTCACAATGTCGATCTGGCTGGGGTGGATGACGGTCTTTCCGTCAAAGCCCAGCCCCCGGGTGGTTTTCAGGTCCTCCTCCAGGCCTTCCGAATCCCGGAAGTCGCTGAATACCGCATCCTGGGCGGAAATGCCCGCCAAACGGCAGGCTTCCAGCACCTGCATCCGGGCATAGAAAATTTCGAATCCATCCTTGCTCCGCTTGGCCCCCATACTGGCGCAGTAGTCCTCGGCCCCCAGGGCCAGGGCCACCACCCGGGGGCTGGCAAGGGCGATCTCCTTTGCGTGGACGGCTCCCAGGGCGGACTCGATGTTGCACCAAAGCTCCGTCTGCCCCACAGGGATCCCCGCCTGTTTCTCAATGCGGGTGATCTCCCGGTCGATGTTCACGACTTCCTCGGGGTGCTCTACCTTTGGGATCCGCAGGGCATCCGGCCGGGCTCTGACCGCCATTTCCAGGTCTTCAGGGAGCTCTTCAGAATAGATGCCGTTGACCCGGATCAATACATATTTATTGGGAGGCCGATGATAGCGCACCGCCTCGTAGACCAGGAACCTGGCAGCATCCTTGGAGTCCGCCGCTACAGAGTCCTCCAAGTCGTAAACCACGCAGTCCTCGTGGTAAAACCGGGCCTCCAGCATCTTTCCGGGGCTGGAACCGCCTACATAGAGGGATGTTCTCTTCAAGCTGTCGCCCATATCACTTGTCCTCCCTGGTCCAGTCGTATTTCACTTCGGCGCTGCGGCACAGGGCGCACAGGGTCCGGGCCCGGATGGCGCAGTCCAGGGCCCCGTGATCCAGCACCGTGATCTCCGCGTCCGTGACCTCCAGCTCCTTCAGGACCTCCAGGATGGTGGCCTCAATGGCATCCCCGAACTGAGCCAGCACGTCGCTTTTCAGGTCGATGGAGATGCCCCCATCCGGATTGGGGGCAGCGGAAATCATGCAGTCGCTGGATTCCAGCGTCCCTGCCGTGGCATATTTTTTCAGTATCATGTTGTCACCTCGTAGTAAAATGCCCTCTCCAAGCAGGAGAGGGCAGGGAACGCTGGGACTTAAGTTTACCCTTCCAGAATGATGTCCGTGATCTTCTCCGCGTAATCCCGGATGTCGATGCCCTTGGTGAAGTTCAGGCAGGTGCCGCTGGGATAGCGGGTCTTCTCGATCCAGGCGGCGGGCATCTGGGATGCGCCGTACTTGGCGCCCAGGATCACACCGGCTACCGCGCCGATGGTATCCGCGTCCCGGCCGAAGTTTCCGGCCAGGGTCACACCCTTGCGGAAATCGTCGTGGCAGGCCTTCAGGCACACAAAGGCAGAAGGGATGGCTTCGGCAGTAGTGGCCCACTGGGTGGTCCACAGGTAGTCGTGAATTTCCATCCAGGCTTCCAGGAGGCTGCCCTTCCGATCCAGGATCTCGAAGGCTCCCTTCAGGTTGTGGTAGAGCCAGCTGTCCTCGGGGATGGCAGCCCAGGCAGCGTCCATGATCTCGTCGAAGGAGCCGTCCACCATGGCCACGGCCACGGCGGCAGCCACAGCCTGGGCGCCCCAAACGCCGTCCCGGTAGTGGCTGACCTCGGATTCGATCCGGGCCATTTCCCGGGCCCGCTCCGGATCACCGGCGCAGACAATGCCCACAGGGCCGATGCGCATGGAGGAGCCGTCGCTCATATGGAATACGTTGAATTTGCCGGTCAAGGGCGGCAGCAGACCCTTGCGCAGGTTGTTGGCCGCCTCGATCTCGCTGGCGCCGCCCCGCTTGTACTCGTCCTGGACGCATACGTCTTCCATCCAGGATCTGACGCACTCCTCGGTGGTCAGCTTGCCATGGCAGCGGATCAGGGTCTTGGCGGTGAGCAGGGCGAACTCCGTGTCGTCGGTGCTCCAGGAGGCCCCCTTGTTGAAGTCCGTGGTCACCTGGTAGGCGGCCCGGTTTTCGGCCTTCCGGGAGGCATCGCCGAAGGAGTCGCCGATGGCCAGACCGCTGAGGGCGCCGTAGACCTTGTCAAAGACCTTTTCCCGGTCCTGAATAAATGCTTCTCTGGTAATCATGTTTGTCCTTTCCGCAGGTGGATTTACTGGAAGGTGGTCTGCAGCAGCGCGTCGAAGTCGTTGCCGCCGGCGTTGTTCCACTCTTCTACGAAGGTATCGAAGGCATCGATGGGCTTCACACCCCGGATGATGTCAGCGGCATACTCATTGTAGAGGTTCGTCATAGCGTCCCACTGAGGAGCCAGCTCTTCAGGGATCAGCAGGCTGTGATCCATGGCGGAATACTTGTTCACCATTTCCAGAGATTCGCTGGCAGCAGGAGTCAGCACAGGCTCGGCCAGAGGGGTCTCGGGGTCCAGCTTGTCGGTGGTATCCCAGAACCGGGCCCACCAGCCGGAGAACTTGTCGGTGAAGACGATCTTGCCGTCCTCGATGTTGTACTCCTTCCCTTCTACGCCCACCTTGTCCAGGATCCGGCCCTCGGGGCTGGCCATGAACTCCAGAACGGCCCAGGCGGCATCCTTGTTCTGGCTGTCGGCGTTGATGCCATAGCCCCGGGACTCCTTGGTCACATCGATGGAGGTGTAAGCCTGGGAAACGCCCTTGGCGGGAGGCAGGATGGTCAGAGCGGCATCGTCGCCGTGGACGGCCCGCATCTTGGTATCGTAAACCTGGACAGTGCCGCCGGCGGTACCGGCGACGATGGCGGCATCGCCGTCATACCAGCGCTGCTCCATCACATCCCAGGTGTTGGTCAGGAAATCGGGATCCAGCAGGCCCTCAGCATAGAGCTTGGCGTAGAACTCCAGCTTTGCCTTTTCGGCCTGGCTGGCCTTGCTGAAGATCCACTTGCCGTTTTCCTGCAGGCAGGTGCCGGTAACGCCGAAGGCGTGGTTGAAGATGCTGTCCAGACGGGCCAGGCCGCCGTCGGCGGTCAGGGCGTACTTGCACAGGCCCTTGTCCTGGAGCTCCTTCATAAAGGCGTAGTAGTTGTCAATGGTGGGATCGGCAATGAGGGCCTCGTAGCTGTCACACTGTTTGGCAAGGTCCGTCCGGATGCCGGGGGTAGAGACACGGGGAGGCGCCAGCCACAGCAGGTAGGGATAATTCTTCATCTTTTCTACGTTGGTCTCGTTCATCAGGCCCTTGACGTAGGTGGAGCTTTCAATGTAGGGAGTCAGGTCTTCCAGCAGACCCTGTGCGGAAACGGCCTCGTCGCCGCCCTGGAAGTAGATGATGTCCGCATCCACTTCGCCGTTCATCACGGCCAGAGGCATGGCGGTCTTATAGCTGCTGGAGGGGGGATCGACGAACTCCACGTTCACGTACTGACCGTGGGCGGCCATTTTCTCGTTGATGGCGGCCACCAGGTCGATGACATCCTCCTCATCGGGGAAAACGTCCTTGCAGACGACCTTCACGGTGACAGGCGCGTCGGGGGTGCCAATGGCGGGCCAGCCCTCGGAATCGGTGCTTTCCCCGGCAGGGGCAGCAGTGGCGGCTGCCTGGGCAGCGGCGGCAGTGGTCTCAGCGGGAGCCGAGCCGGAGCCGCATCCGGCCAATACGCATACCAGCATGGCCAGGACTAACAGCAGGGAGATGTGCTTTTTCATAGTTCCTTGTTCCTCCGTTTGTTTGAAATTTTTGGTTATTCCTTCACGCCGCCAGCCATAACGTTCTTGGTGTAGAACTTCAGTACCAGCGGATAAACCAACAAAATGGGGATGATGGCCACAATGATGGTGGCGTACTGCAGGGCCGTGTAGTCCAGCTGGGCCAGGGCGTTGTAGTCAAACAGATTCTGGGTGCCGATGAGAGTGGTCACGTCTCCGTCCACCACGAATTTGCGCAGGATGACCTGGAGGGGCACCTTGCTGATGGAGGAGATGTAGATACCGGAACGGTAGTATTCGTTCCACCTGGCCACGCCGTAGAACATGGTCAGGGTGGCCACACCGGCCTTTGCCAGGGGGCAGACGATCTGGAAGAGAATGCTGAAATGGTTGGCGCCGTCGATTCGGGCGGCTTCATAGAGGGAAGGCGGCACGGATTCGAAGTAGCGCATCATGACGATGAGGTAATAGACGTTCATAGCCTGGCACAGGATGATGGACCACTGGGAGCCGGTGAGCTTCAGCGCCTTTACCACCATGTACTCCGGCACGATGCCCGGGTCGAACAGCATCATGATGATGAAGAAGACCATCAGCACTCGCTTGCCGATGAGCTGGGGCCGGGTCAGAGCGTAGGCCGCCAAAATGGTCAGCAGGATGTTCAGAGCCGTGCCTACCAGGGTGATGAACAGAGAATTGAAAATGGAGGGCACCACATTCTTATTGCTGAAGAGCACCTGGTAGTTGATGAAGGTCAGGCCCTTGGGCAGGATCTGCAGACCGTTCATGCTGCCGGACTGCAGGGGATCCGACAGGGACCTTGCCAGGATGTGCAGCAGCGGCACCACCATGGTCAGCGTCAGCAGAAACAGCACTGCCATAAGAAGGATCTGGAACAGGCCCAGGCGCTTTGTTTTCTTGGAATTCATGTTACCACACTCCCTCTCCGGTCAGCTTCTTGGATGTAACGTGGGTGATGAGCACCAGGATGCAGCCCACCACGCCCTTCACCAGGGACACTGCAGTGGCCACAGAGTACTGCGCGCTTTCGATACCCACCCGGTTGATGTAGGTGTCCAGAATGTCAATGACGCTGAGAACGGCGCTGTTGGAGAAGTTATACACCTGGTCGAAACCGGCGGACATGAAGAAGCCCAGGTTCAGAATGAACATGGTGGTCATGGGCACCAGCAGAGCCGGCAGGATGATATGTACCACAATGTTCCACCGGTTGGCACCGTCCAGGGCGGCGGCCTCGTAGAGGTCCGGATTGATGCCCATAATGGCGGTAAAGTAGATGATAGAGTCCCAGCCGATGCTCCGCCAGCCCTCGCAGAAGAAGAGCACCCAGCGGATGGCTCCTTTGCTGGTCAGCAGGTCCACCGGGGCCAGGCCGAACCAGGAACGGATCAGGTTCAGTGCGCCGTCGGCATTGGGGGCCAGGAAGGATTTCCAGATACCGGCGATGACGACCCAGGACAGGAAGTGAGGCAGATAGGAAACCACCTGCACATACTTCCGGAAAGAGTTCACCCGGAGCTCGTTGAGGAGCAGGGCGAAGATCACAAAGGCCGGAAACAGCAGCACATACTTCATGAAGCTGATGATCAGCGTGTTCTGCAGGATCTGGGCAAAAGCAGAGCTCTGGAAGATGGTCTTGAAGTATTTCAGCCCGGCGAAGACCCAGGGGCCTCTGGCCTTGTAGTCAAAAAAGGCCAGACGCATATTGATAATGGGCCAGACCCGGAAGATGCCAAAGTAAACAAGGGCGGGCAGCAGCATGAGATACAGCAGCTTATCCTGCCACATCCGACGCAGGGTATGCCCGAGGCGACCGGCCGGTTTTTCGCTATGCTTCATCGTTTTTCCTCCTGTTTCGTAACCGGTTTCTCAACCTGTTTTCATTATATTCCAGGGGCATCCCCTTTTCAAGTTGTAATATTGGCTTAAATTTCCAGTTGTTATTTAGTAAAAATGCACATAAACAAGAAAAGCGCAGCCGCTGTAAAAAGAAAGCGGTTGCGCAAATATGCGTGAAAAGCCCTCTCCTGCTTGGAGAGGGTGGACCGGGCGAAGCCCGGGACGGGTGTGGAGGGGACACCTAAAATATTAGGCCGGGCCAAACTAAATGGGATCAGACGTACCATCCATCAACTTGCCCTTTCAACGAAGCCCGTCTTTCATCTGTAGGGGTCCCCTCCACACCCGCCGCTGCGGCGGCACCCTCTCCAAGCAGGAGAGGGCGGGAGGAATCTTCTTCACTTATACTCCGCGTCCCAGGTTCTGGGCCGGGTGGTGTTCCGCAGGACCAGCTTCGGCTCGATCACCGTGTGGGGCAGGATGGCCTTTTCTCCCTCGATGATCTTCAGCAGGTGGGTGGCCACATACTGGGCCATATCGTAGTGCGGCTTGGAAATGGTGGACAGCTGGGGGTCGAAGACACTGGCCAGCTCAATATCGTCGTAGCCGATGACCTCGATGTCCTCCGGCACCCGGACGCCCCGCTCCCGGAGCCGGGAAACCACGCCGATGGCCACCAGGTCGCTGCCGGTCATGATGGCGTCGAAGGAAACCTTCCCGTCCAGCAGCCGGTCCGCCACACTGCGGCCGAATTCGATGGAATAGTCCCCGTCCAGCAGCAGCTTTTCGTCTACAGGGATCCCCGCCGCCAGGTGGGCCTGCCGGTAGCCCTTCATCCGCTGGATACCGCCGGAGACCTGAAAGCTGCCTTCTGCGTAGGCGATTTTCTTGTGTCCGCCCCGGACCAGATACTCCACGGATTTCTCCGCGCCCTTCACATTGTCGCCGGTGATGCTCACGTCGCTGAGGGCCATATCAAAGGATCTGCCCAAAAGGCCAATGGGAATGTGATACTTCCGAAACTCCGTCAGGAACTTTTTGTTGGAGGTACCAGAGCAGAGGATGATTCCGTCTACCCGCTTGTCCACCAGATTCAGCAGCTGCTTGGCCTCCTTGGCAGGGTCATAGTCGGAATTGCCCACGATGACGGAATAGCCCTTGGAGTCCATATAGTCCATGACCCCCCGGATGACCTTGGGGTAGAAAAAATTGGACACATCCGGTACGATCAGGCCGATCATGCCGGACCGGGCAGTCGCCACGCTCCGGGCCAGAGCGTTGGGGCGGTAGTTCAGCTTCTCAATGGTCTTTAAAACCTGCTCCCGGGTCTTTTCGCTGACCCCGGTGGGACTGTTGTTGATCACTCTGGATACGGTTGCCTTGGAAACGTGACAGATCTCGGCAACCTCCGCAATGCTGTACTTTCTGTTTTCCATCCACCGGCCCTCCTTTGTCTTCTTTTTTATATTAGCAAAGAGAGAAACAAAGCGCAATAGGCAAGCGGAAATTTTTTCCTTCCGGCTCTTGCTTTTCTTCGGATTCTCTGTATAATGAGAGTAACCGGTTACGTAAATCTCGTGACCAAACCAGCAAAAGCAACTGACAACGCCGAAAAGGAGTATAGTATGGTCAAGGACTATTTTGAAAAAGTGTATTCCGGCTTCCTGGGCATGAACGTAGGCATCCGCCTGGGGGCCCCCGTGGAGCCCACCATCTGGACCTATCAGCGGATCCGGGATACCTATGGGGACATTCACGGCTACGTGAAGGAATTCAAAAATTTCGCCGCTGATGACGACGCCAACGGCCCTGTCTTCTTCCTCCGGGCCCTGCTGGACGACGCGGTGGACCGGCCTCTGGTGCCCCAGGATGTGGCCCGGGCCTGGCTGAATTATGCCCGGGAGGGCGTGGGCATGTTCTGGTGGGGCGGCTACGGCATCAGCACAGAGCACACCGCCTACCTGAACCTGAAAAACGGCATCCCCGCCCCTCAGTCCGGCTCCATCCGCCAGAACGGCAAGACCATGGCGGAGCAAATCGGCGGCCAGATCTTCATCGACACCTGGGGGCTGGTGAATCCCGGCCAGCCCAAGCGTGCCGCGGACTACGGCCAGGCCGCCGCCAGCGTATCCCACGACGGCAACGGTGTCTACGGCGCCCGGTTCATGTGCGCCGCCATTGCCAAGGCCTTTGAAACCAGCGATATCGGCGAAATCGTAGACGCGGGCCTCCGGGAGCTGCCGGAAGTCTGCACCTACCGCAGCGTCATGGAGGCGGTCCGAGCCTTCCACAAAGTCCACCCAGAGAATTGGCGGGACTGCATGGAGCAGCTCCTCTTCCGGGACTGGGGCTACGACAAGTACCCCGGGGTCTGCCACATCATTCCCAACGCCGGTGTGTGCATGATGGCCCTGCTCTACGGCGAAGGAAAGTTTGACCGCACTGTGGAGATCGCCACCATGGCAGGCTGGGACACGGACTGCAACGCCGGCAACGTGGGCACCATCCTGGGGGTGGCCACAGGCATTGACGGCATCCATAGAAAATACCTGGATCCCATCAACGACGCCATTGTCTGCTCCGGCATCTCCGGCTACCTGAACATTCTGGATATCCCCTCCTTCTGCCGGGAGACCGCCCTTCTGGGCTACCGGATCGCCGGGGAGGAAGCCCCGGAGGACCTGAAGAAGGCCTACCGCCCCGGGGAAATTTATTTCGACTTTGAACTGCCGGGCAGCACCCACAACATCCGCCTGTCGGATCCCTTCCGCTGCCGGGCCCGACACAGCACCAAGCACGCCTACGCCGGCACCGGCTCCCTGGAAATTCTCATGGACCGGATGAGCCGCGGGGAGAACTGCAAGGTCTACTACAAACCCTTCTACACCCGGGAGGATTTCTCCGACGAGCGCTACAGCCCCGTCTTCAGCGCCACCGCCTACCCCGGCCAGACCGTATCCATGAAGCTTTACTTAGACCAGTGGAACGGCAATGAGGCCCCCGGGGCCGCCCCCTATGTGCGGACCTGCAGCGACAAGGTTGAGCACCTGCAGGGCTACGTGAAGCTGGTCCAGGGCCAGTGGGTAGACATCACCTTCACCATCCCCGATACCCAGGGGGATATGGTGGACGAAGTGGGCATCGTGCTGGAGTCCTACTCCCCCGCCTCTATGAAAACACTGGGCATGGTCTACCTGGATGAATTTTCCATCACCGGCAAGAGCGCTTATTCCATCGCTCTCCAGAAGCAGCGCAAGAGCTTTGCCTCCATCACCCCCTTCTCCACAGACCATGGGGCCTGGAGCCTGGAGGACGGCAAACTGAAGCTTATGCGCATGGCGGACGCCTTTGCCTACACCGGTAACTACTACGCCAAGGACTATGTGTTCTCCACCACCGTTACCCCGGAAAACGGCGATTCCCACCTGCTCATCGCCCGGGCCCAGGGTGCCCAGCGGGGCTATGCCGCCGGCTTCGGGAAACCAGGCCAGGCTGTGATCCTGAAAAATGACTTTGGCTTCACCACTCTGGCGCAGGCCCCCTTCGACTGGAAGCTGGACCAGGAATACACCCTGGAGCTGCGGGCCGTGGGCGGTCAGCTGACCCTCAGCATAGACGGCCAGCCCGTCCTGGAGGCCCGGGACCATACCTTCGACCACGGCATGTTCGGCTGCGGCTCCCTGTCCATGGGCCGGACTGCCTTCGGGGATTTTACATACAAAGAGTTCTAAGGACCTCTCCCGCCTTCCCCCTACCCGGGAAGGCGGCTTTTTATTGCCCAAATCCAGAAATCCCGGTTGCAAATAGGCCAAAATACGGTATAATGGAAGGGATACCATTGAGAAGGGGCTGAGGCTGTGCGCGGCGAGGAGAAACGGAATACCCGGCGGATCGTGGCAGACGTACTGCTGCTGATCTGCGTGATTTTTGGTGTGCTTCTGTTTTCCCGAATACGGAACAAAAATCGGCAGATGGACGAGATCAGTGCCTATACCCGGGAGTTGGCCGGGCGGACGGCGCTGCATGTATCCGACGTTTTCCAGGCCAAGCAGGATGCCATTACCGACATGGCCTACCTCTATGGCATCAGCCTGTCCTCCGATCAGGTGGACCGGGAGCGGCTGCGGGAGATGGAGCAGAACCCCGGCTTCGATCGGATACGTTATGTAAACAAGCGTGGTGAGAGCTTTACCAGCGACCGGAAAATTGCAGATGTGTCGGACCGGGACTATTTCTCCCGCGGCATCTCCGGTGCCTCCGGCATTACCTTTGTACCGGATTCCCGCTTCGACGGCGTAGCTCTGGTGGGCTTTTATGCCCCGGTGTATTTTGGCGGAAACATCTGCGGCGTCATGGTGGGCTACCTGGAGCAGAGCAGCATGACGGAACTGCTGGCAAGCGACTTTGGCGGATACACCGCCAATACGCTGCTTTTGAGCCGGGATGGGCGCATTCTGGGCCAGGCCATGGAGCTGGACAAAGGGGAATCGGATATCACCACCGTAGACCAGATCATCGGCCACTCCCTGAACCCCCACATCACCTGGGAAGCGCTGGAGGAACACAAAGAGGCCAGGATCGACCTGACCGGCGCCCATGGCAAGAGTGTCGCTTACATCGTCCCCCTGAAGGACACGGAGTGGAGCCTGATGCAGTCCTTCCCGCCTCAGGCGGCACAAAAGAGCCTGCATGAGGTAGCCCAAAACGAGCAGCTGATCATGGGGCTGTTCCTGCTGGCGGTATTCCTGTTCTGCCTGCGTCTATATGCCTATATGCACCGCAAGGCCGTCCTGGAGCGGGAGCGGGCAGATGCCGACCGGGTAGCCGCACTGCTGGGCAATATTGCCGACGACTACCTGTGCCTGATAGACGTGAACCTGCTGACGGAGCAAGAGGAGCAGTTCCGGCTCCGCGGCGGCGAGACAATGCCGGATTGGACCGGCGGCAGTCGGGATTATCCGGCCTGCATCGAAGGCTACGCCAGCGAAGTGGTGAGCCCCAAGGACCAGGCCTTCTTCCGGGAGGCCACCAAGCTGGAAAACCTGAAGGAGTTTTTCTCCTTCCATAAGGACTTTCACCTGGAGTATGACGCAGTAGTGGGAGACCGGAAGCTGCGGCTCCAGAGCAAGTTCACCATGTGCACAGATCAGTTCCCGGAGCCCCACATCCTGGTGGGCATTCGGGACATCACCGCCGTGACCAAGGAGCGGCTGCGCTCGGAGACCACCCTGAACCTGATCGTCTCTGCCGCCAGCACCGTCTACCCTGTGATCATCGAAGAAAATCTCACCAAAAACCGGGCCTTTACCGTCTACAACCAAGGTATTGTCATGCACGGCCGGGTGGAAAAATACACCATAGACGAGATGCTCTCCGGCCTGCAGGCGACCATGCCCGACAAAGGGGAATACAGAAATTTCTGTGAAACCATGTCCCGGGACGCCATGCTGGAAGCCCACAGCCAGGGCTGCCAGGGCAAGACCCTGAAGCTGCGCCAGTACGGCGACGACGGCACCATCCACTGGATGGAGGCCCGGAATATCCTGATGGAAAACAGCGTGGGAGAAGTTTGCGCCATCCTCATGGTCCGCTGCATCGACGAGGACATCCGCCTGACGGAGGATCTGCGCCAGGCCAAGGACGCGGCGGAAAGCGCCTCCCGGGCCAAAAGCACCTTCCTTTTCAACATGTCCCACGATATCCGCACCCCCATGAACGCCATCATGGGCTTCTCCGACATGGCCAAGCGCCACATGGAGGACCGGGAGAAGGTGGCCGACTGCCTGGAGAAGATCAGCGTTTCCGGGGCCCAGCTGCTGCGGCTCATCAACAACGTTCTGGATATGGCCCGGATCGAAAGCGGCCGGGTAGAGCTCCAGGAGCGGACCCACCGGATCTCCGACAGCATGCAGGCCATGGCCTGCGTCTTCCAGGCCGACGCAGAGAAAAAGGGCCTGGACCTGCGCTTCACCACCCGGGTCCAGGAGGATGCGGCCGTCTTTGACGAGCTGCGGCTGAACCAGATCCAACTGAACCTCATCAGCAACGCCATCAAATACACCCCCGCCGGAGGCACCGTCACCGTAACTCTGGAGGAGACGGGCTCTGACAAAGACGGTATCTCCTACCGGCTGACCGTGGAGGACACCGGCATAGGCATGAGCCAGGAATTCCTGGGCAGCGTCTTCGAAGCCTTTGAGCGGGAGCGGAAGGCCATCTCCGACGGCATAGAGGGCACAGGCCTGGGCCTGGCCATCACCAAGCGGCTCGTCGAGCAGATGGGCGGCAGCATCTCCTGCGAAAGCGTACAGGGCCAGGGCTCCAAATTCACCTGCCTGTTCCACTTCCGTCGGGGTGAGGCCAAAAACCTGCCCGAAAACCAACCGGAACCGGCAGCCTCCCGCAGCCAGAAGCCGAAAAAGATCCTCCTGGTGGAGGACAATGCCCTGAACCGGGAAATCTCCCGGGAACTGCTGCAAGACGACGGCTTCCAGGTAGAGGAGGCCGATGACGGCGACATGGCCCTGGAAAAGATCCGGAATTCGACCCCCGGCGACTTCGGACTGATCCTCATGGACATCCAGATGCCCAGAATGAACGGCTATGAAGCCACCCGCCACATCCGTGCCCTGGACAATGAAGCCCTCGCCGGCATCCCCATCATCGCCCTCACCGCCAACGCCTTTGAAGAAGACCGCCGTGAAGCCCTCCGCGCCGGCATGAACGGCCACGTGGCCAAACCCATCGACCGCACTGCCCTGCGAAAAGAAATCAGCAAATTCCTATAAAGTCCATTCCCCCGCGTTTCCAAAACAGCCCAAAAAGAAAGAAGGCACCTCTATGGAAGAGGAACTCGTGTACATTTTTCGCATTTTCGTCGCAGTCCTCTGCGGCGGGCTCATCGGCCTGGGCCGGGAGAAAAACGGCAAGCGGGCCTGCGGACCCATATCATCATCGCCGCCACCTCCGCCCTCATGATGCTGATCTCCAAATACGGATTCTCCGACGTAGAGGAGCTGACCCGGGTAGACGCCTCCCGCCTGGCCGCCAGCGTCATTGCCTCCATCGGCTTTCTCGGCATCGGCGTCATCCGCTCCACCGAAAAGGGCACCGAGGGCCTCACCACCTCCGCCGGCCTCCTGGCCACCGTGGCCATCGGCCTGGCCGTAGGAGCAGGCATGTACGTGCTGGCGGTGTTCACCACGGTGCTGATCGCCGCACTGGAGTGGGTGCCGCACAGGGAGGGGTGAGGAGGACCCGGATATCTGACTCGTTGACATCCACGCGAGTCTGTGATACCATGCTTCTAAGAAGAATCTACTACAGTGTCTCCCCTGCCCGAAAGGGTAAGCAGCCTGTCTGATGTAGGTTCTTCTTTTTTCTTACCTGGAATAGCCACATTTCCCAGCTGTCCCGAAAATTTTCAGTTGCCCCCCAGTGCGGGAGGGACCAACGCGGAGGAAGAAACGATTGACCTGATTGTGGCTTTTCAATCCCCCCTCCCCGTGTGGGGAGGGACCCCGGACACCGGCGTGGCCTATGCCCTGAGCCTATTTCAATCCACCCTCCCCGTGTGGGGAGGGACTCAAGAGCATCCAGGAGGCCACGGCGGACAGCGTATTTCAATCCACCCTCCCCGTGTGGGGAGGGACGTCCCTCACCATCACCCAGGGAGGCATGGAAGAGGATTTCAATCCACCCTCCCCGTGTGGGGAGGGACGCCGTAGGATTCAACCCGCAAGGTTCACCCCTCCCACTTCAATCCACCCTCCCCGTGTGGGGAGGGACCGTCCACCCGGATGGAGTAGGGACCAAAGAGGCCAAATTTCAATCCACCCTCCCCGTGTGGGGAGGGACCGGAGCTGTGCGGCGGGGCCGACGGCCCGGCGGAAATTTCAATCCACCCTCCCCGTGTGGGGAGGGACTACAAGCACATATGGGACGTTATCATTGTCGATATTTCAATCCACCCTCCCCGTGTGGGGAGGGACTCTGGGCAGAAATGCCCGCGGGACCCATACAGCAGATTTCAATCCACCCTCCCCGTGTGGGGAGGGACGCCTACTGGGCACGGACCACTATTGCGCCGGGAAAATTTCAATCCACCCTCCCCGTGTGGGGAGAGACCTTTCGCGCCGCCTCGTCCATCCAGTCCGTCAGGGTATTTCAATCCACCCTCCCCGTGTGGGGAGGGACAGCGAAAGAGTACAAAAAGTCGTCTTATATTTGTACACTCTCAACAAATTCTCTCACATATTCCCTTACCGCATCCTGTTTCCCGGAAGAGAATCGGGAAGCAGGCGGCATTTATTCTCAAAAAGCAAGTGCGAAGGTCCCCGGGAAAACCTGGGCGCTTCCTCTTCGCACCCGGCTAGACCAGCAGGGCGCCGCCGGGATCGTAGCCGGGTTTCGTACCATAATGGGTGATTTTTTCCGTGTAGTGGTTCCCCAAGTTGTAGATGCGCAGGCTGTCCTTCTCCTGGTCCATAATGCTCACCAGCTTGGCTTCCAGGGCCCGCAGCTGAGCGGCGTCTACCAGGCACTCGAAGACGCTGTTTTGGACACGTTGACCGAAGTTCTGGCATTGCTTGGCGATGCGGCGGAGTCGACGCTTTCCGGCAGCATCTTCGGTGTTCACATCATAGCTGATCAGTACAAGCATACTTCCTCACTTCCACAGGAAGGGCGGATAGCCGTCCAGGTCGCCCCGAAGGCAGCGAGCCAGCAGCAGGGCCTGGACGTAGGGCACCAAGCCCCAGGGTATCTTTTCCTGCAAATAGGGATGGGTGATGGTCTCCTGTTTCCGCTCCTGCCAGGCCTTTAGGAATTTCCGCCGCCCGGCCTCCGTCAGCAGCACCGCCCCGGACTGGGTGCTCTCGAAGTCCGCCTCCGACACCCGCCGGTTATTGACGCAGGTGAGGACGAACCGGTCCGCCAGGCAGGGCCGCAGCTCCTCCATCAGGTCCAAGGCCAAGGATTTCCGCCCGGGCCGGTCCCGGTGGAGGAAGCCCACAAAGCTGTCCAGGCCCACGCTCTCCAGGGCGTTGGCACAGTCGCCGGCCAGCAGGGAATAGGTAAACGACAGCAGCGCATTGAATCGGTCCATTGGCGGGCGGCGGCTGCGGCCATGGTAGAAAAAGGCGTCCTTGTCCCCAAGGATCATGTCGTCCATCCGGTCAAAATAGATGTTAGCCGCCGCCCCCTCCAGGCCCCGGAGCTGGCCGTCCTCCTGCGCCCGATACGCATCAATACTTCTCCCATTTGACACTATCCCAGTCTAGTTTCTCAAAAAACTCATCGTGAGTTTTTCGAGATTTGGGGGATTATCTCATAAATGCGCAGGAGATGCTAGACGGAGGATTTAGCGCTTACACTTGACAAGTATGTTTGCCTCGTTCTCTCACTTTCTTTTGACTCCGCTATATCGTAAATGATAATTTACAGCAGATGGCAAAGACCATCTATAACTACTGGTTTACCCAATTTGACTTCCCAACTGAGCTCGGAAATCCATATTCATCATCGAACGGACAAATGGTGTGGAACGAAACCGCTAAGCAAAATCTTCCTTTGGGTTGGTCTTGCTCAAAAATGGAAAATGCCATTGAAAATATTCGTACAGGCTTGAACCCAAGAGATAATTTCAAGCTCGGCGGAGGCTCTATTAAATACATTACGGTTAAGAATCTTTGCTCCGATGGAGTTCTTGATTTTTCCGGATGCGACACCATTGATGAAGCAGCACGGCAAATCGTTCATCGACGTTCTGACGTAAGCGTGGGAGACATTCTGTTCGCAAGTATCGCTCCTTTGGGCCGGTGTTACTTGGTTCAAGACGCACCGCAAGATTGGGACATCAATGAATCCGTATTCTCAATACGCTATAACAAAGAAACCGTTACACCGGAATACTTGTATATGCACCTGCAAAGCGAAGCCTTTGTTAAAGAGTCTACAGCTTGCTCCACGGGAAGTATCTTCAAAGGAATTCGCATCAATTCCTTACTGGATAGCAAGATAATTATCCCACCTGTGGAGATTATCGAGAAGTTCAGCAAGGAAGTGCGCCCACTTTTTGCTATGCAAAGCAAATTAAACCAGGAAACTCATGCTTTAATTCGGCTTCGTGACTGGCTCTTGCCGATGCTTGTGAACGGTCAAGCGACCGTCAGCGACTAAGCCGCTAAATTATCATTTA
>JBNMIH010000034.1:0-27904 GCA_050873165.1 Faecousia sp.
CTACTGGGCAGGGGAGGCCATCTTCCTGGGCACCAATCCCTTCGCCTCCCTCGCCACCGCTTCCTTTGTGCCCCCCTTCGCCGACATGGCAAAGACCACCCTGTTCCACTTCAATTTCGCGGGCTTCCTTCAGATCGGCTGGTTCACCGCTGTGACCCTCATCATCACCTTCTGCATCATTGATATGTTCGACACCATCGGCACCCTGGTCGGCACCGCTTCCCGGGCCGGTATGGTGGACAAGGACGGCAATATGCCCAACATGAAGGAAGCCCTCCTGTCCGATGCCATCGGCACTGTGGTGGGCGCCTGCACCGGCACCTCCACCGTCACCACCTTCGTGGAGTCCGCCTCCGGCGTGGAGGTCGGCGGCCGTACCGGCCTGACCGCCCTGACCACCGGCATCCTGTTCCTGGCCTGCATCTTCCTGGCCCCCATCGCCGCCATCATCCCCGCCGCCGCCACTTCTTCCGCCCTGATTTACGTGGGCGTCCTGATGCTCATGGGCCTGAAGAACGTGAACTTCGAGGATATGGACCAGATGGTCCCCGTGGCCCTGATGCTCATCGGCATGCCCATCTCCGGCTCCATCGGCCACGCCATCGGCATCGGCCTGATCTCCTACACCATCATCAAGGTCTTCGGCGGCAAAGCCAAGGAGGTCTCCCTCCTGACCTACGCCATCTCCGCGCTGTTCCTGGTGAAATTCTTCCTGGCGGTGTAACGCATATTTTTGACCCGGCTGACCCGAGAAAGGCCAGCCGGGTTTTTAGGTTCTATGTCAATAGTTGGGGTAGAGACAAAATAGGAACAATAGGGTCGTGTCGGAGTGAATCGCTCCGGCACGATTTTTATGTATGGCAAAACAGAATTCTCTTTCTGAAATTGGAAAAATTCCGCATGCCAAAGCAGACCCGTTTTAATACCCTTTGAACTCATCAATAGAAAGTACCTCTGGAAGCTTGGTCGGCTTGAAAGCGACGTGGAATATCCTTGACCGTGTCTGCATCCTGTAGTTGTGCACACGGCCCGTGAGGGCCCCGCAGGCGGGACAGCGGTGCTTTTTTCTGGGCAGCTCAAGATGGACGTGGACTTCTCCAGAACATTTGTGATAATTACATCTTCCAATTTCAGCAGTTTTGCGGTATAATCTTTGTTAAGCATAGAGGTTTTTCCTTTTGGTGTGGTAGGGGTACTTTCATTGTAAAGGATTTTATCTCTATGCTCAACCTTTTTGTATGACTAAAGGGGCCAGGCTCATAGCCTGACCCCAATATTTATTATAGAACCTTCTTTTTGCGTTTTTATCCTTGACAAAATGGTCGATTCATGATAGACTTTTTACAGGTCGATTAGCTATAGACCCTTTTGAAAGGATGGTGTAACCAATGGAAGAACGAAAACTCGGCGTGGTCGAAACCAAATTTGCGGAGCTGATTTGGGCTAACGCCCCGATTTCCTCCGGGGAGCTGGTCAAGCTCTGCGCCAAGGAGCTGGAGTGGAAAAAATCCACCACCTATACGGTGCTGAAAAAGCTCTGCGAAAAAGGATTATTTGAAAACGACGGTGGAACGGTCGTGGTCCGGATGGACCGGCAGCAGTATCTGAGTGCCCAGAGTCGGCAGTTCGTAGACGACTCCTTTTCCGGGTCCCTTCCTGCCTTCCTGGCGGCCTTCGCCCAGGGAGGGAAACTGGACGAACAGGACATCGCCGAGATGCGCCGATTGATCGAGGACTACGGGAAGGAGGGGTGACCATGAGTCGGGCCTTTCTGCATCTGCTCAACCAAAGTCTGACGGCCAGCGTGCTGATTCTGGTGGTGATCGGGCTGCGGTTTCTGTTCTGGAAGCTCCCCAAGAGCCCCCAGTGCCTCCTGTGGGCCCTGGTTGCCCTGCGGCTGGCGCTGCCCTTCTCACTGGAAAGTGCCTGGAGCCTGATTCCCAAGGCGGAGCCCATTCCGGCGGAGGTCGTTTCCTCCGCTCCGGCGCCGGAGCGGGAAACAGACTCCCAGCCTGTGGAAATCGCTCCTGCTGTGGAGGAAACGCCCATTACTCCGGCCGTGCCCGCGGTAGACTATTGGCAAATCGCCTCCATTGTCTGGCTGGCAGGTGCCGCCGGGCTGCTGGCGGCGGGACTTCTCTCCTATCTGCGACTAAAACGGAAGCTGCGGGTATCCCTGCGGTTAAAAGACAATGTGTACCTCTGTGACGGCATTTCCGGCCCCTTTGTGCTGGGGCTGGTGAGGCCCAAAATATACATTCCCTCCCAGCTGGACGCATTCAGCCAGAGCTTCGTCCTGGCCCACGAGCAGGCCCATTTGAGACATAAGGACCCCTGGTGGAAGCTAATGGGGTATCTTCTTGTGTGCGTCTACTGGTTCCAGCCTATGGTGTGGCTTGCTTGGTGGCTCTTCTGCCGGGACCTGGAAATGGGCTGCGACGAGCGGGCAGTGAAGGATATGACCGCCATCCAGCGGAAGACCTACGCCTGCGTGCTGCTGCAATGCGCCGCCCCCAAGGAATATCGGTTCCTGTGCCCTGTGGCCTTCGGCCAGAACAGCGTAAAAAGCCGGATCAAGAACGTGCTGACCAATAAGAAGACTAAGCTGTGGCTCCTGGGTGGAGCAGCGGTACTGGCGGTTGTGGTGTGCTCACTGTTTGTGACCACGAGGAGGACCAATTCCCAGCCACAGGAAGTGAGGCAATACCTTCCGGAGGGTTACTTCCTTTTCAGTGATAATCGCTATGAGGCAGCTTTGATCCAAGAGGATACGACCGCTCAGATCGGCGGCATTCAGGGCACCCTGCTGAACGGGAACACCTCCGGCAATCCCCAGGCGGCGTTCGACATGCTGGGATACAACATGAGCACCGCCGAATGGGTAGGCGGCGACACGGAGTGGACTATCCGGGAGAAAAACGGAAATCTGCGCTATCATTCTCTGTATTATCTTTCTGATTCGGTGTATGACATCTGGTTTACAGAGGAGTTTTACAACCAGGATAACAGCAATATGGTTGCAACGCTCAAGGAGTCCCTCCAAGCCTATATCCAAGGGGACAATTCATTTGACTTGAACCAACGTCCTTTTGACCAGCGGTCCAGTGCCCGGGGAGCGGCGGTCTATGACCTGTCCGTCGGAAAGACGCTCTACGCCAAGAACTACTGGGGAGAAACTTCCCCGGGAGGATGGTGCCGGGTGGCCTTCGCTGCGGCAATCCTGGCACAGGATCCAGACCTGGAGACTGTTTTCCCCATTCCTAGCTGGAAGGAGGTTTCCTTCTCTGACAGTGTCCACTTAGAGGACTATCAAAACTTTACCCTGCGTGACCATTTGTACAGCTTCCTGCTGGGTTCCACGATTCCATCCTCGGATGTTTCTTCCTGGGTCCTGACACATAATTTAGCTAAGGATGAAGAAGAGGCTGCGGCAATGATGCGCCAGTGGCTGGAATCCATCGGATGTACGCACACGTATTTTGACAATGTTTCCGCTTGCTACTCCGACGACGCTCACACCACCGTGGAAGACATCGTAACCATGCTGAAAGCGGCCCTGGAAAACGAGACCTTCCGGGAAATCTGGTCCACAGCCACCTATCAGCTCCCCAATCAGGAGCTCCCGCTGTACAGTCGGAATTACCTGATGCCGGGCAACCCGGTAAAGCCGGACTTCGCGGATTCCCGGGTCACCGGCGGCATCGGCTATATGACCGGTTTCGCCGACCTGGCAGTAACCGCCGGACGGAATGGCCGCTACCTCTGTATCATCCAAAACGCAGACCGGGTGTTCCAGGAAAACGGCTGGACTGTGGATTACTGGGGGAATTTCGAAGAAATGAAGCTGTTATTAGATATGGAAATGGGATAATAGGCTGGTAAGACACCACAACGCCCCCGGATGCAAGCATCCGGGGGCGCAACACGATATTCTTAGGCCAAAATCGGCTTCAGCGCCTCAGCCAGCTTGTCCTTCTGGGCCTGGGCCTCGGCCAGGTCCTTGCCCAGGGTGGTGAAGTAGGTCTTGATCTTTGGCTCTGTGCCGGAGGGACGGACCACTACAGTGGCGCCGCCGTCCAGGGCGTAGATCAGTACGTTGGCGGCGGGCAGGCCCGTCTCCTCGCTCTTTTTGTAGTCAGTGACCTTGGTCACCTTGTAGCCGCCGATCTCCGTGGGCGGGTTCTTGCGCAGGGAGTCCATAATAGCGGCCATCTTGTCCATGCCAGACAGGCCGGGGAACTCGAAGGAGTCAACCTTGTTCAGGTAACGGCCAAACTTGGCGTAGATAGCCTCCAGCCGCTCCTTGATGGAGGAGCCGATGGACCGGTAGTAGGCGGCCATTTCGCAGATCAGCATGGAGCCGATGATGGCATCCTTATCCCGGACATAGGGACCAGCCAGGTAGCCGTAGCTCTCCTCAAAGCCGAAGATGAAGCGGTCCACTTCGCCGGCCTTTTCTAGCCGGGCGATCTGGTCGCCGATCCACTTAAAGCCCGTCAGCACATTGCGCATCTCTACGCCGTAGCTCTTGGCGACCGCATCGGCCAGGGGAGTGGAGACGATGGACTTGACGGCTACGGGGTTCTTGGGCATGGTGCCGTTTTCGATCCGGCCCTGGCAGATGTAGTCCAGCAGCAGCACGCCTACCTCGTTGCCGGAAACCAGTTCGTAGCTTCCGTCGGGGCACTTGATGGCAATGCCTACCCGATCGGCGTCAGGGTCTGTGGCCAGCATCAGGTCTGCGCCGGACTTCTTCGCCAGCTCCAGGCCTAAGCGCAGAGCCTCAAAAATCTCGGGGTTGGGGTAGGGGCAGGTGGGAAAGTTGCCGTCGGGGTACTGCTGCTCGGGAACGATGGTGATGTCGTTGATGCCGATGTCGTGGAGAACCCGGGTCACGGGCACCAGGCCGGAGCCGTTCAGAGGAGAGTAGACCAGCTTCAGTCCGGCGGTCTTACACAGACCAGGGCGGACAGACCGGGCCTTAATGGCGTCGTACAGAGCTTCCTTGCAGGCTTCTTCTACGTACTGGATCATGCCGGAGGCGAGACCTTCCTCAAAGGACACCAGCTTGGCCCCGGTGAGCACATCGGTCTTCTGAATCTCGGCGTAGACCACTGCGGCGGCATCGTCGGTCATCTGGCAGCCGTCGGGGCCATAGGCCTTGTAGCCGTTATACTTGGCGGGGTTGTGAGAGGCGGTGATCATAATACCGGCGTTGGCCCCGTAGTACCGGGTGGCGAAACTCAGGGCGGGCACAGGCATCAGGGCATCGTAAATGCGGACCTTCACGCCGTTGGCGGCCAGAACTCTGGCGGCCTCCTTGGCAAACACATCAGAATTGATCCGGCTGTCGTAGGAAATGGCGACCAGCTGATTGCCGCCCTGGGTTTTTACCCAGTTGGCCAGGCCTTGGGTGGCCTGGCGGACCACATAGATGTTCATTCGGTTGGTGCCTGCGCCCAGCACGCCCCGCAGGCCGGCGGTGCCGAACTTCAGCGCCACGGCGAACTGTTCCTTGATCTGGTCATCATCTCCGGCGATCTCGGCCAGTTCCTTGGTCAGGGCCGGGTCCTCCAGCTGTGCCTGGGACCAACGTTTGTAATCATCCAAATACATGTTATTCACCTGTCCTTACATATGGTTATTTTATAGTTAGGGTTTGCAAATTCAACAACTATACTATAATCCATTTTTGATTGTTTGTCAATATTCTCAAAAAACTTGCATAAAAAGCTCCGGCAACAAGACCGGAGCAGAGAGCAGCGGATTATTCCGCTTTCATTTCATAAATTGCCCCGTCTTCTACCGGGGTGGCATCCACACCGCTGAGGGCATATTCGCCGTTGACATAGAAGGCCCAGTATTTGCCATCCTTGTCGTAGTCCAGGGTGACGCCGTTTACGGTCTTGACATACAGCCCGTAAGAGCTGTTCTCTCCGTCCACAATGCCAAGCTCCAGCAAGGCGGCACCCACCATATCCGCGTCCGTTTTGATGGTGACGGAGGTATCCACCCCGTCGGGGTCGGTGACCACAAAGTCAAAGCTGTGCTTGCCGGTGCCGTAGGTTTGACCGGATACCAGCTGGATGGTGTTTTGCTCTGCCTCCCGTTTGCTGCAGGCCGCCAGAGAAAAAAGAGTGACAAGGCACAACAGTACCGCGATCCATTTCTTCATAAAGATACTCCTGTTCGTTTGGTCTATCCGGGAAAGACCCCGGAGGTGGAGCCATTGTAACACGAATCCCCTAGAAAATCAATGGGAATTGGGCGGGCTATTGCTTTTTTGCATGGGGATTGCTATAATAAATAAAAATGCAACGAATGAGGACTGCCATGGATAAACAGCGTATCTATCTTTCCACCATCGATCCGGAGGCGGGGGATCTCGCCCGCTCCTTTGAGCTGGGCGTGGAGATCGCGGAATACTGCACCGCCAGTAATATGGATGAGCTCTTTGAGGAAAATCATAAACGGGTCCTGGAGGAACTGAGGGACGTGACCCACCGAATTCTTCACGGTCCATTTAACGAGCTTTTTCCCTGTGCCATTGACCCAAAGGCCCGGGCTCTGGCCGCCCAGCGCTACCGGCAGGCTTGTGTCCTGGCAAAACAGTACGGGGCGGACAAGGTGGTTATCCACGCCGGATTTGTGCCCAATATTTATTTCCCCTGCTGGTATACGGAGCAGTCCATTCTTTTTTGGCGGGAATTTTTAGAGGATACCCCGGATGATCTGACCATCTGCCTGGAAAACGTAATGGAATCGGACCCCGCCTGGATGCGGGATATTGTCAAAGAAGTGAACGACCCCCGGCTTGCCATCTGCCTGGATGTGGGCCACGCCAACGTCTGCTCTAAAATCCCCGTCTCCGGCTGGCTGGAGACATTGGGCCCATGGATCCAGCATTTTCACATTCATAACAACGATTCAACGGCGGATACCCATTCGTCCCTGGGCCAAGGGAATATCCCCATGGAGGATATCCTGCGTCAGGCGGAGGGGCTGGACGCCAGCTTTACCCTGGAAGTGACAAAGGGGGCCGCGGATGTGGACTGGCTCCGGCAAAAGGGACTATTGGAGGAAGAAGTATGACACTGGAAGAACTGATATCGATGATCCAACCTTTGGATGAGGCCGCCATGGAGGCTGCCCGCCGGCGGCAAGAATCCCTTGCCAAGCCTCCCAGGAGCCTGGGACGGCTGGAGGACCTGTCCATCCAGCTGGCCGGGATCACCGGCAAGGTCCAAAACACCATGGACAAGACCCATCTGCTGGTCTTTGCAGCAGATAACGGTGTCGTAGAGGAGGGAGTCTCCAGTGCGCCCCAGTCTGTGACGTTGATGCAGACCATCAACCTGACCCGGGCCAAAACCGGCGCGTCGGTGCTGTGTAAGCATTTTGGGGCGGGGATCACTGTCTGCGACGTGGGCGTCAATGCTGTAATCCGGGATCCGGCGGTGCTGAACCGGAAGATTGCTTTTGGAACCCAGAATATCGCCAAGGGCCCGGCCATGACCCGGGAGCAGGCGGAAAAGGCCATCCTCATCGGCGCCCAGCTGGCCATGGATACCCCGGCAGACGCTTTGGGGGTAGGGGAGATGGGTATTGGCAACACCACCACCTCCTCGGCAGTGCTGTCAGTGCTCCTGGGGGTGCCGGTGGAGACCGTCACCGGCCGAGGCGGCGGCATCACCGATGCATCCTTCCAGAAGAAAAAGCAGGTCATCGCCCAGGCCATTCATCTGAATCAGCCAAATGCCGGAGATGCGGTGGACGTGCTGCAGAAGGTGGGGGGCTTCGATCTGGCCGCCATGTGCGGAGCCTTCCTGGGGGCTGCCGCCAGCCATCGGCCGGTGGTCATCGACGGCTTTATTTCCGTGGTGGCCGCCCTTTGTGCTGCCCGGCTCTGTCCGGCGGCCCGGGACTATTTTGTACCCAGCCACCTGTCCTATGAGATTGGCTACAAGCTTGCCCTGGAGGAGCTGAAGCTGGAGCCCATCTTCCAGCTGGGCATGCGCCTGGGGGAGGGCAGCGGCTGTCCCTTGGCTTTCCAGGTTCTGTCCGCTGCCTGCAGCATCATGAACGATATGGCAACCTTTGACCAGGCGGGCATTGACGACGGCTACTTGGAGGAGATCCGGGAAGGGGACAAGTTTACCGTGGAGGCCTCAAAATGATCGTATTTATCACGGGAGGGGCTAAAAACGGCAAATCCTCCCTGGCCCAGAATCTGGCGGTGCAGCTGGCCCGGGGCGGGAAGCACTACTATATCGCCACCATGATCCCCAGCGACCAGGAGGACCGGGACCGCATCCGCCGCCACATCGCCGACCGGGATGGAATGGGCTTTGAGACTGTGGAGCAGGGAAGAGACATTGTGAAAGTGCTCACCAAGGCAGACCCCAATGGCAGTTTCCTTTTGGACAGCGTCACGGCGCTGCTGCTCAACGAGCTTTTCCCAGACCCTACCTCCTGCGAGATGGATGGGGAAGCGGCGGACCGGTGCCAGAGGGGATTGGCAGAGCTCTGCGACAAAGTTGACAATATTGTACTGGTCAGTGACTATATCTATTCCGACGCTGCCCGCTATGACGAGGTAACGGAAAATTACCGCCGTGGTCTTGCCCAGTTGGACCGCTATCTGGCGGCCCGAGCGGATACCGTCATTGAGGTCAGTGCCGGAAGTCTGATTTTTCACAAAGGGGGAATGCCAGTATGAAGTCATGGTTCCATGCGTTTGTTATGTGTCAGTCCATGTTCTGTGCCATCCCCTGTCCTTTCCAGATTTGGGATGAGAATGCCCGGGACAAGCTTCTGTGGTGCCTACCCCTGGTGGGGCTGGAGATTGGCTTTGTCTGGTGGCTGGTAAGTCTTTTGTGTGCCTATTTTGCCTTCCCGGTGCTCATTCAGGGGGCCGTTCTCTGTGCTGCGCCGCTGCTGCTGACAGGCTGCATCCACTTGGATGGTTTTATGGATGTGACCGACGCTGTCCGCTCCTGCCGGGATCTGGACCGCCGCCGGGAGATCCTGAAGGACTCTCATGTGGGCTCCTTTGCCGTCATCGGCTGCATTCTGCTGGTCGTTTTTCAGTTCGCCTTCTGCGTATCCGCTCCCAACTGGGCAGATGCCAAAATGCTGATCCTGATTCCCGTGGTCAGCCGCTGCGCCAGTGCCGCGGCGGTGGCGGTGCTGCCCAAGATGTCCACCAGCCAGTACGTCCAAAAGAAGGCAAAGGCCGCAGATATCGGCATCCCCGCTGCGTTTTTGCTGCTGTGCCTGATTGGCGCGGTCTGCATCTGGCCCGCCTATATCTGGGTTGTTGTTACGGAACTGATCGTCTATGCCCTGGCCCTGCGTCAGGCATATAAGAGTCTCGGCGGCATGAACGGGGACATTTCCGGCTATTGCCTGACCCTGGCAGAATTAGGGGCTCTGGGCATGATGGCCCTGCTATAATAATAAGGAGGAAACACCATGGATCTGATCATCGGCGGTGCCTATCAGGGCAAGCGGGCCTTTGCGGAAAACACCCTGGGTATTCCGGCGGCGGAAATCTTTACCTGCGTCGGAAGCAACATCGATTTTTCAAAAACCTGCATTGATCGGCTGGAGGAGTTTACTCTGGCCTGCGTGAAGGAAAACAAGGACCCTATGGAAATTTTGAAGGGGCAGGACCTGAGCGGCAAGACCATGATTTGCATGGATGTCTTCTGCGGCGTGGTTCCCATTGACGGGGAACTTCGCCAGTGGCGGCAGACTACGGGCCTGGTGTGCCAGTATCTGGCCTCCCATGCGGACCGGGTCTACCGGATCTTCTGCGGATTGGAGCAGAGACTGAAATGAGCACCCTTTATCTCATTCGCCACGGCAAGACTCAGGCCAATCTGGAGCACCGCTACTGCGGCAGTACGGATCTGCCCCTGTCCGATATAGGCATCGAGGAGCTGCGGGAGCTGCACTATGCTGTTCCTACCGCCCGCTTCCTCACCAGCGGCATGCGCCGGACGGAGGAGACCCTGTCTATCCTCTTTGGACCTGTACCCCATACCCAGGTCCCGGCCTTCCGGGAGGTAAACTTCGGCGTGTTCGAAATGGGCACCTATGAAGAGCTGAAAGACCACTCGGACTATCAGGCTTGGATCACCGGAGACAATATGGCGAACATCCCGCCGGAAGGGGAGAGCGGTAACCAGATGACCCAGCGGGTGCTGTCTGCCTTGCCGGACCTCATGAAAGAGGACACTGTTCTCGTCACTCACGGCGGCGTCATCGCCGCCATCATGGAGCACCTGTTTCCGGAGGAGCACAAGAACCGCTACCAGTGGCAGAGCGCCCCCGGCAGAGGCTACGCCGTCACTGGAAAATTCTACCGCCAGATTCCCTAAATGGCACTTGACAAATCCGGCAGAATAGGATATAATACCCAAGCACTTGCGAGAGTGTTGGAATGGTAGACAAGCACGTTTGAGGTGCGTGTGGTAATCCCGTGGGGGTTCGAGTCCCCTCTCTCGCACCAAAAAGGGACCCTGACGGGTCCCTTTTTTGTATGGAAAAAAGAAAGAAGTGACACCGCCATGGGCATCCGTGAAATACTAAATGGTGAGCAGCCCAGCATCTTCGAATCCATCGCAAATTTCCAAAACCTGGGCCAATTCGGGGAATACTCCACGGAATATGCCCTGACGAACCATAACATTGACGGAAACTATGTTGTTTTAAAGAACCTGTATGTCCCCTATCAGGGCAGGACTGCGGAAATTGACCTGGTGATGCTCCATGAAAGGGGACTGTTTGTCTTCGAGAGCAAGAACTACAGCGGCACCATTACCGGCAACCTGGACTGCCAGAGGTGGAAGCAGACTATGAAGGACTGGAAAAAGTATTACTTCTATAACCCCGTTTGGCAGAATCAGACCCATATCCGGGCGCTTTCCGCCTATCTGGGTATTCCGGAGGAGGCGTTCCGGTCCTACATTGTGTTTTCTGAGCGATGCGAGTTGGAAAAGGTCCCGGCGGATACGGACCGGTTTTGTATTGTCCAGCGGCCGGAGCTGCTGAAGAAGCTTCGGAAGGACTTGACTGGGTCCCAGGTCTCTTTGTCGGAAACCGAGATTTCCGCTTTTGAGGAAAAACTGGAGCCTTTGACCCGGGTGAGCGAAAGGGAAAAGGAGCGCCATGTGGACGCCATCCGGGAAAGATGCCCGGAGTGCGGGAATGCCCTGCTTCTGCGAAACGGACGGTACGGCCCCTTTCTGGGCTGCTCCAATTACCCCAAATGCAAATATACCCGGGATGTCAAGTAAAGATTTGCCCCGAAAGGCTGCGCCGACTGGCCAGTCTTTCGGGGCTTGACTTTTCTGTCTACATATAGTAGAATATGACTGTCTACAATAAGTAGAATAAAGGAGGGAACTTTATGGCGGACTACCGTCTTGGAGAAATCGAATCGAAGTTTGCGGACCTCATCTGGGAGAACGAGCCCCTGACCTCCCGGCGCTTGGCGGAATTGGCCCTGGAGAGCCTGAACTGGAAACGGACCACCACCTATACGGTGCTGAAGCGGCTGTGTGACCGGGGCCTTTTCCAAAATCAGGGAGGGACAGTATCGTCCTTGATCAGCCGGGAGGCCTTTTACACCGGCCAGAGCCGGCAGTTTGTGGAGGATACTTTCCAGGGCTCTCTGCCTGCCTTTTTGGCGGCCTTTGGCAGCGGAAAAAAACTGCCGGATGCGGAAATTGCTGAGCTGCAACGGATCATCGACGGAATGCGGGGGTGAATCAGATGACAAGCATGTTTGAAAGACTCCTCAATATGAGTGTTACCGGCGGCATTGTCATTGCCGTGGTACTGATTGTCCGGCTGTGTCTGAAACGGGCACCGAAAATTTACTCTTATCTGCTCTGGTCCGTGGTGCTGTTCCGGCTGCTGTGCCCGGTGTCGTTTTCCGGCAATGTTTCCGTTCTGGAGCCTGTGCCGGGGAGCCGGGTGGACCCTGTGGGTACCGTCTCTTACCAGCCGGTCCAGCGTGCGGCCCGATCCGTGTCCCAGCTCCGGGTGGAGACGGTACCGGTGAATCCAGAGCGGCAGCAAACGGAGCAGTCCCCAAAAACCACATCCCCCATGACCATTGCCGCCTGGGTCTGGCTCGTGGGAGCTGCGGGCATGGCGGGTTATAGCCTGGTCCAGTATGGTTTTCTCCGGCGAAGGCTGGCAGAGGCGGTATGCTTGGAAGGAAATGTATACCTGTCTGACCGTATTTCTTCCCCCTTCGTGATTGGGCTGTTCTGCCCGAAAATCTACCTCCCGTCGGGAACGCCGGAAGGGGAGCGGTCCTTTATCCTGGCCCATGAGCGCCACCATATCCGCCGGGGGGATCCAATGTGGAAGCTGCTGGGATATCTGGCCCTGTGCCTCCACTGGTTCAATCCCTTTGTCTGGATGGCCTTCTGCCTGGCCGGGAAGGATATGGAAATGAGCTGTGATGAGGCGGTACTCAAGGGACTGGGAGAGTCGGTTCGGGCGGATTATGCCCAGGCTCTGCTGCGGCTGTCAACCCGTAAGCGCATCCTCTCCGGTATGCCTCTGGCCTTTGGCGAGGGGGACACCAAGGGGCGGATCCGCAATATGGCCCGGTGGAAGCGGCCCAAGGTCTGGGTCAGTGCCCTGTGCGGGGCGGTGCTGCTGGTGATCGTGGCGGTCTGTGCCCTGAATCCCAAGCGGGGCCAGCCTCTGGAGGAACTGACCCGGATGTCCGGCCCGGCGGGCATTGGCGTGGGGGACTTTTATTTCACCCTTCCGGAGGGGTATACTATAGAAGCCCGAGAGATAGAGCAAACAAAAACCGGGGATGGCACTATGCAGGTTATTACGGACGGCACCAATGTCCTTGGCGGTGTGCTCCACTTTTCCCAGGGAGGTATTCAGGAGAATATCACGGTGCTGTATCAGTTTTTGGGTGTGCCGGAGGAGACTCTGGGCTATATGTCCAGCGGCAGCGCCGGGAAGGAAGTTACCATTTCCATATTCAGCGATGTCCCCGACGGACAGGAGCGCCTGGTCAATCACCGGCATAACCTCTATTACTGGGGAGACCAGATTTATGACCTGTGGTTTGATGAACAGGCCATGCCTCAGGGTATCATGGAATCTCTGCTGAATTCTGTCAGCCTGGGCGGTCAGCTGACATACAGCTCCGGAACTATTCCCTATGAAATCGGGGATTTGCCCGATGGCCTGTCCTCTTTCATGGATGGGGACGGAAACATCTGGTTCCAGAAGGGAGAAACTATTGTCGGAGGCATCACCGACTATGTGATTCCCCAGGGGGTCTACGATCCTATGGATGAAGTGTTCCTGTGGCTTCAGGATGTAGGCATCCCGGATTATGAGGATGAGACCTTAATGGAAACAGGGATGTTTAGCTTCGGCGGTGACAGCTGCAATGTTACCTTTGCCGACGATACCCAAAACCCCACGGTGAAACGCACACATGTTTTCCATGTGACCAGTGATACGGTCTACGACTTCTGGTGGGACGAGCTTCAACTAAATAAAGAGGGACAAGACGCCCTGAAAGACGCTGTTCAGTACGTTCAGCCGACCTTGGAGCTTGACGAGGACCTATCCGAGGAAGAGCTGGCCTACCGCAAGTGCAAAACCGTGATGAATGGGGTCCAGGAAGCGCTGGACACGGGGATCCAGATTCGGACGGTCCGGCACTCCGGAAACACGCCGGAAGAGGACTATACCGAGGACTTCTACTATGATCCCGAAGGCGGCTTCCTACGCCTGACGACGACGGTTCATGGGGAGACCCGAGGGGAGCTCTACAGCGAAGATCGCTATTTTACCTGTCAGGGCGGAACTTGGACGGAAACCCAGGCGCCGGAGGAAATGACCGGCCCTTGGCTGGGCTCCTTCTATTTTGTGAAACACTATGTGACCTATGACGCGGCCATTGATCTGCAGGAGGGTACAGGCTATATGTTCCGGGTGAACGCGGTCTTTGAAGACATACCGGAGGCAGCCCCCAATTATTTTGCCTGTTTTGACTTCGATTCGGAGGGTAATTTTACCGATGTGTTCCTACAGATCAACCCGGTCCGGGACAACAGCTACACGTTAACGGAATCCGTGGTGTCCACCGATGCTCAGTTAATTTCCGCCCGCATCCAGGAGGCCTACACAGAAGCGGCAAAATAAGGGATATTGATAAACCATCGGCCCTATGCTATACTAAAAGAAAAACCGAAGGGGCCAAACCATGATTCGTTTCTTTGTCACTTCTCAGGAGCTTTTTGCTCCCACCCATACCCTCACTGGCGAAAACGCCAAACACGCCAAGGTCCTCCGGCTGAAAGCAGGGGAAGAGGTTCTGCTCTGCGACGGAGCAGGGACAGAGAGCCTCTGCACCGTGGCGGACCCGGAGAGCCTGACCTTGACGCTGGGGGAGTGCAGCCCCAGCGCCTCTGAGGCCAGGGTCCGGGCCAGTGTGTACATGGCCTTCCCCAAGGCGGACAAGCTGGAGCACGTGATCCAGAAGGCCACCGAGCTTGGGGCAGCGGAGATTGTGGCTTTCCCCTCCGCTCGATGCGTCTCCAGGCCTGACGAGAAGAGCATCCGCAAGAAGCTGGAGCGCTGGCAGAAAATTGCCGCCTCCGCAGCCGAGCAGTCCGGCCGGGGAATGATCCCGGAGGTGCTGGTGGTGGCGTCCTACGAAAAGGCTCTGGAGCGGGCAGGTAAGGCAGACAAGGCCATCCTCTTTTATGAGCATGAAGACACTGTGACCCTCCGCTCTGCCTTGGAGTCCGGTTCCTACAAAACCATCAGCCTGCTCACCGGCCCGGAAGGCGGGCTGGAGGAGCGGGAGGTTGCCCAGGCCCTGGCCGCCGGGCTCACCGTATGTACGTTGGGCAAGCGGATCCTCCGTTGTGAGACGGCCCCCCTGTGCGCCCTGTCCGCGGTTATGTACGCGGCAGGGGAATATTAAGAGCCCCTGCCTTCCCCTGGGGGAAGGTGCCGCCGCAGCGGCGGATGAGGGGTGGCCGCAGTTCGAAACTCGCTCTGCATGCCGCCCCACACCCGTCCCGGGCTGCGCCCGGTCCACCTTCTCCCAGGAGAGGGTTTTGTGCTATTTATGATATCGGCTTCCCGCCTGGATGGCCTCCGCCCGGTACAGCTGCTCCAGGACCATGATCCGTGCCAGGTGGTGCGGGAAGGTCATGGGACCCATGGAGAGCCTGAAGTCTGCCCTTTCCTTGACTCTAGGGGACATGCCGAAGGAGGAGCCGATGAGAAAGCAGGCGCTGCTTTTGCCGGAGAGCTTTACGTCCCCCAGTTTCTTTGCGAAGGCTTCGCTGCTGAGTTCCTTTCCTTCCGGGGTGAAGACGCAGAACCAGGCTCCTTTGGGAATGCGGGAGAAAATATCCTCCGCCTCTTTTTCCAGCCCCGCGGATATCTCCGCCGGGCTTGGATCCTCCGGCAGACGGCACTCCGGCAGTTCCAGGAGACTAAACTTACAGTAACCGGACAGCCGTTTGGCATACTCCGCCGCGGCGGAAATATAGAATTTTTCTTTGAGTTTGCCCATAGTAATCAAAGTGATTTCAAACATATGTGCCTCCAAAACGGATTTTCTCTATGATACCACGGCAGACCTCGGAATGCAACCGCTGAAAGCCCTTATTCCCCCTTGTACTTCCGCCTGGTGGCCAGCCCGCCCCGGATGTGGCGCTCCTCCTTGTTTCGGTTCAGTACGATCCGGACCTGTTGGTAAAGACTGTGGTCTATCCGCCTGAGCCGCTGAGTCAGGTCCTTATGAACGGTGGATTTTGAAATGCCGAAATGGGCCCCGGCGGCCCGGACAGTGGCATCGGTTTCGATCATGTACTGGGCCAAGCGAATGGCCCGACGCTCCATGTCTTCCTTCACATTCTCTCCCCTCCGATGCGGTTTGCTGCATCCTATGCGTTGCTTGGCCTATCTATACCCTTGACAGGCAGGCGGCAGGGGAATAAAATAGAGTGGAAAACAGAATAGAGGAGACATATCCCATGATTTATTTTAACAACGACTATTCCGAGGGATGCCATCCGGAAATCTTAAAGGCCCTGGCGCAGACCAATATGGAGCAGTCCAGCGGCTATGGGGTAGATGCCCACTGCGCCGCCGCTGCGGCGAAGATCCGGGTCCTCTGCCAGGATGACAGCCTGGCGGTCCATTTCCTGGTAGGCGGCACCCAGGCCAACCTGACGGTGATCGCCGCCGCTCTCCGGCCCTATCAGGGTGCTGTCGGTGCGGATACCGCCCACATCAACGTACATGAAACCGGTGCCATTGAAGCAACCGGCCACAAGGTTCTGGCTCTGCCAGGAAAGGACGGCAAGATCACTGCCCAGCAGATCAGGGACCTGGTCCTGGCCCACCGGGCGGACGAGAGCTTTGAGCACACAGTCCAGCCTAAGCTGGTCTATCTCTCCAACCCCACGGAGCTGGGCACCCTCTATCGCCTGACGGAGCTGGAGGCCATCAGCGCTGTCTGCCGGGAGCTGGGGCTCTACCTTTTTGTGGATGGCGCCCGGCTGGGCTACGGCCTGGCGGCCAAGGGCAACGACGTGACGCTGGCGGACCTGGCCCGGCTCTGTGATGTATTCTATATCGGCGGCACTAAGGTGGGCGCCCTCTTCGGAGAGGCAGTGGTTATCTCTAACAGCGCTCTGAAGGAAGATTTCCGCTACCTTATTAAGCAGCACGGCGGTATGCTTGCCAAGGGCAGACTGCTGGGGATCCAGTTTGAAGCACTGATGACGAATGGTCTCTATACCACCGTTGCCGCCCAGGCTGACCGTCTGGCGGATCAGATCCGGGACTGCCTGGAAAGCCTGCACGTCCCCATGCTGGTGGAAAATACCACGAACCAGATTTTCCCCATCCTGCCGGATGTGGTTCTGGCGAAGCTGGCAGAAAAGTATGTCTTCAGCGAACAGTGCCGGGTGGATGATACCCACCGGGCCGTCCGCATCTGCACCAGCTGGGCCACCACCAAAGAGAATGTGGATGCCCTGTGCCGGGACCTAAAGCGGGCCATGGCACTATAATTTGGCTAACGGAAAAAGAAACAAAATGTAATATTTAAGGAAGCACTGCTGTTGTTCCTAGGGAGGAAAAGCGGTGCTTCTTTTTTGAACGGCATTTACGAAAACGATTACGAAACTTATATATAGCAAATTAGACAAAATCAAAGCTGAAAATTGTACATTTGAAATTCCATATTTGACAAATGCTATGAGAAACCTATGAGTAGACTGTCCAAAAACACGCTGCAAATAGTTACAATTTTGTAATCATTTGCTTGACATCCAAGTGAGCTTATCTTATAATATAATACAAGTTATAGAACCCTTCTGTTGATTATTGACGGTGGGGTTCGAATTTTCCCAGGGGAGAGGAGGGTGCCGCTGTGGCGGACAGAGACCTGAGGCGGCTGAGCCGCCGGGAGCTCATTGAGATCATCTACGCTCTAAAGGAGAGGGAAGAGAGCCTGACCAGAGAGAATGAGGACCTGCGTTCTGCCCTTTCGGACCGGAAAATCGCCATCTCCAAGGCGGGCTCCATTGCGGAAGCAGCCCTGGCCCTGAATGACATTTTCGCCCAGGCCCAGGCTGCGGCAGATGTGTACCTGGCCTCCGTCCGGGCCGCCGCTGAGGACGGCACCCTGGAGCCCGCACCGTTGGAGCCGGTGGCCGCCCCGTCCCTGGAGGCTGGCAGTGTCCCGGAGCCGGAACCCATCCCGGAGCCTGCCGCAATGGCAGAACCCCAGCCGATCCCAGACTACGGCCTGGACCCCTCGCTCCTTCCGGAGGGAGACCTGTGGGACTATGACCTGCTGGCTCGGGAATCCCGGGAATCCCTGCTCCCCGAGGACTGGACCCTTCCGCCTCTGGAAGATCCCTGGAAGATAGAACCTACAGAAGAGGCCAAACGGCGGCAGCGCTTTACCACCCGCCTTTCCGGCCTCATCCAGCGCCCCGCCGGGAGGAAACCGGAATGAGGGATGTGCAAATCCCCTCCATGGCGGAGGTGGAGGCAGAGCGGGCCCGTCTTTCTACCAAACGGCGTTTTCTCCGGGTGCTCCTGAGCACTGTTTCCATGCTCCTGGTGGTTGCTGCAGCGGCAGCTTTGGCTGCAACCTTATTCCTGCCTGTGCTCCGGGTGTCCGGCGACAGCATGACACCGGCACTCCAGGATCGGGATGTGATCCTGCTCTGGAAGACGGACAAGCTGAAAAGCGGGGACCTGATTGGCTTCTACTGGCAGAATAAGCTTCTTTTAAAACGAGTCATCGGCCTCCCTGGGGATGTGATCTCCATAGACGACCAGGGAATTGTGACTCGGAATGGGCAGGTCCTTCAGGAGGATTACGTTCAGGAGCACGCCCTGGGGGAGTGCAGCGTATCTTTTCCCTACCAGGTGCCGGATAACCATTATTTTGTCCTTGGGGACCACCGATCCACCTCCATCGACAGCCGCAGCAGTATCATCGGCTGTGTGGAGAAGGGCCAGGTCATTGGCAAAGTGATCCTAAAAGTCTGGCCTCTCAGCGAGGCGAAACGATTATCACAAATGGGGTGAAAACCATGGGTGATATTACCCGAGAAAAACTCAATGAATTCCGTAAGGACCATCGACGCGGCCGCCGATTCACAGCGCTTTTTCTGGTGGCTTCCCTGATGGTTTCTACTGCTGTGGGCTATGGCCTCCGGCAGACCGGCATTTCCGCCACTGCAGACTATTTCTGCGGCCAGGAGGAGCACGTCCACAGCGAAGACTGCTACGCGGAAGAATACATCTGCGGCCTGGAAGCCGGGGAGACGGAGCCAACGGAAGCCCTCCATATCCACACCCAGGACTGCTACGAAGAGCAGCAGGTACAGGTTTGCGGTTTCGGTGCGCATACCCACGGCGAGGACTGCTATACCCTCCAGCCGGGGGAATTGGTCTGTGGGACCCAGGAGCACGTCCATGAGGAGGACTGCTTTGATGAAGACGGAAACCAAGTCTGCGATTTGGAAGAGCATACCCATGGGGAAAGCTGTTATGCCCCCGGAGAGCCGATCCTGACTTGCCAGGAGCCGGAACACAGCCACGAAGAGAGTTGCTTCGAAACCCAGACTGTCCTGATTTGTGCTCTTCCAACTGAGCCCCAGGAACCGGTCATCCATGAGCATACAGAAAAGTGCCTGGAGAAGGTCTTGACCTGCGGCCAGGAGGAACACGTCCATACAGAGTTGTGCCTCAGCGATGAGACTGCTGATGTGGAAGGGCCGGAGGAGTGGGCGGCCAATGCGGGAAATCCGGAGACTGGAAACTGGGCCCTGGATTTGCTGGGGGTTGCTTCTCATCAGTTGGGTTACACCCAGTCGGAGCGGAACTTCATCCTGGACGAAAATGGAGAACGGACATACTACACCCGCTACGGTGATGCCTATGGGGATCCCTATGGAAGCTGGAACGGCATGTTCCTTGCCTACTGCTTAAAGTATGCCGGTGTGCCGGAATCCGTGATTCCCCGGCGTGCGGGAACCGCCTCGCTGCTTGCGGATATGGCGGGGTCGGAACGGCTGCTGCAACCTGACGGCTATGCGCCTCAGCCTGGTGATATCGCGGCCTTTGAAGGACGTGTAGGCGTGATCGGCGAGACTGGGGACCTCCTGACCGTGATTTGCGGTGATGTGGATGGCCAGGTGGCAGAGGTAAGTGTGGCGGCGTCGGCGGTGAGCGCGTTTATCCGGGTCGCGGAAGAAGAGGACGGGCAGGAGGCGTTTACGACGCTGGAAGAAAAATGCGTTGATTTGAAGGACTATACGACATCCGTAAAACTGTCCTACGGCAACCCAAACACGGATGTGTTTATTGATAATGACCACCAGGACCCGAAGATTGTGTTGAAGGATGGCGATCCCGTTAAGATATACATTAACTATGCTTTTGGACAAGGTGTCCGAACGGATAGGGCTAGCTATGATTTGCCGTCCAGTATTACGACTACGCAAACAGTTGGCGAAGTGAAGAATGATGACGGGGTGATAGTTGGGTCCTTTACGATTAAGAATGGCAAGATTGACATTACCTATAATGAAAACGCCTGGGAAGGGAATACGCAGCACACCGGCTATGTGTATTTCGAAGGAAATGCAAGTCTGAATGAATCGGAGAATGAGACGGAAGTTGTTTTCCCTGGTGCAGGCAAGATTACCATCGAAAAAAAGGAAGAGGACAAGGAATACGGCTATAACCTTGCGAAATCCATTGTCAAGGCCGGTGAAGACGGCAATCAGATTTTCCAAATGCAAGACGATGGTTCTGTCAGGGTCAGTTATCGGGTGACTTTGACTGCGACCGGTAAGGATGGTTCCGGTTTGGACGATCTGACGATTGCGGATATTCTGAATCGGGAACAGTGGAACACAAATGGGGCTCTGAAAGGCTGGTTCGACAAGGATTCTTTCAAACTGGTAAAATCCGGAAGTGAGGAAAATCTTTTTGAGAGTGGTAAGGTATCCCGTCCAACTCCTGATAACGAATCGGAAAATCCGACGGCGGAAATCAAGAACCTCCCTCCGTTGACCCAGAAGGATGAGAGCTACACCCTGACCTATGACGTGATTATTCCGGCAAGCGAGTTTACCGGGAATGAGGCAAAGTCTGTAAAGAACTGGGTAAAGACCGACGATAACCACAATACGCAGAATACAGACGCAAGAAAGGATCGCAAGCTTCAAAAGAGCAGCGGTTATAACGACAGTACCGGGCGAATCACTTGGACCGTTACGGTCAATAATACCCTTGGCTCTGTGAAAAATTATCAGGTTTGGGATGAACTGCCGGCTGATTTACAGGGAAAAGTGTATGGTGATATCGAAATCACTGATGGAAATGGCCGGCCTATTGGCACGCTGAAGAAAGGTTCGCAGGGATTTAAGGATTTCTTTGATCCCAATGTAGGGTATACCTTTGAGGATGGAAGTAATCCCCCCTATAGGTTTGTTTATGAAACCACGGTCCCGGAATTTACAGATGGACAATCTGAGGTCACGGTGACCAATACAGCGAAGCTCATTCCAGAGGGCGAGGAGCAGATATCTGTTACGCAGTCCCAGACTGTGAGCAATGAGCGGTGGACTGTCAGCAAAAAGCGCGGAACGGTTGAAGGAGATCAGGTGCTTTGGGGCATCGGTGCCGCCAATACACTTGGTTCAAAGCATTTTACAGTGACAGACACGATTATGAAACCCCGAATTGTGAACGGTGGAGAAGCAAAGCTCGGGGCGCATTATGCGGTCCAAGCAGAACTGGAAAAGGCATTCCGGGGCGAATATTCAGAGAATGGTGCGGGGCTGTATGTCCTCCTGGATGACGGAAACGGAAACCAGGAAAAGGTTTTCTGGGGAACGGACCGAGAGGATGTTACCTTTACGGTTACATATACTACCCTCCCGGAGACCGAAGCCGTTACCGGATTTACAATTGATGTTGTATCCACGCAGAAGCTGGTAAAGGGCATCTATCTGTCCGCCTATCCTACCCATGTGGATTTCAGTCAAACACCAGACGGGGAAACGTGGGCGTTCGAGAACAATGTAAAGGTAGATCAGTCGTCCAGCAGTGATACATTCCTGTTCACGAAGTCGTCAGATTTCAAAAAGGAATATAGTACAGACAATGGCAATACATGGCAGCAGAAAGGAAGTGTAAGCTTAGACCGTGTACAGTATGGTCTATTTTATCGGATTGTACTTACTTTGGAGGAAGGGCATACGGGGAAAATAACCGTAACGGATATTCTGCCAAAAGGTGTGAAGTTTATCAATAATGACTTTGGTACCATTATTGATGGTGAATGGAAATGGTGGTTGAATGGCTCTCCAAAATATGATTCAGAAACCAATGAATTGACATTTGTTATTGTACCGCAGGATACACAAAGGCACACGGTGGTGATACGCTATAAAGTAGACATCATCGATGACCCGGACTGGTCGAATTCGCTGATTACCGAAAAGAACTATCACAATGTTGCAAAGTGGGAAGAACAGGAGACAGAAGCGGAGGCAAGCACGCTGGTAAAACGCTTCAATACGACGCTCTCCAAGGAAGCCCAGCAGATAGGTACCAGCAACAGGATACAGTATACCGTTGTGATAAATCCGAACCGGGAGGACCTGGCGGATGGCAAGGATTCGTTTACGCTGGAGGATACCCTCCGGTTGGAGAACGGTATTACCGGCAGGCTGCTTCCGGGCAGCTTCAAGCTGTACTATCTGAGTGAGAAGGGCGGCGCACTGGATCTTTCGAACAGCGCACCTATTATCAAGCTGGATTGGAAAGCCGCAGATCCAACGCATTTTGCTGTCACAGTTCCAAACCAGACAGCGTTGGTCCTTCGCTATGTGTTTGAAATTGATATGGATTCTGTTCCAGCCGGTACAGTTGACATCAATGTGAACAATAGCATCGGAATTGGCGGTAAGACGAGTGCATACAAAAAAATCTCGATTCAGGATCAAAAAGCAGGCGGTGGATTCAATGGCGACAAGTTCGAACTGCTGAAAATTGATGCTGATACCGGGCTGCTGGTCAGCGGCGCCATGTTTAACATCAAGGCTTATGAAGGGACTGCTTGGAGTGATGTTTGGAGCGGGGAGATATCTGATGGCCAGATAGATTTTGGTATTACAGATACTGCGTCGAGCGGTACAAGTGAAAAAACAAATCTGCATCCGGGAGTGCTGTACAGTATCCAGGAAACCCAGGCACCGGAGAATTACCAATTGGACAGCGAGCCGAGGTATGTGATTTTCTGTGCGGATACCAATTATACGGATGTGTTCCGCGAAGCAACTGGAGGCGGGACCTCTGTCCTTGGGCCAGATGGAGAGGAAATTACAGCACAATCTGTAACCTATCTTTCTTCTTCTGGAACAAACACACTGGAACTTGAAAACCAATACACGCACTTGGATGTGGAGAAGGTCTGGCGCGATCAGAAAAATAACCAAGTAGATGCGCCGGTAGATGCCATTCAGGTACAATTGAAGCGTTTCAAGGCTGGGGACATTGCCCATAAGGAGGATGTGGGAGAGCCCGTTACGTTGACGAAAAACACCAATTGGTCGTATTCTTGGTCCAGCCTCAGTAAGGACTACTACTACACCGTGGAGGAGGTCCTTCCAGATGACTGGAAGATTTGGACGGTCAGTTATGTAAATAACGGGGGCATTCAAACCGGTAAAATAACAATTACCAATGTACTGTCCGATGAATACACCTACGAACTCCCCAAAACCGGCGGGACCGGTACAAACGCTTATGTACTTCTAGGCCTGCTTGCCACGGTGATGGCTATAGGCGGGCTCATCGTAAATCGTAAAAAATTTATAGGAGTGAATGAAAGATGAAAGCATTGAAAAAGCTGACTGTGTGTCTGTTGGCCCTGGTGCTGGTGCTGTCCTGCGGGGCGGTGGCCTTTGCCGATGGCAGCGCGTCTATCACCATTACCAATGCCCGGTATGATGAAAGCTACTCTGCCTACAAGATGTTTGACCTGGAGAGCCGTGACGGGGATCAATATTCCTATAAGGTGACTGCCGCCTGGGAGAGCTTCTTTATGGCGGGAAATCCCGGAGCACAGTACATTACGTTGAACAATGGATATCCCATGTGGAATGAGAGAGCCAGCGAATCCGATTTCGCCAAGGCAGCCATTACCTGGGCAGAGCAGCATTCGATCTCAGCGACGGCAGGTCCGCAGTCTGCGGCGAAGCCGGAAGGTGCTGCTGACAATGCAACCTATGAACTGACCTTCGGTAATCTGGACGAGGGCTACTACGTAGTCAAAACGACTCTGGGCGCCCTGTGCAGTCTAAACACAGCTGAGAGCAACGTAAAGATCACAGACAAAAACTCTATTCCGACTGTCGATAAGGAAGTGAAAGAGGGGGAGACCTGGGGCAAGAACAGCACTGCGAAAATCGGCGACCCCGTCGAGTTCCAGGCTACCATCCGAGTTGGCGAGGGCACCAAAAACTATGTGTTCCACGACAAGATGGGCACGGGTCTGACCTTTGATACCAGGTCTGTCAAGGTGAATGGAAGTACCCTGAGCAAGGACATGGTACTGAATACTTCCCCCAATGATGGATGCACCTTTGAAATCGCTTTTGCGGACAGCTATATTATGACGCTGGCGAAGGATTCCATAATCACGGTTACCTACCAGGCGACTCTGAATGAACAGGTGAATATCGAAAATGGTGTCAATAACGATGCCTGGCTGAAGTACGGAGAAAACAGCAGCACCACCAAGGTGACCACAAATACCAAGGTCCTGACCTTTGACCTGGTGAAATACAAAGAAGTCGACGGCAAGAAGAGCCTGTTGGAAGGTGCGGAATTCAAGCTATATGACGCCAAGACCGGCGGAACTGAGATCCCTCTGGTGAAGCTCGCGGACGGCTCTTACCGGCCTGCTGTGGCTGGGGAGACCGGCGTTGGGATCGAGACCACTGCGGATAAACCCATCCGTATCGTTGGATTGGATAATAAGATCTACTACTTGGAGGAAACCGAGGCGCCCAGAGGCTTCAACAAGCCTACGGACCGCTTTGAAGTGGATTTGACAAACGGGAGCAATAATGCGACGAAAAATGCTGAGTTTTACGCTGACGGCGTCCAGATCGTCAACAACTCTGGCACCCTCCTGCCCTCTACCGGCGGCATCGGCACCACCGTCTTCTACATCGTCGGCGGTATCCTCATGGCTGCAGCTGCTGTGGTCCTCATCACCAAAAAGCGGATGGAGAAAAACGTATAATGCCCTCCCGGAAGGGAAGAGAATATGAAAAAGCATGTTAGCACGATCCTGTTAGTTCTGGTCTTTCTGGTGGGCTTGGGCGTCATGCTGTACCCCACGGTCAGCGATGCCGTAAACCGGGCCCACCAGACCCGTGCGGTGGAGAGCTACTCTAACAGTGTGGCCCAAATGTCAGACTTCAGTACCTGGTTTGAAAAGGCAGAAGTGTATAACAAAGCACTGGCTCAGGACCCGGAGGCGTTTTACCTGCCGGATTCCCTGCCGGACTACGCAGGAACGCTGGATGTCACCGGCACGGGGATCATGGGGTATTTGTCCATTCCGAAAATCAACGTGTCTCTGCCTATTTATCACGGTACAGAGGAAGCCGTTTTGCAGGTTGGTGTGGGGCACCTGGAGGGTTCCAGTTTTCCCATCGGGGGAGAGAGCACCCACGCCGTGCTCTCCGCCCATCGGGGCCTTCCAAGTTCCCGGCTCTTTACGGACCTGGACCAGTTGGAGGTGGGGGACATCTTCGAAGTAACGGTGCTGGACCGGGTGCTGACCTATGAGATCGACAACATTTCCATCGTTCTGCCCCAGGATGCAGAAGGTCTGCTGGTGAAGGAAGGGGAGGACCTGGTCACATTGATGACCTGCACCCCTTACGGCGTCAATTCCCACCGCCTTCTGGTCCGGGGGCGGCGAATCGAGGGCAGCCAGCGCATTCACGCTGTTACCGTCACCTCAGAGGCGGTGAAGCTGGACCCAGTGGTCATTGCCCCCATCCTGGCGGCCCCGCTGCTGCTGGCGCTGCTCCTTTGGCTGCTGCTGACACCGGGAAAATCCAAAAAGAAGAAGGGAGGACAGACCGAATGAAAAGAACAATGAGCCGCATTCTGGCACTGCTTCTTTGCTGCCTGTGTTTCTCCCTGCCTGTATCTGCCCAGGGAAGCGCCGCGGACTTGGACCTGGACCGCACCGGAGAAATAAACCTGACCATCAAGGACAAAAAGGGAATTGCACCCACCCGCGGTACCATCGCCTGCATTCAGGTGGCAAGGGTCACCCGGGAGAACGGGGACTTGGGCTATGAACTGGTCAATGGGTTTGAAAAGACAGGCTTGTCTTTGGAGGATTTCCGAATGGGGAGCCAGAGCATCTCCAGCCTTACGAAGGAAGTCGAAAAGGTTCTGCCCTCTGGGGCTAAAAAGCAGACCTGCAAGATCAGCGCCGGAAAGGTTCGCTTTACGGACCTGGAGCTGGGACTGTACTTGATCCGCCAGGAGAGCAAGTTTAAAAACCACGAGTCCATTCAGTCCTTTCTGGTTACCCTGCCTATGAATGGGGACGAGGGCTGGATTTATGATGTCAATGCCACCCCCAAGGTGGGGACGGTCTCCCAGAACCCGCCGAAAATGCCTCCTTCCGGCGGCTATTCCAAGCTGCCCCAGACCGGCCAGCTCAATTGGCCGGTGCCGGTGCTGGCGATGTCTGGTTTGGTTCTGTTCAGCATAGGGTGGCTTCTGACGAGGGACAAGCATGAAGAAGATCCTCGGTAGGGTATTGATGGCGTTGGGGCTGCTCTTGGTCCTGGGGGCCGCCTGGCTGCTGGTGAGCAACCGGCAGGAGGATGCTGGGGCAGGGGAGAGCGCTGCACAGGTCCTGGAGGCTATGGAGACCCGGGAGACTTCCCCAGCGGCTTCAGCCTCGACGGAGGAAACCACACAGGAAGCCCTGGAACGGGACATGACGGTGGAAACCATTGATGGAAGAGAATACATCGGCACCCTGCTGATCTCCAATTTGGACCTGGAGCTTCCGGTCCTCTCCGAATGGAGTTACGACGGCCTGAAAATCGCCCCGGGCCGCTTCAGCGGCTCCACCTTCACAGATGACCTGACCATTTGCGCCCACAACTACGCCGCCCACTTCGGCCGTCTCCGGACTCTGGAGCCCGGTACAGAGGTGTACTTCCGGGACATGGATGGCATGGTCTGGACCTACAAAATATCGGAAATCACCGAACTGGGCCCTATGGAAATCGACGAAATGACAGTCAAGACCCCGGAAGATACCTGGAGCCTGACGCTTTTCACCTGCACCCCTGGCGGTCAGACCCGGGTCACGGTGCGGTGTGAAAGAACCGGCATCCTGACAGACAGAAAAGCACCCTCAGAGAGTTAACTCTGGGGGTGTTTTAACAGCTCGCAGGGACGGATCATAGCTTTTCGTAAGAGAAATTCTCGAACTTCACCTTATCGCCCACGTCTACGTCGCCGATGATGGCCAGGGCCACATGGGACTCGGTGCCGGTGGTGTCGTAACGGACCACCGCGTAATCGCCGTCAATTTCAATGACTGTACCGATCATAAAAATGTTCCTTTCTAAAAATCCTCCCCCTGAACATTCAGGGGGAGGACCTTTTATCTCGTCAGAGGAGAAGCACTAGGAAATTAACCCTTGTACATCTCGACCAGCTTCAGCAGGTGCTCGTAGCGCTCCTTAGCGGCAGCTTCGTTCTTGGGGAACAGCTCAGCGGCACGCTCGGGGAACTCACGGGTCAGACGGCTGTAACGAGCCTCGTTCATCAGGAACTCCTGATAGCCGCCCTTAGGAGCCTTGGAGTCCAGAGTGAACTTGCCGGTCTCCTTGGAGGGATCGAACCGGAACAGGTTCCAGTAGCCGCACTCGACAGCCTTCTTCATCTCAGCCTGGCAGTTGGTCATGCCGCCCTTGATGGAGTGCATCTCGCAGGGAGCATAGCCGATGACCAGGGAAGGACCATGGTAAGCTTCCGCCTCGGTGATGGCCTTCAGGGTCTGAGCCTGGTTGGCGCCCATAGCGACCTGAGCAACGTAGACATAGCCGTAGCTCATAGCGATCTCAGCCAGGGACTTCTTCTTGGTTTCCTTACCGGAGGCAGCGAACTGAGCAACCTGGCCGATGTTGGAAGCCTTGGAGGCCTGTCCGCCGGTGTTGGAGTAAACTTCGGTATCGAAGACGAAGATGTTAACATCCTTGTTGGAGGCCAGGACATGGTCCACGCCGCC
>JBNMIH010000035.1:0-26850 GCA_050873165.1 Faecousia sp.
ACGCCGCCCAGGTACTTCTCCAGCTTCTCGATCTCAGCCTGGTGCTTGATGACTTCCTTCTTGGGCAGCATGGCGAAGGTGCCGTCCTCTTCCATCTTTCTCAGCTGAGCCAGACGGTCGATACGGGTACGCATGGTGCGGAAGTTGGTCAGCATACCGCCCAGCCAACGGGCGTTGACGTAGTAGCCGCCGCAGCGGGCAGCCTCTTCCTTGATAGCGTCCTGAGTCTGCTTCTTGGTACCGACAAACAGAATATTGCCGCCGTTTGCGGAGGTGTCACGAACGAAGTTGTAGGCCTCTTCCAGCTTCTTTACGGTCTTCTGCAGGTCAATGATATAGATACCATTGCGCTCGGTGTAGATGTAGGGGGCCATTTTGGGGTTCCAACGACGGGTCTGGTGACCGAAGTGAACGCCTGCCTCCAGCAGTTGCTTCATAGATACGACAGCCATTTTTACAGTTCTCCTTTTGTTTTTCCTCCACCCCGATCATCCCGCCTGTGCCCGCCCTTTCGCAAGGGTACGGGGGCCGACGGTCCCCGGGTGTGTGGTTTTGTAAACTATGGGCGCAAACCCACGCCAGAATATTATACCCAAAAGAAGACAATATTGCAAGAAGTTTTTTCAGAAAAAGGAAGAAAATTTTGGCGTTTTCTCACGATGGTTTTGTGGAGGGCGTACGAAAAACCTACCCAGGAAACTTCGGCTTCGGTCTTGGCACCCGGCAGTCCTTGGGGTGGACATCCACCAGGACGATGTCGGGGCCTACTTTTTTGACGCAGCTCCAGGGGATCACGTAGTCGTCCTTCCGTCCGGCGATGCCTAAGAGCTTGCAGGGCCCCGGCACCACAATGGCGGCGATGATCCCCTCCGGAACCTCGGCCACGATGTCCGATATGAACCCCAGCCGTTCCCCATCCTTGACGCAGATCACTTCTTTACATTGCAGCTGCGTGAATTTGATGCCCATGACGATCCCCCCAGTCAGGGAAGTCTATGCCGGGAGGGCTAAGACTATGACGGCATCACGCTGACAGACCGCCGCATGGCGCTGATGGCCCCCTTTTCCAGCCGGGAGACCTGGGCCTGACTGATGCCCAAGCGTTTGGCTACCTCCATCTGGGTCTGGCCGCTGTAGAAGCGGAGGGAGAGAATTTCCTTCTCCCGGGGGCTCAGGGCGGTGTAGGCGTTTCGCAGGGTGATGCGCTCCATCCAGTTGGGCTCGGTATTCTTTGTGTCCTGGACCTGATCCATGACAGTCAGGGGGTCCCCGCCGTCGGTGTAGACGCTGTCGTACAGGCTTACCGGGGCGCAGACCGCGTCCAGAGCCTGGGCCACCTCCTGCCGGGGCAGGTCCAGTTTCTTTGCGATTTCCTCCAGGGTGGGTTCCCGGTTCATGCTGGCGGTGAGGGACTCTTTGCATTGGAGCACCCGGTAAGCAATGTCCCGGATGCTCCGGGAGACCCGGATAGCGCTGTTGTCCCGGAGGTAGCGCCGGACCTCTCCGGCGATCATTGGCACGCCGTAGGTGGAAAACTTCACCTGTTTGTCCGGGTCGAAGTTGGCGATGGCTTTCATCAGGCCGATGCAGCCCACCTGGAACAGATCGTCTGGATTTTCGCCACGGCCGCTGAAGCGCTGGATCACGGAGAGCACCAGCCGCAGATTCCCCTCGATGAGCCTGTCCCGGGCGGCGGTGTCCCCGGACCGGGAGGAGCGCAGAAGGCTTTGGGTCTCCTCCGGAGAAAGGACCTGAAGGGCGGATGTGCTGACGCCGCAGATATCTACTTTTCCCTGCATGTGTTTGATTCCTCCTGTGTACACTTCCTCCCCAGTATTTCCCGGGGGAGGAAAAAAGATACGGTGAAATTTTTGGAGGATGTTACAAACTTTTTACCATTTGTCACACTTTTGGCAGAATGCCTTTCTGGCACTGCAGCGGAAATCTGATTTTTTCTCCCCGGATGCCTGGGGTTGCGCCCTGGCGGGGGACAGCGAAACTGTACACCTTTGGCGGATTCGTGACCGCCCGGGGCGTAATTTCTGCACAGGGGCCGCAATCACAGGGGGGAGAGAAAAATGCTGTGCATTACTATGAGTTTTCCACATTCTCCACAGCTTTCTCCACAGGACTTTTCCACAATAGGAGATTCTTGTGGAAAAACAGTGACGGGTGACATAATCTTTTTACAAGACGGCCTGGTTCCCGGCACTTTTTCCGGGAACCGGCATTTTGACATGGGCGGAATTTTTGTGGAAAATATGGGACTTGACAGGGCTTGCCATAGACAAAAAGAAAATTTTTAAAAAAGGGTTGATTTTAGAATGGTTTTCCGTTATAATACTGGACTGTATGAAATACCGGCGTGAGGAGGTGTAATCCATGCCCAACATCAAGTCCTCTAAGAAGGATGTTATTTCTTCTAAGATCGCTTACGAGAAGAACAAGGCTGATAAGTCCGAGCTGAAGACCAACCTGAAGAAGTTCGAGGCTGCTGTGGAAGGCGGCGACAAGACCGCTGCTCAGAGCGCCTACACGGTTGCCGTCAAGTCTGTGGACAAGGCTGCTTCCAAGGGTCTTCTGCACAAGAACAACGCTGCCCGGAAGAAGAGCAGCATGACCCTGAAGCTGAACAAGCTGGCCTGAGTTCTCTTCTGAAAATATCTCCTTCCGAGCGTAGCTTGGAGGGAGTTTTTTCATTATATAAGGAAAAGGAGGCGACCCAATGGCAAAGCTGACAGACCCTGTGAAAATGTTGAAGGGCGTAGGCCCTGCCAAGGAAAAGCAGCTGGAGGCCCTGAATATCTTCACTCTGGGGGACCTGATCTGCCATTTTCCCCGGGGCTATGAGGACCGGACGAAAATGAAATGCGTGGCGGAGTTAAATGTGGACGAGCCTGCCTGCTTCCAGGCGGTGGTCATGAGCGTACCCCGGACGGCACATATCCGCAAGGGGATGGACCTGACCCGGGTCCAGGTGGCGGACCACTCCGGACGCTTGAATCTGACCTTCTTCAATTCTCGGTTTGCTGCGGAAAACCTCCAGTACGGCCGGGAGTATATCTTCTATGGCGCCCTCACCGGGGATTTTACCGGCTACGGCATGACGAACCCCCTGTTCGAAAGTCCGGATTCCCAGCCGGTAGCCACCCGGCGGATCATGCCCATCTACCCGCTGACTGCCGGGCTGACCAATGCCGCCATGGCAAAATTGGTTTCCCAGGCCCTGGCTGTCTGTGACCCGCCAAAAGAGATATTGCCGCCGGAGATCCGGCAGAAGTACCATATTCTCCCGGCGGATACGGCCTACCGGGCCATCCACACCCCCAAGGATGCCCAGGAGGCGGAGCAGGCCAAGCGGCGGCTGGTGTTTGAGGAGTTTTTCGTCTTCTCCGCAGGCCTGAGCCTCATGCGGGCGGCACGGGAGCTGAAAAAGATCCCGGCCTATGGGCACACGGATATGGAGCCCTTCTATGCCGCTCTGCCCTTTGCCCTCACCGGGGCCCAGAAGCGGGCCATCGGCCAGATCATCGGGGACTTCCGGAAGGGGACCCCTATGAACCGGCTGGTCCAGGGTGACGTGGGCAGCGGAAAGACCATGGTGGCCGCGGGAGCCGTCTACTGTGCCGCCCAAAACGGTGTCCAGAGCGCCCTGATGGCCCCCACGGAGATTTTGGCGGAGCAGCACTATACATCTCTATTGAAGCTTTTTGCGCCGATGGGCCTCGGGGTGGTGCTGCTCACCGGCTCTATGACGGCGAAAGAAAAGCGGGAGGCCAGGGAGGCCATCGCCTCGGGGAAGGCGGACCTGGCGGTAGGCACCCATGCCCTGATCTCTGACAGTACCGAATTCCACAATTTGGGCCTCGTCATCACTGACGAGCAGCACCGCTTCGGTGTGGGCCAGCGCAGCAAGCTCTCTGCCAAGGGGGAGGCCCCCCATCTGCTGGTCATGTCGGCCACGCCCATCCCCAGGACCCTGGCCCTTTTGATGTATGGGGACCTGGAGGTTTCTGTGCTGGACGAGCTGCCTCCCGGGCGGCAGGCGGTGGAGACCTTTTTGGTAGGGGAGAGCTACCGGGCCCGGATCAATGCTTTTATCCGCAAGCAGGTGGCCGAGGGCCATCAGTGCTTTGTGGTGTGCCCCGCGGTGGAGGAGAATCAGGAGCTGGGGGTCAAGGCCGCCTCCGCCTGGGCGGAGACCTTGCAGCAGACGGTCTTTCCGGACCTGCGCATCGCCCTGCTCCACGGTCAGATGAAGGGGGCGGAGAAGGAGCAGACCATGGCCCGCTTCGCCCAGGGCCAGGCGGACGTATTGGTTGCCACCACCGTCATCGAAGTGGGGGTGGATGTGCCCAACGCCACGCTGATGGTCATCGAGGACGCAGACCGGTTCGGCCTCAGCCAGCTCCACCAGCTCCGGGGCCGGGTGGGCCGGGGCAGTGCCAAGAGCTACTGCATCCTGACCTCCCATAACCACAACCCGGAGACCTTGCAGCGATTAAAAGCCCTGTGCAAGACCAACGACGGCTTCAAAATCGCCGAGGAGGACCTGAAGCTCCGGGGCCCCGGAGACTTCTTCGGCTCCCGCCAGTCCGGTCTTCCGGCCTTCCGGGTGGCGGATCTATCCATGGATATGACGGTCCTCACCGACGCCCAGCAGGCCTCCAAGGACTGGATCGAAGAATACGGCCAGTCCGACACCCCGGAGGCTCAGGCCCTCAGGGAGCGGGTGAAGGTCCTGTTTGACCGGTCTGAGGGGACCATGAACTAAGGAGGTAATTATGAAACGCTTTCTTTTGAATATGACTTTGCTCTGTATGACCCTTGCGGCTATCACCATTCCAGCCTTTGCCGACACCGCCTCCGGCGCCTGCGGGGACGGCATCGAGTGGGGCCTGGAGGGGAGCACCCTGGTGATCTCCGGCAACGGGCCCATGGAGAATTTTGAGGACGAGGCCCCCTGGGCGGCCTATAAGAACGACATCACCGCGGTGACCCTCTCCGGAAACGTGACCACCGTTGGGGACAACGCATTCAAGGACTACGACAATATCACCGAGGTGGACTTCGGTTCCGCCCTGCACACCCTGGGCAAGCACAGCTTCCAGGGCTGCGACGGGCTGACTCGGATCCATCTGCCCAGCTCCTTCCGCATTTTCGACGAGGAGTGCCTCCGGGACTGCGCCAAGCTGACGGCTATCCACTGCGACGGCTCCTTCCCCTCCTTCAAGCAGAACTGCCTGTGGGGCAGTACGGTGAAGATCTATTACCCCGCCAGGAGCCCCTGGTCCGTGAGCCTGATCCAGCAGCTGGAGGAGGCATTCAGCGGACGCATTGAGTTCCTGGATTCCGACGGCAACGACCACTACACCCCTGAGGAGACCACGGAGCCCACCACCGAGGCAACGACGGAGCCCACCACGGCGCCTACCACCGTCCCCGCTACGGAAGCCGCCACCGCCCCCACCACGGAAGCGACGACAGCGCCCACAACAGAAGCCCCCACCGAGGCCCCCGCCACGGAGGAGACCACCTTCCCCTTCACCTTCCCGGAGACCACTGAGGAGGAGACGAAGCCGGAGAAGCAGTCCCATGGCGCCGGCATCGGCCTGGCCCTCATCGGCGCGGTGCTGTGCTTTGCCGGTATCGGCATCCTTGTCTTCCGCAGACCGGGAAAGGGCGGAAAGTACAGCAGATAAAGAGAATACCTTCACACTTTTTTCATACTTCCGGGAGAATTACCCTAAAAGGGACTTCTTCCGGAAGTATTTTTGTCCGGAATGGAAAAAATAAAAAAAGAGTTGTAAGTTTCCTGTTTCTGTTGTAAAATAATATGACTGAAAAAATGTTCCCAAACTTCTGACTATGGAGGTACTACTTATGGAAAAACCCATTGTACTTGTGATTATGGACGGTGTCGGCAAGGGCGACGGCGGCAGCGGCGACGCGGTCAAGAACGCCAATACCCCCACTCTGGACCATCTGCTGGCTACCTGCCCCCACACCTATCTGAAGGCCCACGGCACCGCTGTCGGTCTGCCCACCGATGACGACATGGGCAACAGCGAAGTGGGCCACAACGCCCTGGGCTGCGGCCAGATCTATTCTCAGGGCGCCAAGCTGGTTTCCGAGTCCATCGAGACCGGGGCTCTGTACCAGTCCGCTGCCTGGAAGAAGCTGCTTGCCAACGCCGTGTCCGGCAAGGCCCTGCACTTCTTAGGCCTGCTGTCCGACGGCAATGTCCACTCCAATATCTCCCACCTCATCGCCATGCTTCGCGAGGCCCACAAAGAGGGCGCCAAGCGGGTCTACTGCCACATCCTGCTGGACGGCCGTGACGTGCCCGCTACCTCCGCTCTGGACTATGTCCAGCAGCTGGAGGACGTGCTGAAGGAGCTGAACACCGAGGGCTGCGACTACGCCATCGCCTCCGGCGGCGGCCGTATGAAGATCACCATGGACCGTTACGAAGCCAACTGGCCCATGGTGGAGGCCGGCTGGAGGACCCATGTGGAGGGCCAGGGCCGTCAGTTTGCTTCTGCCAAGGAGGCCATTGAGACCTACCGGGCGGAGACCGGCTGCATCGACCAGGACCTGCCCGCCTTTGTGGTGGCCCGGAACGGCCAGCCCGTCGCCAAAATCGAAAACGGCGACAGCGTGATCCTCTTCAACTTCCGGGGCGACCGGGCCCAGGAGATCTCCCTGGCCTTTGACCGGAAGGACTTTGACAAGTTCGACCGGGGCAATTACACCGGCGTCCTCTTTGCCGGTATGCTCCAGTACGACGGAGACCTGAAGATCCCCACCGACTACCTGGTCCAGCCCCCTGTCATCACCAACACCCTGACTGAGGTCCTCTGCGCCGCCGGCATCCACGAGTACGCCCTGTCCGAGACCCAGAAGTTCGGCCACGTGACCTACTTCTGGAACGGCAACCGGTCCGGCAAGGTGGACGAGAACCTGGAAGTCTATGAGGAAGTGCCCTCCGACGTGATCCCCTTCGAGCAGGCCCCTGCCATGAAGTCCAAGGAGATCACCGAGAAGATGGTGGAGAACATGGCCTCCCACAAGTTCCAGTTCCTGCGCTGCAACTTCCCCAACGGCGACATGGTGGGCCACACCGGCGTGTATGATGCCGTGGTCTATGCCATGGAGTGCGTGGATAAGAGCGTGAAGGCCATCATCGATGCCGCCGACAAGTACGGCTACACCGTCCTGGTCACTGCCGACCACGGCAATGCCGACCAGATGACCGAGACCAAGAAGGGCAAGACCTCTGTCCGGACTGCCCACTCCCTGAACCCCGTGCCCTTCATCATCTACGACAAGGACCGTGAGTGGACCATCAAGGACGGTCACTTCGGCCTTGCCAACGTGGCTCCCACCATCGTCAAGATGATGGGCCTCACCGCTCCCGACTGCTGGGAAGAGAGCATGGTATGACCCCCAAAACCCTCTCCTGGGAGAGGGTGGACCGGGCATAGCCCGGGACGGGTGTGGGGTGGTACAGGGTCCGACCCGGTTCCGCCCCGCATCTGCCGCCTGCGGGCGGCACCTTCCTCCAAGGGAAGGTAGAGCTTATAAGGAGGTATTTTTATGATCCGTCATGAAAATGAAAATGGCAGCGTGAATGTGAGCACCGGCGTCTATACCGGTATCGTGGGCACGGCTGCCTCCAACTGCTTCGGCGTGAAGGGCATGGCTGCCCGCAGCATGAAGGATGATGTGTATCATCTGCTGCGCAAGGAGTCCGTGGACAAGGGCGTGCGCGTCACCTTCAACGACGATGATTCCATTTCCATCGACCTGCACATCATTGTGGATAACGGCGTGAACCTGTCCGCAGTCGGAAATTCCATTATTTCCGAGGTCCGCTATGTGGTTACCAAATGCACCGGCACCCAGGTTCGTGCCGTAAACGTCTATATTGATTCCATGATGATTGGATAATTTCGGAGGTGTAAACATTTTGAGGCAAACCATCAACGGAGCCGAGCTGAGAAGAATGATCATCAGCGCGGCCGCCTCTGTAGAGATCCACAAGCAGGATCTGAATGAACTGAACGTATTCCCGGTGCCTGACGGCGACACGGGCACCAACATGTCGATGACCATCCACTCCGCCGCAGCCGATCTGCGGGCTTCGGAGGACCCCGGCCTGTACGCCGCCTCCAAGGTGGCGGCCTCCGCCATGCTGCGGGGCGCCCGGGGCAATTCCGGCGTCATCCTGTCCCTGCTGTTCCGGGGCCTTTCCAAAAAGCTCAAGGGCAATGAGGAGTGCGACGGTGTGCTGTGGGCCCAGGCCCTCCAGGCCGGTGTGGATGCCGCCTACAAGGCCGTCATGAAGCCCGCCGAGGGCACCATTCTGACGGTCTCCCGGCTGGCTGCCGCCAAGGCCCTGGAAGCTGCCGAGGAGAACAACCATATCGAGTTCGTCCAGGAGGCCGCCGTCGCCGAGGCGAAGGTGGCTCTGGCCGATACCGTCAACCAGAACCCGGTGCTGAAGAAGGCCGGGGTGGTGGATGCCGGCGGCAAGGGCTGGCTCTACGTCCTGGAGGCCATGCTCAGCGCCCTGCGGGGCGAGGACGTGGTGGCCCCGGAGGAGACCGGGGAGACTGCCACCAAGGAGCAGGCGGACTTCTCCGACTTCAATACCGAGGACATCAAGTTCTCCTACTGCACCGAGTTCATCATCTCCCGGGAAAACAAGAAGGATCCCGAGGCACTCCGTGCTTTCCTCAATGAGCTGGGCGACAGCCTGGTCCTGGTGGATGACGAGGAGATCATCAAGGTCCATGTGCATACCAACGACCCCGGCGCCGCTCTCCATGAGGCTGTGAACTACGGCTCCTTCGTCACCGTGAAGGTGGAGAATATGCGCCTGCAGCACACCGAAAAGGTCATGAACGAAAAGGACCTGGCCCCCAAGATCGCCCAGCCTGAGAAGCCCATTGGCGTGGTTTCCGTCTGCGCCGGCGCGGGTCTTGCCGATGTCTTCATGAATCTGGGTGTGGATCAGATCATCTCCGGCGGCCAGACCATGAACCCCAGCACCCAGGATATCCTGGAGGCGGTGAACAAGGTCCCTGCCGAGACGGTTTTTGTGCTGCCCAACAACAAGAACATCATCATGGCTGCCCAGCAGGTGGACGCCCTGACCCCCAAGAACGTGGTGGTCATCGGCTCCAAGACCGTGCCCCAGGGCGTCACCGCCATGCTGAACTTCAACCCCGAGGGTTCTGTAGAAGAGAACACCCAGGCCATGACCGATGTGCTGGGCTCCGTAGAGACCATGCAGATCACCTACGCCGCCCGGGATTCCGACTTTGACGGCTACGACATCCACGAAGGGGATTACTTGGCCATGGACGGCAAGGGCCTTTTCGGCACCAGCAAGGATATCACCGTGCTCTTGAAAGGCCTGGCCGAGAAGGCCCGGGACGACGGCCGGGAGTTCATCACCATCTACTATGGCGCGGATACCAAGGAGAAGCACGCCCAGAAGGCGGCGGACCTCTTTGCCGACATCTGCCCCAACGCCGATGTGAACCTGATTAACGGCGGCCAGCCTGTGTACTACTACATGATCTCCGCGGAATAAGAACGGAATATCCCCCGGATTTTCACGAAAAGCGGAAAGTCCGGGGGAGTTGCGCACTTTTTGGGAAAGGAGCCTCCCCATGAAAGACTTCCCCAAGGGCGGCCTCATCGGCAAAGCAGTGGAGGGCGCCCGGATGATCTCGGCGCTGCACATTCCCTTCCGGGCGGCCTATGGGGCCTACTTTTTGATCCTGTCCATGTTTCCGGCCCTGCTGCTGGTCCTCAGCTCTCTGCGGCTCACGGGGCTGACGGTGGAGGATCTGGTGGGGCTTGTCAGCGGCATTCTGCCGGCAGCCATGGTGGAGGGAGCCGAGGGGCTCATCTACAGCACCTACCGCAATGCCAGCTCGGCGGTGACGGGCCTTTCCGTGGTGACGCTGCTCTGGTCCTCCAGCAAGGGGGTCTATGGGCTCCTGACAGGCCTGAACGCCGTCTACGATGTAGAGGAGGACCGGGGCTATGTCTTTACCCGGGCCATCAGTGTGGTCTACGCGCTGCTGTTTCTGGTGGTGGTGGTTTTGACTTTGGTGCTCCATGTTTTCGGAAACACCATTCTGGATATGCTCTACGGCGTTCAGAACCCGGTGGTCATGTTCCTGGTGGACCTCATTGATCTCCATGGGGTGTTTCTGCTGGCGGTGCAGACCCTGCTCTTTACCGCCGTGTATATGTTCCTGCCCAACGGCCGCAACGGATTCTGGGACAGCCTGCCGGGGGCATTGTTCTCCGCGGTGGGCTGGTCCGTATTTTCAACAGTCTATTCCTTCTATATCACCCATTTTACCAGAATTTCCAATATTTACGGTTCCGTCTATGCCGTGGCCGTTTCCATGCTCTGGCTCTACTGCTGCCTGTGCATCCTCTTTTATGGAGGGGCGCTGAACCGCTGGATCGCCAAAATACGGGGGAGATAATCATGTTCGGATACATTACAGCCAATCTAAGCGAGCTCACCCCGGAAGAAAAGACCCGCTACACCGAGGTCTACTGCGGCATCTGCGCCGCCATCGGCCGCCAGAATGGCCAGCTCAGCCGCCTGGGGCTCCAATATGATATGGCCTTTCTGGCCCTGACCCTTATGAGCCTCTACGAGCCGGAGGAGCGGAAGAGCCGGAAGCGGTGCCCCATGCACCCGGGAAAGCGCCGGAGCCGGACGGACTGCGAGGTGATCGAATACACCGCGGACATGAACGTTGCCCTGTTCTACTGCAAATGCCAGGACGACTGGCAGGACGACCAAAAGCAGTCGGCAAGGCTCCTGGCAAAGCACCTGGAGCCCCACTACAGGGAAATCGCAAAAAAATACCCCCGGCAGTGCGGGGCCATGGAAAAGGGCCTGGGGGACCTGGCCCAGCTGGAAAAGGACAACGTCCAAAATCCGGACCGGGCGGCGGCGGCCTTTGGATACCTCATGGGGGAGCTCTTCGTCTGGCGGGAGGACCTGTGGCAGGATACCCTGCGGGCCATGGGGGAGGCTCTGGGCCGGTTTATTTACCTGATGGACGCGGAGCTGGACCTGGAGGAGGACAAAAAGAAGGGAAGCTATAACCCCTTGGCTGCGCTTCCCCAGGAGGAACATCTGGAGCAGATCCTGACGCTGACCATGAGCAGATGTGCCTATTTCTACGAAAAACTGCCCCTTGTGCAGGACAAGGAGCTTCTGGATAACATCCTTTACAGCGGCGTTTGGGTCCGCTACCGGGAGAAATACCGAAAGGAGCGGAACCAATGATCGACGATCCTTATAAAGTGCTGGGACTGGAGCGGGGGGCCTCCGACGAGGAGGTCAAGCAGGCCTACCGCCGTCTGGCGAAAAAATACCACCCGGACCTGAATCCCGGGGACCAGGAAGCGGCCCGGAAGATGCAGGAAATCAACGAGGCCTACGACCAGATCAAGAACCCGGAGAAATATGCCCGTCAGACCGGCTACGGTCCCCAGGGAGGCCAGAGCAGAGGCGGCTACGGCAGCGATCCCTTCGGGGGCTACGGGCCCTTTGGCGGCTGGTACACCGGCTGGCAGGAGACCTATCAGGAGCCCCCCCGGCAGGACAGCTATCAGCAGTCCGCCTATCAGTATATCCGCTTTAACCGGTTCCAGGAGGCCCTTAACGTGCTGGAGAACTGCCAGGAGCGGGATGCCAACTGGTATTACCTCAGCGCCCTGGCCAACAACGGCCTGGGCAACCAGGTCACCGCCCTGGAGCACATCCGTAAGGCCGTGAGCATGGAGCCGGACAACCAGCAGTACCTGTGGACTCTCCAGCAGATCGAGCACGGAGATTCCGGCTACCGCAGGACTGCCGGAGGCTTCAAGGGCTTCTCCTTCGGCGGAGACCCCTGCACCAATCTGTGCCTGTGCTACGCCGTCAATGTCCTGTGCTGCGGCGGCCGGGGGCTGTTCTGCTGCATCTGAAAGATACGAAAACCCCGGGCCATTTGGCCCGGGGTGCTTTTTTATACTTCCTTGTACATGGCGCTGGCGTCGTCCTTCTTTACGGTTTCGGCCACCTGCAGCACCTCTACGGCCAGGGTGCGGGTGCCCAGGGCGATCTCCAGCCGGTCGCCCACCTTCACGTCATAGCTGGCTTTTACCGGGCGGCCGTTGACGCTGACCCGCCCATTGTCGCAGGCCTCGTTGGCCACGGTGCGGCGCTTGATGAGCCGGGAAACCTTCAGATATTTGTCTAATCGCATGGAGTTACTTCCTTACAATATCCTTCAGCACCTTGCTGGGCTTGAAGGAGGGGACTTTGGTCTCTTCGATCTGCATAGGCAGCTTGGTGTGGGGATCCCGGCCGATGCGGGCTTTGCGGAGCTTGGTTTCGAAGATGCCAAAGCCGCTGAACTGGACTCGGTCCCCTTCTACCAGGGCGGTGGAAATGGTGTCCAGGGCGGCATTGATGGTCCGCTCCGTGTCCTTCCGGGAAAGTCCGGTTTTTTCAGACACAGCGGCAATAAATTCGGGTTTATTCATAAAAAGCATTCCCTCTCTTTGCTTTGTTTGTTCGCCTATAAGATTAACATAATACCAGGAAAAATGCAAGAGCGGGAAGGTAAAAAAGATGAAAAATTTTTCAGGGTTCAAAGCCGCAGCAATTTGATGAGTCTATCCCCTTTGGGCAGCAAGAGGCAGTCTTCCTTTTGGATGACCTTTAAAAAGACGATGGCGGCGGCATAGGTGAGGCTGCCGACGGCCACGGGAAGGCCGCAGAGGAGAAGTCGGTTGGCGATCCCCAGGGTGGTGAGGACCAGCCAGGCGCCGTAGGAGAGGGCGCCCATTAGAAGCCCGGAAAGCAGGGGCCGCAGTACATTTTTCAGAATGGCCGGTGGATCCTCCAGCAGGCCGCGAAGGGCCCAGAGGTTCAAAATGGCAATGACCACATAACAGCTCAGGTTGCTGATGGGGGCCCCTACGATGCCGATGGAGGGAATGCCGGAGAGCACATACACGGCGGCCAGCCGCACCAGTCCCGCCAGGACCATGTGGATCACCGGCCGGGTCACGTGGCCCTGGGCCTGCAAAATGGCGGTGGTCACGAGCACCAGGGCGTTAAAGAACACACAGATACCGAGGATCGTCATGAGCTTTGTGGCAAGCGCCAGTTTTTCTCCGGTGTAGCCGCCCAAAAGCGCCGTAATGGGCCGGGCCAGAACCGTCAGGCCAATGGCGCAGGGAATGGCCAGAAGGCCTGTGAGCCGGGCAGCGGCTTCCTCCGTCTGCCGGGCCTTCTGATGGCCGCCCAGAGTGATCTGGGCCGTGATGGCGGGGATGATGCTGACGGTAATGGGGGTGATGAAGCCGCAGGGCATATTGAAAATGGTCTGGGTCATGACGTGGATGCCCCGCATGGTGTCCGCGTCCCGCTGGGATACGCCGCTTGCCAGCAGCTGCCCCATATAGATCTTGCTGGCCAGAGCGGTGATGACCTGCAGACAGGCGGAGCCCAGCGTAATGGGGATGGCGATGACCAGCAGGGCCCGGATGGTGGCCCGGAAGCCCCAGGGGGTGTCGTCGGACTGGGGGAGCTCCTTATAGTGCTTATGAAAGCAGAAAAAGAGGTAGGCAGAGCTCAGCAGGCAGCTGGCGGTAACGCCCAGGATGGCGCCGCCGGCGGCCAGAGCCACACTGCCCGTGGCGCGCAGAAGCACCAGGGCGGCGGCCATGCCGACAAACAGCCGGACCACCGCCTCAATGACCTGGGAGACGGAGGTGGGCAGCATATTGCCCTGACCCTGGAAGAAGCCCCGGAAGGTGGAGATGATGCAGATCAGCAGCACGCAGGGCCCCAGAAAGCCGATGGCGGCCCAGGCATCGGGCTGATTTTGAAATCGGGCAAGCTGACGGCAGAAGAGGGTCATCAGAAGGCTTCCCACAATGCCTAAGCCCAAAAACAGGCTCCTGGCGGCGGTGTAGACCTTCCGGACCTGGTTATAGTTTCCCAGAGAGTCCGCCTGGGAGATCATCCGGCTCATGGCCACAGGAAGCCCCGCAGTGGAGATCATCAGCAGCACATTGTAAATTTCGTAGGCGGTGTTGAAGTAGCCGAAGCCCTGCTCGCCGATGATGGCGTTCAGGGGGATCTTGTACACCGCGCCCAGTACCTTTACAATGGCAGTGGCCAAGGCAAGCATGGCTGTACCCTTTAGAAAATTCTGACCGTCGGATCTCCGATTTTCAGCCATGGATACCTCCTTCATCGTCTTTGGCAAAGAGTTTGGGGATGGCGTAGGTAGTCAGCTCCTCCACCACGGCACCCAGGTCGATGGTGGGGAACTTTCCGTTCTGGTAGAGGATCCTGCCCCGGACCATGGTCATGGCCACGTCTCCGCCCTTGGCGGCGTAGACAAGGCCCGTCATGACGTTGTGGCAGGGCATCAGGTGGGGGGCGGAGAAATCCAGCAGCACGATGTCTGCATCCAGCCCCTCTTTGAGCATGCCGCACTCGGCGCTGCGGCCCTGGGCCTGGGCACCGCAGACGGTGGCCATCATCAGGGCGGCGGAGCTGGGCAGGGCGGAGGCGTCCCCGGTGGAGGCCCGGACGGACATGGCGGCGCCCCGCATCACTTCGAACATATCGAGATTTCCCGCCTGGATGGCCCCGTCGGTGCCGAGGGCCACGTTCATGCCGGATCTCACCAGGGTCATGATGGAGGCGCAGGGCTGTCCGTTTTTGGCGTCGGACAGGGGCAGAGCTACGGCGGAGGCCTTCTTCTTCCCCAGGATCTTCGCCTCTTCCTCGGTCAGGAAGGAGCATCCGGCGGCAGTGGCGGGAACCGCAAAGAGCCGGTGGCAGGCTAGGAGCTCTCCGGGGTCCATGCCGGTCCGGTCCAGGCAGGAGTCCACTTCGTTCTGGGTCTCGGACAGGTGCAGCTGCATCCCCAAGCCCTTTTCACTGGCGTAGCCCGCCAGGGCCTCCCAGAGAAGGTGGTTGCTGGTGTATTCGGAGTAGATGCCGGCGTCGATCTTGATCCGGCCCTTGTCAAAGCCGTGCCACTTGTCCACCACCCGCTGGAGTTCCAGGCACTGCTCGTCAGTCTCAAAGTCGAAGTCCTCGTTTTCGTCGATGAACCGGTAGCTGGAAAGGGCCAGATTGGCCTTGATGCCGGACTCTGCCACGGCCTTGGCGGTGGCGTCGGGGTAGTAGTAGAGGTCCGAAACGGAGGTGACGCCGAAGCGCAGGCACTCGGCGATGGACAGCAGCGCCGCCGCCTTGGCACTGCGGGAATCCATCTTGGCTTCCTTTTTCAGCAGCTCTTCCAGGGCCTGCTTGTTGCTGAGGTCGTCGGTGTAGCACCGCAGGACGGAGGTGGCCAGGTGGGTGTGGCAGTTGATGAGGCCGGGCATGGCCACCATGCCCGTGCCGTCGATGATGGTCTGGGGCAGCGCCTCGGGGACCTTCTTGGAGATGAATTCGATTTTACCGTCTGTGATGCCGATGTTTACGCCGAAGAGCACTTCCGTCCCCGGGGCCATGGTCACGGCGGTTACGTTGGTGATTAAAGTATCCAAGGTGTAGGTTTCCTTTCATAGTCGATCTCGCCTTCCCCTGGGGGAAGGCGCCCGCCGCAGCGGGCAGATGAGGGGCGGCACAGACTTGGGGCTGCGCTTGCCCCACGCCCGTCAGGGCTTCGCCCTGCCACCCTCTCCGGGGAGAGGGTTTTTGCGCAATACTTCAAAAATTTCCCGCTTCTGCTCCAGTACACTCTCAAACTGTTCCATGTACTGTTCCGGGAATTTGGGGTTGTGGAATCGCTCCAGCTTTCCGTTTGCCAGGTTGACTTTGGTCATGCCGCCGCCCCCCAGGGAGAGGATGGAATGGACCTCCTCCATCATGTAGATGTTATACAGGCAGTCCCGCCCGTCCCGGCTCCAGCCTACGTTTTCGAAGGAGCCGGACATGTATTTCTGCCGGTAGAGGTAATAGGGCTTGTAGCCCAAGGCCCGGAGGGTCTCTTCCGCATAGGCTACCATTTCCTCCACATCCCGGAGCCCTGGCAGGCTTTCCCGCTTTTCGAAGAGGTCCGCTCCTTTTTTCAGAGCCAGGGTATGGACGGTGATGTTGCTGGGGCCTAACGCAGCTACCTGGGTAAGGCTCCTTTGGAAGCCCTCCACTGTATCTGTAGGAAGCCCGGCGATCAGGTCCATGTTGATGTCCTGAAAACCGGCGTCCACCGCCTGCCGGTAGGCCCGGACCACATCGGCCCCCTTGTGGGGCCGCCCGCAGGCCCGGAGGACAGAGTCCTCCATGGTCTGGGGATTGATGCTCATTCGGTCCGCCCCGTGGTCAAAGATGGTTTTGAGCTTCGTCTCCGTCAGGGTGTCGGGCCGCCCCCCCTCCACGGTGAATTCCAGGCACCGGGAGAAATCCAGGTGCTCCCGCAGGGCATCCAGGAGCCGGGCCATCTGCTCGTCCGACAGGGTGGTGGGGGTGCCGCCGCCGATGTAGAGGCTGCGCATATGGCGGCCGGAGGCACGCAGCAGCTCCCCGGTCAGGGAGATCTCTTTCAGCAGGGCCTGCAGATAGGGCTCCAGCAGTTCTGTTTTCTTCCCCACGGTCCGGCTGACGAAGCTGCAATAGCTGCACCGGGTGGGGCAGAAGGGGATGCCTACATACACGGAAAGATCCCCCGGCTCTGTCTTGCGGATGGCTTCCACCGTAGAGACGGAGCAGTCCACCGCTAATTTACGCCGGGCAGGGGTCACATAGTATACGTCTTTTAACAGCTTGTCCGCAGTTTTCGGCGTGCCGCCCTCCAGCAGCTCCTTGGTGGTCAGCTTGGTGGGCCGGACCCCGGCCAAAGCGCCCCAGGCGGGCTCTTTCGGCAGCAGCTGAAGGGCCGCCAGGTAGACGCTCTGCTGCAGGGCTCTGCGCCGCAGCCGGACGGTCTCCTCCTCCGCCCGCAGCCGCCGGGAGGCACTGGCTGTGCGGCCATTCCAGGTGATTTTTGCCGCGGCAGTGAGCCAGGTTTCTCCCCGATGGAGGGAGGAGACAGCATCCACCTGGGCCCCTTCTGGGAAGAGGCTGAGCAGAAGCTGTTCTACGGCATAACGGTCGTCATGACCGGTAAGAGTCAGGTTCATAATGGTCCTTTCAGAGGTATGGATTCACTTGCTTTTCCCGGTCCAGGGTGCTGCCGGGGCCATGGCCCGGATGGACGAAATAATTTCCGTCCAGCTTCGCCAGCCGCCGCAGGGAATCCCGCATGGCCCGGGAATCGCCGCCGGGCAGGTCTGTCCGGCCGCAGGAACCGGCGAAGAGGGTGTCTCCGGAAAACATATGCGTCTCCATGAGCAGACATACGGAGCCGGGGGTATGGCCCGGGGTCTCCAGGACCTGGGCTTCCATCCCGGCAAGGGTCACCCGGTCTCCGTCGGCATAGGTGTCGGTATAGTAGAGGGGGCCTGCCGTCAGCATGGGGGGCAGAGCCAGCTCTTTGGCATCCAGGTAGACCTTGCAGCCCGTCTCTGCCGCCAGGTCCCGGACAGCCCCTACATGGTCGAAGTGGCAGTGGGTCAGGGCGATGACAGTAAGCGTCAGGCCCTTCTCTTTGAGGAAGGAGAGGATGATCTCCGGCTCGTAGCCCGGGTCGATGACCAGGCACTCTTGTGCCCCCTCCGGGCGGACAATGTAGCAGTTGGTCTGGTAGTCGCCTAACGGCAAGGTATCGATTTGAAGCATAAGCATACTCCTTTCTTTTTACAGCGTATCTGTTTGGAAGGTGGTATACCCTTCATAATAGTAGCTGTGGTCAATGCCCTTCATATAGACTTCCCGGCTGGTCACTTCGCTGGTCAGAGACCCTTTCAGCAGGACCTTGATTTCAACATCCTTGATGGGGCTGCGCTCCATGGCAAGCAGGTAGTCCTCTTTGTCCACTTTGCTCCAGTCCACCACCTGGCCGATGCCCTTTTTCAACATCAGGTCCAGCCAGATCCGGGTGCTCCGTCCATTGCCCTCCCGGAAGGGGTGGGCAATGTTCATTTCCACATATTTTTCAATGATCTCGTCGTAGGTGCTCTGGGGCATTTTTTCGATATTGGCAAGGGCCGCCTCCAGATACATGAGGGGAGCAAACCGGAAGTTCCCCTTTGCCAGGTTCACGGTGCGGATCTTCCCGGCAAAATCATAGATATCTTCAAACAGGACCCGGTGGATTTCTGCCAGGGAAGCGAAAGACCCCGGGGGCAGGGCATCCAGCGTGCCGCTTTCAAAGAGCCAGGCGGCCTTTTTCTTGCTGATCCGTTCTTCCTCCCGGGCAAGGGCGGCAGAATCCGTCAGGCCAAGCTTGTTTTCCAGCGCCATTCGGTCCCTCCGTCAGTTTCCCCGTCTGGGGCTGTTCATCAGCTGATCCGTGTCCAGGATCAGAGTCACGGGGCCGTCGTTCAGGGACTCCACCTTCATGTCTGCCCCAAACTGGCCGTGCTGGGGAGGATAGCCCAGCTCTTCACAGATGGAGAGAAATTTTTCATACAGGGCGTTTCCCAGCTCGGGCCCGGCGGCCTCGGTGAAGCTGGGGCGGCGGCCCTTGCGGCAGTTGCCGTAAAGGGTGAACTGGCTGACGACCAAAACTTCTCCGCCGATGGCATCCAGCCCTAAGTTCATTTTTCCGTTTTCGTCCTCGAAAATACGCAGTCCCAGGGCTTTTTCTGCCAGCACCCGGGCGCATTCCTCGGTGTCGTTGGGGCCTACCCCCAGAAGGATCAGAAATCCGGGGCCGATCTTGCCTACGGTCTTTCCGTCAATGGCGACGGAGGCATATTTTACACGGGTGAGTACAGCGCGCATTTCTGTGTTCCTCCTTAATTCTGTCCTCGCTTGGAGCCGGTGACGTCCCGGATGTTCAAGAGCTTGGTCCGGATGGTCTCCAGCTCGGCGGTGTTTTTCACCTCGAAGCGGATGGTCATGGTGCTGTGGCCCCCCGGCAGGTCCTTGGCGGAGAGCTCCTTCACCCGGACCCGGGCGGTGGTCAGGGCCTGGGCCACGTCCAGCACCAGGCCGTCCCGGGTGATGCAGTCCAGCTCCAGGGTGGTCTCAAAGGGCTGCTCCTCCTGGTTGGCCCAGCGGACCCGGACCCAGCGGCCGGCCTGACTGGGGTCGTCCCGGTGCTGGGCGTTGGGGCAGTCCGCCCGGTGGATGGAGACGCCGAAGCCCTTGGTGATGAAGCCCACAATGGCATCCCCGGGGACGGGGGTGCAGCATTTGGCGAACTTGATCATGCAGGAGTCGATATCCTCCACGATGACGCCGTTGACGGCGTGGCGGTTCTGCTTGGCTGCCTCGTTGTCGGGAGCCAGACGCAGGGGAGTCTGGGGCTGCTTCTCGGCGGACTGGGCCTTGACGGCCCTGTTGATGTCGTCCCGGATGCGGCCCACGGCCTTCACGGCAGTCAGGCCGCCGTAGCCGATGGCGGCGTACATATCGTCCCAGTTGTCAAAAGCCAGCTTCCGAAGAAGGGCGGGCTCCAGCTCCGGGTCCGTGATGGCAGAAAGGGGCAGCCCCATCCGCTTCATTTCGGACTCAAAGGAGGACTTGCCGTGGACGATGTTCTCGTCCCGCTTTTCCTTCTTGAACCACTGCTTGATCTTGGTCCGGGCCTGGTTGCTCTGGCAGATGTTTAGCCAGCCTCGGCTGGGGCCCTTGGCGCTCTTGGAGGTGATGACCTCCACAATGTCGCCGTTTTTCAGCTTGGTATCAATATTGGCGATGCGGTTATTGACCTTGGCTCCCACCATGGCGTTGCCGACGCCGGAATGGATGGCGTAGGCAAAGTCGATGGGGGTGGAGCCGGAGGGCAGGGAGACGATGCGGCCCTTGGGGGTAAAGACAAAGACCTCGTCGTCGAACATATCGATTTTCAGGGACTGGACGTATTCCTCCGCATCGTTGGAGTCCTGCTGGCTTTCCACCAGCCGCCGGACCCACTCGAAGTCCTTCTCGCTGCCGGAGCCGGTGCCCTGCTTGTATTTCCAGTGGGCGGCAATGCCGTATTCGGCGGTCTCGTGCATCTCCCAGGTTCGAATCTGGACCTCGAAGGGGATGCCCTGGGAGCCGATGACGGTGGTGTGGAGGCTCTGGTACATATTGGGCTTGGGGGTGGAAATATAGTCCTTGAACCGGCCGGGGATCAGGTTGAAGAGGTCGTGGATATGGCCCAGCACGTTATAGCAGTCCGGGATGGAATCCACAATGACCCGGAAGGCGTAGATATCGTAGAGCTCGTCCATGGTCTTGCCCTGGGCCAGCATTTTCCGGTAGATGGAGTAGACATGCTTGATCCGGCCGTAGGTGGTGTTGTGGATGCCCATAGCCGTCAGCCGCTGGGTGATCTTGTCCTGGATGGTGCGCATGAAGCTCTCGTCCTGCTCCTTGTGCTCCTGGAGGTAGGCGGTGATCTCGTTGTATTCCTTGGGGGCCAGGTACTTCAGAGAGGTATCCTCCAGCTCCCACTTGATCTTCTGCATGCCGAGGCGGTGGGCCAGGGGGGCGTAGATGTCCATGGTCTCCTGGCATTTGGCGATCTGCTTGGCCGGGGACTGGTACTGCATGGTGCGGATGTTGTGGAGCCGGTCGGCGATCTTGATCAGCACTACCCGGATATCCTTGCTCATGGCCATGAACATCTTCCGCAGGTTTTCCATCTGGGCCTGCTCCCGGGAGGAGAAGTCTGCCCTTGTCAGCTTGGTGACGCCCTCCACCAGCTCTGCTACCGTAGAGCCGAAGAGCTTTTCGATGTCCTCGTGGGAGGTGTCGGTGTCCTCAATGGTGTCGTGGAGCAGAGCGCCCAGGATGGCATCGATGTCCAGACCCATTTCCGTGACGATCTGGGCCACGGCCAGCGGGTGGATGATGTAGGGGGAGCCGTCCTTCCGCTTCTGGGAGGCGTGCTTCGCCTTGGCATAGTCTACGGCTTTGTCGATGATGGTCAGGTCTGCCCCGGGCATCCGCTTGCGGATGGTGTCCATCATAGAGGCATAGTGTTCTTCAAAGGTTTCCATATCTGTCAGTCAACTCTCTTTCGCTCGGAGCAGTGTTTGCATGGTTTCGCTTTTGGTCAGGTCCGCTTTGCCGGAAATAGTTTTGATCCGAATGTCGATGGCCAGGTGGACTCGTTTTTCCTCCAGCAGCCCCACGTCCCGGAAGATGTCCAGGCAGGTCAGCAGCTGCTCCAGGCTCAGGCCGGTGCCGGACCGCCGAACGATTTTCCGGCACAGGCACAGAGGGCTCTCCCGGAGGGACCCGCCGGGGACGGAGGCCAGATACCGCCATACACAGGCGAGGGTCGCCCGGTCTGGGAGCAGCTGAGCCGCGGCTTCGGGGGTCAGCTGCCCTTGACGCAGGGCCCGGTAGCGGAGGGTATCCATGGGGCAGGGAGCGGCGCAGCTGGGGCGGATGTCCACAATGTTCATCTGAACGGTGCGCTCCCCGCGGTATTCATTGATCTGGGGCACAAAGGCCACATCCACCACGTCCCCCTGCAAAATGGAGGCGGACTCAGCTGTGGCGGAGAAATAGATGGCATTTATGTAGGTCTTTCCTTTTTTCAGCCGCAGGCGCATGTGCCGGCCGCCGCCCACCGGCTGGATGCGCTCGATGGTGAGTCCCGCCATCATCAGCACGGGCTTGGGGCAGCCGCTGCCGCAGGGCTCCAGAACCTCCAGAGATTCGATTTCCGGGATGGTCAGCATCTCCGGGGTGATGGCGCAGTCCAGGTCCAGGCTGGTTTTATGGGTGTCGTCGGCATAGTACTCCGCGGCCATCTGGCAGATGCGGCGGCGGAACTCCGGGATATTCTCCCGGGAGATGGTAAAGCCCGCCGCCAGCTCGTGGCCGCCGTAGCTTTCCAGCAGGGGGGACAGCTCTGTCAGGGAGGCGAAGAGGTTGAAGCCTCCGTGGCTTCGGGAGCTGGCCTTGCCGTGGCTGCCGTCCAGGCAGATGAGGAAGGCGGGACAGGCGAATTCCTCTGCAATGCGGCTGGCCACGATGCCCACGACCCCCTGATGCCAGCTTTCGTCGGCCAGGACAATGGCCTCTGGAGGCGCTCCCTCCGGGAGCATGGAAATGGCGGTGGAATAGATGTCAGATTCGATTTGCTGCCGCTGCCGGTTCAATTCGCACAGGGCCGCGGCAACCTTCTTGGCGTGGTCCTGGTCCTGGGTCAGGAACAGGTCTACGGCCAGGTCCACCTGGCCCATGCGCCCGGCGGCATTGATCCGGGGGGCCAGCATAAAGCCGATGGTGGAGGCGCTGATATTGTTCGTTTCGCAGCCGCATTCGCTGATCAGCGCGGCGATCCCCGGGCGGCGGGTGCTGGCCAGGGACTTGAGGCCTCGGGAGACGAAGACCCGGTTTTCCCCCACCAGAGGGATCACATCCGCTACGGTGCCCAGGCACACCATGTCGGCGTACTCGGCCAGTACCGCTTCCGTATCTCCGGACAATGCGCAGGCCAGCTTAAAGGCCACGGCTACGCCGGAGAGGTTCTTGTGGGGGTAGCCTCCGTCAGGCCGGTGGGGGTCCACTACGGCAATGGCCTCCGGCAGGGTATCCTTGCATTCGTGGTGGTCCGTGATCACCAGGTCGATCCCCAGCTCCTTACAGAGCTTTGCCTCCTCAATGGCGGTGATGCCGCAGTCCACGGTGATGATGAGCTTCACATCTTCGCTTTTGAGCTGGCGGATGGCGATGGGGTTCAGGCCGTAGCCCTCCTCCAGCCGGCCGGGGATGTAGCTGACCACCTCCGCTCCCTGCTTGCGCAGAAAGTCCGTCAGCAGGCAGGTGGCGGTGATGCCGTCCACGTCGTAGTCACCGAAGACGGCGATTTTTTCTCCCCGGGTCATGGCCGCGGCCACCCGTCCGGCGGCCAGGTCCATATCCGTCATCAGATAGGGGTCCGGCAGGGGACAGTCGCAGTCCAAAAAGGCTTTGGCTTCCTTCGGGGTCTCCATGCCCCGGCCCGCCAGGATCATGGCGCACAGGGGGGAGAATCCCCCCGCCGCCAGGGCATTGACGCTTCTTGCCGGAGGCTGCTTCACATTCCAGATTCCATATTTCAAGTCCATACACATCCAATTAAAACATTTTCCTTACATTATAGCAAAAGTAAGGTGGATGCACAATAGGAAAGTGAAAAAAAGTCCAAGCCTTCCGGCCCTTGCCTCTCCCTATGGGAGAGGTGCCCGCAGGGCGGAGAGAGCCCTCTCAGTCAGCCTGCGGCTGCCAGCTCCCCCAAAGGGGGAGCCAAGGACTACGTCTCCGGCAGTGCGCTGAACACGGCAGCGGCCAGCATGGGCAGCAGCAGCATGCCCAGAAGGCCCCAGAGCCGGAGGCCGCAGTACATGGCCATCAGGGTCGCCAGAGGGTCCAGCCCCAGGTGGCTGCCTACGAGCCTGGGCTCCAGCACGGACCGGGTCAGAGCAGCGGTGGCGTAGAGTCCCAGCAGCCCCAGGGCCCGGGCCCCGCTGCCCCCCAGAAAGCAGATCAAGGCCCAGGGCACCAAGACGCTGCCTGTCCCCAGCACCGGCAGAGCATCCACAAAAGCCACCAGCAGGGCAATCAGCAGGGGATAACTGACCCGGAGAAGGGAAAATCCGGCAAACAGCAGGCAGAAGGTGACCCCCATGAGCTTCAGCTGGGAGCTGAGATACAGCTTCCCGGCGGCTTTCAGCTTGCCGAAGCCCTTTTGGAAGGCCTCCAGCCTGGGGTCCGGCGCCCGGGAGCGCAGCCAAAGGCGGATGCGGGGGAGTTTGGCGCAGAGCATGAAGGCGGAGAGGAGCGCCGTGCCCAGCCCCAGGGCCTGGCCGGGGACCCGGGTGAGGACCGTTCCCACCGTACCCAGTACCAGGCGGCTTGCCCTGGCCAGCAGCTCCTCCCCGTCGGAAAACAAGCCGGTCACTGTCTGCCGATAACCCGGGAGACTGCCCCCCAGCACCAGAAGCCGGTCCTCCAGCATGTTCAGTCCGGACCGGACCGTACCGGCAATGGCCGGCAGCGCCTCATAGAGGCTCCCCAGCTGGGATACCGCCAGTCCGGCCAGAAGCAGCAGCAGGAGCCCCAGCCCGGAGACCAACGCGCTGACCGCCAGACCTGCCGCCAGGGGCCTGGGGAGCCGGAAGCCCTTCTCCAGAAAGTCCGCCCCCTTTTCCGCCCCCAGGGCCAGAGCGGCTCCCAGCAGAAAAGGATACATCAGCGGCAGCACCAGGCGGATGCCCAGCCAGGCCAGCAGGAGAGCGGCGGAGAACCGCAGACAGCGTTTCAGTGAAGAACCCATATGTGACTCCTTTTTAACGGAAGATAGACGGCAAAACGGTGAATTTTTTGCAAAACAAAGGATTTTTAAACCTGCAAGATAATTTCCACAATGGGGTTGCTTTTTTTGGATTCTATGGTACAATGTTATCGATTCATGAACAGATGTGCGCCCGTGACGGCGCATGGAAAATAGTAGGAGGCACTTTATGTCCAACAAACCCCAGTATTATATCGTCGAGGCATCTGCCCTGCCGGAGGTATTCCTGAAGGTGGCGGAGACCAAGCGTCTGCTGTCCACCGGCGAAGCCACCACGGTCAACGAGGCCACCCGCATGACAGACATCAGCCGGAGCGCTTTTTATAAGTATCGGGACGCCGTGATGCCCTTCCAGAACATGATGAAGGGCCGGATCATCACCTTCCAGCTCCTGCTCCACGACGAGCCGGGACTGCTGTCGGAGATCCTTTTGGTGTTCGCCGAGGCAAACGCCAATATTATGACCATCAACTCCATCGTCCCCACCAACGGCACCGCCGTGGTGACCATCTCTGCCGAGACCATGGACCTGAACATCACCCTGGAGGATTTCATGCAGAAGCTCAGCGCCTCCCACGGCGTGGTGAAGGCCGACGTGCTGGCGGGGTAACGAAAAAAGCGCACCATCCCGGGGAAAAGGTCATATCCTGACAGTGGAGGGATGCGGTATGCTGATCGTTCAGAAATACGGAGGCACCTCTCTGGGGGATACCGGGCGGCTCTTCCGGGCGGCCCGGCGGATCACGGCCCTGGCCCGGCAGGGGAACCAGGTGGCCGTGGTGGTATCCGCCCAGGGAACGACCACAGACGAGATGATCGCCAGGGCTCTGGAAGTGAATCCCCGGGGAGCCCTGAGCGAAATGGACGTGTACCTGGCTTCCGGGGAGCAGATGTCCGCGGCGCTGATGGCCATGGCCATTGGGGCTTTGGGCTGTAACGCCGTCAGTATGACGGGCTGGCAGGCAGGGATCCATACGGACGGGGCCTTTGGCGCAGCCAGGATCACAACAGTGGACCCGGAGCCGGTCCGGGAACAGCTGGACAAGGGAAACGTGGCGGTGGTCACGGGATTCCAGGGGGTCACCGATGGGGGGAGGATCACCACCCTGGGCCGGGGCGGCTCCGACACCACGGCGGTGGCATTGGCCGCGGCATTGAAGGCGGACCGGTGCCAAATTTATACGGACGTGGACGGCATCTACGACCGGGACCCCCGGCGCTACCCCGATGCCACCCGCTTCGCCCGCATCGGCTACGACCGGATGCTGTCACTGGCCCGGCAGGGCGCTCAGGTGCTCCACGACCGGTCTATAGAGCTGGCCCGGGAGCAGGGCATTCGCCTGGAGGTCCTGTCTGCCCTGGAGGACGGCCCGGGGACCGTTGTGGGATAAAGCATACTTTACCCGGTAACAGAGTACGTTATACAGGGAGAAAAAATTTATGGATTTTTCTCTTGACATACTACGCAATGCGTGGTAGAATACCCAGGTAATCAAGAAGGCTGAACATCCGCCTCACCGTAAGCACAAGCGAAACGGTCCATTCCACATTCCTTTTCAGGGATTTTTGTGCGAATCACGCGGATGCTTTGGCATCCGCTTTTTTGTTATTTGTTTTGGAGGTGCTTACCATCGCAAAGTTAGACCATCAGCTCAATGAGGAAATCCGGGACAAAGAGATCCGCCTGATCGGCGCCGACGGCGCTCAGCTGGGGATCGTGTCCGCTGCCCAGGCCAATGCCATGGCGGAAGAGCAGGGGCTGGATCTTGTCAAGATCTCTCCCAATGCCGTCCCCCCCGTGTGCAAGATCATGGACTACTCCAAGTTCTGCTTCGATCAGAAGAAGCGGGAGAAGGAGGCCAGAAAGAACCAGCGGGTCGTGGAAGTCAAGGAGATCCGCATGAGCCCCAGCATCGACACAAACGATCTCAATACAAAGGTCAAGGCTGCTCAGAAGTTCCTGACAGACGGCAACCGGGTGAAGGTCAGCGTCCGCTTCCGCGGCCGTGAAATGGCCCATACCAACCTGGGTGAAAAGCTGCTGATGGACTTCGCGGACGCCTGTGCTGAGGTAGCTTCCATGGAGAAGAACCCCAAGCTGGAAGGCCGCTTTATGGCGATGTTCCTGACCCCAAAGAATAGCAAGTAAAGTTTATCACACAAGACACGGAAGGAGAACTACCTATGCCCAAGCTGAAAACCCATAGCGGTGCAAAGAAGAGATTCAACCTGACCAAGACCGGTAAGGTTAAGAGAGCCCACGCTTTCAAGAGCCACATCCTCACCAAGAAGACCACCAAGCGTACCCGTCATCTGCGCAGCACCACTTACGCCGACGTGACCAATGTGGATGCGATCAAGAAGATGATTCCGTACAAATAAGGGCTAGACAGGAGGATATAGTATATGGCTAGAGTTAAAGGCGCAATGATGACGCGCAAGAGAAGAAATGCAACCC
>JBNMIH010000036.1:0-26706 GCA_050873165.1 Faecousia sp.
ATTCAACCGGGCCCGGTCTGAACTTTTAGGGGTCCCCTCCACACCCGCCGCTGCGGCGGCACCCTCTCCAAGCAGGAGAGGGCGGGGGGTGAGCACTTCTTGTGCTCATTTTCCGCTTTCAAATCCGATTTTCACGATCTGCATTTTCATCATGCCGTCGCCTGCTTTGGCGAGAAAACGGAAAAAGTCGCTGACGGACGGGGCACGAAGATCGTTGTAGCCCAGCATATAACCGCGGCTGGTGACATGTAAGCGGTTATCCCACGGGGAAAGCTCACGTTTGGCGTCCGAAACCGAAAAATATGCGCCCACATCCTTGATTTTCGCACTCTTGAGCCAAGTCTTTGCAATCATCTTTACCGCCGTCCGGTTCGCCGTATCGAATACCAGCACGCTGCTGGGGAAGGCGTCTGCCATTTTTTGCACCAATTCTTTGACTTGTTCTGTAAAGAAATAGTAGAATACGCCGGAGGCAAAGAACACCGAACCGCCGGATGCGTCGATTTCAGAAAACCACGCCGTATCATTCAAATCGCATGGGATATTTTTCTCCCGTTCTCCGGCAGGCAGCAGCTCGTTGCGCACAGCGATTACATCCGGAAAATCCAGATTATAAATTTTGCAGCTGCCGTTGTCGCAATTCCGCCCGGTGCTGTCCAGCCCACAGCCGAGATTGACCACCGCCGCGTTTGGATGGGTCTTCAGATAATTCCTTACTTCCCGGGCAAGGTCATTCTGCCGCATAGCCACCTCCAGCGAGCCGAAGCGCTGCATCTGACTGTGGGATTTTTTCTCCGCCTCCGAAAAGTCGTAGTCGATTTTCTCAATCAGGCGAACCGATGTTTCATCCCGGTAGAGATCCGGGTACAGCTCCGAGCAGACCTTTCTGGCATACAGCGGAATGAGCAATGTTTCCTGTACCGTGTTTTTTTCAATCCTGTATTTCATAGGCGTGGCTCACTTTCTGGTAAATGGTAGTTCCGGCATGCGGTTTTTCTGAAACTTCATGGTGTCCCTTCCTTTGTTGACGGATAGCATATGCTAACTCTTCCTTGATTGTACCACCTGACGGCTTGAATTTCAATATCGATTCTGTAGACTGCGGGAGAAGTTGGTTTTCCGCACAAAGAAAAGCCCTCTCCAAGCAGGAGAGGGCGGGGGAACATGCTTTTTATGCCTTGTCTCTTGTCAGTTCCAGGTACAGATTCCGATACTGCCACGCCGAATTCTCCCAGGACACGTTCTTGTCCATGTCCCGCTGGACCATTTCGTCCCAGCAGTAGCGGTTGGTGAAATAGAAGGTCTTGGCCCGGTTGATGGCGTCCAGGAGAAGCCCTGCGTCATACCGGTCGAAGGTGAAGCCGTTGCCGTCGTGGGTGAACTCGTTGTGGGGCTGGACGGTATCCTTCAGGCCGCCGGTTTCCCGGACGATGGGGATGGTGCCGTAGTGCATACCAATGAGCTGGGTCAGACCGCAGGGCTCAAACTGGGAGGGCACCAGCACCGCGTCGGCACCGGCGTAGATCCGGTGAGCACGGCCCTCGTCATACATGATGCTGGAGCAGACGTTGCCCCGGTAGGCGTTTTCGTAGTAGCGGAAGGCATCCTCATACAGCCGGTCGCCGGTGCCCAGGACCACCACCTGGGTGTGCTCGTCCATGATCTGGGGCATGATGGCGTTCACCAGGTCCAGGCCCTTCTGATTGGTCAGACGGGACACCAGGCCGATGACGAACTTGTGGTCGTCCTGCCACAGGCCCAGCTCTTCCTGTAATGCCCGCTTGTTTTCCTTCTTCCGAGGCAGGACATTGGTGATGTCGTAGTTGGTATGGAGCATGGGGTCCGTCCAGGGGTTCCAGATGTCGTAGTCGATGCCGTTGACGATGCCGTGGAGCTTGCCGGAGTGGTAGCGCAGGTGGGCATCCAGGTGCTCGCCATAGGCGGGGGTCTGGATCTCCTGGGCGTAGGTGCCGGAGACGGTGGTGATCATGTTGCAGTAGGTCAGGCCGCCCTTCATCATGTTGGCATCCAGCCAGTTCTGGGTCAGGGCGTCCTTATTGAATACGTAGTCGGGAAGACCGGACCAGTAGCGGATGGTGGGGATGTTGTACACGCCTTGGAAGCGCAGGTTGTGGATGGTAAACATGGTCTTGGCCCGGGTCAGGGGGGTATTCTGGAACAATGTCCGCAGGTATACGGGGACCAACGCCGCCTGCCAGTCGTGGCAGTGGATGACGTCCGGGATCCAGTCCATGAAGTTCAGAGCCGCCAGGGCCGCCTTGGAGAAGAAGCAGAACTTGGGGATGTCCCCAATGATAGAGGTGTAGGGATTGCCGTCGGAGAAGAACTCCTGGTTGTCGATGAAGTCATAGACCACGCCGTCCCACACGTACTCCATGATGCCCACGTAGAAGCTCCGGCCGTCGGCGCAGAGGTTCATCTGGAACTCCCCCCGGTAGACCATCTTGGATTGGTATTCCCAGGGAATGCAGCGGTAGCGGGGGAGGATGACCTTCACGTCGCAGTTCATCCGGCTCAGGGCCTTGGGCAGGGCGTACATCACGTCCGCCAGACCGCCGGTCTTCACAAAGGGATAGCACTCGGAGCCGATAAAGGCTACGCTTCTTCTGGGGCCGGGCTCAGGGGTATAACGGGGTTCTTCCATAGCTGCTTCCTCCTTCTGGACAGGTTCTTCCGGGGCGGCTTCTACAGGGGCAGGCTCCTCCTGAACGGGGACAGACTCCTGGGCAGGCGCTTCGGCGATAACGGGTGCCTCTTTCTCTACGGCAGGGATCTCTTCCTTTGCAACGGGGGTCTCCTCCTTTACAGCGGGGATCTCTTCCTTTACAACAGGGGCCGCTTCCTTTACAATGGGGGCTTCCTCTTTTACAGCAGGGGCCGCTTTCTTTGCGGGCTCTTTTTTGGCAGCGGCCTTTTTGGGAGCGGTTTCTTTTTTGGCGGCGGTTTTCGCCGGGGCCTTCCGGGTGCGCTTGGCGGGCTCCTTCTTGGCGGCTTCCTTTTTAACGACGGGTTTCTCCATGGCTTCGGCCGCCTGGGCGGCCTCCTTAGTCTTAGGCATGGGACATAACCTCCTGAAATTTTGCAGTGAAATCAGATTTCACAAATTTAACATAGTGTGAACGGGAACTTCTGGGCATTCAGCCAATCCCTGCCATCAGTATAATACATCTTGCGCACAAATGCAATCGGAATAATTTACGAAGATTTCGAAGAACCTGTTTACAGACCCCATTGGTCTGTGGTATGATACAAAGCAAAGAATACCGTACAGAGGAACAAAGAATGGATTATATTGTTTTGGATATGGAGTGGAACCAGCCTTGGCCTGGCTCTCCCTCCTCAAAAAAACCGGCCAGTACTGCCATCCGGGGGGAGATCATCCAGATCGGTGCAGTGCGGGTGCTGGAAGATGGTACTGTGGCCGACGAATTCCAGGTCATGGTGCGCCCCAAGGTCTACCGGCACTTAAACCGCCGGGTCAGCAAGCTGACGGGCATCAAGGAGACCCGGCTCCGGGAAGAGGGGATCCCCTTTCCCGAGGCCATGGAGCGGTTCCATAGTTGGTGCGGGGAGGATATCATTTTCCTCACCTGGGGCTTTGACGATATTGGCATCCTCCGGGAGAATCTCCGGCTCTATGGGCTGGAGGAGGACTGGACCGGCCGGTGGTATAACGCCCAGATGATCTTCAACGCCCAGACCGACGGCTCCACCTCCCAGAAGGCCCTGAAGACCGCCATGGAGGCCTTCGGCATCGAGGCCACCCGGCCCGCCCACGACGCTTTGGGGGATGCCTACCACACGGCCCTGATCTGCGCCCGGCTGGACCTGAAAAAAGGAGCCATGGAATACGATTCCGCCCTCAGGAGCCATGAGAACGGTTTCCACGGGGCGGAGCTGCCGGGCTGCATCTGCCGGGAGGTCTTCCGGGACCTGCCGGACCGGGATACAGCTCTGGCCGCCATGTCCGGCAGGGAGAACAAGTGTCCCATCTGCGGCCGCCAGATGCTGGGATCCCGCTGGTTTGCCCAGCCAGGGCACCGGTATATGGATCTGGCCACCTGCCCGGAGGACGGCAAGTTCCTGATCCGGGTCCGCATGAGCCAGCAGCCCGACGGCTTGACCAGGGTCAGCAGACTCACCTACGAGGCTACATCCGAGGCCGCCGAGGCTTATGCCAGACGTGCCGAAAAGGCCGATCCGGAGGAGCGGCCCAGAAGAAGACGGAGAAGACGCAGCCGGGGGAAAGCGAAAAGCGAAACTTAAAAACAGAAACAGCTTGGGCCCCGTTTTCCACGGGGCCCAAATTATTTTACTCAACAGTTACACTTTTTGCCAGATTTCTGGGCTTATCCACATCCAGTCCCTTGGCAACGCTGACGTAGTACCCCAGCAGCTGCAGGGGAATCACCGCAAGGCTGGCCGCAAAATGGGGGTCTGTTTTGGGAATATAGATGACGAAATCAGCACTGTCCTCAATGCTGTAGTTGCCGTTACAGGTCAGGGCCATCAGATAGGCGCCCCGGCTCTTGCACTCCAGGAGGTTGCTGAGGGTTTTCTCGTACAGGCTCTGCTGGGTCAGGATGCCCACAACCAATGTGTTGGGCTCAATGAGGCTGATGGTGCCGTGCTTCAGCTCTCCGGCGGCGTAGGCCTCACTGTGGATGTAGCTGATCTCCTTCATCTTCAGGCTCCCTTCCAGGGAGATGGCGTAGTCAATGCCCCGGCCGATGAAGAAAATGTCCTTGGCGGCCACCTGCTTGGAGGCGAACCACTGGATGCGCTCTTTGTTTTCCAGCAGCTTTTCGATTTTGTCCGGCAGGGTCTCCAGTTCGCCGATCATCTTTGCGCTGTCCTCTTCCGTCAGGGCCCCCCGGGCTTTGGCCAGGGCGATGGCCAGCACATAGCTGGCGGCCAGCTGGGTGGAGTAGGCTTTGGTGGTGGCCACGGCGATTTCCGGCCCGGCCAGGGTGTAGAACACATGGTCGGCTTCCCTTGCGATGGTGGAGCCTACCACGTTGACGATGGCCAGGGTAGCGGCTCCGTATTGCTTGGCCTGCCGCAGGGCGGCCAGGCTGTCCGCAGTCTCGCCGGACTGGCTGATGATGATCACCAGGGTTTTGTCCGGCAGCAGGGGCGTCCGGTAGCGGAATTCCGAGGCCAGCTCTACCCGGACGGGGATCCGGGCCAGGTCTTCCAGCACATACTGGGCGGTGACGCCTACATGGTAGGCAGAGCCGCAGCCTACGATATAGATGGCGTTCAGGTCCGCCAGCTCCTCCGGGGTCAGGCCCAGCTTGTCATACTGGATGACCCCATTCTGGATGGCAGAGGCCAGAGTGTCCTTCACAGCCTTGGGCTGCTCGTGGATCTCCTTCATCATGAAGTGCTCGAAGCCTGCTTTTTCGGCGGCCTCGGCGCTCCAATCGATCTCCACCAGCTCCTTCTGAATTTCGTCTCCGTCCAGGTTGTAGAAGGTGGCCCCCTCCGGGGTGAGCCGTGCCAGCTCCATGTTGCCGATGTAGTACACCTTCCGGGTGTATTTCAGGATGGCAGGCACGTCGGAGGCCAGATAGCTTTCTCCGTCGCCTACACCGATGATCATGGGGCTGTCCTTCCGGGCGGCATAAATTTCTCCGGGGTAGTCCTTGAACAGCACCGCCAGGGCATAAGAGCCCCGGATGCGGACCATAGCGTGATTGATGGCGTCCACAGGGGTGTGGGCGTATTTTTTATAGTAGTAGTCGATGAGCTTTACGGCCACTTCCGTGTCTGTGGCGGAGTAGAAGCTGTAGCCCTTGCGCAGGAGCTTTTCCCGGAGCTCCTGGTAGTTTTCGATGATGCCGTTGTGGACAGCTACCACATTCCCGTCGTCAGAGGTGTGGGGATGGGCATTGTTTTCGCTGGGCTCTCCGTGGGTGGCCCAGCGGGTGTGGCCGATGCCGCTGGTTCCCGGCAGAGCCAGCCCGTTGTCCGTCTTTTCTGCCAGCGCCCGCAGGCGGCCCTTGGCCTTGACGATCTGCACGGGATTCGTGCCGTCCCGCACGGCAAGGCCGGCAGAGTCATAGCCCCGGTACTCCAGCTTTGAAAGCCCTTCCAGCAAAATCGGCGCGGCGGCGTGATGGCCGGTAAATCCAACAATTCCACACATAGGGTGTCACTCCTCAAAAAAATACGAAGCGGTCACAATACGCTGCTTTGTGAATTGACCAAATTGTAGCATATATTTATCAAAAAATCAATAGCCAAATTAAAACTATAAAAATAGAAAAGAAATGTGCAAAAATGTCATCGGAATGAGATCGGAGAATGATTTTTGACAATTCGACAACCGAACATAAAAATCTGCAAAAAACGGTTGAATTTGGAAAAATCCTGTGGTAAAATGTCTCTAAGTATGTAGAAAACCAGATTTATTGCTTATTATACGTTACAAAGTGATAATTATTGCGTAATTCCGATAAATGGAGGACTTCGTTCATGGCTTATATGCGTTTGGGCGACCTGTTGATCGCCGCAGGGGTGATCGGGCAGGAGGAGCTGCAAAAAGCGCTTTCGATACAAAAGCAGACCCGGGAGCGTCTGGGCGACGTGCTGATCGAAAACGGCATGATCACCGAGCAGCAGCTCATCGAGGCGCTGCAGATGCAGCTGGGCGTGGATTTTGTGGACCTGACCGCCGTATCCATCCCTCTGGAGCTGGCGAAATTTGTACCCCGGGCCATTGCCAAGAAGTATTCCGTGGTGCCTGTGAAACTTGTGAAGGACGAGCTGTACGTGGCCATGTCGGACCCGCTGAACTTTGTGGCCCAGGAGGAGATCAAGGCCGCTTCCCACAAGCAGGTGGTGCCCATGATCGCCACCCGCCGGGCAACGGAGCTGGCCATCAACACCCTTTACGGCAACGAGGGTGCTGCCCGGGCCATTGAGGAGATGAAGCGGGAGGCGGGGGATACCCAGACGGATATCATCCCCACCCAGATGGCTCAGACGGTGGACAACGCCGCCAACGAGGCCCCTACTATCCGCTTCGTGAATTCCGTCATCGAGCGGGCCATTACCGAGCGGGCCAGCGACATCCACCTGGAGCCCCAGGAGGGGGAGATGGTGGTGCGGATGCGGATCGACGGCGCTTTGCGCAAGGTCTTCACCGTCCCTTCCAATCTGCAGGCCACCGTGGTATCCCGTCTGAAGATCATGGGCGGCATGAACATCTCCGAGCGGAAGATCCCTCAGGACGGCCGCGCCATGTACTCTGCCAAGGGCAGGGACATTGACCTGCGTATCAACTCCATGCCCACGGTCCACGGCGAGAAGGTGGTTTTGCGACTCCTCGATAAGTCCGCCGGGGCCGTCAGCCGTCAGTCCATCGGCCTGGAGGGGGAGGACCTGGAGAAGTACGAGGCACTGCTGAAGAACACCTCCGGTGTCATCCTCATTGTGGGCCCCACCGGTTCCGGTAAGTCCACCACCATGTGTGCTATGATCCGGCAGCTGTGCAGCGAGGAGACCAACATCATGACCCTGGAGGACCCGGTGGAATACGACATCCCCGGGGCCAACCAGTGCCAGATCAACGAAAAGACCGGCATGACCTTTGCCGCCGGCCTCCGGGCCATCCTTCGTCAGGACCCGGACATCATCTCCGTGGGCGAAATTCGAGACGGCGGGACGGCCCAGATCGCCGTCCGGGCGGCCATTACCGGCCACCTGGTGCTGTCCACCCTCCATACCAACGATGCTGTTTCCGTCATCGACCGGCTGGAGGACATCGGCGTGGAGCCCTACCTGATCTCCAGCGCCCTCCGGGGCGTCATCTCCCAGCGGTTGGTCCGGAAGATCTGCCCCCACTGCAAGCGGGCCTACAAGCCCGATGCCGAGGAGCTGGAGATGCTGGGCCTGCCGGAAGATTCCGACGCGGTCTTCTACAAGGGCGAGGGCTGCCAGGAGTGCTTCCACACCGGCACCCGGGGCCGCCGGGCGGTGTTTGAGATTTTGACCCTCAATTCTCACCTGCGCCGGATGGTATCGAATAAGGCTGATTCCGAGACCATCAAAGAGGCCGCTCTGCAGGAGGGCTTCGTCACCATGAAGGAGAACTGCCGCCGTCTGGTGCTCCGGGGCGAGATCAGCGCCGCCGAGGCCGCAAAGGCCATCAACTCCACGGCGGGTTAAGGAGAAGCAAATGAGTTTACTGGATGATTGGATCGCCCAGGCCAAAGAGCGCCGGGCATCGGATGTGCATATTGTGGCAAATCTTCCTGTGCGCTGCCGGGTGGACGGCCGCCTGACAGATCTGACGGACTACCCGTTGACCTTCGAGGACTGCGAAAACGTGGGCCGGGAGCTGGCAGGGAAGCAGTACGCCGAAATCGAGGACGTAGGCGAGCTGGACCTGGCCAGGAGCTTCCCCTGCGGAGTCCGTACCAGAATCAACCTCTTCCGCCAGCAGGGCTGCCTTTCCGCTGCCATCCGTCTTTTGGCCGAGCGCATTCCGGAGCTGGAGGAGCTGCATCTGCCTCCCGTCGTGGACAGCTTCCAGGACTACCGGACGGGCATTGTCCTGGTCACCGGCGAGACCGGCTCCGGCAAGTCCACCACCCTGGCCTCCGTTCTCAACCGGATCAACCGGACCCGCAGCGCCCATATCATCACACTGGAAGACCCTATCGAATATGTGTATACCCCTGACAAGTGCGTCATCAACCAGCGTCAGGTGGGCACCGATACGAAGAGCTATGCCGACGGCCTCCGGGCCATCCTCCGGGAGGATCCGGACGTGATCCTCATCGGCGAAATGCGGGACCTGAACACCATCGAGACGGCCCTCACCGCCGCCGAGACCGGCCACCTGGTCTTCGCCACCCTGCACACCAATTCCGCCGCCGACGCCATTGACCGCATGGTCAATGTGTTCCCCGACGGCCAGCAGAAGCAGATCCGGCTCCAGCTCTCCACCACCCTCCGGGCGGTGGTGTCTCAGCAGCTGCTGCCGAAAAAGTCCGGCAAGGGCCGGGCCGCCGCCTGTGAGGTCATGGTGGTCAATTCCGCCATCAAAAACCTCATTCGGGAGGGGAAGACTCCCCAGATGGATTCCTTCATCGCCATGAATGCCCAGAACGGCTCCATCCTCATGGACGCCGCCCTGCAAAAAATGGTCCGCGACGGCACTGTGTCCCAAGATGTAGCAAGGTCCTACGCAAGAGACCCCGAGAATTTTGGCAGGGGTAGGTATTGATTCTCCCGCCCGTAGGGCGGAATGGCCCTCTCCTGCTTGGAGAGGGTGGCAGGGCGAAGCCCTGACGGGTGTGGAGGGGACCCGAAAAAAGACAACCTCCGAGCTTTGAAAAAACGTAAAGACCCCAAGTTTAGGCTGGAGAATTCAACGTTCCCTGGTTTATGACGAAAGGGGTCCCCTCCACACCCGCCGCTGCGGCGGCACCCTCTCCAGGCAGGAGAGGGCAGGGGAGAAAGAGAGAAGTTATGACCACCTTCAAATACAAAGGCCTGTCCCCGGATGGGGAGAAGGTTTCCGGCGTCGTCAAGGCCTACAACGAATACGAGGCCGTGAGCCAGCTCCGGGAAAAATTCACGGTCGTTACCCATATTGAGGAAGTCAAGGAAAAGAAAAACCTGAATCCCACCTTCGGGGCAACCCGGATCAAGGATAAGGACCTGGCCATTATGTGCTCCCAATTCTCCATCATTCTCAATTCCGGCATGTCCATTGTCCGGTGCGTGGAGATGGTGGCGGAGCAGGCCCGGACGCCGGAGCTGCAGAAGATGCTGCTGAAAGTGGCCGAGGATGTGTCCGGCGGCTACCCCCTGGCCCAGAGCTTCCAGAACAACGCCCCGGACCTGCCCGTGACCTTTATCGAGACCATCCGGGCCGGTGAGGCCTCCGGCACCCTGGAGCTGTGCTTTGAGCGGCTCCACGCTTACTATGACAAGCAGACCAAGATCCGGGGCAAGGTCATCAGCACCCTGACCTATCCTGCCATTGTGATTTTTGTGGCCATTGTGGTCTTCATCATCATTATGGTGGTGGCTGTGCCTATGTTCGTCCAGACCTTTGCCGACCTGGGCACCGAGCTGCCTTGGATCACCAAGGGCATGATCGCCGTGTCCAACTTTATGACCAAGCAGTGGCTGCTGCTGGTCCTGATCATTTTGGGCATTGCCGCCGGTCTGATGGGGATGAAGCACACGGTGAAGGGCAAGGAAATGCTGGATACCTTCTCCCTGCTGAAGTCCCCCCTGAAAAAGCTCCATTCCATGTCCGCTATGGCCCAGTATTCGGCCACCATGGCGACCATGCTTGCCTCGGGCCTGCCCATTATCCAGTCCCTGGAGGTCACCGCCAACGTGATCCCCAACGGCCTGATCTCCGCCGCCATCCACCGGGTGTGCAAGAGCGTGGAACGGGGCCGGGGCCTGGCGGAATCCATGCGGGAGGAAGCCTGTTTTCCACACCTGCTTGTGGAAATGTCCAACGTAGGCGAGCAGTCCGGCAACCTGGAAAAGACCCTGACGGTGGTTTCTGACTACTACAATAACGAGGTGGAGGTCCTGACCAACCGCCTCCTTGCCATGCTGGAGCCCGCCATCACTGTGGGCCTGGCCATTATGACCGTCCTGCTGCTGCTGGGTGTGTATCTGCCCATGTTCAGCATGTACGGGGGAATGTGAGGTTTTCGCACACGCCAACGGGGAGTAGCCCCATGCCCTCTCCTGCCTGGAGAGGGTGGCCCCGCAGGGCCGGGTGTGGAAGGGACCCGCTAAAACAGGCGCAAATCTTCCCTCGAAAGGAATCTGTCTATGAAAGAGAGAAACCAACTCTTAAAGCAGCGTTCCCGAGACCTCCGCAAGACCATGACAAAAGAAGAACGAAAGCTATGGTATGAGTTCCTCAGAGAGTTCCCACTGCAGGTCCACCGGCAAAGGGTGTTTGAGCCGTATATCGTAGATTTCTATATATCCGAGAAGAAACTGGTCGTTGAATTGGACGGCACTCAGCATTTTCTGGAAGAAGGACAACAGTATGACCATAAAAGAGACGAGTTCCTGAAAAGCAAGGGCTTGACGATCCTTCGCTTTTCAAATCGGGACGTGAATCAACAGTTCCGCGGCGTGTGTCAGGCAATCTGGCTCGCCTGTTTCGGTGAAGAGGAATAGACTGACGCACGGGAGCAAAGCCCTCTCCTGCTTGGAGAGGGTGGACCGGCAAAGCCGGGCCGGGTGTGGAGGGGACCCGAAAAGACGATCTCCGCCCTCGGAAAATACGCAAAGACCGAAAACTTGGGCTGAGGCGTGCAACGGACCCCGGCAGAAGAGGAAAGGGGTCCCCTCCACACCCGCCGCTGCGGCGGCACCCTCTCCAAGCAGGAGAGGGCATGGGGCTGCGCTGTTTGGGCGCACTCCGCAATTACTTTATTTCGTTGTACCCACCGGGGAAGACAACCCGCCCTGGTGCTTACATAAATACATTATCTTCTATTGTATAGAAGGGAGAAAGAAACAATTATGAAGAAACTGAAGAACTCCAAGGGCTTTACCCTGATGGAAATGCTGATCGTGGTGGCCATTATCGCCATCCTGGTCGCAATTGCTATCCCCACCTTCACCAACCAGCTGGAGAAGGCTCGTGAGGCCACTGATATGGCCAACCTGCGTTCTGCTTACGCTGAGGTCATGGCTGCTGCTCTGAGCAATACTATTGACGACGGCAAGACGGAGAATGGCATTACTCACAGTGGGAACACCTGGTCTAAAGACGTTACCCTTACCCAGAAGGTTGATAATTGGATTACCAAGGACCTCGTGGTCGGCGGCGTTACTGTTGGCCAGGCCAAGGCTGGTGCTACTTGGACTGTCAAATATGACGAAGCCAACGGCTCTGTTACCATTGGTGCAAAGGATAACGGTTAAATAGCTTTTACTTACCTTCCCTTTGCGGCATGCAGCAGAAGAGAGGTAACTAATCCAACCCACACCCGCGGGCACCGTTTGGGTTGGCGGTGCCCGCGCTGTGAAAAAAACACGAAAGGAAGTCCCTCCATGCTCTACGCCACCCCCTTCATCACCGTTTACTGCTGCGTTCTGGCAGCGCTCCTCGGCCTTTGCATGGGCTCCTTCCTGAACTGCCTGGCCTGGCGGATCGTCCATGGGGAGAGTGCCCTGAAGGGGCGGTCCCACTGTGATGTCTGCGACCATGTTCTGGGCCCTAAGGACCTGGTGCCGGTGGTGAGCTTCCTGGCATCTAAGGGAAAGTGCCGCTACTGCGGGGCCAAGCTGTCCGCGCGGCATCTGGCGGCGGAACTGGCTACGGGGGTCACCTATGTCCTTGTTTTACTGAAATATGATATCTCGCTCCAAGCCCTTCAATACGTACTGTTTGCATCGATTTTGCTGCTGTGCGCCTTTGCGGACTTGGAGGGGTATATCATCCCGGACGGGGCTTTGATTTTCGGGGCCGTGGTCCGGGCTGCGTACCTGATCGTGACCCACGGGTCAAAAAGCGATTGGGCCCAGGCTCTCCTGGGGGGCTTCGCCGTTGGCGGCGGGCTGCTGCTGGTGGTGCTGGCCTATGAAAGGATCAAAAAAGTGGAGGCCATGGGCGGGGGAGACTTGAAGCTCCTCTTCGTCACGGGGCTGTATCTGGGGCTGGTAGGGAATCTGCTGTGCCTCTTCGCAGCCTGTGTTTTCGGCATCGTCTTCGGCCTCATTGCGACACACGGTGAAAACGAGACCCCCTTCCCCTGGGGGCCCAGCATTTCCGCCGCGGGGATATTCGTGGCGCTGTACGGGGAAGGCCTGATCCAGGCTTATCTGGGGCTGTTTCACTAACCGCCCGCAGGGCGGAACAGCCCTCTCCTGCTTGGAGTGGGTGGACCGGCGAAGCCGGGCCGGGTGTGGAGGGGACCCGAAAAAGACGACCTCCGCCCTCGGAAAATACGTAAAGGCCGAAAATTTGGGCTGAGGCGTGCAACGGACCCCGGCAGAAAAGGGAAGAGGTCCCCTCCACACCCGCCGCTGCGGCGGCACCCTCTCCAAGCAGGAGAGGGCAGGGGGATGGGACGGCAGAAATTTTTCTAGGAGGAAACACAATGGCTGGTCAACTGACAGCATTTGATATCGGTGAATCCATGGTGAAGATCGTGTCCGTATCCGGCGGGCAGGTGAAGAAGGCGGTCTGTGCGCAGATGCCGGACAACCTGGTGTCGGACGGGGTGATCCTGTTTAACGACGCCATGGCGGATACCCTGAAATCCACCCTGTCCTCTGCCGGAATGGGCAAGGGGAAGGCGGCGGTGATCCTGCCGGACCGGCTGGTGTTTGCCCGGAACGTGACGGTGCCGCCGATGACGGAGGCGCAGCTCCGCTACAACCTGCCCTTTGAATTCAAGGACTACCTGACCCAGGAGAAGAGCCAATACTACTTCGACTATTCCGTCCAGGAGATCGTCAGGGAAGGGGAGGAGCCCAAAGAAATGCGGCTCTTCGCCTGTGCTGCCCTGAAGCAGACCATCGAGCAGTACCGGGCGGTGTTCCGTCTGGCGGGCTGCAAGCTGGTGAACGCCATCCCGGAAGAGGTGGCCTACGGCTCCTTGGTTGCCCGGCATATGGAGAGCCACCCGGAAGAGGCGGACCAGGACTACTGCCTGGTGGACGTGGGCTACCGGGGGCTGCGGATGTACATCTATCGGGGCAGGGAATTCCGGAACCGCCGGACCGTGGACCTGGGGCTCTACAATCTGGAGCAGGAGATCTCCGAGAGCCGGGGCGTGGACATCCACGTGGCCCATACCCACCTGATGACCAACTACCAGGACGCCCAGACCCTGGACGCCAGCCAGGACCTCTACAACCGCATGGCGGTAGAGATCATGAAGTCCGTCAACTTTTACAATTACAACAACCGGGACCGGAGCCTGCACCGCATCTGCCTGTGCGGCGGCGGCGCGGCCATTGCCCCCCTGCGGGAGGCGATCGGCCGGATGACCGATCTGGAGATCATGCCCGCTGCCGACATGATCCCCGGGGCCGACAAGCTGGAAGAGCCCTGGCTCTATGCCCGGGCCGTTGGCTGCGCCCTGCAGAAATAGGAGGCCGAACATGAACGCCACAGTAGAGAAAAAGACGGCCAAGGCCATGAAGCTGCCCAGCAAGACCTTCGTCAACCTGGCCCAGAAGGAATCCAAAAAGAAAAACGTGCTGACGCTGGTGGGAGGCATCGCCGCCATCCTGGCCGTGAGCCTGTCCGTTGCCAAGTTCGGCGTCATCGACCAGTTTGCAAGGCTGGATAAGGCAGAGAGTGCCTACAACCAGGTCCATGAACAGTACCTGCAGATGGAGCAGGCCGTGGCCGACTACCCCAAGGTAGAGGAAAAATACCGGACCTACTCCCGGAAGTGGATGGAAAACAGCGAGGAGGACGGCCTGGTCACCGTGGACCGGAGCCTGGTGCTGGACATGATGGAGCAGTACCTTCGCTCCCAGGGCACAGTGAACTCCATGTCCGTCACCGGAACGGTGATGACGGTGAAAATGTCCGGCATGAACCTGCGGGATGTCTCCGCCATGCTGGGCCGGGTGGAGCAGCAGCCCATTGTGGCCTCTGCCGCCCTGAACATCGCCTCCACCGAAGACAAAAACGACCCGGAGGCCCTGCTGGACTTCACCCTGACCATTGCCCTGCAGCCCATTGAGGAGGAGACCGAGAAATGAACCGTGCCTTTACCACCAGAGAAAAGGTCATGCTGGTGATCCTCAGCCTGCTGATCATCGGCATCGGCTACTATAAGTTCCTGCTGGAGCCCATCAACGACCAGATCGATAATTACAATAGTATGGCGGCCCAGGAGCAGGACACCATCGTGCAGAATATGGCTCTGATCCAGAAGAAGCGGGAGATGGAGCAGGAGCTGGAGCAGATCTTTGCCGAAAATCCGGACCCCACCCCCATCCCCAGCTACGACAATTCCGGCACCCTCATGGTGGAGCTCCACTCCATCCTGGACGGCGCCGTGGACTACACCCTGAGCTTTGCCAATACCTCCCGGCTCTCCGGCGGCTACCTGATCCGCCGCCCCCTGCAGCTGGACTTTACGGTCCATACCTACAGCCAGGCCCGGGCCATCATCGACCGTCTCCACGACAGCGACAACATCAACCAGATCTCCGACCTGACCATCACCCGGGTAGACCGGGAAACCAAGGAAATCGACGAGGAGACGGATACGATCAGCGTGAGTATGGTGATCACTTACTTTGAGCTGGTGTAAAAAGCCATCTCCTGCCTGGAGAGGGTGGCAGGGCGAAGCCCTGACGGGTGTGGAGGGGACCCGAAAAAGACAACCTCCGTGCTTAGATAATACGTGAAGACCCTGCGTTTGGGCTGGAGCATTCAACGGACTCCGGTCTGAAACGAAAGGGGTCCCCTCCACACCCGCCGCCTGCGGGCGGCACCCTCTCCAAGCAGGAGAGGGCGGGGGGGAGATACCTTGGAGGAAACCCATATGAAACTGTCTACCAAACAGTTACATAAGAAAAATACCGGCTTTACCCTGACAGAGATGCTGGTGGTGGTCGCGTTGATCGCGATCCTCATGGCGGTGGCTTTTGCGGGGGTAGGAAGGCTGCGGCGGAATCTGCGGCAGCGGGAGTTGGACAGTAAGGCGGAGGTCATCTATATGGCCGCCCAGTCCCGGATCACCCAGCTGCGCACCGGCGGCTTCTCGGACCTCTATGGCAAGGACCAGGACGGGGTCCACAAGGACATCTATCCCCTGGATGCCGAGGAGAATTCCGAGGATGCCAAGGACCTCTACTATGTCTTCTCCGAGGAGAATGGGGACACCGCTTATGTGCTCCTGCCGGAGAGCAGCGCAGAGCGGGACCTGTGGATGCACAACTGGCTCATTGAGTTCAACCCCAATACGGGCAGCATCTACGCCGTGTTTTACAGCGAAGAGTCCATTGCCAAGCATGCCGGATCGGACCCCATGGCCCGCCTGGATGCCCTGCGGGTCAAGAGCGAGCGGCTGGAGGACGGGGCCTGGGTGGGCTACTACGGCGGCGACCTGACCCATGTGGATGTGGTGGACCCCGATGCCATGAAGGCAGAGGTGGTCATCGTCAACAAGGAAAAGCTGACGGCCTATTTCTACTGCTACACCCTGTCCACGGAGAAGCCCAGCTTCACCGTGACCATTACGGACTCTGCCGGACACAAATATGTCAAACAGTTTGCGGCCAGCGAGATCTCCCAGGATTCCGGCACCAAGTTCAGCGCCAGCTGGGTGCTGGACAGCCTGGATGCAGGCGGCAGCTTCTACACCCAGACCGAGGGGCAGCTGCTGTGCGGCACCAAGATCGACGTGCGGCTGGACACCAGCCTGCAAAAGGCCGACGGCAAGCGGCTCATGGACAAGGACGTCAAGTCCGCCAACAGCCTCTTCGACAACCGCAGTGAAAACAACGTGGCTTACATCGCCTATGGCCGCCACCTGCAGAATCTGGACAACAACACCTCCCAGGTGGAGAAGGACAAGACGGCAGCCAATATGATCCGCTCCGCCATTCAGGTGGACGACATCTCCTTCCTGCAGAACGACGCCGACCCGGAGTGCTACTACTCCGTCTACGGGGACCGGCTCTTCCAGCCCATCCACAACAGCAGCGTCAACAGCTATGCGGGCCAGAAGATCGGCTCCAGCGAGACCGGCACCGGCGGCGGCGTCCCCGCCATCAGCGGACTGCACATCGAATCCTCGGATATCCGGGGCGTGGGTCTGTTCTCCAGCTTTACCGGCACCATCCAGGACCTGCTGGTGACGGGCCCCCGAATCGACGGCGGCGCATCCAACGTGGGCGTCCTGGCGGGCTCCTCCTCCGGCAAGACGGAGATCAGCCATGTGCAGGTGTTCCTCAGCGATCTGCAGGGGGACCTGGACAAGGCGGGCGTGGCCAGCGACGTCTCCAAAGTGAAGCCCTGGGTCCAGGGCCGGAACATAGGCGGCCTCGTGGGCTCCGCCGGTACCAACGGACAGCTGACCATCCACGACAGCTCCGTGTCCCTGCCCCTGTCCGGTACCCGGTATGTGGGCGGCCTGGTGGGCATGGTGAACTGCCCCGTGAACATCTATAAGAGCTACACCGACTGCTATCTGACCGGACGCGACGTAGCAGGGCTCATCGGCGGCGCCGGCGGCCGGGCCAGCATCAACCTGCAGAACTTCTATACCGCGGGCTATGGCCTGGCGGACAGCCGGGCGGCAGGCTGGGTGGTCTTCGATGAATCCTCCACGACGGTTCCTCTGAAAAACGCCACCAACGGCTACAGCGCCATGAGCCTGGCACTGACGGAGGAGGACGACGAGGACATCGTCCGCAGGATCTATACCACGGCCTACAACAGTGTCAACGCCCAGAAGGCATATTTCCTGCCCCTGACAGACCCCAACGTGGCCAACTGCAGAAATGCGGCAGTGACGGCCATCGATTACGGGGTGCTGACCGGCAAGGATGCCCTGAGCCACTTCCAGGGCTCCTTCTCCCTGGGCACCGTGGGCCAGACCAACCCCTACAACCTGATGCGCCAGGGCCTGAGCACCTACAGCTTCCCCAGATTCGCAGAGATGACCCATTACGGCGACTGGGCCGCGGAATTTGAGGAAGGCGCTCTGGTTTACTTTGAGAAGAGCAGGGACGAAGACGGGACCGAGCACCTTCGCTTCGAGGGCGGCAACATCTCCGTAGACAACATTCAGGCGGACGACACCCTCCTGGACTACCAGGACCGGGTCCGGATCGTGGGAGACGGCTACGCCCTGGCGTACCTGGCCCAAAAGGACGATGCCTGGAAGGCCGAGGTCAAGCTGGGTAACAGCACCGCTACCCTGACCAATCAGAACTGCGTGACGGTGACGACCCAGAGCGGCCAGAAGTATTACCTCTACCGGCTCCCGGCGGATATGCTGAACAACGACAGCAATGTCCAGGAAGGCGTCTTCTACCAGCAGCTCACCGTTCGGGAAAACGACCAGACCCGGCACTACTATTTCAATCCCAATTTCGCCAGCTGCTTCGGCGCTTCCCTGGAGGGCAAGCCCAGTGTGCTGCACCTGCGCAGCCCCCGGCACCTGTATGCCCTGAGCCGGCTGTATCCCAAATATAGAGAAATGCTCACCGCGGGCAACGTCGTGTGGCAGGACCTGGACCTGAGCTATACCCGGTACGACTGGGCGGGCTATTTTGGGAAAGACTTCCAGAGCCAGGAGCCCATCGGCACCGAGTCCGGCTCCTTCTTCATCACCTACGACGGCCGGAACCACGTCATCGAGGGCCTGAGCATCGAGAGCACCGCCAATCAGGTGGGCCTCTTCGGCAAGGTAGGGGCTTCCGGCAGCATCCGCAATCTGGTGGTCATCGGCGAGAACCCCGGCGGCACGGCCTATGCCGTTGCCCATATGGAAAAGGGCAGCCCCATGGCCGACGGCATCAAGACCGTCAATATGGGCGCTCTTGTGGGCTGGAACCAGGGCGCCATCTCCAACTGTGCCGTCACCGGCTACAAGATCAAGCTGGCGGGCTACAATGGCGCTACCTCCAACATCGGCGGCCTGGTGGGCCGCAACGAGGGCGGCACCATCAGCGCCTGCTCTGCCGAGACCCCCAGCATTTCCCTCAGCAGCTACAACGCCAACATCTATGCAGCGGGCCTGGTAGGCGACAACTCCGGCTCCGTGTACAACAGCTACGCGGCAGGCTATCTGGAGGTCACCGAGTCCCGGCTGAATAAGAATACCGTCCGTATTGCGGGCTTCGCTGCCAAGAACGGCAGCGGCAACCTGATCCGCTGCTACTCCGGCGCGGCCCTGATGGGCAGCGGCGACACGGAGATGTACGGTTTCGCCTGCAATGGCGGCTCTACCATCAGCTGCTACTACCTGGATGGCGGCACCTATGAGTACCGGGGCAAGATCTACAGCCTGAACGCCTCCGAAAACGCCTTCCGGAACACCGCCCGGGGCACCGTCACCGATGCCGAAGGCCTGGCAAAGCGGAAGCTGGATGGGTTTGTCTCTGCCCCCAACACCTACCTGGGCAACGCGGCAGGGCAGACCTATCCCTATCCTGCCAGCCTGACGAGAAACGGGAACGCCATGCACTTTGGCTATTGGCCCAACCAGGACAAGGACGTAGGCGAATTCGGCGTGTTCTACTGGGAATACGAGCAGGGCGGCAACTCCGGCTACCACCTGAGCTTCCAGGGTACCAGCGGCGACAAGATCATGGACGGCGGCAGCACCCTGTGCACCGCCCATGACGACGGCGGCGTGATCACCATGTATGGGTACGGCTTCTTCTATAAGCCCACCGCCAACACGGCCCCGGAGAACGACACCAAGCGGCCCCACCTGGTGCCGAGCAACTGCGAACTGGGCGGCGAAGACCCCGACGCCAGCCGGGAGCTGGAGATCCAGATGCCCCAGTACAAGTTCGTGGCGTATCGGACCGGGACAAACGGCCTGCACATGACGGGCAATGACGGCAACCGGGACAAGGAAGCCAATCGGAACGCCACCTGGACGCTGTACTGCCCCTATGAGACTTACGGCACCGGCGGCGTGAACGAAACCAAGTCCGGCGTGTACACCTACACCGTGTCGCCCTTCTTTGCCGATGCCTTCAGCCTGGACAGCATCTCCAAGGCGGGTACGGGCAGGACAGATATCATTACTACCAAGGCTGCCAAGCCCGGAAGTGAGGGGAACAGCTACGAGGTAAGGTCTGTGGAGCAGCTGCAGTTTATTAACTGGAACTACATGACGGGAAACGCCACAACAGAGTTCATTTCCGGAAAGCCGAATGATCGGTGCAGCGTAAATGGAAACGATGCAGCACAAAAAGCTTTGGAAATCTATAACAAATTCCCGTATCTGTCCTACGGAAACGCAAACAACAATAATGAAAAGAGTGATGCTCTGCATCTGAGTTGGAAGCAGACTCACGACCTGGACGGAACGGACTATGCCAACTATACGCCAATCGGCGGTATGTATGACTATGAGAAGCTGGATTCCGGCGATTCCAAAGTTATTATGGCGTTCTTCTCCTCCTCCTATGACGGCAAGTCCTATAAAATCAAAAATATCAACATTGATTCCAATACCCAGTGTATTGGCCTGTTTGGCATTGCGGCCCAGGCGTCTATTCAGAACGTGATTTTGTACTCGGATAACGGGTCGAAGATCATCCACAGAGATTCCTCCAATTGGTATTCGGTGGGTGGTCTGGTTGGAATGGCCGGTAAGGGTGTAGCGGGAAGTCAAACGGGATCTGCGGAGTTTAAGAACTGTACGGTTTCCGGATATACAATTCAGGACTTCCAGACGATTAAACCTGGCTGGGGCGGCGGCTGCGTAGGCGGCATGGTCGGCTCCAGCACACTGGATATGACCAAATGCTCCGCGGTAACGGACATTGAAATCCAGATTGGGTACAATGACGGATATCAGAACCTCCGCGTGGGTGGCCTGGTGGGCTGTGCCCGAGGCACAATCACGGACTGCTATGCCGGTGGTTCCATGAAGAATCTGTCGACGATTGAGCACAAGAGCTATAGTAGCGGTGCGAATATCTGGATGGGCGGAATTCTAGGCGGAATTATTCTCCGGGATCGGGGCAATCTGAGTACTCTGATTGGTGATACCAAAGGCGTCACAAAAGTCAATGACAGCTACAGTTATGTGGTCATGCCGGAGCGGGGCGCTCATGGACTGAAGAGCACCCAGGCTATCGCCTCCAACGGCGAGATGCAGGAGTATTTTACCATTATCGGTGCGGCGAACATTGAGATTCGGAATTGCTACGCTCTGGATACCAATGCAAGGCTGGCGGATGATTACAAAGAAATGAATGATCCCAACAGTGACCTGTATCGGAAGCACACCTACTATGGTGTTAATCTGAATACGACACATTATTGGGATGGAAGCCGTCGGATTGATCTTTACAATGATTACTATCCCTACCTTTCCTATTCGCAAATGGAGAAGGAGCTCTTCGAGTACCTGCCGGACTTCCAGCAGGTCACTACCAAGGAGAATCAGGCATCCATCAACGGTAAATTCAGCTTCCCCGGCAGCGACACCCAGCTGAAGGGCCTGGACTATCCCTTCCCCACCATCCTGACCCAGGAGAACAACGGGGAGACCGTCAACGTCCACTACGGCCGCTGGCCCAAGTTCGGCATCTACTGGCAGGAGCATCAGGCAACCATGGACTTGCTGGCGAACCGGAACACCACCGGTATCAGCCTGTTCACGGGGGAACCGATGAACGCCGGGGCTGACGAGGAACCGGCCCAGACCCTGCCTGCGCAGGCAGAGGAGCGGCCTGTGGTGATCGAAATGCCGGAGGAACCGGAGACGATCCCCACGGAGAGCACCGAGGCACCGCCGGAGAGCACCGAAGCGCAGACGGAGAATACCGAAGCGCTGACGGAGGGCATCGCCCTTCTGGCGGCGGGGCCGGAGGAAACCGACCCTGTGGAGGAGCCCACCGAGGCAGAAATGCCCGAGGAGGACCATGCCGAGGAGCCGGAGGACCTGGATCTGGTAGTGCTGGAAGCCAATGCGCTCCAGGCGACTCTGGACTACAAGCTCTATGTGGCGGGGATCGACACCGCAGGCGTTTCCAAGCCCCAATATACCTTGATGGATAAGGAGGGCAAGGAGATCCCGGAGGCTGAGGTGAGCAAGGCCGCGGCCAGTATCCTGACCTATGATGAGACCCTGACCGGCGACTATTTCAATGTCACCTTCCTGGGCCAGCATCCCGGCACCGTCAAGGTCCTGGCAACAGTGACCCAGAACGGCGTGGATTACACCGCCCTTCTGACCCTGACGGTGACGGCGGACCTGAAGATCGCCGTGGACGAGACCCTGCTGCCCCTGAAGACCTACGAGGGGGATGGGCTGGCGGACCTGGCGGTCCGGCTGGAGGATGCCAACGGCAAGGCCTTCCGCCCCGGAGAGAATGCCAAGCTCAACTGGGAGCTGACCATCGACACCCAGGACAGTCTGAAGGACCTGGTGACCTGGTCCAAGGATGCTTACCTGACGGCCAATGACGACGGCACCTTCACCCTCACGGGCATTACCGGCTTCAGCGCCGGAGAAGGCGCATTGAAGCTGAGTCTTGTGTACACCTGGGATACCAGCGACGACGTGACGACCGACCCGGTGGAGTCCACCCTGGTCATTCCCGTGGTGGTCCATCCCAGCGATGTGCTGGGCCTGGGCGACGGCACTGCCAACCAGGAGATCACCCTGCCCCATACCCCTGCCGACGGTGCATTTACCTCTGAGGCAAGGGCGGAAGGGGAGGACGGACCCAGCCTGGAAACTGCAAACCTCTTCCTATACGCTTCCAATCAGAAGGATACGGACGGCAGCGCCATTTCTTACACAGACCTGAGCGCCTTCGATGTGGTAAAGGCAGAGCTGAAGCAGGGCGGAAGCTACCAGGAGATGGAAAAGGTCGTCCCGGATGCTTCAGAGCCGGTATCGGACACCGATCAATTCACCCTGGGGAGCATCACCGTCAGCATTGACAAGGCGGTGGTCACTGCGGGTACCCGGAATCAGGACTTTACCTACCGACCCGTCACCGTTACCGGCGACAGCGCTGCCCAGTGGTCCCTGCGGCTGACCCTGCGTCCCAGAAGCGAGGACGGCACGACGGTCAACCGGACCTATACCCTTGTCTATGACCGGCCCAATTATGTCCGCTTCAGCTTTGAAAGCACCACGGGAACCGGCACGACCCAGACTCTGCTGAAGGAGATCCGGGTGGAGCAGGGCCAGGATCTGAGCAAGCTGGACCAGGACGAGCTGGACGCGGAGCTGCTGCAGCTGGCAAAGGATGCCGGACTGAACGTGACTGCCGGACTGGCATCGACGCCGGGATATCACTGGACCTGGCCGCTGCCGACGGAAACCGTCACGGAGAACGAGACCATCCTGCAGACAAAAGCGGCTATCCGCTACTATGTGGCCTATGACGCAGGCTATGACGATTATGAATGGGACGACAATGTGCCCATGGAGAATTCCGTCTTTACCTACGACAGCGAGGACAATGTGCTGAAGGACTGCGCCTACCGCCGTCCCGGCTACGATTTCGTGGGCTGGGAGGCCAAGACAGGGGAGCGGTTCCAGCCTGGCTTCAGCTTCCGGGACCGCCTGGAAAACTTTGACGGCCAAGCGATCGAGCATGGCCAGATCCTGGCCCTCCACGCCGTCTGGACCCCGGCCACCTACACCATCTCCTACAACGGCAACTTCCCCGGCTGGGACAGTGCCACCAGCGATGCAGGGACCATGGAGGCCAGCCAGTATGCCATTGGCGATGCCAATGCGAAGCTTCCTGGCTGCGGCTTCACCCGCTCCGGCTACCGCTTTGTGGGCTGGGCCTTCGAGGCCGATGCCGCCCAGGCGGCCCTGACCGACGGGGCCACCCTGGAGGATGCCATGAAGCAGGGCGGCGACCATATCCTCTACCAGGACGTCACGCTTTACGCCCTCTGGGAGCAGGAGGAAACCGGACAGCAGGATCAGGAAGACGCGGTGCAGGACCAGGAAGACCTGGAAGAGCCGGAAACGGAGGACCAGGAGACCCTGGAGACGGAAGAGACCCTTCCGGAAGCTCCGGAAGAGCCCGCTGACGCACCGGAGGAACCGGAAGACCAGAAACGGGAGCCTGTGGAAGAGGCGGACCAGAATGAAACGGAAAACTGACACGGAAAGGAGGGACCCCCATTGAACGCCATACTCAGAAAGCTGCGGTCTGACCGGGGTTCCTCCATGGTCCTGGCCCTGCTGCTCATGCTGGTGGCCGTTATGGTGAGCCACACCATTCTGGCCGCTGCCGCTACCGCTGGACAGAATGTAGTCCAGCAGCGGGAAAGCCAGCAGGCCTACCTGACGGTGAGCTCTGCCGCGGAAACCTTCCGGGACAGTGTGCTGAGCTTCAACGGAGACAACAGCTTCCGGCGGGTGGCCGAGACCAAGTATTCCGACGCCTCCATGGAACATGTCGTCAGCACGGATACGACCTTCACAAAACTGAATGGCCCCTTTTCCAACGAACTGGAGGAGGCGATGAAGTACTGTATGACCTACAGCACGGTCTACACCCGGACCTACACCATCCAGGTAGAGGGCTACGAGAATGTATCCATGGAGCTGTCTCTGGAAAAAGACACGGATGTCAGCGGGAATGGATATGTGCTCACCGCTGTGTTCTCCAATGCAGTCCCAGGTCAGCCCATCCCGGATGCCCCCTGCCGCATGAAGGTGACCATCCGGGCCTATACCGAATCCCTGAAAGATGAGACCAGCCAGGACGAAAGCAATGTCTGGGTCAGGCGGACCGTGAGATGGGCCTTTACCACGGCAAAGGTGACGCGGGCGGATACGGTCAAGAAGGAGGCAGGGACATGAAAAAACTGGTTTCCAACCGTGGCGAGACCCTGGTGGAGTCGCTGTGTGCCATCCTGGTGATCACCGTGGTGTTCCTGTTCCTCTGCGGCGCCATTGTTTCCGCCGCCCGGTCCAACGCCCAGATCAAAGGAGCGGACCAGTCCTTCCGATATGAGGACATGGAGGCATCGGGGACAAAGGACCTGGTGGTGAACGGCAACTCCTATACCGTGAAAGAATGGGTGACCAAGTCTGACACCACGGACCCGGGCACCACGGGCAAGGCGTACGCCGACACCATCTACCGCCGCTACACCATCAACAAGGAGGCGGCCAAGTGAAACAAAATAACAAGGGCTTTACCCTGGTGGAGATGCTCTGCACCATTGTGATCATGCTGCTGGTATCTGCTACGGTCACCGTAGGTGTCCGTCTGGCAGTGGAAAGCTACACGGCCTCCATTACTGCCTCCGAGTCCCAGACCCTGTGCACAACGGTGCTGGATGCCGTCAGCGACGTTCTGCGCTACAGCACCCACGTGACGGATTGGTCCGAGGAGCTCCATTTCCAGTCCGACCGCTACGACGGCATCCGCTACTTCGCCGTAGAAGGCGGTGCAGATGGCGGCAAGGTCATCCTGGCCTCCGACAGTACGGATATTCCCGCTCAGAAACTGCTGCCCACCAAAGCCTACCCCAACGGGCTGAAAGTCAAGTTGAAGCTGACGCCCAACCAGGCGGAAAACATGGTGACCGTCCAGGTCACCGCCCTGAACAGCAATGGCAAGGAGCTGGCCTCCCGGGAGATGGATGTTCAGATTTTGAATCCTCAGGAGGATACACAGTAAAATATGCTCCCTTCGTGAAAGACAGCAAAAACCCCGGAACCATAGCGGTTTCGGGGCTTTATTGTGGAGCTAGTGACCTGACTCGAACAGGCGACCTTCTCATTACGAGCGGGTATTTTACCATTTTGTTTCGTTTTAATATGTGTAAAATCGTTTAGAGTACACGCCACTTTTTGATTTTTAGTGTGTTGCCTCGTTTGGGTACCAATCGCCTTATTTTGCCTCGTTGGTACCCAAGCAGTACCCAAGAAGCCATAACAAAAGCGGGCCACCGAAGTGACCCGCCAGCGCTCCGAGAATTAGGTATGCTGTCAATACCTGCCGTAAACCTGCCCCCGGTTGTTTGCGTCGATCACATAGACAATCAGCTCCCCATTGTCCACTGTGTAGATAATGCGGTAGCTGCCAACACGCAGCCGGAGAAGCCCGTCATGCCCTTTCAACGGCTTAATGTCAGACCCGTTTGGTAGTTGCTCTATTGCCGCCACTACCCGAATACGCTCATTCTTTGGGAGTGCATCAATGAATTTCTTGGCTTTCTTCTGGATGATGATTTCATACATCACTGAATACCCCATTCCCGCTTGCAGTCAGCCAAGGAATACCCTTTGTTCTTCTCTGGGTCAGGGTCATTCAAATAATCTTGGTACATCTTCTCACAAAAAGCGTCGTCCTCTGCTTCATCAGCGGTGAGGCCCTGCAAATAGGCAAGGACATAGCCAATTTTATACTCTGGTACGGTGTTAAGAAGTTGTGCGCACATTTCCCGATTGCTCATAATTATTTCCCTCCTTGGATTGTGGCGGTATCCCGTTGAATAGTTTCAACGATGGCTCTTTGCAAAAACCCGTTTACGGATTCTCCCGTTAATGTCGCATGGGCTCTTATCGTCTCTTTCTGTCCTTTGGGAACCGTCAGGTTGATTCGGTCATAGTTTGCTACCATGTACTTATTGACGGCCTTCTGTTGCGCCTTTGATACAGGCATATATTTAACTCCCCATCTTTTTGTATGTATTATACCACTTTTTTATATCTGTGTATATATAGAAAATAAATATATTTGCATAGATAGATTTGTCAGATATGCCATATTGGTATATCTGCACAGATATACTATAATGAAGTCATTCAGAGAGGGAGCGCAAGCTAAACCAGGCACGCAAAGAGCTTGACGATGCAATGATGGAGCCTGACCTGCAGGGCCGCTACAGTGAAGCCGCACAAGCGTGATTTCCCCAGTGTGGCGGGCCTCCCACCCGCCACACTTCTTGTATCAAGAAAACCACGCGTTAGACGCGTGGTTCAAAAAAGCCTATGGCGGTGAGAAAAAAACCCTGCTACAATA